>JBPOHT010000075.1:0-20876 GCA_052035235.1 Pseudomonadota bacterium | reverse complement strand
CTCACCAACGCCCCTTCGGGTCGTGGCTGTTCGGCTCATCCATGAGCCTCACCCCTCGCTTGCGCTCAGGGCTGCCCTGCGGGCGCTCAATTCCGCTCCTGCGGAATTGTCGAGTCCAATCGCGCCTGCCAACCGGGTTGGTAGAAGCCCCCGCGAGCATCGGGTTTTTCGTTGGCGCCGCTTTTTCAGCCATACGGCGAGTGCTTCTCGATGTGCCGGTTCGCCAGCGGCGCCACCAACCGCATCAGGTGCCGCTTGAACCCCACGCGCTGGCGCATCGCGGTGAAGTAGTCCTCCAGGCTGTGGCGCTGGAACCGCAGCAGGTCTTGGCTCTCCTGCGTGTCCAGCCAGTCGCCGAAGAAGTAGCTGGGACCGGGGCGGAACTTGGCGGGATTCAGTGGGCCCAGGCCCATGGTGCCGAGCAGGCTGTTGTAGAAGGCCAGGGCGTTCGTGCGGCAGCGTTCGCCGCCGCCGATGAACAGCACCTTGCCGATGGCTGCATCGCAGTCCACGGCGTTGGCGAAGGCCAGGCCGGCGTCGTCCATGTGCACGAACTCGGCGCGTCCGTCCACGCTGGCCTCGAACATGATGGCCAGCTGGGTCGGGTCGCCGGTTCCCAGGTCCATCGGCGGGCAGGCGGCGATGCGCAGGATCGACCATTGCAGCGTGCTGGCCCTGATCATCTCCTCGCAGCGGACCTTGGTCTGGCCGTAGTGGTCCGAGGGCGACGGCGCCAGGTCCACGGTCAGCGGCGGCTGGCGGCGGTGCTGCTCCTGGCCGGCTACGCCCATGCTGGACGCAAAGACCAGCCGGCGTGCCTGCGCGGAAGCCTCCATGGCATCGATCAGCGCCGCGGTGGCGTCCACGTTGACGGCGGTGGCCAGGGCCGGGTTGCGCTCCGACAGCGGCGGGATGATGCCGGCCATGTGCACCACGGTATCGACCCCGGCCAGACTGTCGCGGATGACCTCGGGCTGCTGCAGATCCCCCCAGATCACGCGGATGCGATCACCGAAGGACGCGGCGCTGCGGCGGTTGCGGTCGGAGGCCAATTCCAGGCAGACCACGCGGTGCCCGGCCGCCAGCAGGTGGCGCAGGACATGGGTGCCGATGTTGCCGAAGGCCCCTGTCAGGAGAACGGTCTTGGACATGCTCGCTCCAGGCGAGGGCCGGCGGCCCCCGGAATAGCGCCCACGGTAACGGCTGGCGGGCTTCCGAGTCCCCCTGCAAACGCAGTGCGCCTTGCCCGCCGGGGCACTTGTCGGCCGGCCGCTGGTCCAAAATCCTGGGAGAGCCGATGATGGCTTAGACCCACGAACCGCCGCCTATGTCCGAGAACGTCCGAAACTGGTTGCTGTTGGCCTTGGCGCTGCTGCTGATCGCACTGGCGGCCTGGTACTTCGGTGGACCCTCGCCGGAGCTCTGCGTGGACGGCGACTGCCACACGGTGTTCTGAGCCGCGGGGCGCGGGCGCCCAGGCCAGTCACGCCTGCGTTCGACGGCGCTAGGATGCATCCGCCCCAACCTGACCGAGCATGCCCATGGCCAGCACCCGCAAGAGCAAAGTGGAATCCATCGCCAAGCCGGACGCCATCGTCACGCGCTTCCTGCATGCCATCGCGGAGCATGACTACGCCACCATGGCGGCATTGCTGGACCCGGATCTGGTCTACACCAACGTCTCGCTGCCGACGATCCGCGGCGGCGAGAAGGTGGCGCGCCTGTTCGAGCGCGGCCTGCGCCGCGGTGGCGGTTTCGGCGTGAAGATCCATTCCATCGCGGTCAACGACGACACCGTGCTGACCGAGCGCACCGACCTGCTCAAGGTCGGCCCGTTCCAGATGTGCTTCTGGGTCTGCGGCACCTTTCGTGTGCAGGACGGCCGCATCGTGCTGTGGCGCGATTACTTCGACTGGATGGACATCGGCCGCGCCTCGCTGCGTGGCGTTGCCGGCATCGCCCTGCCGGGCCTGCGTGCACGGTTGCCGGGCTGAAAAGCCGCTTCAGGCGGCTGCGGCTTCCGGCAGGCCCGCCAGGCGGCGGATGCTGCCGAGCAGGTATTCCGCGTCCTTGCCGACGTCGGCCAGCCGGCCCGAGCCCCAGGTGTTCTGCCACGACAAGCCCAGGAAGTAGGCGCCGGGCACGGGCGTGACGCCACGGCGTTGCACCGGGTGGCCGCGGCCGGTGAACACCGGTAGGTCCACCCAGCCATAGTCCGGCGTGAAGCCGATGGCCCAGACGATGCTCGTGATGCCGGCGGCGGTGTAGTCCAGCGCGGTGACTTCCTCGGCGGGTGCCCAGGGCGGCTGGTAGGCCGGCTCCTGCGGCGCGTCGATGCCGGCCTGCGCGATGTACTGGTCCACCAGCGTGCGGATGTTGTTGTAGGAGCGGTCGGCCTCGTCCAGGTTGTGGCGCAGGTCGGGCGCGAACAGCATCGTTCCATCCTGCACGCCGCGGAAAGAGCCGTGCAGCCGCATGCCCTCTAGCGCGCGCCGGCGCAGGTCGATCTCGCGCCCGCCGTCGCGGCCGGTCAGGTAGTGGTTGGTCTTCTCCCGCACCGTGGCTTTCTGCGGATGCTGCTCGTAGGGGATGTCGTAGTAGCCCGACTCGGTCAGCCAGTCGGTAACTTCGCGGCCGCGGTAGATGCGCGGCGAACGCGGCGCACGGCCGACGCAGAGATGCGCCTGGCGCCCGGCCAGGTGGATGTCCTCGGCGATCTGGCAGCCGGACTGGCCGCTGCCCACCACCAGCGTTGCGCCGGGCGGCAGCGACTGCGGGTTGCGATAGCTGGAGGAGTGCAGTTGCAGGATGTCCGCCGGCAGGCGCTCGGCCTCGCGTGGAATCACCGGCTTCTGGTAGACCCCGTTGGCCAGCACCACCTGTTCCGCGATCCAGGGGCCGGCGCTGGTTGCCAGCAGGAAGCGGCCGTCCGCGCCGCGCTGCAGCTGCGTCACCTCCACGCCTTCCATCACCGGAGGGTTGAAGCGTGCGATGTAGGCGTCGAGATAGTCCACGATCTCCTCGCGCAGCATGAAGCCTTGGGGATCGGGACCGGCGTAAGGGTGGCCGGGCAGGCGGCATTGCCAGTTGGGCGTCACCAGGCAGAAGGAATCCCAGCGCGCCTTGCGCCACTCGCTGAAGCAGCGGTCGCGCTCGAAGACCACATGCTCGATGCCGGCCTGCTTCAGATGCCAACTCATCGACAAGCCGGCCTGGCCGCCGCCGATGATGGCGACAGGAACGCGGCGGGGTTCGGCTACGGGGGAGATCGGGGAACTCATGGGCATCTCGGTTCAGGACTCGAAGGATTCGACGACCACGTGGCCGCCGTCGGGATAGAGCGCGGCGCGCTGCTCGATGGCGTGGATCTGTGCCAGAGCCTGGCCACAGCCGAAGCCGTACTTCTGCGTCACGCGGGCGCTGGCGTGCTCCAGCGCGGCGCGGCTGCGCTCGACGAAGTCCGCCAGTGGGTAGCGTCGGCCAGTCTCGAAGGCCTCGCGGATCGTGCTGGAGGGCGAGTAGCAGCGGCTGGTGGAGTCGTCAGGCCAGCGGACGAAGAACAGGGTTTCAGGCATGTCGGCGCTCTGGCAGCAAGGTGGGGCCGCAGCCGATGACGGCCTCGCGGCGAAAATCCCAGGCCAGCGCATGGCTGCCGTCGCCTTGCAGCACCAGGCGCCGGCTGTCGTCACAGCGGCCGATGGCGGTGCAGGCGAGATCGCGCCCGCGGAAGCGCGCGATCACCGCGTCCGCATGGCGCGGCGGCACCGACAGGATGAAGCCGTAGCTGGGGAAGGCCGAGAGCAACCAGCGCTGTGGGTCCGCACCGGGCGGACAGGGGATGGCGTCCAGGTCGATGGTCGCGCCGACCCCGGAGCACTCCAGCAACATCATCGCGGTGCCGATCAGCCCAGCCTGGCTGATGTCCTTGGCCGCGGCGCAGAGTCCGTCTTCCGCGAGCGCCGGCAACAGCTCCAGGTCGCCGCGCAGGCGCGCCGGGTCGGTGCCGACCGCGCAGTTCCAGTGGGGAAAGGGCTCGCGGTAGGCCCCGCGCAGATCCACCGCGCAGAGCAGCACGTCGCCCGGCCTGGCGTCGAAGCTGCTGAGCAGGCGGCGGGCGCGGCCCAGGATCGACACTGCCAGGTTCTCGCCGCTGCCGCGCAGGTTGCTGTGCCCGCCCACCACCGGCACGCCGTAGGCCGCCGAGGCCGCGGCCATGCCGGCCAGCAGCGGCTGCAGGCGTTCCGCATCGCGGGCCCAGACGGCATCCACGACTGCCAGCGGTCGTCCGCCCATGGCGTAGATGTCCGAGACGTTCACCATTACGCCGCACCAGCCGGCGAACCAGGGATCGCGCTCGACGAATTCCGGGATGAAGCCCTCGATGGCCAGCAGTTGCCAGCCGTCACCGTCGGGGATCGCGGCGCAGTCATCGCCCACCGGCACGCCGCTGTGCGCGCCGACATCCAGCGCCTGCACCACACCGGCGATGTCGCGCTTCTGTGCCAGCCCGCGGCTGTCCTGCAGGGCATCGACCAGCGCGTGTGGATTCATGCGGCGCGCCGGGGCATGGAGACGAAGCCGGCGGCATCGCAGGGTGGATAGTGCGCCAGGTCGGCCAGCATGCGGTGATGCGGCCGGCCGTGCAGCTCGATCTGCTCCAGTGTGCGCCAGTGCAGCCGGCGGAACAGCGGCGCGTTCTGCGCCTGCACCTGGGCCGTGAAGCGCCGCGCGCCGCGCGCATGCGCGGTGCCTACGGCCAGGCGGATCAGCTCGCTGCCGAGCCAGGCGACGCGGCGATAGTCCGCATGCACCGCTAGGCGCGAGCCCTGCCATTCGCCGGGCGCGCCTTCGTGGATACGCACCGTGCCCACCACCTGCTCCGGCATGCCGGAGAGGCAGGACACCGCCACCAGCAACAGGGCGGAGCGATCGAGGGCATCGCGGTCATCGCGTCCGAACAGCCCTTGTTCGGCACAAAACACCGCGCGGCGCAGGCGCATGGCCTCACGCCGCTCCCAGCGCTCCGTTGCCGGCTTCACGAAGTATTCGCTAGGCAGGAACAGCCCGGCCGCGCTGCCGCCAGCGGGCGCCCAGTCGAGCATGCCGCCATCAGCCGGCATGGGCGCGCACCTCCGTGGCGCCCTGCTCGTAGGAGGCCAGCGAGGAGCAGGCGCCGCACTTGCCGCAGCCGGCCTTGATATCGGCCGACTTCAGGCCACCCTCGACCAGCATGCGGCCCAGCGGTGCCAGCAGGCCGCGCATCGCCGCGGCACTGGGCGAGGGCTGATGCGCCAGCGGCGTGCCGCCCACTGGCACGAACGGCACCACGAAGGGATAGACGCCCAGGGCGATCAGGCGCTCGCACATCTGCAGGATCGCTTCGTCGCTGTCGCCCAGGCCGGCCAGGATGTAGGTGCTGACCTGGCCGCGGCCGAAGACCTGCACCGCGTCCTCGAAGGCCTGCAGGTACTGTGGAATCGAGACGCTGGCCTTGCCCGGCATGATGCGCTGGCGCACCGCCGGCGTGACCGCCTCCAGGTGCATGCCCAGCGCGTCCACGCCGGCATCCTTCAGGCGTGCGAACCATGCCGCGTCGTCGGGCGGCTCGCACTGCGCCTGGATCGGCAGGTCCACCGCCGCCTTCACCGCGAAGGCGCTCTCGCAGAGGATCTCTGCGCCACGATCGGTGAAGTTGGGCGTGCCGGTGGTCATCACCATGTGCTTCACGTCATCCAGCAACACTGCCGCGCGCGCCACCTCGGCGAGTTGCTCGGGTGTCTTGCGGTTGATGGTGCGGCCTTCCTTCAGTGACTCGCCGATGGCGCAGAACTGGCAGGAGGTGCTGCGGCGCCCGTAGCGGATGCAGGTCTGCAGGACCGTGGTGGCCAATACGTCGGCGCCGTGCAGTTGCGCGATCTTGGAGTAGGGGATGCCGTCGAGCGTCTGCAGCTTGTAGAACCTGGGCTGGCGCGGGAACTCCACACGGCCCACGGCCAGGCCGTTGCGCTCCAGCACGCTGATGCCGCGGGCATCCGGTGCCCGTGCCAGGAAGGGTGAGGCACGGGCCGCATCGCCATGCACCGGCACCATCACCGTGCGTCCTTCCACGGTCACGGCCTTGTGGTCTGTGGGGCCGGCGCCGCCCTTGCGCGCGGCGGCGCCGGCCTGCGGGTTCTCCAGGCGCAGGCCGCTGGCCTGCAGTTCGGTGATCAGCTGCTGGCCGAGGGCGACCAGGGGCAGGGCGGCGGTTTCCATCAGTGTTTCCCCATCAGGCTGGCAATGGCGCTCATGTAGGCCGCCTCGACGCCGTCGGCGGCGATAAGCGGCATGGGCGTGGGCACGGGATTGGATGCAGGCAGGTCGGCCAGGGGTGAGGTGCTGCGCCGGTCCAGTTGCAGGCTCAGCAACTCGGGCCGCGCATAGTGGCCCACCGAATCCATCATGCGTTTGCGCTTGTCGATCAGCGCGAAGTCGAGATCGGCGATCACCATGCCCGCGCCATCGCGCAGCGGCTCGGCCAGGTGCTTGCCCTCGGGCGAGATGATCGCGGTGTAGCAGCCGCCGGCGAAGGCCTTCTCCATGTCGGGCGAGGGTGCAGCCGCTTTCTTCTGCTCGGGCGTCAGCCAGGCCGTGGCGTTGACCACGAAGCAGCCGGATTCCAGCGCATGGTGGCGCATGGTCACTTCCATCTGCTCGGAGAATATCGGCCCCACCAGTGAGCCCGGGAACTGCGAGCAGTGGATCTGCTCGTGCTGCGCCATCAGCGCGTAGCGCGCCAGCGGGTTGTAGTGCTCCCAGCAGGCCAGCGCGCCGACGGTGCCCACCGCGGTGTCCACGGTGCGCAGGCCGGAGCCGTCGCCCATGCCCCAGACCATGCGCTCGTGGTAGGTGGGCGTGATCTTGCGGCGCTTCAGCGCCAGCGTGCCGTCGGCGTCGAAGATCAGTTGTGTGTTGTAGAGCGTGCCGTGGTCGCGCTCGTTGACACCCAGCACCACCACCATGCCGTGACGCCGCGCGGCGGCGGCCACCGTGTCCGTGACCGGGCCGGGCACGGTCGGCGCATGCTCGTACAGCTTCAGGTGCGCCGCGCCCATCGTCACGGCCGGAGTGACGAAGGAGAAGTAGGGATAGTAGGGCACCACCGTTTCCGGGAACACGATCAGCTGCACGCCCTCGCGCGCGGCTTCGGCGATGGCTTCCAGTACGCGGCTGACGGTGCCGTCGGCACTGTCCAGCTCGGGATTGAGCTGGACAGCGGCGGCGCGGACTTTTCTCGCGGTCATGGCGATGGCTCCGTGCTTGCAGTCTGCCTTACACGGTCCAGGTGTGGATCATGAAGGCGTTGTCGTTGCGGTGAAGCAGGATCAGGTCGAGCACGTCCAACGGGTTGATCGGACGGATGCCCGGCAGCAGCGAGTGCTCGCCGTGGCCGTAGAGCATCTGCAGCGCGAAGCGGCAGCAGTACACCTTGCCGCCCTCGGCCATGAACGCTTCCAGCTGCTTGCTGAAGTTCTGCGCGCCGGGGAAGGCCTCGTCGCCGATGGTGGGAAAGCCACGCTGGATGCCCAGCGTCACGCCGGGGCCGTACAACAGGATCGAGGTCTCGAAGCCCTTACGCTGCAGGCGCTTGCCCTGCAGGATGTTGACCAGGCCAATGGAGCCTTCAAACGCTACGGTGTGGAAGGTGACCAGGGCCTTCTCGCCTGGCTTGGCCTTGACGTCCTCGAAGACCTTCTCTTCGTAGTCGACGAAGAAATCGCCCTTCTTGGTGGCGGGGGTGCTGACTGCGGGCATGGTGACTCTCCAGGTGGATTCGGTGGTTCGGGGAATTTCGCCGTTCCCTCCGCGGCACCTGGAACAGCGCAACCGATGTGCCAATTGTTTCGCCGGAATTGCCCTGGAAATGCGATCAATGTGAGACATTCCGGAATCTGCGCGGAATTTTTCCTGTCGTTAGTCCCGGCTTCGTGATGCGCGCCAGCATTGCTACGCGAAACACTGCGAAACACCTGGTTTTCAAGGGATAAACTGCTGCGTCAGGATGGCGCGCACGCTGCCTGGCGGTGCAGGGCCTGGGCATTTGTCGTGCAACAGTGCTCCGAATTGTTCGCGTCTTGTATGCAATCAATGTGGAACAGTTGTTGCGAGCTCCGGGTGGTCCGACAGGGAGATCGCCGATGTCCAATGAAACCAGCCGCTGGTCCGCGGCCATCCGCGCCAGCAGCAAGCCGGCCTACGTCGCGCTGGCCGATGCGCTGGCGGAGGACATCCAGTCGGGAAAGCTCGCGGCGCTGCAGCGCCTGCCGACACTGCGCTCGCTGGCAGTCGCGCTGGACCTCAACTTCAGCACCGTGGCCCGCGGCTACGCCGAGGCCCAGCAGCGCGGCCTGATCGACAGCCGCGCCGGCAGCGGCAGCTTCGTGCGCGAGACCTTGCGCTCCGGGCCGGTGCGGCGCTCGCCGCCGGCCGGCCTGGTGGACATGACCATGAACATGCCGCCGGAGCCGCGCGACCGCGCGCTGCTGCAGCGCCTGCGCGAGGGCTTCGCCAGCCTGGCGGAGGCAGACCCCTACGCCATGCTGCGTTACCAGGAATTCGGCGGCCTGCCGGAAGACCGCGAAGCCGGCGCGCGCTGGCTGTCGCGCCACGTGCCGGGGCTGGATGCTTCTCGTGTTCTGGTTTGCCCGGGTGCACAGGGCGCACTGCTGGCCCTGTTCACGCTACTGGCGCGGGCCGGCGACAGCATTGCCTGTGAGTCCGTGACCTATCCGGGCATCAAGGGGCTGGCGGCGCAGCTCGGCATCCGCCTCGCCGGCTTGCCGGCCGACGATGCAGGCATCGACCCCGAGGCCTTCGGTGCTCTTTGTGCGGCCGATCCGCCCAAGGCGCTGTACCTCAACCCTACCTTCAACAATCCCACCACTGCGGTGATGTCGCAGGAGCGACGCGAGGCGGTGGCCGAGATCGCCCGTCGCTACAGCGTGCCGATCGTGGAGGACGACCCCTACGCCTGCCTGCCGCGGCAGCGCTCGGTATCGCTGGCGGCGCTGGCGCCGGAGCTGACCTTCCACGTCACCGGCTTCTCCAAGTGCCTGGGCGCCGGCATGCGCATCGGCTACGTCTCGCTGCCCAGCGCGCGCTATACCGCGCGCCTGTCCGCGATCATGCGCACCACCACCGTCATGGCCCCGCCGCCGATGCTGCGCCTGGCCACGCGCTGGATCGACGACGGCACCGTGCGCGCCATGACCCTGGCGATCCGCGAGGAATCGATGGCCAGGCAGCAGCTCGCCACGGAGGTGCTGCGCAAGGCGGATTACTTCACCAAGCCCGAAGCCTTCCACCTCTGGCTGACGGTGCCGCCGGCCTGGACGCGGATCGAGTTCGCCACCCACCTGCGGGCACACGGGGTCGGCGTGGTGGTGTCGGACACCTTCACGGTCAGCGGGTCGGCGCCGGAGTCGGTGCGTGTCTGCCTGGGCGGTCCGGCCGATCGCGAGGAATGCCGCCACACCCTGGAGATCATCGAGGACGCCATCGAGCAGGCGCCGGCGCTGGTGTCGCGGGTGATGTGAGGCTAGCCCCGCAGGAAGCGCCCGAGTTCCCGCATGAAGCGCAGCGGCTCATCGCTGAGCGGAACATGGCCGGACTTCTCGAAGCGCACGACGTGGCCCTGTTTCACCTGGCGGGCGATGCTCATCTGGCCCTCCGGGTGGTACAGGTCGGAGCGCATGCCCACCAGCACCGTCACCGGCACCTCGCAGCCGGCGAGGGCCGGGCGGTAGTCGTGGCCGCCGCTGAGGTAGGACGAGAGCGTTGCGCGCAGGTCCCCCAGGTGTGTGGACGGTACCAGGCGCGAGAACAGCCAGGGCCAGTGCGAGGCGGCACGCAGCGTGCGGCGCAGGCCGGGCTTGCCGGCGATCTGCGCCAGGGTGTCGGCCAGCGTGTCCATCGCCTGCCGCCGCGCGGGTGGCGGCAATTCCGTCAGCCGCTCGACCTGCGGGCTCTCGGCCAGCACGTCCACCAGGCGCTGCAGCGCGCCGAACAGCTCGTCCTGTCGCTCGCCCCAGAGCCCATGGCTCCAGTCTTCGCGATTGCCGACGCAGGGCGACTGGTCAATGTGCAGGTAGCGCCGCACGCCGCCAAAGCCGCCGTTGTGCAGCAGGTGCAGCGCGGTGCTGCCGCCCAAGGAATAGCCGGCCAGCAGGAAATCCTGCAGGCCGAGGTGCTTGATGACGTCCTGCACGTCCTCCATGTGGTTCTGGAAGATGTCGCCCTGGTTCAGCCTCACGCCAGACGAGCGACCGGCGCCGCGGAAGTCCGGCAGATGGAAGCGGAAGCGGTGCAGGTAGGGCAGCAGGAAGGGCAACCAGTAGCGGCTGTCCATGCCCATGCCGTGCAGCAGCAGGACGGGCTGTCCGCGGCCGACCACGCGCACGTACAGTCGCTGGCCGTCGCGGGCGGTGACGAAAGGCATCTGTGTTTTCCTAATGTGAGTCCACCGGCGCCGCGGCCGGAGGCTTGGAGCGCTTCACCAGCCACACGGTCATCGCCATGACAGCGGTCAGTCCGGCCAGCAGATAGTACACGTCGATGTAAGCGAGCATGCCGGCCTGGCGACCGATGATGCCGGCCATCGCGGCGTGCGCCGCCTGCTCGCTGCCCAGGCTGGCACTCATGGACTGCATCGTGGCCTGGTAGGCCGGGTTCAGCGGGTCGATGTGCTCCGCCAGGTGCGCATGATGGACCTGGTTCGCCCGTGCCAGCGAGAAGGTCACCATGGAGATGCCGATGCTGCCGCCGAGGTTGCGCATCAGGTTGATGATGGCGGTGGCACTGCTGGTCTGGCCGGGCGGTGTATCGGCGTAGGCCAGTGAATTGAGCGGTATGAACACGAAGGCCAGGCCGAACATCTGGAACATGCGCAGCGCCACCAGTTGCCCATGCGAGATGTCGAGGTCAATCGTGGTCAGCATCAGCATGGCCAGCGTGATCAGGACGTAGCCGCCGCTGGACAGGATGCGCGAGTCAATGCGCGTGACCAGCTTGCCGACGATGGGCATCATCACCAGCGTGACCAGGGCGCCAGGCGATACCACGATGCCGGCGTCCATCGCCGAATAACCCAGAAGGGTCTGCATCATCTGCGGCAACAGCACCGACAGCCCCAGCAGCGGGATCGACATGCCGGCGACCAGCAGGTTGGCGATGGCGAAGTTGCGGTTGCCCAGCAGGCGCAGGTTGATGATCGGATGCTCGTGTGTCAGCTCGCGGTACACCAGCAGCCCCAGCGAGAAGGCGAACACCAGCAGGCTGGAGACGATGAAGTCCGAGTCCAGCCAGTCATGCTTCTGCCCCAGGTCCAGGATCAGCTGCAGGCTGCCCATGCTCAGTGCGATCAGCGCGAAGCCCATGTAGTCCACGCGGATGCCGGACTCGCGCCGCTTGCGCGTGATCTCGCGGGCCTCCGGTGGGTCGCGGATCAGCGCCAGGGCCATGGTGACCAGCGCGATACCCACCGGCACGTTGATCAGGAAGATCCAGTGCCAGGAGAACTGGTCGGTGATCCAGCCGCCCAGCGCCGGGCCGAAGGCCGGGCCGGAGATCACCGCCATGCCGTACACCGCCATGGCCATGCCGCGCTGCTCCTGCGGGAAGGAGTCCGCCAGGATCGCCTGCGACACCGGCTGCAGGCCGGCGCCGGCGGCGCCCTGCAGGATGCGCAGGCCGATCAGTGCCGGCAGCGACGGTGCCAGGCCGCAGAGCAGCGAGAACACGGTGAAGGCGACGATGCAGCCGATGTAGTAGCGCCGCCGGCCGATGGTGTCCGACAGCCAGCCGGTCATCGGCAACACGATGGCATTGGCCACCAGGTAGGAGGTCAGCACCCAGGTGGCTTCCTCGGTGCTGGCGGACAGCGACCCGGCGATATGCACCAGCGAGACATTGGCGATGGCAGTGTCCAGCACCTCCATGAACGCCGCCATGCCGCAGACCACGGCGATCAGGTAGGTGAAGCGCCTCCCTGCCGCCGCCGGGCGCCGGGCCGGCTCCTCCAGCGTGGCGGCGGCTCCGCTCACCGTGCGGCGGCCTGCAGCGCGGCGCCGTGCGCGTCGTCGGAGATATCCACCCGCGGCTGTACCGACATGCCGGGCACCAGGTGCAATGCCGCCTCCGGTGCGGTTTCGAAGACCAGCTTCACAGGTATGCGCTGCACCACCTTCACGAAGTTGCCGGTGGCGTTCTCCGGCGGCAGCAGGGCGAAGGCCGAGCCGGTACCGGCCTGCAGGCTATGCACACGCGCGGGGAAGTCGCGGCCGGGATAGGCGTCGATCTCGACGCTCACCGGCTGGCCCACGCGCATGTGCTGCAACTGGGTTTCCTTGAAGTTGGCTACCACCCAGGTTTGCGTGCCCACCAGTGCCATCACCGGCCCGCCCGCCGCGATCTGCGAGCCGGGCTGCAGGTTCTTGCGCGTGATGCGTCCGTCGGCGGACGCGACCACCCGGGTGTAGGAGAGCTGCAGCTTCGCCAGGTCCAGCGCCGCCTGTGCCTGCGCCACCGCGGCCTGGGCGCTGGCCAGTTGCGCCTCCTTGGCGGCGGTCTGCTGCGGCGCGGTCTGGGTCATGGCCAGTTGTGCCGTGGCCTGCTCGGCCTGTGCCTGCAGCGCCTGCGCCGTGCTGCGGGCCTGTTCCAGCGCTTGTGCGGAGATCTCGTCCTTGGCGTAGAGCGACTCGTAGCGCCGCGCGTCGGACAGTGCGCGCACCGCCTGGGCACGTGCCGCGCGCACCGCCGCCTGTGCCTGGGCGACGTTGGCCGGCGCGCTGGTGTTGGTCATGGTGAGATCAGCCTGCGCCGAGCGTGCCTGCGCCTGCGCGGCGGCGAGGTTGGCTTCAGCCTGGCGCAAGCGCGCCTCGTAGTCCGCCGGGTCCAGCTCGAACAGCGGCTGGCCGGCCTTGACCTGCTGGTTGTCCTCGACGTGTACCGCCACCACCGTACCGGCAACCCGAGGTGCCACCATCGTCACATCGGCTTCCAGGAAGGCGTCGTCGGTGGTTTCGTAGCTGCGCGAGTGCCACCACCAGCCGCCCATGCCGAGCACGGCGGCGACCAGCACGGCCAGCAGAACACCGCGGCGTCGGCCGCCTTCCTTGGGGGCAGGGGAGGGAGTCGGGATCGTGTTCATGGGGGAGTCGTACCGCTTCAGAGTTCGAAGGCCTGGCCGCGGCCCTGCGCCGCGGCCAGGTTGACGCGTGCCTGCTGGTAGGCGGCCAGTGCGGCGATGTGCTGGCTGCGCGCGCGTGTCAGGCTGGCCTGCGCGCTGACCACGTCCACGTTGTTGGCTACGCCGTTGAGGAAGCGGTCGCGCGCCAGCTCCAGCTCGCGGCTGGCGAGGTCGCGCGTGGCGGTGGCGGCCTTCACCTGCTCCGCGGTGTTCTGCACCGTGGCCAGGGCCAGGCGCACGTCCTGTTCCACCTGCTGGCGCAGGTCCTCGGCGCGCTCGCGCTGCTGTTCCAGTTTCAGCCGGGCGGCGTCCTCGCCGGCACGCAGCGCGCCGCCGCTGTAGATCGGCAGCTCCAGGCTGGCGCCGTAGCGATAGGTGTCTTCCTCAGCGCGCACCGGTGTCTTGGAGGACTGGCCGTAGTCGGCGAACAGCGCCAGCTTGGGCCAGCGGCGCCGCTGCGCCGCATGCAACTCGGCGTCAGCCTGCTTCAATGCCGCGTCGATCGCGGCGAGCTCGGCGCGATGCGCCTTGGCCTCCTCCAGCGCCTGCGCGGCGCCGGGTACCGCCGCGTCCGAAACCTGCAGGTGCCCGCCGAGTTGCAGCGGTGCATCCATCGGCAGCACCGCGGCACGCTGCAGCTGCAGGCGCGAGCGGGCGATGGCGGTCTCGGCCTCCGACAGCGCATAGCGATCCTGCGCCACGGCGGTCTGTGCGCGGGCCACGTCCACGCCCGAGGCCACGCCGGCCTCGCGTTGGTCGCGAGCCAGGGTCAACAGGTCCTCGGCCAGCACCAGGTCGGCACGGGCCGCCTCCACCGCCTGCTCGCCGGCCAATACCTGGATGTAGCTCAGTGCCACCTGCGCAGCGATCTGCTCGCGGCTCTGTTCAGCTTGCGCCCGGGCCGCCTCCACCGCGAAGCCGGCGCCGGCCAGTTCGCTGTGTTGCGCAAAATCCAGCACCGCCTGCGACAGCTTCAGGCGCGCGTCGAACACCGAGTAAGGCCCGATCAATGACGGCAGCCCCGGAAACTCGAAGCCCAGGGTTGCCGGGTTTGTGGTCTGCCGTGTCTGCGAGACGGCCGCGCCGAGTTGCGGCAGCAGGCCGGCGCGCGCGTTGTCGCGCTGTGACTCGGCCAGGCCCACGGAAGCCTCCGCGATCCGTTGCGGCGGCGACAGCTCCAGGGCGCGCTTGACCAGGGCGGGCAGCGTCACCAGAGAGTTGTCCTGCGCCATGGCCGGCGACGCCAGCAGCAACGCAGCGATCAGGCCCAGGCCACAGCGGCGGTAAAAATGCTCAGCCCTCATGAGTATCCCCGTCCTGGTCCGGATTCCTGCGCTGGTGCACGCCCGCGACCAGCTTGAGCAGCAATTCCTGCAGCAAGGTGCGTTCGCCAGGGCTCAACGAGGAGAGGAAACGCTGCTCCTGCTCCAGCACGCGGGCCATGTAGCGCTCGCGCCAGGCGCGGCCGGCGTCGGTCAGGTCGATGGCATTGGCCCGGCGGTCCTCGCTGCTGCGGCTGCGCTGCAGCAGGCCACGGGTTTCCAGCTCGTCCACCACCTTCATCGTGGTGGTGCGGTCCAGGCTCATGACCGCGGCGATATCGGTCTGGCGCAAGCCACCCTTGCGGAACAGCAGGCTCAGGATGGCGTAGTGGCGGATGCCCAGTCCGTCGTCGGCGAAGACGGCGTCCATCTCCTCGGCCAGGTCCTGGCGGGTCCGGGCCAGCAGGAAGCTGAGGTTGCCCTTGAACTCGGCGGGCAGCAGGTCGCTGAACAGCGGGCGAGGGGCAGGGAAGGGTAGGCTCATCGCCAAATATAGTCACTAAAGATGATTATATGCAATGCAACTAACTGGCTTGGCCCTGTAGATATTTTGCTGCTGTGCAGCAATTGCCTCGCAAGTCGGTTAAGATGTGTGCGCTGCTGCATGATTTGCGGCGGTTTTTTTATCGAGCAGCCCCTGGGTCCCCGGCTTTCGAAGGCGCACAGACGCCTTCATGAGGAAAAGCCTTCCGCCCTTGAGGCCGAGACTTTTCCGCGTTGCCGGCCTGCATGCCGACAGCGCACTCTGCGCTGCGGTCGGTCGCCGTTCAGAGCCTATTTCTGACGCCCGAGGGGTACCCCATGTCCGACGAATCCACCATCCATTTTGCTGATCTCGGCCTGAGCGAGCCTGTGCTGCAGGCGCTGGCCGAGGTGGGCTACGAGTCGCCTTCGCCGATCCAGGCCGCCACCATTCCCGAGCTGCTGGCCGGGCGTGACGTGCTGGGCCAGGCCCAGACCGGTACCGGCAAGACCGCTGCCTTCGCGCTGCCGGCACTGTCTCGCCTGGACGAGACCCAGAAGAAGCCGCAGGTGCTGGTGCTGGCGCCGACGCGTGAGCTGGCGATCCAGGTCGCCGAGGCCTTCCAGAAGTACGCCTCGCACATCCACGGCTTCCAGGTGCTGCCGATCTACGGCGGCCAGAGCTACGGCCCGCAGCTGGCCGGCCTGCGCCGTGGCGTCCAGGTCATTGTCGGCACCCCGGGCCGCGTGATCGACCACATCGAGAAGGGCACGCTCAAGCTCGACGCGCTGCGCTACCTCGTCCTGGACGAGGCCGATGAAATGCTGCGCATGGGCTTCATCGATGACGTCGAGAAGATCCTGCAGCAGACCCCGGAAAGCCGCCAGGTGGCGCTGTTCTCCGCCACGATGCCGCCGCAGATCCGTCGCATCGCCCAGACCTACCTCAAGAATCCGGCCGAGATCACCATCAAGGCCAAGACCACCACCGCCACCAACATCCGCCAGCGGTACTGGATGGTCAGCGGCATGCACAAGCTGGACGCGCTGACGCGCATCCTCGAAGTGGAGAGCTTCGAGGGCATGATCATCTTCGCCCGCACCAAGAACGAGACCGCCGACCTGGCCGACAAGCTGTCGGCGCGCGGCTTCTCCGCCATGGCGCTCAACGGCGACATCGCCCAGCGCGATCGCGAGCGCATCGTGCAGAAGCTCAAGGACGGCAGCGTCGACATCGTCGTGGCCACCGACGTCGCCGCCCGCGGCCTGGACGTGGAGCGCATCAGCCACGTCGTCAACTACGATATCCCGACCGACACCGAGTCCTACGTGCACCGCATCGGCCGCACCGGCCGTGCCGGCCGCAGCGGCGACGCGATCCTGTTTGTGGCGCCGCGCGAGCGCCACCTGCTGCAGGCCATCGAGCGTGCCACGCGCCAGTCGATCCAGCGCATGGACCTGCCCAGCACCGACGCGGTCAACGACCAGCGCATTGGCCGCTTCAAGCAGCGTATCGTCGATGCCCTCGGCGGCGACGGCCTGGACATGTTCCGGGAACTGATCGAGGCGGTGGAGCGTGAGCAGAACGTGCCGGCCGTGGAGATCGCCGCCGCGCTGGCGCGCCTGGTGCAGGGCAATACCCCGCTGCTGGTGACGGCCTCCGCCGCGCCGTCGGCACCGTCGCGTCCGGCCGCCCGGGATTTCCGCGAAGAGCGCCGTCCCGAGCGCCGTGACTATGCCGCGCCGGAGCGTCCGGTGCGTGCCGAGCGCTTCGAGCGCCCGGAGCATTCCGCCCGTGCCGAGCCGGTGGAGACGCCGGCCCGCGCCGAGCGCTTCGAGAAGCCAGTACGCGCCGCACGCCCGGAGCGTGCCGAGCGTGTCGAGTCCCGCCCGGAACGCACGGAACGCCCGGCGCGGGTCGAACGTCCCGAGCCGAGCGCGGAGCGTCCCGAGCGCTCGCGTCGCGAGAAGAACAACGACGAGCCGACCGAGACCTATCGCATCGAAGTGGGCCATGCGCACGGTGCGCAGCCGGGCAACATCGTCGGCGCCATCGCCAACGAAGCCGGCTTGGACAGCGAGTACATCGGCCGCATCGACATTCGTGAAGACCACAGCTTCGTGGACCTGCCGCAGGGCATGCCCAAGGACGTCTTCCGTGACCTGCAGAAGACCTGGGTCTGCGGCCAGCAGCTGCGCATCAGCCGCGCCGGTGACACGCCGGAACTGCCGTACTCCACCCCGTCGAAGAAGCCGTCCAAGCCCATGGGCCTGGGCAAGCCGATGACGCCGCGCGTCGCCTCCGGCGGTCAGCGCATCAGCCACGGCAAGTCCGGTCCCCGCGGGCAGGCCGGTGGCTTCAGCCATGGCGGCGGCAAGCCGGAGCCGCGCGGGCCGAAGAAGCCGCGCTACTAAGCCGCACGCAGCCCTCCCTTGGGAGCGGCTTCAGCCGCGATCTTCCAGCCTTTTTGGCAGGAGATCGCGGATGAAGCCGCTCCCATTTGCGTTGGGGCGGGCGTCATCCATGCGAGCTTGCGGGCCGGCGTCCATCCGGGGTAAGAAAAACCAGCCCAGGCATGGGCTTCGGCACCAACATACGGTAGAGTACGGCCCTCAAATTCGGGCTTATTCCTTTCACTTCCTATCTGGAGACCGTTCATGGGTCAGTACACTCCGCCGCTTCGCGACATGCAGTTCGTCCTGCACGAAATGCTCAACGTCACCAGCGCGCTCAAGAAGCTGCCGGCACACGCCGACATCGACGCCGACACCATCAACACCATCCTCGAGGAAGGCGGCAAGTTCTGCGCCGAGGTGCTGTACCCGATCAACCAGATCGGCGACCGTGAGGGCTGCACCTACAAGGGCGATGGCGTGGTCACCACGCCCACCGGCTTCAAGGAAGCCTACGCCCAGTTCGTGGAAGCCGGCTGGGGCGCCCTGGGCATGGACCCGGACTTCGGCGGCCAGGGCCTGCCGCACGTGGTGCACAGCGCCTTCATGGAGATGATGAACTCCGCCAACCAGGCCTGGACCATGTACCCGGGCCTGTCGCACGGCGCCTACAACGCGCTGCACGCTTTCGGCACCCCCGAGCAGAAGCAGACCTACCTGCCCAAGCTGGTCTCCGGCGAGTGGACCGGCACCATGTGCCTCACCGAGTCCCACGCGGGCACCGACCTGGGCATCCTCAAGACCAAGGCCGAGCCTGTCGGCGACGGCACCTACCGTGTCACCGGCACCAAGATCTTCATCTCGGCCGGCGAGCACGACATGTCCAAGAACATCATCCACCTGGTGCTCGCGCGCCTGCCGGATGCGCCGGCCGGCACCAAGGGCATCTCGCTGTTCATCGTGCCCAAGTTCATCCCGGACGCCGACGGCAACCCGGGCAAGCGCAACGACTTCAAGTGCGGCTCCATCGAACACAAGATGGGCATCCATGGCAACGCTACCTGCGTCATGAACTTCGACGGCGCGCTGGGCACGCTGGTGGGCGAGGCCAACAAGGGTCTCAACGCCATGTTCGTGATGATGAACAGCGCCCGCCTGGGCGTGGGCATGCAGTCCGTCGGCCTGGCCGAAGTGGCCTACCAGAACTCCCTGGCCTACGCCAAGGATCGCCTGCAGAGCCGATCGCTGACCGGCCCCAAGGCCAAGGACAAGCCGGCCGACCCGATCATCGTGCACCCCGACGTGCGCAAGATGATCCTCACCGCCAAGGCCTATGCCGAGGGCGGCCGCGCGCTCAGCATGTTCTGCTCGCTGCTGATCGACCGCGAGCTGCACCACCCCGACGAGAAGGTGCGCAAGGAGGCCGAGGAGATGGTCGCCCTGCTCACGCCCATCGTGAAGGCCTTCATCACCGACAACGGCCACATCGCCACCAACGCGTGCATGCAGGTCTTCGGCGGCCACGGCTTCATCAAGGAATGGGGCATGGAGCAGTTCGTGCGGGACAACCGCATCAACATGATCTACGAGGGCACGAACACCGTGCAGTCGCTGGATCTGCTGGGCCGCAAGGTGCTGGGCAACAACGGTGCCACGCTCAAGAAGTTCGGCAAGCTGGTGGCGCAGCTGGTGGAGGAAGAGGGCGTCAACGAGAAGATGTCCGAGTTCATCACCCCGGTGGCAATGCTGGGTGAGCAGATCACCAAATTCACCACCGAGCTGGGCTTCAAGGGCTACCAGAACGCCGACGAAGTGGGTGCCGCCGCGGTGGACTACCTGCGCGTGCTGGGTCATCTGGTGTTCGGCTACTTCTGGGCGCGCATGGCCCAGGTGGCGCTGCGCCAGATCGAGGCCGGCAACGCCGATCCCTTCTACCAGGCCAAGCTGCAGACCGCGCGCTTCTACTTCGCCCGCCTGTTCCCCGAGACGGCGACGCTGATGCGCACGGCCCGCGCGGGGGCGAAGAGCCTGCTGGATACCGAGGCGGCCCTGGCATGAGCGCGCACGCCGCTGCCGCGGAAAGCGCTGGGGTTTCGCTTCGCTGCCACCCCAGCCTACGGAGAGGCGAGGCGTTGTGCCCTGATGCGGAAAGCGCTGGGGTTTCGCTTCGCTGCCACCCCAGCCTACGACAGGCAATGTCGTTTCTCCGCGTAGGCTGGGGTGGAGCGCAGCGCAACCCCAGCGTTCGCCCCCTCCGAACCACCCTGCTGGCCCTCACCGGCCTCCTGGCCGCCTCCGCCTTCGCGCAATCGTCGCCGGTGGGCCTGTGGCGCAACATCGACGACAAGACGGGCGAGGCCAAGGCCGAGATCCGCATCGTGGAGCAGGCCGGCGCCTTGTTCGGCCGCATCGAGCGGCGCCTGTCCAAGGACGCCAAGCCCGGCGCGGTGTGCGAGGAGTGCAGCGACGACCGCAAGGGCAAGCCGATGGACGGGCTGGAGATCATCCGCCATGCCCGCAAGGCCGAAGGCAAGGACGTGTGGGAGGGCGGCAAGATCCTCGACCCCGAGAACGGGCGCGAGTACACGTTGCGCCTCACCCCACAGGAGGGCGGCCGCAAGCTCGACGTGCGCGGCTCCTTCGGCCCCTTCGGCCGCACGCAGACATGGCATCGGGTGCCCTGAGCACCCACCCAAGGAACATCGATGTACCAGGACCGTGAAGAACGCAGCGGGGGCCAGGCGGCCCCGGCCAATGACGAAAGGGCCCGACGAATGAGCCGATTCCAGGTGAAGAAGGTGGCCGTGCTCGGCGCCGGTGTGATGGGCGCGCAGATCGCCGCCCACCTCGTGAACGTGAAGGTGCCGGTCGTGCTGTTCGACCTGCCCGCCAGGGAGGGGCCGAAGAACGGCATCGTCACCCGCGCCGTGGAGGGGTTGAAGAAGCTCAAGCCCTCGCCGCTGGGCGTGGCCGACGACGCCGCGCTGATCCAGCAGGCGAACTACGAGGAGCACATGGCCCTGCTGGGCGAGTGCGACCTGGTGATCGAGGCCATCGCCGAGCGCATGGACTGGAAGCTGGTCCTGTATCGCATGATCGCGCCCCACGTGGCGCCGCACGCGATCGTGGCCTCCAACACCTCGGGCCTGTCGATCACGAAGCTGTCCGAGGCGCTGCCCGAGGGCATCAAGCCGCGCTTCTGCGGCATCCACTTCTTCAACCCGCCGCGCTACATGACGCTGGTGGAGCTGATCGCCACGCCCACCACCGGCCCGCAGATCCTGGACCAGCTGGAGTCGTTCGTCACCAGCGGCCTGGGCAAGGGCGTGGTGCGCGCCAAGGACACGCCGAACTTCGTGGCCAACCGCATCGGCATCGCCGGCATGCTGGCCACCATGCACGAGGTGCAGAAGTTCGGCCTGACCTTCGACGTGGTCGATGACCTCACCGGCCGCAAGCTCGGCCGCGCCTCC
>JBPOHT010000008.1:0-64488 GCA_052035235.1 Pseudomonadota bacterium | reverse complement strand
TGCAGGTGGCCTTCCACACGGAAGAGGGCAACATCACGGCGGTGAACAAATTGAATTTCGATTTGCAGCAAGGCGAAACGCTGGGCATCGTGGGCGAATCGGGCTCGGGCAAATCGCAAACGGCCTTTGCCATTATGGGCTTGCTGGCGAAAAACGGGCGCGCGCAAGGCTCGGTGCGCTTTGATGGCCGGGAAATCCTCAATCTGAGCGAAGGCCGTCTGAACCGAATCCGCGCCCGCGAAATTGCGATGATTTTTCAAGACCCGATGACTTCGCTCAACCCCTCTATGAAAGTGGGCGCACAGCTGGCCGAAGTGTTGGTGCAGCACCAAGGCATGAGCAAAGCGGCGGCGCGCGCCGAAGCGCTGCGCATGCTCGAAGCGGTGAAAATTCCTGAAGCGCAAAAACGCATGGATATGTATCCGCACGAATGTTCAGGCGGCATGCGCCAGCGGGTGATGATTGCGATGGCGCTGCTGTGCCGCCCGAAGCTGCTGATTGCAGACGAGCCCACCACCGCGCTGGACGTGACCGTGCAGGCCCAGATCCTGGAACTGCTGGGCGAGCTGCGTCGCGAATTCGGCGTGGCGGTGATGCTGATCACCCACGATCTGGGCATCGTCGGCGAGCTTTGCGAGCGCACGATGGTGATGTACGCCGGCCAGCTGATGGAGAGCGGGCCCACGGCGCGCCTGCTGTCGCGACCCGGGCACCCCTACACCCGCGGCCTGCTGGATTCGCGCCCGGCGCTGGACTCCCCCCTGGACGTGCCGCTGGCGGCCATCCCGGGCTCCCCGCCGGACCTGCTGCGCCTGCCGGTAGGCTGCCCCTTCGAGCCGCGCTGCCCGCAGGCTTTCGAGCCCTGTGGCCGGCGCCCGCCGGTCATCGAGCACCGGGACGGCGTGCAGCGGGCCTGCCACGCCGCCTGACGCGGCCGAATCCCAAGGCCCTCGGCGGCTTGCGCCGTAGACTTCAGGTTGATTCCGCAGCGCGATTACCGATAGATTCGGGCCACAAACATCAATCGTGGGGTGACAGGCCTTCAGAGGCCGGCCACCGCGAACGCTTCAGACAAGGCCGGCCCCATGCCGGCCACACCCAAGCGACGGGGGAGAACAATGGGAATGACGATTGCGCGCCGCGGCGAACGCAGCCTGACGGCGTTTGCTGCCTTTGCGGTACTGGCCTGGTCCGGTGCTGCCAATGCCCTCAGCTTTTCGCTGCCCTGGGGGGAGGATGGGGAGCAGATCGAGGGCGTGCTCAACACCACGATCACCGCCGGCGCCTCCTGGCGTACCGAGGATCGCAGTGCGGACCTGGTGGGCAAGTCCAGCCTGAACCCCGGCCTTTGCGGCCGTGACCCCAGCAGTGGCCGGACGCTGTACCAGTCCTGCCAGGGCCTGTTCAAGGACCAGACCTTCGTCGCCGAGCGGTTGGCGCAGTTCCCGGGCCAGTACTCGATCAACAACGACGACGGCAACCTCAACTACGACAAGGGTGACCTGGTACAGGCGCCGCTGAAGATCACCCAGGACTTCACGCTGTCGCTGGGCGACTTCGGTGTGTTCGTGAAGGGCCTGTACTTCTACGACTTCGTCAACAACGATTTCACCGAGAACAAGCCCAACGCCATCACCCGCGACAACTACCTGCAGGTGGGCAACGCCGTGGGCGCCGGCACCGATCCGCTGCTGCTGCCGCGCAACGACTCCAGGCCCTGCCCGCCGGGCCGGCAGTCCATGGGCGGCATCGGGCCCTGCTACATCCTCTACGGCCCCGGTGGCCAGGTGTACCAGAAGCGCAGCGACAGCGAGACCCTGCGCCAGATCGGCACCGACCTGCAGCTGCTCGACGCCTACATCTACGGCCAGTTGCCGCTGTGGGACGACAAGCAGCTGACCTTCAAGCTGGGCCGCCAGAACCTCAACTGGGGCGAATCCACCCTGCTGGTGTTCAGCTCGCTCAACACCATCAACCCGATCAACGCCAACAACTTCTACCGCACCGGCTTCCAGGTGGAGGAAGTGTTCCAGCCGGTGGGCATGGCCTATGTCTCCATGGAGCTCTTCGAGAACTCCACGCTCGAGGCCTTCTACCAGTACGAGTGGGTGCCGGTGGAAATCCCGGCTCCGGGCTCGTTCTACTCCTTCGTGGACCTGGGCAGCTACAACGCCGTCGACTACTTCAACATCAGCTTCGGCCAGGCCTCGGATGACCCCAACCAGCTGGCGCGCCTGCTCGACAACCCGCTGTCGGGCCTGACCAACACCTCCACCACCGGCTACCGCCTGCGCGACAAGAATCCCGACAACGGCGGCCAGTACGGCGCCTCGTTCAAGTACTTCGCCGAGTGGCTCAACGCCGGCACCGAGATCGGCCTGTATTTCGCCAACTACCACTCCCGCCTGCCGATCGTCAGCGCCTACTCGGTGACCGAGGCCTGCAGCAAAAAGACCACCAACACCGTGGAGTTCCTGTTGTCCTGCTCCGGCATCCCGCTGCTGGCCGGTCCGCTGCCGGGCTACGGCGGCCCGGACAGCATCCAGAACGGCGACGACGGCCAGCGCAACATCGGCAGCGCAGTCAACTTCGACTCGCTGCGCATCCAGCTGGAGTACCCCGAGAACCTGAAGATGTACGGCATCAGCTTCAACACCACGCTGGGCGAGTTCTCGATCCAGGGCGAAGTGGCCTACCGCCCGAACGAACCGCTGCAGGTGGACCTGGAAGACGTGGTGTTCTCGGCCTTCGGCCCCACGCTGTCCAACTGCGGCACCACGGTGACCTGCGCCGGCACCGGCGGCTTCCTCGGCGAGGTCACCGACCTGCTCGGGCAGGTCCCGGTGGGCAGCCAGCTGGCGCAGTCCCTCAACCTGCTGCTGGGCCAGTTGCAGAACGCCGGCGTCAACATCAACCAGCTGGGCGGCGTCGGCACCTTCCCGAATGGCAGCATCGGCCTTTACCCGGGCAGCGACGCCAATCCGAACTGCCGCACGACCAGCACCTGCGACACCTATGACTTGCTGGTGGGTCACATGACTGGCTCAGGGCGCTCGTTCCCGTCCTTCCTGATTCCCTACCGTGGCCAGATCATCGGCACCAATCCGGGCAGCGACCGCAACGCGCCGCTCAACCGCAGCAACCCGGGCTACATCCGCGGCTGGGAGGAATTCGACACCTACCAGTTCAACCTTGGTGGCACCTACGTGGCCGGCGCCACCGACAACCCCATCGGTGCCGACCAGGTGCTGATGCTGTTCGAGACCGGTGCGACCTGGGTGCCGGACCTGCCCAGCCTGGACGTGCTGCAGCTGGAAGCGCCCGGCACCTACCTGCACGCCAGCGCCGGTGCCGACGGCTCGGGCGCCAATGGCTCGGCCCAGGCCTGTTCCAGCAACCCCGCCTGCGTGATGGGCCCGGATGGCCTGCGCTTCAACCCGCACCAGCAGGATCGCCGCGGCTTCCCCGACAAGCTGTCCTGGGGCTACGTGATCATCAGCCTGATCCGCTACGAATCGGTGCTGCCCGGTATCAGCCTGGCGCCGCAGATCGTCTGGAAGCACGACGTGCAGGGTACCGCGCCGGGCCTGGCGGGCAACTTCGTGGAGGGCCGCAAGCAGGCCAACATCACCGTCGAGACCCGCTACAAGTCGGCGTTCTCGTTCAACCTGGGCTACACCTGGAACTTCGGTGGCGGTGTCTACAATCTCAACAAGGACCGCGACTCGGCGCAGGCCTTCGTGAAATTCCAGTTCTGATCCCGACGGGGCGTGCCGCCAAGGCCGCCCCGTTTCTTTTTGGCTAGAATAATCCGATCGTTCAATTATGCAGACCCCCATGCCTGAAAATCCCCTGCCGCTGAGCCGGCGCTCCGTCCTGAAGCTGGGCCTGGCCGCCGGCACCGTATTGACCGTCTCCAGCCTGGGCGCCGGCCTGGCGGGCTGCTCGCGCCGGGAAGCGGCCGCGGCGGCAGGGCTGCGCTGCCTGCGCGATGCCGACGTGGAGCTGTTCCGCGCGCTGCTGCCGGTGATGCTGGCCGGCAGCCTGGCGGACGGAGCACCGCTCGACGGCCTGCTGGCGCGTATCGACGACGCAGCGCTGCGGCTCGGGGCGCCGGCACGGCGCGAGCTGTTCAAGCTGTTCGACCTGCTGCACCTGCGGCCCACGCGCTGGCTCACCACCGGTATCGCTGAACCCTGGCGCGAAGCGACCCCGCAACAGGTCTCGGCCTTCCTGCAGCGCTGGCGCGACAGCCGTGTGGGCCTGCTCAACGCCGGCTACCTGGCGCTGAACAAGTTCTGCTGCATTACCCACTACAGCCAGCCGGAAGGCTGGGCGCAGATGGGCTATCCCGGGCCACTGGCCTGGGCCCATGAATCGTTGAACCGCTGAGGGCGCGCAACATGGCGATCAACGATCTCTACACCGACGGCATCGCGGGCGGCTGGAATGTGCGCGACGCCTCCACCTTCACCCAGGACCAGGTCCTGGAGGCCGACGTGGCCATCGTCGGCAGTGGCGCTGGCGGTGGCACCGCGGCGCAGATCCTCAGTGCGGCCGGCCTGCGCGTGCTGATCCTGGAAGAGGGCCCGCTGCAGACCGCGCGCGACTTCCGCGACATGAGCGAGGCGCGTGCCTACGCCACGCTCTACCAGGAGGGCGCCGGGCGTACGAGTTCCGATGGCGCGCTGCAGATCCTGCAGGGCCGTGCGGTGGGCGGCACCACCACGGTCAACTGGACCTCCAGTTTCCGCACGCCGCCGGAAACCCTGAAGCACTGGGCCACGCAGCATGGCGTGCGCGAGGCCTCCGAGCAGGACCTTGCGCCCTGGTTCCAGCGCATGGAAGAGCAACTCGGTGTGGCGCCCTGGGGCATGCCGCCCAATGCCAACAACGCCGTGCTGCGGGATGGTGCCGCCAAGCTCAACTGGGAGTGGCATGTGATCCCGCGCAACGTGCGCGGCTGCTGGAACCTGGGCTATTGCGGTACCGGCTGTCCCACCAACGCCAAGCAATCGATGCTGGTCACCACCATCCCGCAGTCGCTGAAGCAGGGTGCCCAGCTGGTGCACCACCTGCGCGTGCAGCGTCTGCGCTTCGAGAAAGGGCGTGTCGCCGGCCTGGAAGCATTGGCACTCAAGCCCGACACGCTTTCCCCCAGCGGTGTTCGCGTCAGCGTGCGCGCCCGGCACTACGTGCTGTCCGGTGGCGCCATCAACACGCCGGCGCTGCTGCTGCGCAGCGAGGCACCCGATCCGCATGGGCAGACCGGCCTGCATACCTGCGTGCATCCGGTGGTGCTCAGCATCGCCGACATGCCGGGCAAGGTGGATGGCTACTACGGCGCGCCACAGTCCATCGCCAGCGATCACTTCCAGTGGAAGGAGGGCGCCACCGGCGCCGCCGGCTTCAAGCTGGAAGTGCCGCCGATGATGCCGGCGCTGATCTCGACCATGTTCGGCCACTTCGGTGCCGAGCTGAAGGAAGAGGCCGGACGGCTGCCGCACCTCAGCGCCGGACTGGCACTGCTGCGCGACGGCTTCGTGGAGCAATCCCCCGGTGGCCGCGTGCGCATCGACGATGCCGGCGAGCCGCTGCTGGACTACGACATTGACGAGTACCTGTGGAAGGGCATGCGCGAAGCCTACCGGCGCATGGCGGAACTGCAGTTCGCGGCAGGCGCCACGCGCGTGCGCCAGGTGCACCTCGATGCGCGCTGGACCGACAACCCCAGCGACGCCCTGCGCCATGTCGAGAAGCTGCGCATGGTGAAATTCCGCACCGGCCTGTTCAGCGCGCACCTGATGGGTGGCTGCGCCATGGGGGGTGACCCCAAGACCAGCGTTACCGACAGCCACGGCCGGCACCATCAGCTGGAGAACCTGCACGTGCTCGACGGCTCGCTGTTCCCCACCAGCATCGGCGCCAATCCGCAGCTGTCGATCTACGGGCTGGTAGCCAAGCATGCGACGCGGCTCGCGGGAGAGCTGGCCAAGGTCTGAGACCTGCGTCACGTGCACTTCGCACGCCCCCGAAACAGGGGGGTACACCTCATCCAGGGGGCGAGGCGGTAGCGGGTTCCCCGGCATGTTGGTCTCCACATTGAAACAGGGGATGGACATGCAGTCGCAGGGGACGTGGTCGGTGCGTGCTTGGCGCGCCGCGGTGGCGGGTGTGATCGTGCTGGCGGCAGCGGGCTGTTCGGACACCGATGACGGCGGCCCGGATGGCGCCGGCACCGGTGGCGCGGCCACCCTGGCGGGTACTGCGGCCGTGGGTGCGCCGATCATCGGTGGCACTGTCACTGCCAAGTGCGCTGGGGGGCAGACCTTTGTAGCCACCAGTGCCGCCACCGGTGGCTACAGCATCGCGCTGCCGTCTTCCGCCCTGCCCTGCGCGCTGCAGGTCAGCGGCGGCACGGCCGGTGGTGCGCCCAACACGCAGTCCTTCCACAGCTTCGCCAGCCGCAGCGGCACGGTGAACCTCACGCCGTTGACCGACCTGGCGGTCGCGCTGGCCAGCGGCTCCAATCCGGTGGCCTGGTTCAATGCCGTGAGCGCGGCGAATCCGCCGGACCTAGATGAACTGACTCCCGCGATCAACACACTCCTCAATAAGCTGCGCGGCGCCGGCTATTCGGTGCCCGCCAACCTCAATCCGGTGACCACGCCATTCGCGCCGACGGCCGCCAACGCCTATGACCAGTTGCTGGAAGCGCTGGCGGACCGTCTCGGCGCCGGCGGCAGCAGCTACGGCGAACTGCTCCTGACGGTCGTGGAGGAGGGCGAGGACTTCGAGCCGCCGCCGGCCGAGGACGAGCCCGGTACCAACCCTGAAGGCACGGTGCCGGGAACGGTAAGCGCCGCCTTGGTCGGCACCTACGCGCTGACCTTCAACGTCGCCCGAGACGACGCCGACGTGCCGGCCACCGGCGCACCCTTCGCTGACCAGCAGCAGGTCCCGGTTATCATCGGTGCCGACAACACGCTGAAGATCGATGGCAAGACGCTGACCAACCCGTATTTCCGCAAGTTCGGCGGCGAGCCGCACCTGCCGGAAATCATCTGGTTCGACGCCGCCAAGAAGCTGGAGTACGCGCTGACCGATAACCAGCTGGAGCGTTTCAACGAGATCAATGTCGGCGACACCTCGCAGGCTGGCGCTTCCGGCATCCCGCGCTTCCTCGGGCAACTACGCAAGCCCGAGGTCACCGTGACCTTGCCGGCGTCGCTCAACGGCAGCTACACCGCGCGCATCGTCGAAAAGAGCGGTCCGATCAACTTCACGGTGGGCAACAACCTGCCGGTGGTGATCGCCAGCGACAGCATCACGGTTGACGGAACCCGATATGTATTCCAGTCCACCGACTTGGACTACGAGGTGTTCAACGAAACCGCTTCCATCGAACCGCGCTATCGCGTGAGCAAGAAGACCGATGCCACCCATGTACAAGATCTCTACATCTATGTGGACGGCGACGCGGTGGTGGGCTTCAAGCTGTCGCTCACGGAGCTGGGCAACGGCTCTTCCTCTACCTCCTACATCTATGCAGAGAAGCGCCCGCTGCCGAGCGACGTTCTCGACTTCTTCGACCTGGCCGTGAGCAAGACGCCGGTCGTGCTGACCGTGGTGCAGGACGACGCCAGCTACAACAGCGGCTACCCCGCCAAGTGCTCGACCATGCGCCTGACGGTCGAGAAGACCGGCAGCGGTGATGCCGTCGCCTTCAAATACACGGTGAAGCGGGGCGCCGACTACCAGGAATGGGTAGACGAGCAGAGCTACGCGGCCTCGAATACCCGTTACCTGGAAAACAGCGGCAACAAGATCCTGGCCTTCAGCCGCAACCGCATCTCGCTGCGTGCCGATGGCAACGTCGATCTCACTGCGCTGCTTGGCGCCAGCGTCAAGGACCGGGCTACCAACGATCCGGGGCAGATATTGTCGGCCTGCCCCCCCTGAGGTAGCGGCGTTCCGCCAGCCCGGTCCGGGGGAAATCCGGGCCGGGCTTTCCTTATGCCGCGGCTGTCTCAAACCCCGTCGCCTGTCAAAGCTGACGCCGGGTTGCCGTAGGAGTAATCTCGCGCCGTTTTCGGCCGTGAACGTGCCCGCTCCCGGGCCTGCCGCCGCGCCGGAACCCTCATGAAGCATTTCTTCCAGGGCATTGGACGCATCCTGGTCGGGCGCCCGCTCGATCCGCTCGACCCCCGCACGCGTCACAGCCTGGCCCTGGTGGCCTTCCTGGCCTGGGTCGGCCTGGGCGCCGACGGCCTGTCGTCCAGCGCCTACGGCCCGGAAGAAGCCTTCCGCGCGCTGGGCGAGCACTCCCACCTCGGGCTGTGGCTGGTGATCGCCACGGCGGTCACGGTGTTCGTGATCGCGCTGGCCTACAACCAGGTGATCGAGCTGTTTCCCTCCGGCGGGGGCGGTTACAAGGCCGCCACCAAGCTGATCGGACCCTATGCCGGCCTGGTATCGGGCTCGGCGCTGATCATCGACTACGTGCTGACCATCACCATCTCGGTGGCGGCCGGCGTGGATGCGATCTTCAGCTTCCTGCCGCGCGACTGGCTGGGCTGGAAGCTCGGTGCACAGGTCCTGGCTCTGGTGCTGCTGCTGGGGCTCAACCTGCGCGGCATGAAGGAATCGATCCGCGTGTTGCTGCCGCTGTTCCTGGGTTTCTTCGTGTCGCACCTGTTCCTGATCGTCTACGGCATCTACCACCACGTGGAGGTGCTGGACACGCTTTTCACCCAGACCGTGCAGGAGACGCACGAGCTCGCCGGCACCGCAGGCTGGATGTTCACCATCGCACTGCTGCTGAAGGCCTACTCCCTGGGCGGCGGCACCTATACGGGCCTTGAGGCCGTGTCGAACAACGTCAACATGCTGGCCGAGCCGCGCGTGCGCACCGGCCACCTGACCATGCTGTACATGGCGCTGTCGCTGGCCTTCGTGGCCTCCGGCATCCTGCTGCTGTACCTGCTGTGGGACGCCAAGCCAGTGCATGGGCAGACGCTCAATGCGGTGACCTTCGGCATGATCATCGACAGCTTCGGCTTCGAGGATCCCGGCCTGTCGCATGGTCTGCTGGTGGGGGTGCTGGTGCTGGAGGCCTGCCTGCTGTTCGTGGGTGCCAACACCGGCTTCCTGGGTGGCCCGGCGGTGCTGGCCAACATGGCGGCGGATCGCTGGGTGCCGCGCCAGTTCCGCCAACTCTCCAGCCGCCTGGTGACGCAGAACGGTGTGCTGCTGATGGGCGCCGCGGCGCTGGCCGTGCTGCTGTGGAGCCGCGGCAGCGTGCACCTGTTGGTGGTGCTCTACTCGATCAACGTCTTCATCACCTTCACCCTGGCCATGGCCGGGCTGTGCCGGCATTGGCTGGACCAGCGCCGCTTCATGCAGCCCTGGCGGCGCTCCTTCCTGCTGTCGGCACTGGGTTTCGTGGTCTGCGCCTTTATCCTGCTGGTGACGCTGGTGGAGAAGTTCGCCCACGGCGGCTGGGTGACGCTGCTGATCACCGGCAGCGTCGCCGGCCTGGGCCTGATGATCCACCGCCACTACGAGGGCGTGGCGCGGCAGATGGCGCTGATCGAAAACCACTTCGCCCCGCGCCCGACCTGGGATATCGACGCCGAGAATCCTCCGGAGGACAAGGCCGCCCCGACCGCCGTGTTCCTGGTCGGCAACAACCGCGGCGCCGCCATCGTGATGCTGGAATGGGCGCAGAAGCAGTTCCCCGGCCGCTTCCGCAACTTTCTGTTCGTTTCGGTGGGCGAGGTGGACAAGCAGAGTTTCGACGCCAGCGGCGCGATCAAGTCGCTGCAGGTGCGCATCGACAACTCGCTGCGCTACCTCACCAGCTACTGTGCCAGCCGCGGCCTGCGTGCCGCCAGCTACCAGGCCTACGGCAACGATCCCATGCAGGAGCTCGCCGAGCTGCTCGAGAAAGTGCTGGCGGAGTACCCGGACAGCCTCTGCTTCGCCAGCCAGCTGGTATTCGTGCACGACCACGTCATGACCCGCTTCCTGCACAACCAGATGCCGCTGGCCATGCAGCGGCTGTTGAGCCTGCGCGGCAAGGAGCTGGTGATCGTACCGCTGCGCGTGCCGGAGATCCCCGAGGACAACCGCGAGCGTTTCAGCACCTCGCGCTGAGGCGGCCCGGAGCAGCCAAGGACCCCGGATGAGGACGCATTGCCCGGTGTGCCGCGAACGCGGCCTGGCCCCTTTCTCGCTGGCGATCTCCAGCCGCTATAGCGCGGCACGCTGTTCGCGCTGCGGACGGGGCTTTTTCGTGCGTCACTACTGGCGGCTGGCAGCGCTGGTACTGATGGTGGCGCCGCTGTATCTCGCCCTTAAGCTGCACCTGGGCCGGCACCTGCTGCTGGATTCGCTGCTGATCCTGGCGGGTTACTTCATCGCGACCCGCATGGTCGTGCGCTGGGCCGAGCCCATACCGGTGGGCTCGCGCGACGCGGCCCGGCTCGATCGCTACGGCAAGCTGCTGTCGGCGGCGATCCTGGTCGGATTGGTCGCCCTGATCGCGCTCCTGCGGAGCAACGAGGGCTGAGGTCGATCCGGGCCGTGCCCCAGGCCGTGCTCGGCCGTGCTCAGGCTCCTTCGGCTTCCGGCGCCAGCGGCACTGTCTCCGGTGCCCCCAGGAACTTGGGCTTGGTGTTCAATACGAAGATGTCGAGGATTGCGCTGACGCGGGCAAAGACCTCGCGCAACGGGTGCCGGTTGCCCGGACGGCCATCGGCATTGGCGGGCGCGATGAAGCCGTAGGCGGGGATGTCGAATTTGCGGGCGATGAACACGGCCCGGTAGCTGTGGTACTTCTGCGTGACGATGGTCATGCGCGTCAGCTTGAACACCTGCTTGGCGCGCACCACGGAGTCGAAGGTGCGGAAACCGGCGAAGTCCATGGTGATGGCGTCTTCCGGCACGCCGGCCTGCATCAGCGCCTTGCGCATGGCGCGCGGCTCGTTGTAGGTCTCGTCCGGATTGGCGCCGCTGACGATCAGGTGCTTGACCTTGCCGACGCGGTACAGCTCCGCGGCCGCGTCGATGCGGCCCTGGAAGGCCGGGCTGGTCTTGCCCGAGACCAGGAAGGGGCTGGTGCCGAGCACCAGCCCCACGTCGTTGTCCGGCAGCAGCGCCCACTTGTCGGTGATGTAGCCGTCGCTGGAGTTGATCACCCAGCGGTTGCCCAGCAGGATCACCAACGCCAGGACCCCGATCGAGATCAGGGACCAGCGGCGGACTCGGCGTCGGGTGGAAGGCTTCAAGCGACCAGGCCCCACATCATGTAGAAGAACATCAGGATCTGGGCGATGTAGAAGGTGGCGCGCACCACGACCATGCCGTGCGAGACGCCGAGGATGTGCACGATGCTCTGGCCCAGGCGCGCGGCCAGTACCCAGCAGGCCAGGGTGTCGACCACCGGCTGCTTGCCCATGGCGTAGGCCACCAGGACGATGGCGGCGAAGATCGGCAGGTTTTCCAGGCAGTTGAAGTGTGCATTCTCGATGCGTTTGACCATGGCCGGGCGCTCGCGTTCCGCGCCGCGGGTCCAGGAGTCGGCCTTGACGCCCCGCAGGATCTCGATGCCGCGCCAGTTGACGGCGAGGAAGACGAGCAGCAGGGTCCAGGCGGTGAAGCCGATCAGTGCGACGAGTGCAGACATGGTGTTCCCCTCTTGTTGTTGGTGATGATGGACGGCGGTAAGGCGTGCGTCAGTGGGCCAGCTTCTTCATGCCCTGCTCCAGGCCGGACAGGGTCATGGGGAACATGCGCTCCCGGCCGAGCAGTTCCTGGGTGATCTGCACCGACTGGGTGTGCTCCCAGTACTGCGGACTCTCCGGGTTGAGCCAGATCAGGTGCGGGAAGATATCCATCACGCGCTTGAACCACAGGGCGCCGGCTTCCTCGTTCCAGTGCTCGACGCTGCCGCCCGGTTGGACGATCTCATACGGGCTCATGGTGGCATCGCCGACGAAGATCACCTTGTAGTCGGGCGTGTACTTGTGAAGGATGTCGTAGAGCGGGATGCGCTCGCCGTTGCGGCGGCTGTTGTCCTTCCACACCGTCTCGTAGATGAAGTTGTGGAAGTAGAAATACTCCAGGTGCTTGAACTCGGTCTTGGCGGCCGAGAACAGCTCCTCGCAGACGCGCACGTGCGGGTCCATGGAGCCGCCCACGTCGAGGAACAGCAGCACCTTCACCGCGTTGCGGCGCTCCGGCACCATCTTGATGTCGAGGTAGCCGGCGTTGCGTGCGGTGGAGGCGATGGTGTCGTCCAGGTCCAGCACGTCCGGCGAGCCCTCGCGGGCGAAGCGGCGCAGGCGGCGCAGCGCCACCTTGATGTTGCGCGTACCCAGCTCGATGCTGTCATCGAGATTGCGGAATTCGCGCTTCTCCCAGACCTTGACCGCGGTCTTGCCGCCGCCCTGGCCGCCGATGCGCACGCCCTCGGGGTTGTAGCCGCCGTTGCCGAAGGGCGAGGTGCCGCCGGTGCCGATCCACTTGTTGCCGCCCTCGTGGCGCTCCTTCTGCTCTTCCAGGCGCTGCTTGAGCACCTCCATGAGCTTGTCCAGGCCACCCAGCGCCTCGATCTTGGCCTTTTCCTCGTCGGTGAGCAGCTTCTGCGCCTGCAGGCGCAGCCACTCCTCCGGGATGCTGGCGAACAGTTCGCCGGTGAGGGCCTCGATGCCCTTGAAGTAGGCGGCGAAGGCGCGGTCGAAGCGGTCGAACTGTGTCTCGTCTTTCACCAGCGAGGTGCGCGCCAGGAAGTAGAAGTCGTCCAGCGAAAAGATCGCGACGTTCTTGGACAGGGCTTCCAGCAGCACCAGGAATTCACTGAGGCTGGCCTTGACCCCAGCGGCACGAAGGGACAGGAAGAACGAAAAAAGCATGGCAGGTTCCGTCAGTCGGGCATGTGGAACATCAGGTCGACGTTGCGGTCGGTGGCGGTGCCGACGCGCACGCCGCCCTGGGCGCAGAGCGCACCGAGGTTGGCTTCCGTGATCGCGGCTGCCACGGCGGCAGGATCGGTCAGGTAGAAGGCGCAGCGGTCGTCGCTCTCGGCAAGCCGGCGCGGACCCTCCAGGCGATGGGTCAGCACCGGTGTGCGGATGGTACCGCTACCGTTGCCGTTGTCGAAGACTTCGATCAGGCGCTGCTCCTGCGGGAAGTCGATCAGCGAGGCGCTTTCGATCTGCCAGAAGCCGGTGCAGGCGCCCGGCCCTTTGCAGTCCACCGATACCTCGATGCTGCCATTGGAGCCGACGCCGTCCTCCACTTTGAAGGGGCGGATGCGATGCACATGGGTGTGGCCGGCGACCCAGGCGATGACGTTGGGGTGGCTGGCCAGTTCGGCGTTCAGCTGCGCGGCGGTGACCTCGATCGGCACCAGCGGGGCGAACATGCCGAACTCGGCGAAGGTCAGGTCCGGATGGTGGCTGAACACCATCACCAGCTGGCGGCGTGCCGAGGCCGTGGCCAGCTCGGCCTGGATCCACGCGAACTGCGCGGCATCGATGCTGCCGTCGGACAGCGCGAAGGGATTCAGCAGCAGGTTGCCCGGGATGCGCGAGTCGTGGCCGTCGATGATGGTGTTCATCACGATCATGCGGAAGCGGCCGCCGGCGGCGTCGAAGGCGTAGTAGCCGTCGTTGCGCAGGTCGTCGTCCAGGCGCCGTGCCATGTCGGCGTGCTGGAAGCCGTGGCCGACCGGGCCGGGCAGGGCGTCGGTCTCGAAGAACTCGTCGATGAACTCGTGCTGGTTGGCCAGGTAGCGGCGGCCGGCGACGAACAGGGCGGCGTTGAGCACGTCCTGCGGCAGTGCCAGGGTGCCGCGCACATAGCCGTCGTGGTTGCCGAAGGCCACCATCCAGGGCATGGCGAGCTTGTCGTTGATGCAGCCGGGGTCGCCGGCATGGCAGCGCAGCACCTCGGGCATGCCCGGCGCGCGCGTGGTGGTCTGGCGCCTGGGGTCCACCGAGCCGTCGGCGGCGCGCCCGGTCAGCGAGGCGGTGGTGGCGTCGAGGATCTGGCGCACCGTGCGTGTGGCCAGCAGCTGGTAGGTGGGATCGTCCGGGTTCGGATCCACGCTCTGGGTGTCGGCCACGCCGCGGCCGGTGAAGCGGGTGCAGGTGGCGGCGACCAGGCCCTCCGGCAGGCCCTCGCTGCAGCGCTTCTCGAAAGCGCTCATGCGGTCGAAGCTGCCGTCGAGGTTGTCGATGAAGCGACGCGTCTCGGCCAGCGTGGTCAGGTCGGCGCTGTCGCCGGTGACGATCATGAATTCCGCCGGGTACTGCGCGTGGCAGTCGTTGACGCCGCGCATCATGTCGTTGAGCACTTCGTCCGAGTACTCCTGCTGCAGGCGCATGGCGGACTCGAAGGTCGGCAGCAGCGGATCGAGGAAGCCGGCGCCGTTGATGGCCTGGCCCTCGTCGTCGATGATGTGGTCGTCGGTGAACTGCAGGAAGCGCAGCATCAGCTGGGCATCGCTGCGGCGGTTGCCGGGCGCCAGGTCGTGACGGGTGACGAAGTCGTCCGGGGCGAAGTTGGTGCAGCGCGCCGGGGCGTTGCTGCGGCTGCTGCCCGGCGTACCGGTGCTGCCGGGGTCGCTGGAATGGCAGGCGGCCAGGGCCAGCGCCGACAGGATGGCGGCGACAGCAGTCCCCCGGAGGTTCTTGAGCCGGATGTTCTTGGGCATGGGCCGGTTCCGTGTCGATCTTTCACGACATTCTAGCCGACCCCTCCGGGCCCGGTTGGAAACCCCGGTTATTGCTGGCTTTTATCGCTCAGGCGGCGGCCGGCACCGGCTTGCGCAGCGGGGTGACCTTGGGCGAAGACTGGTTCAGGTGGTCCAGCTGTACCCAGCGGATGACGTGGATCCTGCCGTTCTGGTCCTCGGCCAGGGCGGTGCAGCTTTCCACCCAGTCGCCGCAGTTGTAGTAGTCCACGCCGTCGATGTTGCGGGCCTCGGCATGGTGGATGTGGCCGCAGACCACGCCGTCGAGCTTGCGGCGGCGGCATTCGCGGGCCAGCGACTCCTCGAAGGTGGACACCACGTTCACCGCGGTCTTGACGTGCTGCTTGGCGAAGGCCGACAGCGACCAGTAGCGCATCCCCAGCAGCGAGCGGCCGCGGTTGAACCAGTAGTTGAACCGCATGGTGTTCTCGTACAGCGCGTCGCCCGCTATCGCGATCCACTTGTGGTAGCGCGTGATCACGTCGAAGAAGTCGCCGTGGGTGACCAGCAGGCGGCGGCCGTCGGCGGTGATGTGGATGGCCTCGTTGGCCAGCCGCATGTTGCCGATCTCCAGGCGGTAGTCCACGAACTTGCGCAGGAATTCGTCGTGGTTGCCGGTGATGTAGACCACCTGCGTGTCGCGCTTGGCCTTGGTCAGGATCTTGCGGACCACGTTGGTGTGTTCCTGCGGCCAGAACCAGCCGCCGGTGAGCTTCCAGCCGTCGACGATGTCGCCGACCAGGTAGAGCGTGTCGCAGGTGTGGGCCTTGAGGAAGTCCACCAGGTGATCGGCCTTGCAGCCGGCCGTGCCCAGGTGCACGTCGGAGATCCAGATCGTGCGGTAGTGCGTCTTTGCGTCGTTGCTCGCATCTTCCTTTTTCATGCATCTCAGCTTGCGCCGGCGCAGTGAAGTGAAGATGAAGGATTGGTGAAGCTTTTGTGTCAGAGCCCCTGGCGGCGCAGGAAGTCCGCCACCGCGGCCTGCGTGGCCGCGGGGTCTTCCTGCATGAAGCAGTGGCCGCCGGGCAGGGTCAGGAACTCCACCTGCGGCGCCATGCGCCGCGCCACCCGCGTGGCCCAGGGGAAGAAGCCGTAGCTGGACTGGCCGCTGACGAACAGGGTGGGGCACTGCAGGCGGCGGAAAGCCCGCCAGGGCCAGACCGGCTGCTCGAAGATTTCTGCTTCGAGCTCTCGCGGGCAGGCCAGTGCCACTTCCTCGCCGTTGCCGGTGTCGCGCAGGGCGTGGTCCACGAAGCACTGCATGGCCTCCGCGGTCCAGCCGGCGTAGATGCCGCGACCCTGCAGGCGGGCCAGGGCTTCGCCGCGGCTGGCCCAGCGCTCGCGGCGGCGACGCGCGCCCTGGGCCATCGGATGGCGGCCGACGAAGCTGCCCAGGCGCATCGCGGCCCACAGCGGGCCCGGCATCACGATCGGGTCCAGCAGCACCACCGCCCGGAACAGCCCCGGGTGCTCGGCCGCCAGGCGCAGGGTCAGCGCCCCGCCGAAACTGTGGCCGATGCCGATCAGCGGCCCCCGATCCAGTCCCTGGGCGCTGATCACCGCGCGGGCACGCTCCAGCATGGCCGCCACGCCCGAGAAGCGTGCCGCTGCCTCGCTGGCCCCATGACCCTCGATATCGCTGCAGAACAGGCCGTAGCGGGGCAGGAAGGGCTGCAGGAAGGGCCAGTACACCCCGCCACAGAAGCCATTGCCGTGCAGGAAATGCAGGGTGGGTTCGCCACCGGTGGTGCGGCGCCCGCGCCAGGTGGGCTGGCCCGGCCGGCGATCCTCGGTCAGGGTCAGTTCCCCATAGCTCTTAGCAGCGAAAGTGATATTCATAGTGGTCTTTATGCAATTGCCCTTGATTCTGGCACGGCGGCTTATAATTTACGGTCTGTACCGTCACATTCCGCTGGAGCTGCACATGAGCCTGGACCTGCAAGCCGTCAACCGCGACCTGGGGCGAGACCCCGAAGGGCTGATCGCCTGGGCGTTGGCTCAAGACCCGGGTGCCATCATCACCAGCAACTTCCGCCCGTTCTCGGCCGCGATCGTGCATCTGGTGACGCGCCAGCGCGCCGATATCCCGGTGGTGTGGATGGACAATGGCTACAACACGCCGGCCACCTACCAGTTCGCCGACCAGGTGACCGCACAGCTGAAACTGCGCCGCCTGATCTACCAGCCGCTGCGCTCGCGCGCCCACCGCGAGGCCGTGGATGGCCTGGAGATTCCCGCGCTGGATACGCCGGAGCATGAGCGCTTCACCGAAGAGGTGAAGCTGGAGCCCTTCCGCCGCGCGCTGCGCGAACTGCAGCCGAAGATCTGGATCACCGGCGTGCGCTCGGGCGATACCGCCCACCGCGCCGGCATGGACCCGGTATCGCTGGATGGCCGCGGCGTGATCAAGGTGGCGCCGATCCTGCACTGGACCTCGAAAGACCTGTGGCAGTACCTCAAGCAGCACGGCCTGCCGGACAACCTCGACTACTACGACCCGACCAAGGGCGACGACAAGCGCGAGTGCGGACTTCAGACGGCGTAGGTGAAGCGCTTTGGCGATGCGTTGAATCGCATCGCCTGCATCGCCGGAGCGCCCGGCCATGGAATGTTTGGCCCGCTGAGGCATGCCTCAATGTCATGCCGAAGTAAGCCAAACATGGGCAGGGTTCGATCAGCTAACAGAGGCCTCGCCATGAATGGCGTCACCGCAGCTATTCGATGCCGAGCTTCTTGATCCGGTAGCGCAGCGAGCGGAAGGACATGCCGAGCAGCTCGGCCGCCTTGGTCTTGTTGAAGCGTGCCTTCTCCAGGGCCTCCTGGATGGCCTTGCGCTCGATGTCTTCCATCTGGTCTTCCAGCGCGCCGCCGGCCGTGCCGGCTTCCGAGCCGGGCATGTGGCGCAGCTGCAGGTCGGCGGCGGTGATCTGCTCGCCGTCGCAGAGCGTGATGGCGCGTTCCAGGATGTTCTCCAGCTCGCGCACGTTGCCGGGGAAACCATACGCCTGCAACGCCTTGCGGGCGTCGGCATCCAGCGTCGGCCGGCCGGGCAGGGCGATGTCGCGGGCCAGCCTCGCCAGGATGTGGTCGGCCAGCAGCGGGATGTCCTGGGCGCGCTCGCGCAGCGGCGGCGTGCGCACCTCGATCACGTTGAGGCGGTAGAACAGGTCCTGGCGGAAGGCTCCGCGGGCCACCAGCTCGCCCAGGTTCTTGTGGGTCGCCGAGGTAATGCGCACGTTGACCAGTACCTCGGACTCGCTGCCCACCGGGCGCACGGCGCGCTCCTGCAGGGCGCGCAGCAGCTTGACCTGCATGTGCAGCGGCAGGTCGGCGACTTCGTCGAGGAACAGCGTGCCGCCCTCGGCGGCCTGGAACAGGCCTGGCTTGTCCTTGAGGGCGCCGGTGAAGCTGCCCTTGAGGTGGCCGAAGAACTCGCTTTCCATCAGCTCCGAGGGAATGGCGCCGCAGTTCACCGGCACGAACGGGCCGCCGGCGCGCGGGCCACGGCTGTGGATCAGCCGCGCCACCAGTTCCTTGCCGGTGCCGGACTCGCCGGCGATGTGCACCGGCGCCTGGCTGCGGGCCAGGCGGTCGATCATGCCGCGCAGCTGGCGCACGCTGTCGTGCTCGCCCAGCAGGCCGCCGTCGTCGCCGCCGGCCTTGTCGTCGCGGCTGCGCAGCTTCAGCGCGGCGTCCACCAGCTTGCGCAGCGACTGCAGGTCCACCGGCTTGGAGACGAAGTCGAAGGCCCCGGCCTTGAGGCTTTCCACCGCGGCCTGCGAGCTACCGTAGGCGGTGATTACCGCCACCGGTGTCTGCGGATGGTGCTTCTGGATGTGCTGCACCAGGCTGATGCCGTTGCCGTCGGGCAGGCGCATGTCGGTGATGCAGAAATCGAAGGCCTGCTCGCCCAGCAGGCGGCGGGCATCCTGCAGGTTGGCGGCGGATCGCGTCTTCAGCCCCATGCGGGACAGCGTGATCTCCACCAGCTCCCGTATATCGGCTTCGTCGTCAACGATCAGTGCGGCTGCGCCTTTCATTCTCGCGGTTCCATCGAAAACAGGATGCGGAAACACGCACCCCGGGTCTGCGGCAGGAGCTGCAGCCGCGAGTGATTGTATTCGCAGATTTCCCTGGCGAGGTACAGGCCGAGGCCGGTTCCCGCGCTGTGGGTGGTGAAGAAGGGCTCGAACACCTTGTCGGACAGCTCCTGCGAGATGCCGGGGCCGTTGTCGGCGATCTCCAGGTAGATGCGACCGTTGTCCAGGCGCTCGGCGTGCATCAGCACGCGCGGCGGCCCGCCGCCGGCGGCGCCGTGCTCGAAGCTGTTGTCCCAGAGGTTGAACAGCACCTGCTGCAGGTGCCCTGGATCGAAGCGCACCTGCAGGCTGCCCGGCACATCGAGCAGGTCCAGCGTGCGCGAGGACTGCGGATGGCCCTCCTGGTAGATCGCGATGGTCCGCTGCAGCCAGTCGCGCAGTACCAGGGTCTCCAGGCGGGCGTCATCGCGGCGCGACAGCTCCAGCACGTCGCGTACGATCTTGTCGATGCGGCCGGAGTGGCGCTGGATCATGCCCAGCAGGCGCTGGTCCTCGCCGCGGATCTCGCTGGATTCCGCCAGCAGCTGGCCGGCGTGGGTGATGGCCGCCAGCGGATTGCGGATCTCGTGGGCGATGCTGGCCGACAGGCGCCCCAGTGCCGCCAGCTTCATCTGCTGGGCCTGCTCGCGCAGTTGCCCGGCGCTGTCGAGCAGGATCAGCAGCGGCGCCTGGGGACCCCAACCCAGGCGGGAGAAGCGCAGCAGCAGTTCCTGCCCGTGCGGGTTCTCGCTGAAGGGCTGCATCGCGCCGGGATTGTTGTCCTGCCACAGCTGTAGCTGCTGCTCCAGGCGCGGCAGTTCCTCGGACAGCGGGCGGCCGATGCCGGCGCTGCGGCCCAGCAGCCGTCGCGCGGCGGCATTGACCGTGCGGATGCGCCGCTCGGCATCCACCACCAGAACGCCGGTCTGCATGGCCTCGATGATGCTTTCGTTGAGGCGCGAGAGGTTGGCGAACTCGCTGCCGACCCGCTCGGCGATGGCCTCGCTGCGGCGCGCGCGCTGGGCCACGGTATTGGCCGCGATGTTGGCGGCGAACAGCATCAGGCCGAGTACGCCGGTCTGGGTGTAGTCCGAGGCGTCGAAGCGCAACTGCTGCAGCTGGCGGATGGTTTCCTCGCTGAACATGGTCAGCGTGGCCAGGGCGGCCTGCAGCACCGCCATGCGCGGTGACAGGATCAGGCTGCAGCCGATGATCGGCGTCAGCAGCAGTACGCCCAGGCCCTCGGGCACGCCGCCGGTGGCATAGACCAGCCAGGTGACCATGCTCAGGTCGCCGGCGAAATGCACATGGGCCTGCACCGGCAGGCGCGGTGAGCGATACACCACCAGCAGCAGCAGGAACAGCGCCAGGATGGCGTAGCTGTAGCAGGCCAGCCGGAAGCTGTCGCCGTGGTACTGCTGGAAGAAGTTGGCGCCGAAGCCGCTCTGGTGCAGTACCAGCAGCAGGCTCACCAGCGACAGGCGGTACAGGCCGAGCGCGGAGAGGACGCGCCAGTCTTCGGGACGCGTGGCGGAGGCCTCCGCCTTCATTCGCTGCAGCGGCCGCAGCGTCCGTCGCGCGACAAGGCCCTGGCCGGCAGGTGGGTGCCGCACTTCTGGCAGCGTTCCATCGCCTCGAACTGGTCCTGCGGCGGTGGGGGTTGCAACGGCTGCGCGCGGGTGAAGTGCTGGAACAGGCGCCAGGCGATCCAGGCCAGGGCGGCGAGCAGAAGCAGGCGGAAGATCATCGATGTTCAGCGAAGGGGGCGAGTCGGCATTGTAGGGCAGGGCGCCATCGCGTTAGAAAATGAGAAATAAAATTGTATAAAAGTAAATTATGATTATATTTAATCACATTCTGTCGAGGCTGGAGATTTCCGCCTCGTCCAAACGGTGTTTTGCCTTCGCGTAGTCGCTGCGCCAGAATGCGCGGCCCTTGATTTGACCGCCCACCTCCTTCTCTACGGGGATTTGCATGAATCTGCACGAGTATCAGTCCAAGGAAATTTTCACGCGCTACGGGATCCCGGTCCCGCAGGGCCAGTTGGCAGCCAGCCCCGAGCAGGCCCGTGCAGCCGCCAAGCAGCTGGGTGGCGACAAGTTCGTCGTCAAGGCCCAGGTCCATGCCGGCGGTCGCGGCAAGGCCGGTGGCGTCAAGCTGGTCGAAGGCTTCGATGCCGTCGAGGAAGCTGCCAAGAAGATGCTGGGTCAGCAGCTGGTCACCAAGCAGACCGACGCGGCCGGCCTGCCGGTCAACTCCGTCTGGGTCGAGAAGCCGTCGGGTATCGCCCGCGAGCTCTACGTCGCCGGCCTGGTGGATCGCTCTCGCGAGCGCATCGTGTTCATGGCCTCCGCTGCCGGCGGCATGGACATCGAGGAAGTTGCCGAGCACACCCCGGAAAAGATCAAGCGCATCTTCGTGCACCCGGCTGCCGGCCTGCAGCCCTACCAGGCGCGCGAGCTGGGCTTCTTCATGGACCTGACCAAGGAACAGGTCGACCAGTTCACCAAGATCATGCAGGGCCTCTACCGCATCGCTACCGAATGCGATGCCAGCATGGTGGAAGTGAACCCGCTGATCATCACCACCGAGGGCAATGTCATGGCCCTCGACGCCAAGCTGAACTTCGACACCAACGCGCTGTACCGCCAGAAGGAGATCGCCGGCATGCGCGATCCCTCGCAGGAAGACGACGCCGAGCGCGAAGCCAGCAAGTTCGACCTGAACTACGTGACCCTGGGCGGCGATATCGGCTGCATGGTCAACGGCGCCGGCCTGGCCATGGCCACCATGGACATCGTCAAGCTGCACGGCGGCAAGCCGGCCAACTTCCTCGACGTCGGCGGCGGCACCACGGCGGAAAAGGTCACCGAGGCCTTCAAGCTGATCACCCGCTCGCCCGAGGTCAAGGCGATCTTCATCAACATCTTCGGCGGCATCGTCCGCTGTGATCTGATTGCCGAGGGCATCATCCAGGCCTGCAAGCAGACCGGTCTGAAAATCCCCGTGGTGGCGCGCCTGCAGGGCACCAACATGGAGAAGGGTCGCGACATGCTGAACGCCAGCGGCCTCAAGATCACCCCCGTGAGCGACCTCACCGAGGCGGCCAAGACCGTCGTCGCGCTCGCCCAGTCTGCCTAACTCGCCGGAATCCCCCTCATGAGCATCCTGATCAACAAAGCGACCAAGGTCATCTGCCAGGGCTTCACCGGCAAGCAGGGCACCTTCCACTCCGAACAGGCGATTGCCTACGGCACCAAGCTGGTCGGCGGCGTCACCCCGGGCCGCGGCGGCAGCCAGCACCTGAACCTGCCGGTGTTCAACACCTGCCATGACGCCGTCGCCGGTACCGGCGCCGACGCCACCATGATCTACGTGCCGGCGCCGTTCGCCGCCGACGCGATCCTCGAAGCGGCCGATGCCGGCATCAAGGTCATCATCTGCATCACCGAAGGCATCCCGGTGAACGACATGGTCAAGGTCAAGACCACGCTGCGCTCGCAGTACCCGGGCAGCGTGCTGATCGGCCCCAACTGCCCCGGCGTCATCACCCCGGGCGAGTGCAAGATCGGCATCATGCCGGGCCACATCCACAAGCCGGGCAAGATCGGCATCGTGTCGCGTTCCGGCACGCTGACCTATGAAACCGTGCACCAGACCACCCAGAACGGCCTCGGCCAGTCGACCTGCGTCGGCATCGGTGGCGACCCGGTGCGCGGCCTCGGCTTCATCGAGGTCATCGAGCTGTTCGAGAAGGACCCGGCGACCGAAGGCATCATCATGGTCGGTGAGATCGGCGGCTCTTCCGAAGAAGAGGCGGCCGAGTACATCAAGGGCCACGTGAAGAAGCCGGTGGTGGCCTACATCGCGGGCGTCACCGCGCCTCCGGGCAAGCGCATGGGCCATGCCGGCGCCATCATCTCGGGCGGCAAGGGCACGGCCGACGAGAAGTTCAAGGTGCTGGAAGCCGCGGGCGTGAAGACCGTGCGCTCCCCGGCCGACCTCGGCGCGGCGATGCTGGCCCTGCTGAAGTAAAGCCTGACCGCAGTATCGAAAAGGCCCGCGCAAGCGGGCCTTTTCGTGTTTATTCCCCTCTCCCCGTAAACGGGGAGAGGGAGTTGGCGCAGTTATCCGAACCGATACCCCGAGTGAGTCACCTCGCCGAGCCGATGGTGATAGCAGCGCACCCCTGCGTCCTCACCACCCGCACCCGCCACCACCATCAGCGGAATCAAGTGTTCCGGCCGCGGGTGACAGGCCCGCGCATCCGGCGCGCTCGTCCAGCCCGCCAGCAGGCGTTCGCGCTCCGCGGGCGCGGACTGCACCGCTGCTGTCAGCCAGCCGTCGAAGCGCTTCGAGGCCCCGGCCACGTCCGGCACCGCGCCGCCGATCATCGCCCGCAGGTTGTGATAGCTGAAGCCGCTGCCCAGGATCAGCACACCCTCGTCGCGCAGCGGCGCCAGTGCGCGGCCGATGGCCAAGTGCGCGGCGGCGTCCAGATCGTGGCGCAGCGACAGCTGCACGGTGGGAATCCGGGCCTGCGGCCAGGCCAGCAGCATGGGCACGAACACGCCATGGTCGTAGCCGCGCTGCGGATCGGCGGCGCTGGCGATGCCGGTACCCGCCAGCAGGTCCTGCACGCGGCCCGCCAGCGTCGGATCGCCGGGTGCGGGCCACTGGAGTTGGTAGGTATGCGGTGGAAAGCCGCCGTAATCGTAGATCAGCGGTGGCCGGGTGCCGGAGGTCAGGGTCGGCACCGGGGCCTCCCAGTGCGCGGACACTACCAGCAGGGCCCGCGGCGCGGCCGGCAGCAGGCCGGGCAGGGATTTCAGCCAGTCGCCCAGATGATCCCAGAAGTCCGGCGGGTCCCAGTCCATGAAGAAGCAGGGGCCCCCGCCGTGAGGCAGGAAGAAAGTCGGCTGGCGGATAGGGGGGCTCATTGCCTCATATTAGGGCAAGCCTGCCGCCGCGCCCTTTTTCTTGGATAATCATCCGATGCCGCAACAACTGAAATTCGCGCTCGCCCAGTTGAACCTCTGGGTCGGCGATGTCGAGGGCAACGTCGAGAAGATCATCGCCGCCAGTGCGCGGGCGAGGGACGAGCTCGGCGCCGACCTGGTGGCCTGTCCGGAACTCTCCCTGCTGGGCTATCCGCCCGACGACCTGCTGCTGCGCTCGGCGATGCCTCGCGTGATCGAGGAGGGCGTCAACCGCCTGCTGGCGGAGGTGCGTGGCATCACCCTGGTGGTGGGCCTGCCGGAGTATGCCGACGGCGTGATCTACAACGCCGCCTACGTGATCCGCGATGGCGTGATCCAGCAGCGCTACCGCAAGCAGCAGCTGCCGAACTACGGCGTGTTCGACGAGCGCCGCCATTTCCGCCCGGGCCATGCGCCCTGCATATTCGAGCTCGGCGGGCGTCGCATCGGCCTGACCATCTGCGAGGACATCTGGCTGACGCAGCCGGCGGCGCAGGCGCGGGATGCCGGCGCCGAGCTGCTGATCAACATCAACGCCTCGCCCTACCATTCCGGCAAGACCGGCGAGCGCCGCCGTGTGCTGGACCAGCGCGTGGCCGAGACCGGCCTGCCGATCCTCTACGTGAACTGCGTGGGCGGCCAGGACGACGTGGTCTTCGACGGTGACTCCATGGTGTTGCGCGCCGACGGCTCGCTGGCCTTCGAGGCGCCCCTGTTCGAGGAGGGGGTCTACGCCGTGACGCTGGACGGCGGCCGCTTCGAGCAGGCCCCGCGCCGGCCGGATCTGCCGCTGGAGGAAGTGGTGTACGAGGCGCTGGTGCAGTCGGTGCGCGACTACGTCAACCGCAACGGCTTCCCGGGTGCGTTGATCGGGCTGTCGGGCGGCATCGACTCCGCCCTGGTCGCCGCGATCGCGGTCGACGCCCTGGGTGCCGAGCGGGTCTGGGGCGTGTCGATGCCGTCGCGCTACACCATGGACATGTCCAACGACGACGCGCGCATCCAGGCCGAGACCATGGGCATCCGCTACTCGGTGCTGCCGATCGAGCCGGCCTTCAAGGCCTTCAACGAAACGCTGGCGGACAGTTTCGCCGGCAAGCCGGTGGACCTGACCGAGGAAAACCTGCAGTCACGCTCGCGCGGCATCCTGCTGATGGCCCTGTCGAACAAGTTCGGCAACGTGGTGCTGACCACCGGCAACAAGAGCGAGATGGCGGTGGGCTACGCCACGCTCTACGGCGACATGTGCGGCGGCTTCGCACCGATCAAGGACGTCTACAAGACCCTGGTGTTCCGCCTGGCGAGCTGGCGCAACACGCGTTCGCCGGTGATCCCGGAGCGTGTGATCACGCGGCCGCCCTCGGCAGAGTTGCGTCCTGACCAGAAGGATTCGGACTCCCTGCCGCCCTACGAGGTGCTGGACCCGATCCTGGAAGCCTACGTCGAGCGGCAGCTTTCGATCCCGGAGATCGTCGCGCTGGGGTTCGAGGACGCCACGGTCAAGCGCGTGGCGTCGCTGGTGCGGCGCTCGGAGTACAAGCGTCGCCAGGCGCCGCCGGGGCCCAAGGTGACGCGCTGTGCCTTCGGACGCGAACGGCGCTATCCGTTGACCGCCGTCTACGGCGACATTTGAACCGCCGCCCGGTCCTGACTCAGGGCTGCTGAGGGGCTGCCGGTGCCGCTGCCTGGGGTTCCGACGGCTCGGTCGTCGGAACGACGGCGGCGGGCGTGACCTTGGCCGGCAGCGGGGTCACCGGCGCAGGGCGATCGCGGTTGGCGGCCAGGATGGCGGCGGCCTCGTCGGCCTGCGGCTTCAGGTCCAGGGCGCGGTAGCTCTGCTCCATGGTCTGCAGGGCTTCCAGGGCGGCCGGGGCGCCGGGGTACTGGGCGATGATCTGCTCGCTGCGCTTGGCGGCGGCGATCCAGGCACCGCGCTTCATGTAGAAGCGCACGGCATGGATCTCGCTCTCCGCGATACGGTTGCGCAGGAAGATCATGCGCTGGCGGGCGTCGGCGGCGTAGGGGCTGTTGGGGTACTTCTGCACCAGCAGGCCGAGATCGTCGAAGGAGCGGCGCGAATAGCCCATGTCCTTCTGGGTGGCGTCCAGGCCGAGCATGTCGCTCAGGCCTTCCTCGCGGTCGAAGTTGGCCAGGCCCTTGATGTACTGCACGTAGGCGGCGCCGCTGTGGCGGGGGTGCTCGCGCAGGAAGCGCTCGGCACCGGCCAGGGCGGAGTCGTGGTCGTAGTTGCGGTACTGGGCGTAGATCTTCTCGAGCTGCGCCTGGGTGGCGTACTCGGAGAACGGGAAGCGCTGGATCAGGCGATCATAGCGCTCGGTCGCGGTGCTGAAATCGCTGGTATCCAGGGAATCGCGCGCGGCCTTGTACAATTGGCCGGCTTCCAGGCGCATTTCCCGCGCGCTGCGCTGCTCGGGCTTGAACGGATTGGTGGGCGGCAGCCGGTTGGGATCGGAGCTGCAACCGGCGACCAGCAAGGCCGCCACGAGCGTGATTTTGAGCTTCATGGAAGAGTGAATCCTGTTATTTCCCGAGTATAGCCGATGACCGCGTCCGATCTGGCCGATGAAGAAGACCTCCTGCTGACCGCCACGGTTCCCGCCGATCTGGCCGGCAGCCGCCTGGATGCCGCCTGTGCCCGGCTGTTCGAGCAGTACTCCCGTTCCCGCCTGCAGGGCTGGATCGAGGAGGGGCGGCTGCGGGTCAACGGCGAGACCGTGACCCGGGGGCGCCAGCCGGCGGTGACGGGCGACGTCCTGGAAATAGACGCCGTGCCGCCCCAGGACACCACGGTGCAGCCCCAGGACATCCCCCTGGACGTGGCCTACGCCGACAAGTACATCGCGGTGATCCGCAAGCCGGCCGGCCTGACCGTACACCCCGGAGCCGGCCAGCGCGAAGGCACGCTGCAGAACGCCCTGCTGCACCATTTTCCCCAGACCGCTGGCGTGCCGCGCGCCGGCATCGTGCACCGCCTGGACAAGGACACCTCCGGACTGTTGGTGGTGGCCCTGGACCTGGCGGCCCACGCCAAGCTGGTGGCCGACATCGGCCGCCGCGACTTCCGCCGCGAGTACGACGCGGTGGTCCACGGCACCCTGATCGCCGGTGCCACCATCGACCTGCCGATCGGCCGTCACCCGCGCGAGCGGATCAAGATGGCGGTGGTGGAGGGCATGCGCGGCCGCGAGGCGGTGACGCATTACCGGGTCCAGGAGCGCTTCCACGGCCATACCCACCTGCGCCTCAAGCTGGAGACCGGCCGCACCCACCAGATCCGCGTGCACCTCTCGCACCTGCGCCACCCCATCGTGGGCGACACGATCTACGGTGGTGACGTGGTGCGCGGCGCTGGCATGGACCCGCAGCTGCGCGAGACCCTGAAAAACTTCCCGCGCCAGGCCCTGCACGCCCGCGAACTGGAGCTGGAGCACCCCAAGACCGGCAAGCGCATCGGCTGGAGCTGCGAGCCGCCGGCCGACATGCAGGCCCTGCTCGAAGCGCTGCGGACCTCGCAGTGAGCCTGCCGCCGGAGTCCTTCCTGATGGCGGACTGGCCGGCGCCGCCCGGGGTGCGGGCACTCCAGACCACCCGGCTGGGCGGTGTCAGCCAGGGACCCTACGCGAGCTTCAACCTCGCCACCCACTGCGGCGACGACCCGGCCGCCGTGGCGCGCAACCGGGCGCTGCTGCGCGAGACGCTGGCCCTGCCGGCCGAGCCGGCCTGGCTCAACCAGGTGCACGGCTGCGCCGTGGCGCGGGCACCGGTGCCGGGCTTGCCGACGGCCGATGCCAGCGTCGCCGAGGGCCGCGGCCAGGTCTGCGTGGTGATGACCGCGGACTGCCTGCCGGTGCTGTTCTGCGCCGAGGACGGCAGTGCCGTGGCGGCCGCCCACGCCGGATGGCGTGGCCTGGCCGGTGGCGTGCTGGAGCAGACCCTCGCCGCCCTCGGCCGCCCACCCTCGCGGCTGCTGGCCTGGATGGGGGCGGCGATCGGTCCCGCGGCCTTCGAGGTCGGGCCGGAAGTGCGCGAGGCTTTCGTGGCGCAGGATCCGGATGCCGCCGCCTGTTTCACGCCGGGCCGGTCGGGCCGGCTGCAGGCCGACCTCTACGCCCTGGCCCGCCTGCGCCTGCGCCGGGCTGGCCTGGAGCGGGTCTACGGTGGCGGGCTCTGCACCCATGCCGATACGCAGCGCTTCCACTCTTTTCGCCGCGATCCGGTCTGCGGACGCATGGCCAGCCTGGTCTGGATTGGCTCTTAGGTCATATTTCTGGCCTGGGCGGATTGCGTCGCTGCGAGCGGCAAGGTTAAATAACCGCAAAGAAACCAACGATCTCGCGTGCCCTCTTGCGGTGCGCGGCCGGCCCACAAGACGCTTGAGCGTCGCCGCCGGACAGGGTCGCAGGTGCGATGCCACTCTGACGAAACAAGAAGTCCGGCCCGTAGTCCTGCGGGCCGTCGGTGCGATACGGGGAGACACCATGAAAGCGGTACACCAGCGCAAGCCGTTCCTGCTGCAATCCATTGCCATTGCGGCCGGCTTGCTGGCCGCCCAGCCGGCGATGGCCTTCGAGTTCGACATCGGCGACACCGCCATCAAGATCGACAACCTGATCTCGATCGGCGGCGTCGTGCGCATGCAGGACCGCGACGACAGCCTGATCGGCCGCAGCAACCTCAATCCGGGGCTCTGCGTCGGTCGTACCACCGCGAACCCTTACGACAGTGCCAATCGCCGCTATTCCGGCGACACCTGCTCCGGCACGGTCGAGGACACGACCTTCGGCAACCGCAACAATTTCTATCTGACGCAGCCGGGCGCCTCCAGCCCCAACGGCGACAACGGCAACCTGAATTTCGACAAGGGCGACTGGGTCCACGCCACCGCCAAGCTGACGACGGACCTGAGCTTCAACCTGTTCGACTTCAACGTCTTCGCCCGCAGCCTGTACTTCTACGACGCGAACTACTCCGACTACGACGTCGAGCATCCTGACACCACCGCGCAGCTGGGCAAGACGCCGTTCTCCGAGGCCGGGGAGCAGCGCATCGGCAACAAGTTCCAGATGCTGGACTTCTTCGTCAGCCGCACCTTCGAAATCGGCGACCGCCAGGCCGCGATCAAGGTCGGCAACCAGGTCATCAATTGGGGCGAGAGCGGCTTCCTGGCGCTGAACAGTCTCAACAGCATCAACCCGCCCAACCAGGCGCTGCTGCGCCTGCCGGGCTTCGACGTCAAGGAACTGTTCCAGCCCACCGGCATGGCCGTGCTGAACCTGGAGCTGCTCGAGGGCGTCAACCTCGAGACCTTCTACCAGTACGAGTGGAAGCCGATCCGCATCGACCCGGTCGGCAGCTTCTTCTCCAGCTCCGACATCCTGGGCGACGGCGGCACCTACGCCATGCTGTCCTTCGGCAAGGCACCCGAGGATCCGGAGCAGCTGTACGAACCCTGGCGCAATTCGGACGATCCGGCGGCGATCCTGGGCTCCACCTCCAGCCGTACGGTGCTGCGCGACTTCGACGAGGAGCGCCGCCGCCGTCCGGACGATGGCGGACAGTACGGCGCTGCGCTGCGCTTCTTCTTCGACGGCCTCAACAACGGCACCGAAGTCGGCCTGTACTACTCCAACTACCACAGCCGCGTGCCCAGCGTGTCGGCCTTCGCGGCAAACGCCACCTGCATCCCGGCGGGTGCCGACGGCATCCCCGGCTTCCTGCAGACGGCTGCGGCCTGCGGCATCAACCCGATCAACATCGTCTCCGGCCTGGCCGGCGCGGGTCCGTTCTTCCCCGCCAGTGGCGAGGCGCTGCCGCTGGACTCGATGCGGCTGATCGTGGAGTACCCCGAGAACATCCGGCTATGGGGTGTCTCGTTCAACACCACGCTGGGTGACGTGGCCTGGTCGGGCGAATATGCCTTCCGCGAGAACCTGCCGATCCAGATCCACACCACGGACCTGATCTTCTCGGCACAGCAGCCCGCCTTCCCGGCAGAAGACTTCGTGATCACCAGCGGCCTGCGCCTGCCGGGCCGCCGCACCGCCGTGCCGGACTTCATCTCGCAGTACCGCGGGGTCAGCGTCAATCCGGGCGACTACATCCGCGGCTACGAGCGCATGAAAGTGGGCCAGCTCGGCACCACCTTCCTGAAGACCATCGGCGGCGACAACTGGATTCGCGCTTCGCAGGTCACCCTGCTGCTGGAGCTGGGCATGACCCACGTGCTGGACATGCCCAAGCTGTCCGAGCTGCAGTTCCAGGGCGGCGGCGTGGACACCCACATCAGCGGCGGTGCCGACGGCAGCCTCGGCATCAACCCGGTCGACGTCCGCAGCGATCCGAACGACCCCAGCTCGAGCACCACCACCGCCAGCCTGCGCCAGAACCCCACCGCGCAGAAGAAGGGCAACTTCGGCACCGAGTACTCCTACGGCTACCGTCTCGTCACGCTGACCCGCTTCGACGACGCCTTCGCCAACGTCAACCTGGAGTTCCTGAATGCCTTCTTCCACGACGTGGAAGGCACCGCCCCGGGCCTGGGCCAGAACTTCGTCGATGGCCGCATGCAGATCATCTCGGGCGTGCGCTTCGACTACCTGGCGACCTGGAACGGCGAGGTCCGCTACACCTGGTTCACCGGCGGTGCCGACCGTGACGCCCTGCGTGACCGCGACAACCTGATGCTGTCCCTCGGCTACCAGTTCTGAGGGCGGTTTCGATGTCCACCGGGCGGGGCCGCGTTGCGCGAGCCCCGCCCGCTTCGTTTCAGGGGGCGCGGGGCCGTCCCTGTCAAGCGCATTTGTTGCAGTGCGGGTGGCTGAAAAAGCTGGCCAAGCTGGCGACGACGTGAAAAACTTGCGCGGCCAATACCCATAGCGCGCAGTTTTCCCCTGCGCGACACCATACGAGGGGAAGCATGAAGCACGATAAGAAGAAGTTGCTGGGACTGCTGGCCGGTTCCACGCTCGCCGCGCTTGCTGTCAGCGCGATTGCCCAGGACGAGGGCGCTGCACCGGAAGAGGCTGCCGTAGAGGCCGCTCCTGCCGAAGCCGCGGAGGCACCCGCTGCCGAGGAGGCCGCCGCACCTACGGTGAAGCCGCGTCCCTCGGAACTGATGCCGCTGGCCAGCCGCTCCATGCTGCTGGACGTGGCCAACACCGGCAAGCGCCTGGTCGCGGTCGGCGACCGCGGACACGTGCTGGTATCCACCAACGGCAAGGACTGGGCGCAGGTCCAGGTGCCGGTGCGCTCCGCGCTCACCGCCGTGACCTTCACCGACTCCGAGAACGGCTGGGCCGTGGGCCATGATGCCGTGATCCTGCATACCAAGGACGGCGGCAAGACCTGGGCCCTGCAGAACTTCCAGCCGCAGCTGGAGAAGCCGCTGCTCGACGTGCTGTTCCTCGACACCAGCCGCGGTTTCGCGGTGGGCGCCTACGGCCTGTTCTACGAAACCTCTGACGGTGGCCAGAACTGGACCGAAGTGCAGTCCCCGATCCGCGAGGACGAGCTGCATTTCAACGCCATCACCCGCCTCAACAACGGCAACCTGCTGATCTCCGGTGAACAGGGCACCCTGGCCCTGTCCAGCGACGGTGGCGCCACCTGGGGCAAGCTGGTGGCACCTTACGAGAGCTCGCTGTTCGGCGCCGTGCCGGTCGGTGACAAGGGCGCGGTGCTGTTCGGTCTGCGCGGCAACGTCTACGTCTCCGCCGATCCGGCGGCCGGCAACTGGACCAAGGTCCAGACCGGCACGGTGGCGTCCATGTTCGGCGGCGCCTCGCTGCCCGGCGGCGACGTGGCCATGGTCGGCCTCAACGGTTCGGTGCTGCTGGTCGGCGCCGATGGCGGCAACGTGCGCAGCCTGCGTACCGATGCCGGCACCCCGTTGTCCGGTGTCATCGTCGCCAGCGACGCCAGCCTGCTCGCCGTCGGCGAGTCGGGCGTGCAGCGCGTAAAGCTCCCGTAAGCGTCGCGTCCCGACCAGGAATTCTGAAATGACCGAAGAAAACCACAAGCCGACGACGACGCAGAAGATCCTCGCGGCCATCGAGCCGCTGATCTACGCGCGCCGCAAGCTCACCATGGGCATCCTGCTGGTGCTGACCGTCTGGTTCGCCTGGGAGGCCGGCCACATCCGTCGCGATGCCGGCTTCGACAAGTCGATCCCGCTCGAGCACCAGTACATGCAGGTGCTCAAGCAGTACATGGCCGAGTTCGGCGGTGCCAACACCGTACTGGTGGCGCTGATCCAGAAGGACGGCAAGGGCGACATGTACAACGAGGCCTTCCTGACGGCGCTGAAGTCGGCGACCGACGAAGTCTTCTTCCTGCCCGGCATCGACCGCTCGCGCGTGTCTTCGCTGTTCACTCCGGACGTGCGCTACATCGAGGTGGTGGAGGGCGGCTTCGCCGGCGGCAACGTGATCCCGGCCGAGTACGCACCCAACCCCGAGATGTTCGCCCTGGTGCGTGCCAACGTCGGCAAGGGTGGCCATGTCGGCCGCTACACTACCAAGAGCCAGAACGGCGCGATGATCTACTCCGAGCTGCTCGAAGTGGATCCGGTCACCGGCGAGAAGCTGGACTACGCCGTGGTCTCCAAGCTGCTGGAGGACAAGATCCGCGGCCGCTTCACCAATCCCAAGAAGTACGTCTACAAGCTCAAGGCAGCGCAGGATGGCCTGGCAGCCGGCGCCGTGGTGGGCGAGGGTTTCGTCGACCTGGGCTGGAAGCTGCGCATGGAGACCTTCGAGGTCAACGGCCCGGCCAAGGATGACGGCTCGGCCCCCGACAAGATCAAGGTCAAGGGCAGTGACGTCGCCGTCGAGTTCATCGACAACCCGCAGTACAACCCGGACATCAATGTCCACGTCATCGGCTTCGCCAAGGTCGTGGGTGACGTGATCGACGCCACCATGCAGGTGGTGCTGTTCCTGATCCTGACGCTGTTCATGACCTTCCTGCTGCTGTGGCTCTACACCGGCTCGATGAAGCTGGCCGTGCTGCCGCTGGTCTGCGCCATCACCGCCGTGATCTGGGAGTTCGGCCTGTTGCAGATGGCCGGCAAGGGCCTGGATCCCTTCGCGATCCTGGTGCCGTTCCTGATCATCGCGATCTCGGTGTCGCACGGCGTGCAGTACGTCAACGCCTGGGTCGGCGAGATCACGCTGTTCAAGCGCAACAGCTTCGACGCCTCGCTCTACACCTGGCGCCGCCTGGCGGTGTACGGAACCATGGCGATCATGACCGGCTTCGTCGGCTTCGCGCTGATCGCCGTGATCCCCATCGACATCATCCGCGAGATGGCGCTCAACGCCTCGCTGGGCATGTTCGCGATCCTGGTCACCAACAAGATCATGATGCCGATCTGGCTGACCTGGATCGACATCGGCGATCCGGAAGCCTTCCGCCAGAAGCAGGAGCAGCGCGACAGCGTGCTCGACCCGATCTGGGAGTTCATCTCCAACATCGTGCGCCCGACCCCGGCGGTGATCGCCATCCTGGCCGCGGCCGCGCTGTACGGCTGGAGCTTCTGGAAGGGTGAAGGCCTGCAGGTCGGCGACAGCCAGGACGGCGTGCCGGAACTGCTGCCGGACTCGCGCTACAACCAGGACACCAACGCCATCGGCCGCAACTTCGCGATCGGCACCGACATCATGAAGGTGATCGCCGAGATGGACGCCGAAGCCTGCGTCCGTCACGACATGATGGACCAGGTGGACCGCTTCGGCTGGCGCATGGAGAACACCGAAGGCGTGCAGTCGATCCTGTCGCTGCCCTGGGCGGCCCGCCAGGTCAACGCCGCGTTCTCGGAAGCAACGCCGAAGTTCAAGGTGCTGCCGCGCAACCAGTACACCATGGTGCAGGCGATCACCCCGATCCCGACCTCGTCCGGCCTGCTGAACTCCAACTGCTCGGCCCTGGCGATCTTCGTGTTCACCCAGAACCATCGTGCGTCCACGCTGGAGCGCATCGTTCACGAGGTCGGCACCTTCAACAAGGAAAACTCAGCCGAGTTCTACGAGGTCAACAAGGACGTCAACGAGGGCTATTGCGCCGAGAAGCTCGAGAAGCGCCGTGAGGCGGGCCGCACCCGCATCGCGCGCGAGAAGCACATCGAAGCGATGCGCAAGAAAGACAAGACGATCAGCGACGAGAAGGTCGACACCAATCCGAAGGTCATCGAGCTGACCAAGGCCGCCGATGCCGCCGCCGAGGCACACAAGGCGATGGACAAGGCCTGCCCGGTCAACTTCGCGCTGGCCTCGGGCAACGTCGGCGTCATGGCGGCGACCAACGAGGAAGTGCACCGCCTCGAGAAGCCGATCCTCTACGTCGTCTACGCCGGCATCATCCTCTGCGTGTTCCTGTCCTTCTTCGAGTGGCAGAGCCTGGTGGCGATCATGCTGCCGCTGTCGCTGGTGTCGTGGATGGCCTACGCGGTCATGACGATCCTCGGCATCGGCATGAAGGTGGCGATCCTGCCGGTGGTGGCATTGGCGGCGGGTGTCGGTGTGGACTACGGAATATATGTCTACGCCACATACGCCGACGCGCTGGCGGCCGGCTTCAAGAGTCGCGAGGCCTACCTCAAGACGCTGAAGCTGACCGGCAAGGCGGTGATCTTCACCGGCATCACCTTGAGCCTGGGCGTGCTGACCTGGCTGTGGTCGGGCCTGCAGTTCCAGCGCGACATGGGCAAGCTGCTGGTCTTCATGTTCACCACGAACATGATCGGCGCCATCGTGCTGCTGCCGGCCATCGCGTCCTTCATCCTCAAGCCGAAGGAACTGGCGCCGGGTGAAGAGCCGGTATTCAAGCCGCGCCACTGATGTAACGGTTGCAAGGAAAAGCCCCCGCTAGTCGGGGGCTTTTCTTTTGTAGGTCGCCCAGGTACAGCTGAACCTCTGAATTTCTCCCTCTCCCCGCTTGCGGGGAGAGGGTGGGCGAGGGCATGGATGCTCGAGGTAGGGCTCGGCAACTGCTCCATGCGTTGCCCTACCTCGGGCATCCATGCCCTCGAACGCAGGAGCAGTTGCCGAGGTGAGGGGCGCACGCTTTCAACTAGCAGCGGCAGTTGTGGTGCCGGCGACTACGCCGGTCAGGAGCTGCTGATCTCTGGAGGTTTATTTCGCCTAAGGGCGAGTTACTTCTCTTTAGTTGTACGACAAAGAGAAGTAACCAAGAGAAAACGTACCCTGCCATCCGCGGCCCCGCTGAGGCGGGGCAACCTGCCTGGTGATCGAGTGCGACGGGTCGGGTCCACAGGCCATCCATGGCCTGAGGCCCCTCGGCCGGGCTCCTGCCCGGCTCGACCCTGCACTCGACCCCCAGGCAGGCGCTACTGGAAGGGAACCCGGTACATCAACAGCATTCGCTGCGCTCATTCAAGCGCACAAGCCATCCAAGACAAAGCGGATGCTTCCCTCTCACCTTGCGGGAGAGGGTGCCCGAAGGGCGGGAGAGGGGGATGCCCGAGGCAGCCAACGCAGCAGCAGTTGCCGGCGAGGGCATGGAGGCCCGAGGTAGGGCAACGCATGGAGCAGTTGCCGACAAGGGCAGGACGCCCGCAGGTAGGGCAACGCATGGAGCAGTTGCCGAGGACCAGGGTCAGCGTGTGAAGAGACCCACCCAACCGTTCGCCCTGAGCCTGTCGAAGGGCGAACGCATTCAGTTGGCGGCCTTCGCTAGCGGCCCCGCGTCATCAATCGACCAGCGACGCCCCGCCACCACTGCAGCTCAGGTTCGCGCCGACTTCCACTTTGTTGAGGTCCACGCCCAACTGTTCCAGCAGCAGGTTGACCAACGGGTCCAGCAGCGGGCCCAGGGCGGCGTTGATCAAGGTGGTGACGGTGGAGACCAGCGTGTTCACCACGCTGCCTACCAGGAACAGCACGTTGCCCAGGCCGCTGCCGCCGATGTTGGAGCCGGAGGGGCGGTAGAACTGCAGCGTCAGGCCCAGCAGGGTGTTACGCAGGCTGTTGACGATGTTGGACGAGGTCACGGTCTTGTACGCCGGGTCTTCGCCGATCTTCGGCAGACCGCCAGCCGGCGGCTGGGTGTAGGTCTGGGTGGTGTTGGTGCTGGCCACCGGCAGGTCGGCCTGCAGGCCGATGCCGCCGCCGGCGAAGGCGATACGGCGCGACTTGCTCTTGTCGGAGTCCCAGACACCGTCGGCCCGCAGCCACTTGGTGGAGCAGAGGCCCAGCAGGCAGGTCTGCTGCACGCGGCGGGTGCCGATATCGAGGATCGGGACGGGCTCCACGGTGGGAGCGCTGCTGGAGGAGAACACCTTGGTGGCGGCGTCCGCGGCGGAGCTGCCCATCTTGCCGATGCGCAACTCGGCGGCGGCCGTGTAGACGGGTACGGTAAGCGACTTGTTCGGCTCGTTGGCGCAGGAGTAGTCGGTAACGTAGGCGCGACCGCCGCCGGCGTCGATATTGATGTCCAGGCGCGGCGTCGGCAGCACCAGGACGTCGATGACGTCCCGCTCGGTTGGGATCGGCAGCAACCAGCCCAGCACGGCGATCAGGTTCAACGACAGCAGATCGTTCACCACGTTGGTGAGGCTGCCCACTACGGTGTCGTTCAGCAACGCCTGGATGCTGTTGAGCACGGAGCCGGCGATCGGCAGGTCTACCGAGATCAGCGTGCGTACCTGCGCGGTGCGCACGTAGATGCGGTCCGCGCCCAGCGGGGCGAGACGGGCGCGCTCCGGGTTGCCGATGGCGGACAACTGCGGTGACTCGATGACGCGGACGCGCACACTGGCGCCGGCGACACCGGGCAGGTTGATCGGCAGGTTGGCGCAGGCGACGCAGTTCTTGTTGGCCAGCTGCACGCTGCCCTGGACCAGCTGGAACAGGTTCAGGCCCACATCGAGGCCGGATTCCGGTGTGCCGGTCTGGATGTTGAGCAGGTCGCCCAGGCGCACCAGGGGCGACAGGCCCGGCAGGTTGGCACCCACCAGGTTCTGCAGGCCGAGCAGGGCCGCGTTGACGTTGGCGGTGCCGCCGCTGCCGCCGCCCTGCTGCAGGGCCGTGGCGGCCACGCCCAGCAGGGTGCCCACCGACACCTGGGTGTTGAGCACGCTGTCGTAGTCGCCCGCACTCAGGCCGAGGTTGATGGCCAGCGCGTCGAGATAGTTGAGCAGGTTGAGGTCGGTGTGGACCAGTCCGTCCCAGGCGCCGGCGCTGAGGTTGAGGCTGCCGCCGAGCAGGCCGCCGACCACGGCATTCAGGACGGTGCCCTGGCCGGGGTTGACGGTGGCCAGCGTGCTGCGGATGCGCAGCTGCGCCAGCGGCTGGTTGGCGATGGCGATGGCGCTGGCGGTCAGCGTGTGGCTCTGGATGAAGGGCAGGAAGCGCGGCGGCACGCCGGAGATGGTGGCGCGGACGGCGTTCAGATCTTCCGTCGCGGCGCTCGGGTCGAAAGCCTGGTCACGCCGGCCGTCCCAGTGGCCGCACTCGATCACCGGGGCGTTGTGGCGCTTGTTGCCCAGGTTCTGCAGGGCATTGGTGGAGCCGGTGGTGCGCGCGGTGTTGCAACTCAGGTGCAGGCTGCGGGCGCCGGCCATGGCGGCGAGGTCCGCGGCCTTCTGGTATTCGCGCTTGTAGAAATACAGGAAACCCATGTCGGTGATCGACAGCAGGATCACCGCCAGGCTCAGGCCCAACGCCGCGAAGAAGGCAATGGAGCCGCGCTGCTGGCGGGCCGAGGACGAAAAGGCGGTGATGGATGGGCGTGGCACGATGGACCTCTCGTATCAGATCTGGGCCGTGGCGCAGCTCATGAGCTTCTTGGGCATCCATCCATCGATATCGCCGACCGCCGGTATCGTGATGGAAGGCAGGATGCGGGTACCGGCGGCGTTGTCGTACGGGAAGTCGACCGTGATGCTGACCGAGCCGGAACTGCCGGCGCCGTTGCAGGCGGTGTTGTGCACGACGATCACGCGCGAGGGCTTGACCTGGGTATTGAGCCAATCGCGGCGCGAGGTGAAGTTGGCGTTGTGGGCCCGCGGCGCGATCGATGAAGCAGCCAGCGAGTTGATGACCTCGCTCTTGATCATGGCGTCGGTGATGCCGGGCTGGATCGCCGCGCGCGCGCCATCCTCGGCCGCGCGCGAGATGGCCAGCTGCGTGTAGAACGCGGCGCCGAAGGTGATCAGTCCGTAGAGGATCAGCAGGAAAACCGGCAGCACCAGGGCGAATTCCATCGCCGCGGCGCCTTGCTGCCGTGAACGGTCGGTGAGCCGGCTCACAGGTCCAGCGCCTTGCCGTCGAGCAGGCTGCGGGCCTGGGCGGTCAGGTAGTTGGGGATCAGCAGGCCGAAGCCCGGCAGCGGCGGCAGAGCGGGGCCGTTGACGTGGGCGGCGTAGGGGTAGCTCATCGTCACCACCACCTGGCAGCCCGGCAACACGTCGCAGTTCAAGGCGTTGGAGCCCGGCGGGCATTGCGCGGCATTGTCGATGGCGGCGTCGGACGGGCAGATCCTGGCCTGGATCTGCAGCAATCCGGGCTTCCAGGCGTTGATCCAGCTGCTGTGCCGGGTGGCGGCCACCTCGGCCTGGCGGCGCCGCAGCTCGAGCTGCGAGGGCGCCGGGCTTTCCGTGTTGCCGCTGGGCAGGCGCTGGTGGCGCAGGGCGGCGCGTGCGCCTTCCTCGGCCGAGTGCTGGAGATTCAGGCGCATCATGAAGATCAGGCCGTAGCTCAGCATGCCGTAGAACAGCAGGAAGAACACCGGGAACACGAGCGCATACTCGACTGCTGTCGCTCCGCGTTGTCTGTCCATCTTGAACATAGTGCTCATCCGTACCGTGCGTAGTGGTCACGCCCGCGGATACAGGCCGCCCAATGAGCATGCATCGCCCTGGACCGCTTTGCACTGCATGCCCTTCCAGCGGGCCGGATTGGCTGATGGAAGGACGGGGCGGCGTTGGTGGGCAGAGTAGAGAAAGCAGCGGCAAAGCGGTAGCCCGCCGGCCAGCGGGAACAGGGCTTGCATCGGCCGCTAGCTGTCGGCTCCGGGCTTCTGCGCCGCTGGGCAATCGCAGCCGGTCGGTTCGCCGGTCTGCAGGTCCAGGGCCGTCAGCCGACCGCCCCAGACGCAGCCGGTGTCCAGGCCCAGGACCTTGCCGTCGCTCCAGCTCAGCTTGCCCAGCGTGGACCAGTGGCCGAAGACAATGCGGTTCTCCGCAGTGCGGCGTTCCGGCACCTCGAACCAGGGATGCAGCGGCGCCGGCTGGCTGCCGGGCGCGCCCTTGTGCCGGGTGTCGATCCGCCCTTCGGCGTCGCAATAGCGGATGCGGGTGAAGCAGTTGACGATGAAGCGCAGGCGCTTCCAGCCCTTGAGGTTGTCGCGCCACTGGTCGGGCTCGTCGCCGTACATGTGGGCGTAGAACCCGCCGGCATCGGGGCCGGCGATGCAGGCCGAGGCCTCTGCTGCCAGGGCCAGAGCCTGGCTGCGGGTCCATTGCGGGGCGACGCCGGCATGCACCGCCAGTACGCCTGTCTGCGGGTCGTCGTAGGCCAGCGGGCAGCGGCTGAGCCAGGCCAGCAGCTCGTCGCGATCGGCTGCGTCCAGCACATCCTGGAACGTGTCCTTGCGGCTGGCTTTCTCGCCGCGCGCGGCCACGGCCAGCAGATGCAGGTCGTGGTTACCCAGCACGCTGACGGCGCGGTCCCCCAGCGAGCGCACCAGGCGCAACACTTCCAGGGACTGCGGTCCGCGGTTGACCAGGTCGCCAAGGAAGATCAGGCGATCCTGCGCCGGGTCGAAGCGCAGCCGCTCCAGCAGCCGGCGCAGCGGGTCGTAACAGCCCTGCACGTCGCCGATCGCATAGGTGGTCATGGCCGGGGCTCTTCGATGGCGGAGCCAGCAGGTGGCTGGACGCGGTACAGGCGCCATTCGGTTTCGGTGCCGGCCGGCCAGGGCTGGGCCTGCAGCCAGGCCGGGGTGTCGCCATCGGCCACGCGTTCCATCAGCGTACGACGGCCCTCGCTGCCTCGCAGTTCATTCTGGTAGTAGGTGCAGCCCAGCACGTAGCCGACGCTGCGCCGCGCGAAGATTTCCGGCGGTTGGTCGGTGCCGGTGTCGAGCCAGGCGCGGTAGTTGTCGAGCAGGCCCTCCACGTTGTGGTGGTAGGGGCCGGTGATGATGCGGTGATGCGTGCGGTACAGCAGCTCCGAACCGCTGAAGACCGGCGCCAGGAAGGTCGCCTGGGGAATCTGCTGTAGCACCGGGGCGATGCTGGCGAGGCTGCAGTGCTTCTCCTGCGGCGGAGGCGGCCACAGCGACGCCAGGCCCACGGTCGCGGCGAGCTGCAGCGCGGGGAACAGCGTCAGCAGGAACACGCGCAACTGGCTGCGCCGCGGCAGCGTCTCGTCCACGTCGCCGAAGCCACGCAGCCCTGCCAGCCCGATGCCGTAGGCCAGCGCACCCGCGATGCCCGCGGCCGCACCCATGCGCAGGTGCCACACACCCAGCAGGCCGTAGGCCAGGGACATGAAGGCCAGCGCCGCGATCCACAGGCTGCGCTCGCGCCAGGCGCGGTAGCCGGCGGCCAGCGCGCCGGCCAGCGGCAGGCCCAGGTAGGCCATCCACTGGTGCGGCCGGTGCGCGGCCTGCAGCTCGATGATCTGGTTCCACCACAGCGTCCGCAGCTCCGCCGGGATCAGGCCGGCCGGTCCCGCACGCACCTCGGGAACCGCCAGCACCCAGGCCAGCAGGGCGCCCAGCGACACGGCGATCATCACCGCGACGCTGCGACCCAGCGCCAGGCCGCGCCGCAGGCAGGCTTCCGCCACCAGGGGCATCGCCGCCAGCAGGCCGGCCAGCAGCAGCCAGGCGAGGCTCATGCGGTCCAGCGTCCAGGCCGGGAAGGTCGGCGGCGGCGGGTCGAGCCACCAGGCCAGCAGCGTCAGTCCGAACAAGCCGGGCGCCAGCCACCAGAGTGCCGGTGCGGCTCCCTGGAGGCGCGCGGCGATGCGCAGGTAAACCAGCCCGACGATCAAGGGCATCGCCTCCGGCGAGATCCACCAGCCCAGTGCCAGCAAGGCGCCGCCCAGCAGGTCCAGCCCCGGCCGCGGCAGGATCGAGCGGCGCAGCAGGCAGGCCGCCGCCGCGGCCAGCGGCACCAGCATGAAGATGTGGTGGGTGATCTGCAGCATGTTGCCGTAGGCATGCAGCGGGATGCAGGCCGCCAGTGCCAGGCCGCTGATCATGGCGGTGCGGCGCGTGCCGGTGGACGACACCGCCAGTGCGGTGAACAGCGCCAGCGCCAGCATGCCGAGCAGGCTCAGCGCGCCGCCGGCGTAACGCAGCGCCGGTTCCTCGGCCAGGCCGGCGGCCCGCAGCGGCCGGTGCAGCTGCCACAGCGTCCAGGTATAGGGCTCGGTCCAGTGCACCCAGCTGCCGTAGGGCGCGTTGTCGCGCGCGACGAAGCGATGGCCGTGCTCCGGCGTGCGGTCCTGCAGCACCACGAGGTTGTAATAGCTGTCGGGGTTGGACAGGTCGGCCTGCGACAGGCGCTCGAAGGAGCTCGGTGCCGATCGGGCCAGGGCGACGGCCATCATCAGCATGGCGACCAGCAGGGCCAGGGTGCGGCCGGGGGCGGAGGAGGTCATGGGAGCAAGGGTCTTCCGGCGAATGGCGCCGTGTGTCCGGACGGGTATTCCGTCACGCCAGGGCGGGCGATACTGTGTGCTGCGTCTTCGATCGGTCCGTCAATGGCATTCCTGAGATTCTTTCTGGTGGGCGGTGCCGGATTCATCGTCGATGCCGCGGTATTCTTCCTGCTGGCGCAAGGCGTCGGCAAGGCCTGGTGGCTGGCGCGGCTGCTGGCCTTCCTGGCGGCGGTGGGCGTCACCTGGGCCGGCAACCGCTGGTTCACCTTCGGTTCCAGCGCGCAGCCGGGGCCTGAAGGCCTGCGCTACCTGGGCGTGCAGAGCCTGGGCTGCGGTGTGAACTACGCCGTGTTCCTGGCCTGGATCACGGCCGCCGGCGTCGAACAGGGGCTGCTGCTGCCCTACCTGGCAGGCACGGCGGCGGCGCTGGTGTCCAACTACTTGCTGTCCCGGCATTACGTTTTCCGGAATCCTAGCGCGTGAACATGATCTCCAGCCCCCGCATCGCCGTCCTCGTGCCCTGTCGCAACGAGGCGGAGACCATTGCGCGCGTCGTCGGCGACTTCCTGGCGGCGCTGCCGGGCGCCGTCGTCTACGTCTACGACAACAACTCCACCGACGACACCGTGGCCCTGGCTACCGCCGCCGGCGCGGTGGTGCGCACCGAGCGGCGCCAGGGCAAGGGCCATGTCGTGCGGCGCATGCTGGCCGACGTCGAGGCGGACTGCTACGTGCTGGTCGACGGCGACGCCACCTACGATGCTGCCTCCGCGCCGCGCATGATCGAGGCGCTGCTGTCGCAGCAGCTCGACCTGGTCAACGGCCGGCGGCTGGCGCAGGGCGCGGAGGCCTACCGGCGCGGGCACCAGTTTGGCAACCGCCTGTTCACCTCGCTGATCGGCTACCTGTTCGGCCACCACCTGGACGACGTGCTGTCCGGCTACAAGGTGTTCTCGCGGCGCTTCGCCAAGTCCTTCCCCGCGCTGGCCACCGGCTTCGAGATCGAGGTGGAGCTGGCGGTGCACGCGCTGTCGCTGCGGGTGCCGATGGCGGAAATCGAAGGCCCCTACGTGGAGCGTCCGGAAGGCTCCACCAGCAAGCTGCGCGCACTGCCGGACGGCTGGCGCATCCTGTGGACCATCTCGCGCCTGTTCCGCAGCGAACGGCCCCTGCTGTTCTTCAGCGTGGTGGCGGCGCTGCTGGCGCTGGTGTCGCTGGGCCTGTCGCTGCCGCTGTTCCTGGAATACGCCCGCACCGGCCTGGTGCCGCGCCTGCCCACGGCGGTGCTCTGCACCGGCATCATGCTGTCGGCGCTGATGGCCTTCACCTGCGGCGTGATCCTGCACGCGGTGACCCGCGGCCAGCGCGAGATCAAGCGCCTGCTGTACCTGCAGCACTGAGGGCAGGACGGCGGCGTCTCAGCGCCAGCGGATCACGCCCAGGATGTTGGAGTAGCTGTCGGTCCACAGCGGCGTGCCCGGCACTCCGGCCAGGGGCTGCCAGGCCCCGCCGGCCTGCAGGAAGGCCAGGTCCGCTGCATCGCGTGACAGCACGATGACATCGGTGGCCAGCGCGTCGCCCTGGCGGCGCAGGGCATCGGCTGGCCGGAAGCGCTGCTGCAGCCCGGACAGGCTGGCATCCTGCGCCAGGCGGGCGAGCACCGGCATCAGGTCGAGGTGGCGGTTGGTCACGTGGAAGACCAGCAGCCCGTGCGGCGACAGCTTGCGCAGGTACAGCGCCAGCGCTTCGCGGCTCATCAGGTGCAGGGGGATGCTGTCGGAGCTGTAGGCGTCCAGCACCAGCAGGTCGTACCCCCCGTCGGGCACCTGCTCCAGCGTCAGGCGCGCGTCGCCGATCACTACCGAGGTGTTCTGGCCGCACTCCTGCAGGTAGCGGAAGTGCCGCGGATCGCGTGCCAGGCGCTCGACCAGCGGATCGATCTCATGGAAGGTCCAGGTCTGGCCCGGCGCGGCGTAACAGGTCAGCCCACCCACGCCCAGCCCGACCACGCCGATGCGCGGCAGGCGGCGCGCCGTTTCGGAGGCCAGCAATTGCCCGAAGGGCCCCGCCACCGCGTAGTAGCTCATCGGCAGGCGGTAGTGCGCGGGATCGTGGCTGGCGACGCCGTGCACGGTGGTGCCGTGGAGCAGGGCCGTGCGGCGGCCCTCATCGACCGGTATCACCTTGTAGATGCCGAAGAAGCTGCGCTCCATCTCCAGCGCGCCCTGCACCTGGCGCACCATGGCGAAGGCCAGGCAGGCCGCGATGCCGAAGGCAAAGCGCAGTGGACGGCTGCTGAAGGCCAGCAGCAGCGCCGCAAGGCTGGCGAAGGCCAGCACCGCGATCACGATACCGGCCCGTCCGCCCTTCGCCAGGAGGCTGCGCAATTCGTCGCTGCCCATCGACAGCAGCACCAGCACGCCCAGCAGCAGCGCCGGCAGCAGACCGTCCAGCGCCAGGGCGCGGCGGCCGGCCGTGGCCTGGCCTGCCAGCAGGCAGCTGGCGGCCAGCATCAGCGGGTATTCGTAGACGCCGGAGAAGATCGCCGGCGCGAGCAGCGCATTGAAGATGCCACCCAGTACGCCGCCCAGCGACATATAGAGGTAGAACTCGGTCAGGTGTGCCGCGGGCGGGCGCCGTGCCGCCAGCTCGCCATGGCTGACCATGGTGATCACGAAGAACCCGGCCAGGTGCAGCGCCAGCAGCCACACCGAGGCGATGTGCAGCAGCGACAGGAGGGCGATCAGGATCAGCAGGTGCGGCAGCGCGCGGCGCATCCACGGATGCGGCAGCGGCGGGCGCCGTGCGAACACCAGGATGAAGGTGGTCAGGTACAGGGCCAGCGGGATCACCCACAGCAGCGGTGTGGAGGCCAGGTCGGTGGTGATGAAGGTCGTCACACCCAGCAGCAGGCTGGACGGCAGGAAGGACAGCGCCAGCCATTGCAGGCGATGCCGGCCGGACACGGCGGGGGCCTCGGCCTCGGTCGCCGGCTCCCCGGTGTCGTCGCTGCGCTGCCGGTAGGCCGCGACGAAGCAGGCGGCCAGCGCCAGGCCCAGCAGCACGAATCCGGCGGACCAGGCCAGGCCCTGCTGCCCCAGGTCCCACTGGGGTTCGATCAATAGGGGATAGCCCAGCAAGGCCAGCAGGCTGCCGGCGTTGCTGGCGGCATAGAGGAAGTAGGGATTGCGGGCATCGGGATGGCGGGTGCGCGAGAACCAGTGCTGTACCAGCGGCGCCGTGGCCGACAGCACGAAGAACGGCAGGCCGACGCTGAACGCCAGCAGCCCCAACAGCCACCAGACCGGCGAGCCATCGGCCGGCGGCGTCGCATGGCCCAGTGCCGGCGGCAGGAACAGGAAGGCCAGCAGCAGCAGCGCGGCGTGCAGCGCCGCCTGCGTGGTCCAGGCCAGCCGCTTCGCCAGCAGGTGGGCGTAGGCGTAGCCCGCCAGCAGCCCGGCCTGGAAGAAGCACATGCAGGCGTTCCAGACGCCGGGCGAGCCGCCCAGCTGCGGCAGCACCATCTTGGAGATCATCGGCTGCACCGCGAACAGCAGCGCGGAGCTGAGGAACAGCGTGCAGGCGAAGAGCAATGTCGGCATCGGAACTCCGGAATGGGTCTGCGCACTGTATCGGTGCCCGCACGCCGCGCACACGCGCGAGTCCTGTCCGGTAGGGATGGGCCGCCCTGCGCATCGCAGGCGATCCATGTGACGCAGATCACGTCTGCGAACGGCAACGCGAGGGGCCGGTTGTCTGCCGGCAGGCGCCGCTTGTTCGCAGTGGCCGATGAGCGGTAGTGAAAGCGTCAATCAGCTTCTTTGACGGGCACTTACGATCCTTGCATAGTACCTGTGCGGCTCGCGAGATGGCCGCTTGACCACACCCTCTTGGAGCGTTTGCAATGAATCAGATGATGAAGTTTCTCCGTGATGAAGAAGGCGCGAGCGCGGTCGAGTACGGCCTGATCATCGGTCTGATCGCCGTGGCGATCATCGTCGTGCTGGGCTTCCTCGGCAACGGCCTGGAAAACCTGTTCAACAAGGCCAACGATGGCCTGACCAACGCGCAGAAGTAATCGCGCGGTGCGTTACACGGACGGGCTGCACTCCGGTGCAGCCCGTCTTTAGTTAGCAATACAGCCAACCCCGCCGCTCCGCGATGTCCCGCGGGCTTGAGGTTTCACGGGGGCGCCATCTGTTCTGGGGATTCTTGCCTTGGCCATCACGGTTGGCGTGTGGGCCCTGCTGATCGGGGCCTACGATGTCTACACGCGTCGCGTGCCCAATCTGGCGTTGTTGCCGCTGCTGGTGGTCGCCGTACTGGCGCTGCTGGTGAACGGCCGCGGACTGCTGGGGGCCAGCGTGCTGTCCTCCCTGGCCGGGCTGGCGGTGGTCTTCCTGTTGCTGTTGCCGGGCTATGCGCTGGGACGCATGGGTGCCGGAGACGTCAAGTTCGCGGCCTGCCTGGCGCTGCTGCTGGGGTTGGGACGCACGCTGGACATGCTGTTGCTGACGGGCCTTGCACTCGGCCTGCTGGCGCTGGCCTGGCTGCGCCTGTTCGCAGGGGACCGCAAGGCGCGTTTTCCGGCCGCCGGCGCCTTCGCGCTGGCATTCTGCGCGGAGCTTGCGGCCGGCCCGCTGCTGTTGCCCGTAACAGACTGGTTCTGAAGGGCGGATCTGCCGAAGATCGGCTGGATTCGACCGTTGCCTCCCGGCCTTCGCGCGGGAGTGGTTGCCGATGTAAGCTGCAGTTGTTTCCATGTCGTTCATCGTAGGGGGGCTCATGAGCAGCACTACGCTCAAGATCGTTGCGGTCGTCGCTGTTCTTCTGGCGGTCATACTCGCCGCCGCGGGTTACCAGTACAGCCGCAGCTTCGCCGAGAAGGCCGAGCAGGCGGAAAAGGCGGAACAGGACCGGCAGCACGCGGCCGACGACGCCAAGGCGAAGCAGACGCTGGTGGTGGTTGCCACCAAGCCGCTGCTGGCCTACGAGCCGATCCAGCGCGACGCCATTGCCCTGGTCCCGGTCTCGGTCGCGCCGGTCAAGCCGTTCTCCACGCTCGATGACGTGGTAGGCAAGACGCCGCTGGTCGATATCGACACCGGTGCGCCGGTCACGCAGCGCTATTTCACCGAGGGCAGCATCCTGGCGCGCTCGATCCCCGAGGGCCACAAGGCCGTGTCGGTGGAGATTTCCGACGTGATCGCGGTGGGCGGCTTCGTGCAGCCCGGCGACATGGTCGATGTACTGCTGTACCTGGGTGGCGGCGGCAACATCGACCAGCCTCAGAGCCGCGTGCTGCTGCAGAACGTGCGCGTGCTGGCCTACCAGGACCTGATCATCGACCGCCCCGAGGGCGGCGAGGCTCAGGACGGCGAGAAGCAGCAACAGCAGCAGCGCCGCGACGGCCGCCGCACCGCGGTGCTCGCCGTGCCCAACAAGGACGTGACCAAGCTGCTGCTCGGCGACAGTGCCGGCGACCTGCGGCTGGCGCTGCACGGCCTGGCCAAGGAGCAGGCGGAAACCGCCGAGCTGCCCGCGGCCGACCCCAAGCCCGAGGACGTGCCGGTCTGGGCGCTGGGCCAGTTGGCCAAGCCGGGCACCACCATGCGCCGGCAGGACCAGCCCAAGGGGCCGGAGGTCCAGGTGATTCGCGGCTCCAACACGCAGACTGTGATCGTGCAATAAGGGACCGGACCGATGAAGACTTACAAGAAGATGGTCATGGCGCTGTTCTCCACCCTGCTGCTGGCGCTGCCGCTGCAGGCTACGGCGCAGGGCAATGCGACCTGGATCACCGTTGAGCTGGGCCTGCACAAGATCATCCGCGACACCCAGGCCGTCAGCCGCGTGGCGACCGGCGATCCGGCCATCGCCGACGTCACCGTCGGCGGCCTGCACGACGTGCTGGTCAACGGCAAGAAGATCGGCGTGACCAGCCTGACGGTCTGGAATCGCGGCGCGAAGTACCCGCGCGAGTTCCGCGTGCAGGTGGTCCCGCCCCGGCAGCCGACCTCTGCCGCGGTGCAGAGCGATCCGGACCTGGCGCAGGCGCAGGTCAACCCCGGCCAGGGAGTGACCGGTCGGCTGCCCAACCTGACGGCCCATCGCCGCGCCAAGCTGGCGGCCTCGGTGCCCAAGGACGGCGAGATCACCGACGGCAGCGACGTGGCCCTGGAAACGCAGGTGCAGACCCAGGTCAAGATCGCCGAGATCAGCCGGTCCACCGCGCAGCGCTTCGGCTTCAGCGCGATCTACACCGGCGGCAATACCCGGGCGGTGTTCGGTGGCCCCGGCTCCAGCCCGACGCTGAACCAGACCGAGGCCTCGGTGCTGAACCCCTTCAACGAGGCTTTCAACCTGGTGATCGACAGCGCCAGCTCGAAGCTGCTGGGCGCCCTGAGCATGCTCGAGGGCAAGGGCCTGGCCCGCACCCTGGCGGAGCCGACCCTGGTGGCCATGTCTGGCCAGACCGCCACCTACCTGGTCGGCGGCGAGTTCCCGATCCCGGTGGTGCAGGGCGGCGGCAGCAGCGGTGGCGGCAGCAGCAGCATCACCATCGAGTACAAGGAATTCGGCGTCCGCCTGGCGCTGACGCCCACGGTGCTGGCGCGCAACCGCATCGCCCTCAAGGTGGCGCCGGAAGTCAGCGACCTGGATTTCAACGCTGGCGTGACCAGCGGCGGCGTGACGGTGCCGGCCCTGCTGGTGCGGCGCACGGAAACCATGATCGAACTGGGCGACGGCGAGAGCTTCGTCATCTCCGGCCTGATCAGCAGCAACCTGCGCCGCAACGTCGACAAGGTGCCCTGGCTGGGACAGTTGCCGATCCTGGGCGCCTTCTTCCGCGCCACCGAGATGACCCGCGAGGAAAAGGAGCTGGTCATGGTGGTGACGCCGAGGCTGGTGCGGCCGCTGGCACGCGAAGTGCAGCTGCCCCCGCTGCCGGGCTCGAAGTACGACGGCTACAAGCCGGGTTCGGGCCAACTGTTCTTCGAGGACGTGAGCACGGAAACGGGATTCAGCCGCTAAGCCCGCAGTGGGCTGGCGGCAGACGGTGTGACCGCAGGCCGGCCTGACGGCCGGGACTGCGGGTTTTGCACTAGAATCAAGGAGTTCTCAGTGGGCGGGTGTCTTTGATGAAAACCCAGGCTGTCGTCGTTGCCGATGATCCGGTGTATGTGAGCTGGCTGCAGAACGCGGCCGGCCAGAGCACCGATTTCTCCCTGTTGCGTCCGCTGGACGCCGACGACCTGATCGAGCGCATCCAGATGCTGGGGCGTGTCGATATCGTGTTCTTCCAGTTCGACGCCGCCAACGTGGAGACCCGGGTCGCCATGGTGGAGCGCCTGATGGACCGCATGCCGGAAGTGCCGGCCGCGGGCCTGGGTGCCGCGGAGAACAGCCCCGACATCGTGCTGGCCGCCATGCGCGCCGGCGCCCGCGATTTCTTCGTGCTGCGCCGCGACGAGGCCAATGTCGCCGCGCTGATGGCCAAGCTGCTGCGCCGGACCACCACGGTGGCCAAGACGCAGCAGAAGCAGGGCAAGCTGTTCTCGGTGCTGTCGGCCAATGCCCTGCCGGAGACGGCCTTCGTCGCCGGCCACCTGGCGCTGGCCCTGGCCAAGCAGATCCCGGCCAGCGAGCGCGTGCTGCTGGTCGACGTGGCGATGCCTGCCGGCGCCGGCACCATCTTCCTCAACATCAACCAGTCCTACAGCATCCTGGACGCCGTCAACGACGTCTACCGCGCCGACCAGACGCTGGTGGAGACGGCTTTCTCGCGCCATGCCAGCGGCATCTACGTGCTGAGCCTGCCGGAAGACCTGGTGGGGCGGCCGCAGATCAACCTCGACGAGTTCACCAAGCTGCTGCAGGTGATGCGCGGCCTGTTCGGCTGCGTGGTGGTGGCGCTGGACGGCCTGCAGCCGCTGGACGGCCTGCGCGCGGTGGTGTCGCAGTCCGACCGCACGCTGCTGCTGTCGAACCAGTCCATCATCATGTCGCGCCACAACAAGTACCTGCTGCGCGCGCTGCGCCTGGAGGACACGCCGCTGGACCGCACCGCGCTGGTGGTGGACCAGTACCAGAAGCGCCTGGGCCTGGAGCCCGAGAATCTTGCGGAACTGCTGGATATCCCGCTGGCCGGCACGCTGGCCAGCAGCGGCAATGCGCGCATCCAGGCGATGAACGCCGGCGAGCCCCTGTTCACGGTGGCGCCGAAGGATGCCTTCTGCGAAGACGTGCGCCTGCTGGCTCAGGCCCTGCTCAGCGGCGGTGCCGCCGCCGCGCCCGCCCGTGCCGGCGGGTTGCTTGGCAAGCTGTTCAGCTAGCGCGGCTCCGGTGACGGCATGACGCTCCTGGACTCGACACTCCTCGCCGCAGACCCTGCCGGCAACGGCTTCGCAGGAGGTGCGGCATGAGCAGCGATCCCGCGTTGTTCCGCTTCCGCCTGTCGGACCAGTACCAGCAGGTCAAGAACAATTTCCACCGTCACCTGATCCAGCAGATCGAGGAGCGCAACCTCGACTTCGACGACTGGGATGCGCCGCGCATCGAGCGCTTCGTCACCGACGCCCTGAAGCGCTACGTGGTGGAGCAGCGCCTGCCGATCAACCAACGCGAGTCCGAGGCGCTGGCCAAGGACGCCAAGGACGAGCTGATGGGCTTCGGCCCCATCCAGGGCCTGGTGGACGACGAGACCGTCAACGATATCGTGGTCAACGGCCCGGACCGCATCTTCGTGGAGCGCGAGGGCCGCCTGAGCGTGGCACCGGTGCGCTTCTTCAACAATGCGCACGTGGTGCGCGTGATCCAGCGCATCCTGGCTCCGATCGGGCGCCGCATCGACGAGTCCAACCCGATGGTGGACGCGCGCCTGCCGGACGGCTCGCGCGTCAACGCCATCATCCCGCCGATTGCGCTGGACGGTCCCTGCATCTCCATCCGCAAGTTCCGCAAGTCCGCGCTGACGGCCGAGGACCTGATCCGTTCCGGCTCGGTCTCGCGCGAGGCACTGGACTATCTCAAGCACCGCGTCAGCCACCGCACCAACCTGATCGTGGTCGGCGGCACGGGTTCCGGCAAGACCACCTTCCTCAATCTGCTGTCGCAGTGGATCCCGCCCGGCGAGCGCATCCTCACCGTCGAGGACGCCGCGGAACTGCGGCTGGAGCACGAGCATGTCGTGCGCCTGGAAACGCGCCCGCCGAATCTGGAAGGCGAACGCGCCGTGACCGCCCGCGACCTGGTACGCAATGCGCTGCGCATGCGCCCTGACCGTATCATCGTCGGCGAGGTCCGCGGCGACGAGGTGCTGGACATGCTGCAGGCGATGAACACCGGTCATGACGGCTCCATGACCACGATCCACGCCAACAGCACCTACGACGCCGTGCACCGCCTGGAGTTGCTGGCCGGCTTTGCCGGCTACAACGGCTCGGAAGTGGCATTCCGGGCGCAGGTCGCTTCGGCGATCCAGCTGCTGGTCCACGTTGCTCGCCTGCCCAGTGGCCACCGCCGCCTGATGTCGGTGACCGAGGTCGTCGGCGCCAAGGGTCAGGATCTCATCCTCCGCGATGTATTCCGCTACGACGTGGAAAGCGGCCAGCATCGCGATCTCCGGGGGTCGACACTGTGAATGTCTCCATCGCGATCTTCCTGCTGGCCTTGCTCCTGGTGGCGGGTGCGATCTGGCTGTTCATCAGTGCCGGCCAGCGCGAGCGCCAGGAAGAGGTGCAGCTGCGCCTGCGCGCCTCGGGCAGTGCCGATGTCGACGACGCGGCGCTGGCGGCACCGAGCCTGAAGGGCAACAGCCACATCGCCAACCCGGTGCTGCGCTGGGCCTGCCACCTGATCTGGCGTACCGGCGTGGAACTGGACCCCTCCACCGTGGGCCGCATCCTGCTGGTACTGGTGCTGCTGATCCCCGCGGCACTGATTGCCTTCGGCTGGTTCGGCGGCAGCATCCTGGTGGCGGTGCTGCTGTTGTTCGGCTGGTTCTTCCTGACCCGGCGCGCCGCGGCGCGCCGCAACAAGATCGTCGAGCAGCTGCCGGATTTCCTGGAGTCGGCGATCCGCATCCTGTCCGCCGGCAACACGCTGGAGGAGTCCTTCGCCTCTGCCGCACGCGAGAGCCCGGAGCCGATCCGTCCGCTGTTCATTTCCGTGGGGCGCCAGGTCCGCCTGGGTGCGCCGATCGAGGCCGTGCTCTACGAGGCTGGCGAGGTCCACAAGATCGCCGACCTCAAGGTGCTGGCCCTGGCAGCCTCGGTGAACCGCAAGTTCGGCGGTAGCCTGCGCAGTATCCTGCGCAGCCTGATCCAGGCGATCCGCACCCGCGACATGGCGGCGCGTGAACTGCGCGCGCTGACCGCGGAAACCCGCTTCTCGGCGATGGTGCTGTGCGCATTGCCGGTGGTGCTGGTGCTGGTCATCGTATTGCGCAATCCCGGCTACTACAGCCAGATGTGGCTCGATCCGGGCGGACGCAACATGCTGATCGGCTCCATCGTCATGCAGCTCGTGGGTATCGGCGTCATCTTCAAGATGATGCGCTCGGTGGAGGACGGCGCATGAGCCCGCAAGTCTTCGCAGCCCTGGTCGCCGGCGGCATCCTGGTCGCCGTACTGGCGATCCTGGCGGTGATCTTCGTCACGGTGTTCTCGCGCAACGAGGCCGTGCTGAAGCGGCGCCTCTCGCCCGAAGCGGTACCCGCTGACGAACTGGAGCAGAAGGACCGGCCCCTGCTGCAGGCGATGGTGCGTGGCGGCAAGAGCCTCGAGTCCATGGTGGACGAGGAGGGTGAATCCGCGCGCCTGCTGCTGCAGGCCGGCTGGCGCAGTGCCAGCGCGCGCATCGCCTGGTACACCTTCCAGACCGTCCTGCCGCTGGTCATGGCCGGCCTGGTCCTGGCGTTCTGGCTGCTGGGCCCGGCGGAAAAGAAGCTGATGTACACGGCACTCGCCGCCTTCGTCGCCGCCGCCATGTCCTTCCTGGTGCCGCGCTGGGTCCTGCGTGGCGCCGCGTCCTCGCGCCAGAACCGCATCAAGCGCGAGGTGCCGTTGTTCATCCACCTGCTGGCCATGCTGTTCGACGCCGGTCTGTCCACGCGGCAGGCCTTCGCCAGCCTGGTGCGCGACAGCCGCGGCGTGCTGCCGGAGCTGGGTCGCGAGTTCGAGATCCTGCTGCGCCAGATCGAAGCCGGCAGCGACATGTCCGAATCGCTGAAGAACGTCGGCGACCTGCTGGCCGTGTCCGACCTGGTCAGCGTACTGGGTGTGCTGCGCCAGGTGGACCGCTACGGCGGAGAAATCCGCCAGCCGCTGATGGAAGTGCTGTCGGTGCTCGAAGAGCGCCGCACCCTGGATGCCCGCGAGAAGGTCAACCTGATCTCCGGCCGCATGACCGTGGTGATGGTGCTGTTCTTCTTCCCCGCGCTGATGATCTTCGTCGCGGGCCCGGCCTTCTCCTCGATCATCAAGGCGCTGGGCGACGTCAATGCCCGCTGACGCGCCCATGCCTGCCGTGCTCGCGCGCCATGTTTTGGTCGTGCTCTGCCTGGCGGCGCTGGCCGGCTGTGCGTCTGGATCGGGCCAGGCAGGGCGCGATGTGAGCCTGCGTCCCGCGGGCGGCCAGTCATCCTCCAAACCCTCCGAGCCCGATTCGCTGGACGAGGAGAAATCCGGCCGCGCGGTGTACGCCGACGTGATCCGGGCGCTGATCGTCCAGGAGCAGTTCTACGCCGCGCTGGCGCATATCCAGGAGCAGCAGCGCGAGGGCGGCAACAACGACGAACTACGTTTCCTGGAGGCCGAAGCGCGGCGCAGCCTGGGGCAGGCCGCGGAGGCCGAGAAGCTCTACCGGCAGTTGTTGCGCAGCCGCTATGCCGCGCAGTCCTACCGCGGCCTCGGCCTGCTCTACGCATCGCGCGACCTCAATGCCTCCGTCCAGTACCTGCGTGAAGCCGTCCAGCGGCAGCCGACCAGCGCCGAGATGCGAAACGATCTAGGCTATGCCCTGATGTCCGGCGGACGTTACCGCGAGGCCCTGACGGAGTTCGCCACGGCGGTGGAACTCGAGCCGGGCAAGAACAAGGCACGCAACAACCTGATCGTGCTGCTGATCCTGTCGCGCGACGAGGCCGGTGTGAAGCGCGTGGCCGCGGCCGGCGGCGTCGATGACAAGAGCCTGGCCAGCCTGCGCCGGCAGGCACAGAACCTTTCCAGCCGTGTGGCGACGAGCCAAGGTGTGAAATGAAGAAACTGCTGATCGTATTGGCCTTGGCTGTCCCGGCGCTGCAGGTGCAGGCCCAGGAGCAGGACGTCCCCGCCGCGGAAGCCGCTCCGGCCGCCGCGGTACCGGGGCATGGCGATGAAAGCCGTGCCTGGCTGGACCTGCAGGCCAGCGGCAATGCCGCCAGCCCCACGCCGGCCTCGCTGCCCGGCGAAGTGGCCGACCGCGTCTACGGCCGCTACCTGAAGAGCTTCGAGTACCCGATCCCCGAGCACCTGGATCGCGAGAAATTCGCCAACCAGTAAGCCGGGCCGGGTGACCTGGTCCGCGTAGCCGCCCCGACGCCGATGAACGCCAGCAACGCCCGGCAGACCTGGGTCACCGGCTCGCTGCTGGCTGGTGCCGCCGCCGCCGGCCTGCTGCTGCTCGCCGGCCTGGCGCAGGAATGGCGCGGCGAGTCCCTGCAGCGGTCGCACGAGCTGCGTGCCGTCGGGCCGGTCCTGCAGCAGCTCCTGCCCCTGGCCGCCGCCTGGCCGGCCGACCGGGAGCTTGGCAGCCGCATCGACGAGCTGCTCAAGAGCTCCGCCTCCGGCTTCGCGCAAATCTCGGTTTCCGACGCACGCGGCAACCTGCTGCTGCGCCGCGGCGTCTACGACGCGCTGGACCTGCCGTTTCCTGCCGTGCTGCGTCGCCAGATCCGCAGCCTGCTGTATGCCCTGCTGAGCCATGAAGACAGCCAGCGGCCCTCCGCATTCGCCGGAGCCGAGGCGCCCGGCTATATCATCCGCTTCCGCCTGTTCAGTGGTGCCCATCGCGTCTCCGACCCCGCGGTCGAGGCGCTGCGCCGTGGTGCCCGGCTGCAGATGCTGGCCGGGCTGCTGCTGTTCGCCGGCTTCGGCTATGCGCTGCGCCGCCATCTGCGACCCTCCGTGGACTGGTCCGGCCGGCTGGACCTGCACCGGAGCCTCGCGGGCCGCCTGCCGCCCGAACTGGCCTGGCAGGTCACCGAGAACCTGCGCGAGCGCGTCGGCCGCGCCCTGGACGGCCTGCAGTACGCGATCTTCCTGGTGGGCCGCGATGCGCGTATCCGCTACGCCAATTCCGCCGCCGAGCGCCTGACCGGCTGGAGCGCCGCCGAGGCACAGGGTCGGCCGGCCTACACCGTGTTCCACACGCTGGGCGAAAGCGGGATCCCCGAGGTCACCCCGGTGGAACGCTGCCTGCGCGAGGGCGAGGACCTGCCACCGCAGCCCTGCTCGCTGCGCACCCGTGGCGGCGAGGTCCGCCCGGTGGAGGTGATGGCCTGCCTGCTGCGCGACGCCGACGGCGTCGTCGACGGCGCCGCCATGCTGTTCCGCGACCTGACCGTCGCCACCCGCCAGACCGAGGCGCTGCGCCGTGAGGCGCGCCTTTCGCAGAGCGTGGTGGACCACCTTGATGAAGGCCTGCTGACTACCGACCCTGCCGGCGTGGTGCGCTCCGCCAACGCGCGCGCGCAGCGCATGTTCGGCTACTCGCGCGACGAGATGGCCGGTGTCACCGTTACCAAGCTGATGCCGGTGCCTTTCCTCAACACGCCGGGCGTGCGCATCGGCGACTACATCGGCGCCAGGCCAGCGGCCCACCTGCCCAAGGTCGTGGGCTGGCGCAAGGACGCCACCACCTTCCCGGTGGAGCTGTGGGTGCAGCCGATGAGCGTGGACGACAGCTCCGGCCTGGTGGTGATCATCCGCGACATCACCGAGCGCCTGCGCGGCGAGAACCTGGCCTCGCGCCTGGGTCGCCTGCTCGACAGCGCCATGGAAGAGATCTACATCTTCGACGCGCAGACGCTGTATTTCCTGGAGGTGAACCGCGGTGCGCAGCGCAACCTCGGCTACAGCCTGGAACAGCTGACCGAGATGAGCCCGCTGCAGATCAGCGAGGACCTGGATGCCGCGATGTTCCAGTCCTACCTCGCACGCCTGCGCGGCGGCGATACCGGCCACCTCAGCTACCGCTGCCGCCACCGCCGTGCCGACGGCAGCACTTACCCGGTGGAGGTGCGCCTCAACTTCTCGCGCGAGGAAGAGCCGCCGGTGTTCATGGCGATCGTCGCCGACATCAGCGAGCGTCAGGCAGCAGAGGAGCGTCTGCACCAGCTGGCGCATTTCGACGCGCTCACCGGCCTGCCGAACCGTACCGTGCTGAAGGACCGCCTGGACCAGGCGCTGCTGTCGGCCGCACGCAACGCCCGCATGGTGGGCGTCTTCTTCATCGACCTGGACCGTTTCAAGCCGATCAACGATCGCCACGGCCACGAGACCGGCGACCGCGTGCTGCGCGCCGCGGCGGAGCGTCTCAAGCAGGGCTTGCGCAATGCCGACACGGTGGCGCGCCTGGGTGGCGACGAGTTCGTGATCGTGGCGCAGGGCCTTCGCACCCGCGAGGACGCCGGCCGGTTGGCGCAGAAGGTCCTCGACAGCTTCCAGGCGCCGCTGCTGGTGGACGGCCTGTCGCTGCCGGTCACGCCCAGCATCGGCATCGCGCTGTACCCGTTGGTGGAGACCGACACCGAAGGCCTGCTGCGCTATGCCGACTCGGCGATGTACCAGGCCAAGCAGGCCGGCCGCGCCCGCTATCACCTGTTCGAGGCCGACCTGGCCCCGGAGCGCCGCCGCCGCCTGGAGCTGCAGCGCGAGGTGCACACCGCCATTGCCCTCAACCAATTCCGCGCGCGCCTGCAGCCGTTGATCGCGGCGCAGGGTGGCGCCGTCACCGGCGCCTTGCTGCGCTACGACTGGCAACACTCGCGCCACGGCCTGATCGGCGAGGACGAGGCCGGGCTGGCGGCGCAGCAGGCCGGCGTGCGCGCCGACCTGGAGCTATGGTGCATCTACCGCGCCTGCGAGCTGCTGGCGGAAGCCGCACGCCGAGAGCGTGCGATGCCGCCGCTGCTGGTGGAGATTTCCGCCTTCCAGCTGCGCACCGCCGACTTCGGCCTCTATGCCGCCGACCTGATCGACCGCTTCCGTATCGCACCGGCGCAGCTGGTCCTGGTGCTGAAGACCTCCGCGGACGAGCCGCTGGCGCTGCACGATGCGGTGCCCGCACTGGTTCGCCGCGGGCTGCGCTTCGCCCTGCATGCCGACACCATCATCCCCGCGATCCCCGACGGCTCGCCGCCGCTGAGCCTGCTGGTGGCAGGTGCCGGCTTGTCGGGCCTGGGGCAGGGCGCGCTGTCGGTGCTGGCGCGGCAGATGGGGCTGGAGCTGCTGGTGCGCGACGTGGATTCGGCCGCACAGCTGGCGGCACTGGCCGGCGCCGGCGCCGGCCACTTCTGCGGCGAGGCGCTGCTGCCAGGGCAGCAGCTGGATGAGTTCCTGCAACTGATCCAGCCGCAGGCCCTGCAACCCATCTAGGGCCGGATCTAGGGCCGGTTCAGTTCTCGTCGGGCAGGCGGATCGCGAGCACGTCGCAGGGTGCGCGCTGCACCACGTGCTCATCGGTGTGGCTGAACAGGGCCGCGAGCCCGCGGCGCGGGTGATGGCCGATCACCACCAGGTCCACCGCACGTTCCTTGGCCAGCCGCTTGATCTCCGCCGACGCCGAGCCCTGCTGCACCATCAACTGTTCACGCGGCACCTCGCAGCGCCCGCAGAGCTCTTCTGCCTGTTGCTGCGCTTGCTCGACGAGCTGGCGGTTGAGGTCGGGGGTGGCGATCATCAGCGCGTCGCCGCTATCCATGGGAATGAATTCGACCACGTGCAGGACGGTGAGCCGGGCGCCGAACAGCCGCGCCATGTCCTGTGCACGCCGCAGCACCCGCTCTCCGAGCGGGTCCAGGTCAACCGCGGCGAGGATGTGCTGGTAGCTGGCCATGCGGGTCTCCGGGCGATAAGGCTCAAGCGCAGTATTGCGCCGTCTCCAGGGTTTGGAAACCGTTGATGGGGTTGGAGTTCCCTATACGATCACTCCCTCTCCCCCGCTTGCGGGGAGAGGGTGGGGGTGAGGGGCGCGCGCTTTCAGCTAGAAGCCGCAGTGATGGTGCCGGCGACTACGCCGGTCGGGTGCTGTTGATCTCTGTTGGTTTATTTCGCCTAAGGGCGAGTCACTTTTTCTTTGCGTGCCCAAAGAAAAAGTAACCAAAAAGAAAGGGCACCCTCCATCCGCGGCCCCGCTTTGGCGGGGCAACCTGCCTGGTGGACGAGTGCGACGGGTCGGGCCCACAGGCCATTCATGGCCTGAGGCCCCTCGGCCGGACATCCTGTCCGGCTCGACCCTGCACTCGGCCACCAGGCAGGCGCTACTGGAAGGGAACCCGGCAAATCAACAGCATTCGCTGCGCTCACCAAAACGTAAGAATGGTGTGGGATTCTTCGGCGCGCAAAATAAAAAAGCCCCTCTGCCTTCCGGCAAAGGGGCCCGGAAAAATCCGCAGCCTCACACCCGCTGCCAACCCACCTCCGTCCCCGACTGCGCCTTGCCCAAGGTCCGCGCAATCACGAACAAATAGTCCGACAGGCGATTCAGGTACTGCATCGCGAACGGGCTCAGCGGCTCGTCGGCATGCAGTACCCACAGCGCGCGCTCGGCACGGCGCGCTACCGCACGAGCCATGTGCGCCTGGGCCGTGGCCGGTGAGCCGCCGGGCAGGATGAATTCCTTCAGCGGCGGCAGCTTCTCGTTCAGCGCCGCCAGTTCCTCGTCCAGCTTTTCCACGTGCGCTTCCGTCACCAGCGCGTGGCCGGGCATGGCCAGTTCGCCGCCGAGGTTGAACAGCTCGTGCTGGATGCGTTGCAGGCTGGCATCCAGGCCCGGGGTCAGCGGCAGAGTGCGCAACAGGCCGATTTGGCAGTTCAGCTCATCGACGTCGCCCATGGACTGCACGCGCTGGTGCGCCTTGGGCAGGCGGCCGCCGGTGGCGAGGCCGGTTGTGCCGGTGTCGCCGGTGCGAGTAACGATCTTGCTGAGTCGGTGTCCCATGACGGCAGTGTAGCAACAGGCGGGCGCCGCAGAGCAGCGCCCGCCCTTGCCGATCAGTAGGTGTAGCGGACCGTGATGTAGCCGCTGCGCTCCGGCGTGCGGTAGGTGTCGACCAGTTCGTAGGTTTCGTCGAACAGGTTCTCGCCGCGCAGCGACAGGCTCAGGTTCTTGGTCAGGGCCACGCGCAGGTCGGCATTCACCAGCGCATATCCGGCGAGGTCCACGCCATTGGCATCGCGGCGACGGCCGTAGCCCTGCACCTCGACGCCGGCGTTGACGTCGCCTATCCGGTAGCCGAGACGGCTCTGGATCGACTTGCCGGAGCGACGCGCCAGGCGGTTGCCGGTGGTTTCGTCCTTGGGGTCCTGCAGGCTGCCCGAGATCTCGGCGCTCAGTGCCTCGCCCTGGTACTGCCAGCCGGCTTCGATGCCACGGATGCGCGCGCGCTGGACGTTCTCAAGGCTGGCGCCGCTGAACGCAATCAGGTCGTCGATGCGGGTCTCGAAGGCCGCAGCGGTCACGGTCTGGTTTGCGCCGATGCGCTGGCGCAGGTTCAGTTCGGCGCTCTTGGAGCGCTCGGGATCCAGGTCGGGGTTGCCGAAGGCGCCGAACAGGTCGGTCAACTCGGGTTCCTTGAACGCGGTGCCCAGGGCGACGCCGATGCGGCCGCCTTCCCAGGCTTCGATTCCGGCCTCGACGTTGCCGGTGGTGAAGCTGCCGAACTCATCGTGATCCGTCTGGCGCACGGCGAGCAGAACATCGACGACGCCGAAGTCGTGCTGCGCCTGGATGAAGGCGGCATTGCGGGTGGTGTTGTCGATGGTGGCGCCGTCACCGAAGCCCGAGAAGAACACGCTGTCGATTTCGGACTTGCTGGTGGACAGGCCGACCAGCAGGTCGGTCCCCAGCAGCTTGCCGCTCGTGTTCCACTCGAAGCTGGTGCGCTCGACCTCGGTGCTGTCGACCAGGGTAGGGCGCGCCGGGTCTCCCGGCTCGCGCTGCACGATCTCGTCGTACGCTAGGCTGGCCGTCAGCTTGGTGCTCCAGCCGCCGCCGAGCGACGTGCCGATATCGACTGCCGAGACGCGGTTGCGGAAGTCCTGGGTCTTTTCGGCGCCGAACTGCACGTACTCGTTGATGCCCTGGGCCTGCAGGTGGCGGGCGCCCAATTCGACCGGGCCGAGCTTGAGGTCGCCGTTGAAATGGATGTTGGTGTCTTCCTGCCCGCGGTCATTGATGCCGGTCTGCAGCGGCGGGAAGCCGCCGATCCGCTGGCCTTGCACGCTGAGCATGGCGGAGCCCTTCTCGCCGCCGTAGCCGACGTTGGCCGTGGCCTCGCGGGTGCTGAAGCTGCCACCGCGCAGGCTGGCGCCGCCGGTGAGGCCCTTGCCAGCGCGGCGCGTGATGATGTTGACCACGCCACCGATGGCGTCGGAGCCCCACTGCGTCGAACGCGGGCCCTTGACGATCTCGATGCGCTCGATCGCCTCCGGCGTCAGGTTCTGGATTTGCGCGTTGAGAAAGCTTTCCGTGGTGAAGCGCACGCCGTCGATCAGGAACAGCGTATGGTTGCTCTCGGCGCCGCGGATGAACACGCCGATGGGTGCGCCGGGGCCGCCGGTACGGGCCACGTCGACGCCTGCGATGCCACGCAGCAGGTCGGCCACGTCATTGGCCTGCGTCCGTTCGATCTGCTCGCGGGTGATGACCTGCGTGGACGGGACGACCTTGGCGGCCGTGGCGGCCTCGCGGGTGGCAGTGACGAACACCGGGTCCAGCACTGCGGAATCGTTGGCAACAGCAGCGAAAGGCGCCAGAACGGCGCCCAGGAAGAGCTTTTTCACGAGATATATCCCCCGCTGCATCCCCGCAGCGTCAGAACCAAAAACCGGCAAGGCGCCGGAGCCTGCTTGAGGCCGGTCTCCGGACTCGAGGCTTGCTGGACCGGCGCCTTCCCATGCCTGAGCACAGTGGCGTGTAGCCGGTCCCGAACCTCTTACCGTTGCGGGGGCAGTGAGCGCTTTGCACGCTCTTCCCGTTTAACCCAGGGGGATCGCCCTCTGGGAACCTGAAGCGGGACGGATTATACGCAGGCAGGGCCTGAACCCGTATCATGCGCGCGGATTAGAGCCTCCCTGGACAAGTTTCCCCGATGAACAGCCCCTTCCTGAGCGCCGCCCTCGACGCTGCCGCCGCCGCCACCGAGATCATCCGCAAGGCCTACCGCGGCAATTTCGACGTGCAGTACAAGGCCGACGCCAGCCCGGTGACCGAGGTCGACGTGGCTTCCGAGAAGGCGATCAAGGCCGTGCTGCAGGCGCGCTTCCCGGATCACGGCTTCTTCGGCGAGGAGACCGGCAAGTCCAACCAGGACTCCGACTACCTCTGGCTGGTGGACCCCATCGACGGCACCAAGGCCTTCGTGCGCGGCTACCCGATGTTCTCGATCCAGATCGCGCTGATGCACAAGGGCGAGCTGGTGCTGGGCGTGTCCTCGGCCCCCTGCTGGAACGGCGGTGCCGGCGAGACCATCTGGGCGGAGAAGGGCAAGGGCGCATGGCTCGATGGAGAGCGCCTGCAGGTCAGCAGCGTCGACACCCTGGCCAAGGCCACGCTGTCCACCGGCAACCTGGCCCGCCTGGCCAAGTCACCGCAGTGGTCCGAACTGGGCCGCCTGATCCCGCAGCTGCACCGCATCCGTGGCTACGCCGACTTCGTCCACTACCACCTGCTGGCCTCGGGCCGCATCGACGCGGTGGTGGAATCAGACGTCAACATCCTCGACATCGCCGCGCTCACGGTGATCGTGCGCGAGGCGGGCGGCACCTTCACCGATCTCGACGGCGGACCGGTGGGGCTGGACATCACCACCGTGCGGGCGACCAACGGCCGCCTGCACGAGGCTTTCGCCGGCCTAGCCCTCGGCGCTTGAGGGCGCCTGGCGCAGGCTGATCACCTGCCAGCCGCGCTTCACCGCCTCGTCGCGCAGCACGTCGTCCGGGTCCACGGCCACGGCCTGGTCGGCCATCTCCAGCAGCGGGATGTCGTTGCGCGAGTCGCTGTAGGCCGTCATGTGCGTGTAGGCCTGCGGCTGCGCCGCCAGCCATTCCCTCAGCCGCACCACCTTGCCGCCCTGGAAGTTCGGCAGCCCTGAGACCTGGCCGGTGTAGCGGCCGTCGCGAATCTCCGGATCGGTGCCGATCAGGTACGGCACGCCCAGCAACTCGGCGATCGGCTCGGTGACGAAGCGGTTGGTGGCGCTGGTGATCAGCAGCGTCGCACCCTCGGCGCGGTGGCGTTCCAGCAGGGCAGGGGCGCCCGCGGCCACCACCGGCTCGATCTTTTCGCGGATGAACTGCCGGCGCCAGGCCTGCAGCGTCTCCATGCTGTGCTGCGACAGCGGCTTCAGCGAGAAGGAGCAGAACTTCAGGATATCCAGCGTGCCGGCCTGGTATTCCTCGTAGAAGCGGCGGTTCTCGCGCTCGTAGGCCTCGCGGTCCACGTGGCCCTGCTCCACCAGGAACTGGCCCCAGAGGTAGTCGCTGTCGGCGGCCAGCAGGGTGTGATCGAGGTCGAAGACGGCGATTTTCATGAGGATGAAGACGGTTGTCGAAGCGTCGGGGGCGGCATATTAACCGGGGCATATACAGCACCGGGGGGATTTGCCATTATCCTTCGAGAACTTATTCATCCTCCTCCCGCAAGTGATTGATTCAGAAGGATTCCGCCCAAACGTTGGGATTGTGCTGACGAGCGCGGCCGGCCAGGTGCTGTGGGCCAAGCGCATCGGCCAGCAGGCCTGGCAGTTTCCGCAGGGCGGGATCAAGCGCGGCGAGACCCCCGAGGCCGCCCTGTTCCGTGAGTTGCACGAGGAACTGGGCCTGCTGCCGCAGCACGTCGAGGTCATCGGCGTGACCAGCGGCTGGCTGCGCTACCGCCTGCCGCAGCGCTACCTGCGCCGCCCGCGCGGCCGCCTGTGCATCGGCCAGAAGCAGAAGTGGTTCGCGCTGCGCATGGTGGCCGAGGACCAGCTGGTGCGCTTCGATGCCAGCGACAAGCCGGAATTCGACGGCTGGCGTTGGGTGGACTACTGGCTGCCGATGGACGAGGTGGTGGAGTTCAAGCGTGAGGTCTATCGCCGCGCCCTGACCGAGCTGGCGCCCCTGCTGGGCCAGCCGCCGACGGACGCCTCCCGGACGGCCACGGCGTGAAGCTAGCGTTCGGGCTGCTGGCGGCATTGCTGCTGGGTGGCTGCGCCACCCTGGACCGCAACCAATGCCTGCAGGCCAACTGGACCGACCTGGGCGCCCGAGACGGCCAGTCGGGCTACGCCGCCAGCCGCCTGGAAGAACACCGGGAAGCCTGCCGCGAGCACGGCATCATTCCCGATGACCGCAGCTACCTGGCCGGCCGCGAGCAGGGCCTGCGCTACTACTGCACCGCCGAAAGCGGCTATCGCGAGGGTCGGCGCGGTGCCGGCTACTCGCGTGTCTGCCCCCTGGAGGCCGAGGCGGCCTTCCTGCCCGAGTACGAGCGCGGCCGCGAGATCCACCAGCTGGAACAGGACGCCGACGCCCTGCGCAACAACATCGACGCGCACGAGCGCGCCCTCAGCGACCCCCAGCTGACGCGCGACCAGCGCTACGACCACCGGCGTGAGCTGGACTACCTGTATCGCGAGCTGGCCTCCCTGCGCCGGCAGATGGATCGCCTTGAAGGCGGCCCCCGGTACTGACCGGCCGATGGCCGGTCGGCCTGCAATCGGGAAGTTTATTGACAATCATTATCGTTTCGTATGCAATGCGACTCATGATCGTTTGCGTCTGCAAAGCAGTTTCCGACCGCCACATCCGTCGCGCCGTAGCGACTGGTGAAGTCGTGAGCCTGCGCGATCTGACCCGCGAGCTGAGCCTGGGCACCTGCTGCGGCAAGTGCGTCCCCGCCGCCCGCGAAGTGCTGGGCGAGGCCCTGGCCGCGCTGCCGGCCCCGGCGCTGATGATGCCCGTGGCTGCCAACCAGCCGGTCGCCCGCAGCGCCTAGAGCTGAACGCGCATGCGAATCGCATGCAAAATCGTTTGAAAATCGAATAAAAACAGGCACTTGAACTGGACGCCGGATGGGGTCGGGCGCTACACTGCGCGCCCTAGCCCCCTTACCCAGGAGCGCGCCATGCGCGGTGATCCCAAGGTTATCGATTTCCTCAACCAGGCCCTGCGCAATGAGCTGACGGCCATCAACCAGTACTTCCTCCACGCCCGCATGCTGGGCAACTGGGGCATGAAGAAGCTGGAGAAGGTCGAGTATCACGAGTCGATCGACGAGATGAAGCACGCCGACCGTCTGATCAAGCGCGTCCTGTTCCTCGACGGCCTGCCCAACCTGCAGGACCTGGGCAAGCTCTACATCGGCGAGGATGTGAAGGAACTGCTGGAGTGCGACCTGCGCCTGGAACTGGAGGCCGTGCCCCTGCTCAAGGACGCCATCGCCTACTGCGAGCAGGTCCGCGACTACAACAGCCGCGAGCTGTTCGAGGACATCCTCGACAGCGAGGAGCACCACATCGACTTCATCGAGGAGCAACTGGGCCTGATCGAGCGCATGGGCATCCAGAACTACATCCAGTCGGTTGCAGGTGCGCCGGCGGAAGAGGGCGAGTAAGTTTCTGCTGTGCAACGAAAAAGCCCCGCCGGAAGCGGGGCTTTTTCGTTCTGGGGGGGTGATCCACCGACCCGTTCACCCCGAGTGCCGCGGGAGGGCGTAACGCGTGGCCCGCGCCACGAGCCGCGAAACCCCCCAACCCCGCACACGGGCAGAAC
>JBPOHT010000045.1:0-94134 GCA_052035235.1 Pseudomonadota bacterium | reverse complement strand
CCGTAGCGCTCCTGAGCTTGCCTACACCCCAACTCGCCTCGCTCAACCTGATCCACAACCGCCAACTTAAAGGCCATCGTGTAATCGCGCTGCGTCCTCTTAACCCTTGATTCCATTTGACTCTCCTCCTCGGCTTCGAAAAGGTGTCAACCCTGAGCAGGACGGGTCAATGCAACAAAAAAGGGGCCTGCATCCGCAGGCCCCTTTTTCGTTGGGGGCGATCAGCGGCAGATGTTGCGCGTGATCGGCACCGCTTCCGTGACGATCTGGTTGCCCAGGTCCAATAGCCTGCCCTTGGTGGTGTTGAGGTCGGCGCTGACCTGCCAGTCGAGCTTGTACTGGCGCCCCGCCGTGAAGCGCACGGCGACCGCATGCCGGTGGCCGGTGGCGGTGGCCGCCTCGGGCTCGCCGAGCACGTCGCCCAGGTCCATGCGCAGGTAGACCACGCTGGCGGTGGTCACGTTGAAGTCCAGTGTCGGGCCCAGTGGCGCGCCGCTGGGCGTGGTGGCCTTGCGTGTCGCCTTGGGATCGGCCGAGCCCACGTATTGCCACTGCGGGTTGCCGGGGAAGCAGAAGAAGAAATTGGCGGCCGTACCCGGCGAGATGCTGAGGTTGGTGGCCTGCTTCACGTTGTTGCCGGCGTTGTTGCCGCCGGTGCTGCTGCAGGCGGTGCCGAGCAGGCAGGCGGCGACGAGGCTGAGCTTGAGGATCGCTTTCATGGTTCTCCGGGTCGATGTGGACCGGTTGCCGCTGGTGGCGGGGCCGGTTCGCGCTGTGTCCTGCCATTCTGCCCCATTTGGCGCCGCCGCTACCGTGGAATGCGTCCCAGTGGCCGCCCGCGCGCGTCGATCGGGATCTGGGTGTCCTCTTCGCAAAGCTGATCGCGGCCGGCGTCGCAGCGCATGCGCTTGCCGCTGGCGAAGACCTGCACGACTTCGCCGGTCCACTGCGACTGCTCGCCCTGAAGTTGCTTGCGACCTTGCAGGCGCGTGCCGTCGGCATAAGTGTAGGTGGTCTCGCCCTCGCAGGCGCCGGTGGGTGCCCGATCGCATTCCTCGCGGTCGCCGCCGGGGTAATGGTGGACCAGCCGACCCTGCCAGACGGCGCCCTTGGGCCCCGGCACGAGGCGGCCCTGGATGCGCCCACCGCTGGGGAACCATAGCGTCGCGGTGCCGTTGCATTGGCCGCGGGCGTCGCGCTCGCACTGCAGGCGGTCGCCGGATGCGGCCTTGGGTTGGTTGCTGCCCTTGGAGGTGGCCGTGATGGCGCGTGTCGCCGGCTTGCCGGCCTCGCGCGCTGCCGTCGGGGGCGGGACCTGGCAATGGCCGTCGGCATCGGCCATGCACTCGCTGCGCAGGCCATTGGGGTGATAGCGCACCAGCAGGCCGTGCCAGCCCGGCTTGCCGCCCAGGTTGCTGCGCAGGCCGGACAGGCGCGTGCCGTCGGGCTGGGTGTAGGTGGACAGGCCCAGGCAATCGCCGCCGGCATCACGCGTGCGGCATTCCCAGCGTCCACGGTCGGGCGTAGCCGCGGCGGTGGAAAGGGTGGCGATGGCCAGCAGCAGGCCGGCATAGCGATGCAGCGGAGTCGGCAAGGGCGATCCCGGTGGGGGGTGATGCCGAGATTCTGCCGCCGCCGCAGGTGCGGATGCAGGGCGCGTGCCGGGCTTGCGGTAGTGCGAGCCCGCCAGGAGGTCCAGAGTTGCCGGCAGGCTCAGGGTTCGCGCCGGCGCGGCAGGTTCATGCGGCTGCGCCGCTCCCACAGGGTCTTGCGGCTGATGCCCAGGGCCTTGGCCAGGTCGGATTCGTTCATGCGGTCCTGGTTCTGCAGCACGAACTGGCGGAAGTAGTCTTCCAGGCTGGTCTGGCCGGCAACAGTCGCCGCGGGTGGTGGAGTCGCGCCGACCGGGATCGCCAGGTGCTCGGGCTCGATGGTGGGGCCGTCGCAGAGGATCACGGCGCGCTCCACGGCATTGCCCAGTTCGCGCACGTTGCCGGGCCAGTGGTGCGCGCGGATCGCTGCCAGCGCGCGCTGCGACAGGCGGATGCCACCGCGGTTGAGCTTCTGCGCCGCGCGTTCCAGCAGGTGACGCGCCAGCCGTTCGACGTCGTCGCCGCGCTCGCGCAACGGCGGCAGGGTCAGGTCCATGACCTTGAGGCGGTAGTAGAGATCCTCGCGGAACGTGCGTTCCTGCACCATTTGTTCGAGATCACGGTGGGTGGCGGCGAGCACGCGCACGTCGACCCGCTTGGACGCGGTGGAACCCACCATGCGCACCTCGCCTTCCTGCAGCACGCGCAGCAGCCGGGCCTGCACCGCCGGTGCCAGTTCGCCGACCTCGTCCATGAACAGCGTGCCGCCGTGCGCGGCTTCCACCAGGCCCTGCTTGCGTTGCGTGGCGCCGGTGAAGGCGCCCTTCTCGTGGCCGAACAGTTCGGCCTCGATCAGGCTGTCGGGAATGGCGGCGCAGTTCACCGCGATGAAGGGCCCGGCGGCGCGGGCGCTGCGCTCGTGGATGGCGCGCGCCGCCAGTTCCTTGCCGGTGCCGGATTCGCCACGGATCATCACGGTGATGTCGGCGCCGGCGACGCGCTGGATGCGGTCGGATACGGCGCGCATCGCGGCGCAGTCGCCGACCATGCCGGAGACCGGGAAGTCGCGCGCGACATCCTTCTTCAGTGCGGCGTTCTGGCGTGACTGCAAGCCGCCCTGCAGCAGGCGCGCGATGGTCAGCAGCATCTCGTCGTGGTCGAAGGGCTTGGCGATGTAGTCGGCGGCGCCCTTCTGCATGCATTCCACCGCGGAGCGGATGCTGGCGAAGCTGGTCATGATCAGCACCGGCACCGGCCGCGCGCGTTCGATCACCTCGGTGCCGAGCACGCCCGGCAGGCGCACGTCGGCGATGATCAGCTCGAAATCCTGCAGGCCCAGGGCCTCGGCCTCCGCGACGCTGCCGGCCTCGGCGGTGTCGTAGCCGTGCTTGGCCAGCAGGCGTGCCAGCTGGCGGCGGATGACTTCCTCATCCTCGATGATCAGCAGGCGATGCCGGAGTGTGCTCATGTCAGTACCGTGGCCATGGAATCGGGGGCGGCGGGCAGCCGCACCGTGAAGGTGGTGCCCAGGCTTTCGCGGCTGTCCACGGCGATGCTGCCGCCGTGGTCGCTGACGATGCGGTAGGCCAGGGGCAGGCCCAGGCCGGTGCCGCGGCCGGGATCCTTGGTGGTGAAAAAGGGCTCGAACACGCGTTCGCGCAGGGCCTCGGGGATGCCGCTGCCCCAGTCCTGCACGTCCAGCGTGACCGAGCCGGCGCCGCGCGCCGCGCGGATCTCGATGCGGCCGCCGGGCGGCGAGGCATCGGCGGCGTTACCCAGCAGGTTCAGCAGCACCTGGGTCAGGCGTGCCGGATCGCCCTCGATCCACAGTTCCGGCGCCAGGCGGCTGTCGAAGACGATGTCGCGCGCGGTGGGCGAGAGCCGCACCAGGCGGATCGCCTCCACTACCAGTGCTGCCAGGTCCAGTCGCACCAGCGTGCGCGCGTCCTGCATCGCCGGCCGCGCGAAGCTCAGCAGCGACTGCACGATGTCGCTGATGCGGCGCGATTGCTTGAGGATTTCCTCGATGCCGTACTGGCGCTCGGCGACGTCATCCTCGTCGCGCAGGTTCTGCGCCACGCAGGTGATGCCGGTGAGCGGGTTGCCGATCTCGTGCGCCACCCCAGAGGCCAGCGTGCCGATGGAGGCCAGGCGTGCACTGTGCGCCAGCTCCGCCTCCAGCTGCTGCTGCTCGGTGAGATCTTCCACCAGCAGCACCAGGCCGGCCGCGGCGTCGTCCTCGCCGGCACCGATGTCTTCCTTGTGCAGGTTGAGCCAGCGCCGCCGGCCGCCCAGGTCGAGCTGCAGCTTGTAGCGGTGCTGCTGTGCGCTCTCCAGGAAGTCGCTGAACAGCCGGTTCCAGGGAGCGGGGATCTGGTCCACGCGACTACCGAGCACGGCGTCGGCCGGCAGGCCGGAGAGTTCGGCCATGCGCTCGTTCCAGATCGTCACTTCCAGGTTCAGTCCCAGCGAGCAGACACCCACCGGCAGGTCCTGCAGGATTTGCCGGTGGAAGCGGCGCAGCTGGTTGAGCTCCGCTGCGAGACCGCGCAGGCGGTTCTGCGAATGCTCCAGTTCCTCCTCCACCAGCGGGCCGGCACTGCCGGAAGCCGGCGTCACGCCGAGCAGTTCGCGCGCCAGCTGCGGCCCGACCAGGCCGGAGAGGTTGCGCTGCAGCCGCTCCTGCAGGAAATGCAGCTGGCGCGGGCGGCGCTCGTCGGCGCCGAGCTTGAGATCGCCCAGCGCACGCTCGATCTCCGCCGCCGCGGTATCCGGCCCCAGCGCGCCGGCGACGCGCTCGCGCAGTGCGGCGACCCCGGCGGCACGTGGCTGCGGGCTGAGCAGCAGCACCGCGTCGAGACGGCAGGCGCGGTCGGCGGCCTGCTCCTTGGGCGTGGGGCGCGTCAGCAGCGAGACGCCGATGAACAGCAGCAGGTTGGAAGCCAGCGACCAGAAAGTGACGAAGGTCCAGATGTTGCCGTCGTGTAGCGGCCAGGTTGCCAGCGGTGTGGGCTGGCCGCTGATCAGTGGCAGCACCAGCACCAGGAACCAGATCGTCATGCCGGCGCTGGTGCCGGCGATGAAGCCGGCGCGCGTGGCGCGCGGCCAGGCCAGCAATGCCAGCACGCCCGGCAGGAACTGCGTGACCGCGACGAAGGAGATCAGGCCCAGCTGCACCAGGCCGCGGCTGTCGCCCACGGCCAGATACGCGCCGTAGCCGGTGAAGATCACGGCTGCGATCAGCAGGCGCCGGCCCCACAGCAGGTGGCCGTAGAAATCGGTGCCGGAGCGCGGGCGGCGACCGCGCAGCCACAGCGGCAGCACCAGGTGGTTGAGGCACATCGCCGCCAGCGCCAGGCTCTCGACGATGATCATGGCGCTGGCGGCGGAGATACCGCCGATGAAGGTCAGGTAGGTCAGCCAGCCGCTGGGCTCCTGCAGGCCCAGGCGCAGGCCGTAGTAATCCGCCCCGCCGTCCATGCCCAGCTTCTGGCCGGACCACAACACCACCGGGATCGCCAGGTTCAGCATCAGCAGGAACAGCGGGAAGGCCCAGCTGGCGGTGCGCAGCGCCGAGGGTTCGATGTTCTCGGTGAAGATCATGTGGAACTGGCGCGGCAGCAGGAAGGCCGCGGAGAAGGCCAGCAGCAGCAATGTGCTCCAGGCGCCTTCGCGCAGCGGCGCATGCAGCTGCTCCACCGCCTGCGGGTTGGCGCGCAGCCATTCGTCCAGCCCCGCCGGCCCGCCGAACACGCCGAACAGCGCAAAGGCCGCCGCGGCCAGCAGCGCCACCAGCTTGATCAGCGACTCGAAGGCGATGGCCACCACCAGGCCCTCGTGCTTCTCGCGCGGCGTCACCTGGCGTGCGCCGAACAGCACCGCGAACAGCGTGACGGTGACGCAGAACACCAGCGCCAGCACGCCCGGCGGCACCTCCTGTGTCAGCACCTGCGCCGAGGTCACCACGGCCTGGATCTGCAGCGAGATGTACGGAAGGATGCCCACCAGCATGAACAGCGTCACCAGCGTGCCGGTCCAGCGGCTGGGATAGCGGAAGGCGAAGAGATCGGCCAGCGAGGTCAGCTGGTAGTCGCGCACCAGGCGCAGCAGCGGCTGCAGCAGTACCGGCGCCAGCAGGAAGGCCAGCGTCACGCCGACGTAGATCGTCAGGAACAGGTAGCCCTGGTTCTGCGCGAAGCCGACGCTGCCGTAGAAGCTCCAGGTGGTGGCATAGACGCCCAGTGACAGCGTGTAGGTCAGCGGGTGGCGTGCGACGCGGGCGGGGATCCAGCCGTTCTCCGCGGCATAGGCCACCAGGAACAGGGCGCCGAGATAGACCAGCGCGGCCAGGAACAGCTGCCAGAGCTCCGGGCTCATGCGCGGCGCTGCGCCAGCGCGGCCAACGCGATGATCGCGCCCCAGACCGCATACAGCGTCCACCAGGGCATGCCCGGCGCCACCCACAGATGCAGTGCCGGCGACAGCAGGGCGCCCGCCGCCAGCAGGAACAGCACGAGGGCGTGATCGCCGCCGCCCTGTCCGTCTTCGCCTTTGCGCATGCCGTTCTCCTTGAGGCCAGTATCGACCCATTTGTTACCTACGGTAACGCCAACGTCACCTTCGGTGACATCCCGTGGCTGGACTGCGACACGAGTGTTTCTCATCAAGTACCTGTAGGAGAAGGAATTTCTCCTGCTCCGGGGCCATGGCATGGCCGTTGCCCCCTCCATATCGACGCAGGCCCCGTGCCTGACGAAACAAAAGAGCCATCCCAGTGCAAAGGAGAGAGGAGATGAACAAGACGGTAATGGCGGCGCTGGCCGCCGCAGCGATGTCCCCCATGGCCCAGGCGGCCGACTTCAAGTTGGGCGACACCAACCTGACGCTGGGCGGCTACATCAAGTTCGACACGATGTACTCGCGCTTCAGCGAGGGCAGCGTGGCGCAGGGCTCGGCGCGCGACTTCTACGCGCCTGGCGCGATCCCGGTGTCCGGTGCGGCCGGCGGCAGCAGCTCCTACTTCGACATGCATGCCAAGGAAACGCGGCTGTTCCTGAAGACCGATACGACCGTGGAGGGCTACAAGCTCGGGTCGTACATCGAGATGGACTTCATCGTGAATCCGGGCGCCGGCAACGAGCGCGTCACCAATGCCTACAACGTCGGCCTGCGCCGTGCCTACATCACGGTCGACAACTGGCTGATCGGCCAGGACTGGTCCACCTTCCAGAACCTGGTGGCGCTGCCCGAGACGCTGGACTTCGTCGCTTTCCCCACCGACGGCACGCCCTTCGTGCGGCAGCCGCTGGTTCGCTACACCGTCGGCGGCCTCGACGTGTCGATCGAGAACCCGGAGACCACCGTGACCAGCGCCGCCGGTGCCCAGGTCACCACCGACCAGAACACCATGCCCGATGCCTCGGCGCGCTATCGCTTCGAGGCTGGCGGTGCGCAGTTCTCGGTGGCCAGCGTGGTGCGGCAGCTCAAGCAGGACGGGGCCGGCAGTGATGTCGGCTACGGCCTGAGCTTCGCCGGCAAGATCCCGCTGGGCCGCGACGACATCCGCTTCACCGTCAGCGGCGGTGACGGCATCGGCCGCTACATCGCCATCAACACCGTCAACGATGCCGCGGTGGACGCCTCCGGTGATCTTGAGGCCTTCTCGGCCTATGCCGCCTTCATTGCCTACCGCCACATGTGGAGCGACAAGTGGCGCAGCACCGCCACCGTGTCGATGCTGCGTGCCGACCACGACGTGGCCCTGACCGGCGACACCGTCACCAAGAGCGTCAACAGCGCCAGCCTCAACCTGCTGTATTCGCCGGTGCCGAAGCTGACCGTGGGCGTGGAATACCGCCACGCCGAGCGCGAGGTGGAGAGCGGTGCCGACGGCAGCCTCGACCGCCTGCAGGTGGCCGCCAAGTACGGTTTCTAATTCCCAGTCCCCTGATCCCGGCGCTCTCCCCCCTTCGGGGCGCCGGATTTCCCGCCGCGGCACCCTCCCGGGTGTCGCGGTTTTTTCTTGCGCGCGGCCGACGATCGGTTCATGGTTTGGGAGTGGGCGGAGTTGCATTCGTATTCTGTATGTAATACGTTAAGAATACATTTGGAATGCGAGTGTGCTGTGGCCAAACAGACCATCACGCTGCGGCTGGACGAGGAAGACCTGTCATACCTGGCGGGGCTGGACGTGGCCGGGGCGACCAACCTGAGCGAGAAGATCCGCGCGCTGCTGGCCGATGCCCGCCGCCAGCGCGAGGGCCTGGCGGACCCCGCCGCTGCCTACGACTTCGCCAAGCGCCTGCTGGCCCAGAGCGAGCGGCGCCTGCGTGACGCCGAGGTGCGGCAGGACCTGCGCTCGGAGCTGCTGCACCGCGCGCTGGAGTGGACGCCGGACCTGCTGGCCCTGCTGCTGGCGGCCGAAGCCGCCGGGCCGGATCCGGCGGCGCAGCTGCGGCGCCTGGAGCGCCAGGTGGGTGAGCGCCTGCTGACCCTGGCGGATTCGCTGCTGCAACAGGCGGTCTCGGGATTTCCCGGCTGCTATGACGGTCGGATTTTGTCGGAACGCGCACAGTCTGCGTTGCGCATCCTCGGTACAGTTCAAGCCAAGAAGGAGGCTTAGGTCCATGAAGGAAACTCTTGCCAGCCGCGTGTCGCGCATCATCGCCGGCAGCTTTCACTCCCTGCTCGACGCGGTGGAGGACGCCGCGCCGGAAGCGGTGATGGAGCAGGCGATCCGCGAGATCGACGGCGCCGTCGCCGACGTGCGCGCCGACCTGGGCACGGTCGAGGCGCAGCGCCACCTGGCCACCAAGCGCTTGGCGGAGGAGAACCGCCGCCACGAGGAGCTGGCCGAGCAGGCCGCCCTGGCGCTGGACAAGGGCCGCGAGGACCTGGCCACCGCCGCGGTGGAGCGCCAGATCGATATCGAGGCGCAGCTGCCGATCCTGCAGGGGCGCATTGCCGAACTGGGTGACGAGAAGACCAAGCTCGAAGGCTTTGTCACCGCGCTGCAGGCCAAGAAGCGCGAGATGCAGGAAGAGCTGTCCAGCTTCCGCCGCTCGCAGGCCGCCAAGGCCTCGCCGACCGGCACGCCCACCGGGCGTAAGGGCGAGTCGGTGGACGACCGCGCGGAGCGCGCCACCGGGGCTTTCGACCGCATCTATGAGCGCCAGACCGGGCTCAAGGGCACCTCCGGCACGTCCAACCAGACCGCCGCCCGGCTGGCCGAACTGGAGGACCTGGCGCGGCAGAACCGCGTGCAGGAGCGCCTGGCGCAGCTGAAGGCCAAGGCGGACCGCTGATGGAGTGGTTCACGGCGGTCGGCAATGGTCCGTTCGCGGTCGCCATCCTGATCATGTTCGGGCTGACGGCGGTCGAGATGGTGGCGCTGTTCACCGGCTTCTCGGTCAACGACATGGTCGACGAGTTCGTCGTCAGCCACTCCGGGCTCGGTGCGGCAGATGGCGCGCACAGCGGCATGGAGGCGACGCATGCCGAAGCCCAGGGCGTGTTCGGCCGTTTCCTGTCCTGGCTCTACGTGGGCCACGTGCCGGTGCTGATGGTGCTGATCGTGCTGCTGACCGTGTTCGGCGTGATCGGCATGGTCGGGCAGGGGGTGTTGCGCAGCACGCTGGGCTTCGCCGCGCCGGCGGTGCTGGCGGCGCCGGCGGCGTTGTTCCTGAGCCTGCCGCTGGTGCGCGCCGTCAACGGTGGCCTGGCCCGCATCATGCCGCGTGACGAGACCAGTGCAGTCTCGCCGGAAAGCTTCATCGGCCGCACCGCGGTGATCGCGGGTGGCGCGGCTCGGCGCGGCTTGCCGGCGCAGGCGCGGCTGGTGGACCAGTTCGGTACGACGCACTACCTGATGGTGGAGCCGGACGATGCCGACGAGGTGCTGCCGGATGGAGAAGTGGTGCTGGTGGTGAAGCAGATCGGTGGCGCGCGGTTCGCGGTGATCCGCAACCCGAACGCGGCGCTGGTGGATCGTTGAGTCAGTCATCAAATTGCAGGGGATAGAGATGAGCTTCGATGGCAGCATCCTGATGTCGGTCCTGGTGCCCGCAGGAATCATCCTGGTGGCGATCTTCGCGCTGGGCCTGATCTTCGCCCGCCTGTACTACCGTGCCAGCAAGGAAATCGCCTTCGTGCGTACCGGCCTGGGCGGAGAGAAAGTGGTGCGTGATGGCGGCGCGCTGGTGCTGCCGGTGTTGCACGAGACCATCCCGGTCAACATGAACACGCTGCGCCTGGAAGTGCGCCGCGAGAAGGAAGCCGCGCTGATCACGCGTGATCGCATGCGCGTGGACGTGCAGGCGGAGTTCTACGTGCGCGTGAAGCCCGATGCCTCGGCGATCTCCACTGCCGCGCAGACGCTGGGCCGCCGCACCATGGAACCCACCGCCCTCAAGGAGCTGGTGGAAGGCAAGTTCGTCGACGCGCTGCGCGCGGTGGCGGCCGGCATGAGCATGGAGGAGCTGCACGAGAACCGTGCCGACTTCGCGCAGAAGGTACAGGTGGCGGTCAGCGAGGACCTGCACAAGAACGGCCTGGAGCTGGAGTCGGTGTCGTTGACCGGCCTGGACCAGACCGCGGCGGAGTTCTTCAATCCGCAGAACGCCTTCGACGCGCAGGGCCTGACCAAGCTGACGCAGGAGATCGAGCGCCGCAAGAAGGAGCGCAACGACATCGAGCGCGACACCAAGATCCAGATCGAGCAGAAGAACCTGGAGACCGAGAAGCTGTCGCTGACCATCGCGCGCGACCAGGAATACGCGCGCCTGATGCAGGACCAGGAGGTCAAGGTGCGCACCGCCGAGGCCACCTCCGAGATCGCGCGCCAGGAAGCCGAGCGCCGCCGCGAGGCCGAGCAGGCCAAGATCGAATCCGACCGCGCCATCGCCGAGTCCGAGATCGAGAAGCGCCGCAGCGTCGAGCAGCGCGACATCGAGCGCGACCGCGCCGTGCGTATTGCGCAGCAGGAACGGCAGATCGCGATCTCCAAGAAGTCGGAAGAGGAATCCGCCGCCAAGGCGCAGGCCGACGCCGCCTTTGCCAAGGCCGTGTCCGCGGAAGAAGAGGTCAAGACCGTGCGCGAGACCGCCACCGCCGAGCGTGCCAAGTCGGTGCGCCTGGTGCAGGCCCGCGAGCAGGCGGAGCAGGAGGCCATCGGCGTGGTGGTGTCTGCCGAGGCCGAGAAGAAGGCGGCCGAGGACCGCGCCGAGGCCGTGCGCGTCGCTGCTACCGGTGAAGCCGAGTCGGTGCGCATCCGCGCCACCGCCGACGCCGAGCGCTACCGCGTGGAGGCCGAGGGCAAGCGTGCGATCAACGAGGCGCGCAACGCCCTGTCCGAGGAGCAGATCCGCCTGGAGATCCGCAACGAGCTGATCCGCGCGCTGCCGATGATCCTGCGTGAGGCGGTCAAGCCGATGGAGAACATCGACGGCATCAAGATCATCGACGTGCGCGGCCTGGGTGGCATCGGCGGCGGTGGTGCGGGCGATGGAGGCGGAGCCCCGGGTGCGGGCGCCGAAGGTGGCAACCTGGCGCGTTCCGTGGTCGACCATGCCCTGCGCTACCGTGCGCAGCGGCCGTTGGTGGATGCGCTGCTCAAGGAAGTGGGCCTGAACGACATGAACGACCTCAGCGGTATGCTCGGCGACGTCACGCAGGAGCCGCGCAGCGGCAAGCCGTCCTGAAGCGGTTGTAGCAAGAGGCCGCGGCTTCCCGGAAGACCGCGGCCTTTTTCGTTCTGGCAGGAGGAGGACACGCATGAAATGCAGCGCCTGTGGCAAGGGCTACCTGAGGCCCGCGAAGATCGACGAGGGCTTGCCCGGTTACGTCTGCACTGCTTGTCGCGGGATGCTGTTGTCGCTTTCGCCCTATGTCGACTGGATGGCACCGCGCCGCAAGCAGCCGCGGGCCGAGCCGCAGGAGCCCTTCGACCAGGCCGTCGCAGACACTCGCCGTGCCCTGGCCTGTCCCAAGTGCAGCCGCGTCATGGTCAAGTGCCGGGTCCTGGCCGACGCGAGCCACGGCCTGGACTACTGCTTCGGCTGCGAGGAGGTCTGGCTGGACCCGGGGGAGTGGGACTGGCTCAAGGCTCGTGGCCTGCATCTGGACATCACCTCGGTGACCACCGACGCCTGGCAGCGCCGCTTGCGCCTGCAGCAGCAGAGCGAGGCGCAGTCGCAGCGCTTCCGGCAGTTGCTGGGAGACGAGGTCCATGCCGAGGCCAGCCGCATCCGGGAGTGGCTGGCGCAGCAGCCGGCACGGGCGGAGATCCTGCACTACCTGGGCCAGGAGTAGACAAGGCAGCAAGGCCTCCGGGCACGTAAACTGTTGGCATGCATTACCAACACCGTTACCACGCCGGCAACTTCGCCGACGTCTTCAAGCACGTCCTGCTCTGCGGCCTGCTGCGCGCGCTGAGCCGCAAGGACAAGCCCTGGCGCCTGCTCGACACCCATGCCGGCAGCGGCCTCTACGACCTGGCTGACGAGGCGGCGGAACGCACCGGCGAGTACCGGGATGGCATCGGCCGGCTCGGCGACTCCGCGGCGCCGCCAGCCCCGGTGCGCGACTACCTGGACCGGGTGCGCGGCTTCGGCGGGGGTTATCCCGGCTCGCCGCTGCTGGGCCTGGCCTGTGCGCGCGAGCAGGACCGGGTGACCGCCTGCGAGAAGGTGCCGGCGGTGTTCGAGCAATTGCGCCTGAACGCGGGCTCGGAGCCTCGCATGCAACTCCACCAGCGCGATGGCTATGAAAGCCATGCCCTGCTGCCGCCGCCCGAGAAGCGCGGACTGGTGCTGATCGATCCGCCGTTCGAGCGGCCGGATGAGTTCGACGCGGTCAGCGCCTACCTGAAGAAGGCCAGCGCGCGCTGGGCCGGCGGCGTCTACGCCGTCTGGTACCCGGTGAAGAATCGCCACGAGGCGGATCGTTTCCGCCGTCGCCTGATGCGCGAGCATCCGCGCTCGGGCGTGGACCTGCAGTTACACAACGGCGCTGAGGCCGAAGGGCAGATGCGCGCCTGCGGGCTCTGCGTGCTGAATCCGCCCTATGGCTGGGCGGCCGAGATGGAGCCGGCGCTACGCTGGCTGGCGCGCGCTCTGGCACAGGGGCCGCGTGCGGAGCACTCGATCGAGGCATGGGAAGCGACGGCATGAGCGATACCAAGCCTGAGACCCTGCATGAGGGCAAGTTCCTGCGCCTGGTGAAGGACCGGCACTGGGAATACGTCACCCGCACCAACTCCACCGGCGCCGCCTTCATCCTGGCCGTGACACCGGAAGACGAATTGCTGCTGGTGGAGCAGTACCGTTACCCGCTGCAGGCCCGCACCATCGAGCTGCCGGCCGGCATGATCGGCGACGACGAGGGATTCAAGGGCGAGGCCGTGGAGGCCTCGGCGCTGCGCGAGCTGGAAGAAGAAACCGGTTATCGCGGCAGCGTCGCGCGGACCCTGATCAGTGGTCCGGTGGCAGCGGGGCTGGCCTCGGAGCAACTGCACCTGGTGCAGGTCACCGGCCTGACCCGCGTGCACGCCGGCGGCGGCGTGGCGGGCGAGGACATCACCGTGCACCGCGTGCCACTGGCCCAGGTGCATGACTGGCTGGCGCGCAAGCGCGCCGAGGGCCTGCAGGTGGAGCCGCGCATCTACGCGGCGCTGTACTTCCATCACCGGGGATAGGGAGAGGGGCGATGAGCTTCGACGTCGACGCACACGAACAGGCGCTGCGGCGCAACGGCTACAGCATCATCCCCGACTTCCTCGACGCCGCCACCCTGCGCGCGGTGCGTGCAGGGCTGGCGCCCTTCCTTGGCAGCCACCAGGGGCGCAACAATTTCGAGGGCTTCCGCACCGAGCGCGTCTATACCCTGGTGGCGCGCGGCGCGGTGTTCGAACGCATCACCGAGGACGCGCGCATCCTGGCGTTGCTGGAGCGTTTCCTGATGCCCGGTTTCCTGCTCACCGCCAGCCAGGCGATCTGCATCCACCCCGGCGAGACGCCGCAGCCGATCCACAGCGACGACAGCTTCTACCCCGTCCCGCGCCCGCGCCCGGCGATCAGCATCAGCACGATCGTGGCGGTGGATGCCTTCACCGCGGAGAACGGCGGCACGGAGATCATCCCCGGTAGCCACGAGTGGAGCGATGCCACCATCGCCGGCAGCTATGACGGCTTCGACGCCGATGCAGCCGCCAGCCCGGCGCTGGAGCGGCAGCTGCGTGTGGTGCAGATGCCGGCCGGCGCCTGCGTGGTGTTCCTGGGTACGCTGCTGCACCGCGGCGGCGCCAATCGCAGCACGGCGCCGCGCCTGGCCTTCTCCAACCAGTATTGCGAACCCTGGGCACGCACCCAGGAGAATTATTTCCTGGGCGTGCCGCCGGAGCGCGCGGCGGCGATGTCGCCGCGGCTGCAGGGCCTGCTGGGCTACAACATCCATCCGCCCTTCATGGGGCATGTCACGGCCTCGCATCCGCTGAAGACATTGCGGGCGGATTACGTGAATGCGGTGAGGGCGGGGCGCGCCGATGCTTCTTCGAGTGGTGGCTGACCGATCTTGCTGAGTGTCGCGAGGCGGTGCATGGAAGCAGGTGCAGCGCGCACCTCGATATGCGCCGCTTTGCGTCGCTACTCGGTGTGAACGGGTAAGGGATAACGCAGGATTCACCCCTGCGGTAATCTAATTAACCGAGTGTTTGACAACCTGCAGCATCGCTCGCAAGCTGGGTCCCGAGGAGCACCAACAGACTCGGGGTGAACGATGTTCGCACTCGGCAGGCCGCGCCGGATCCTGATCCCGCGTGAGACAGGACCTTCGAAGCGCTGGGGCAACCCGCAGCCGGGACATGCGCCGCGGCCGGTGCGCGTGGCGGCGCTGCGGCGCGAGACCGCCGATGCCGTCACCCTGGTGCTGGAGCCGGAGGACGGCATACTGCCGGCCTTTCGCGCCGGGCAGTACTTCACCCATTGCTTCGAGATCGACGGACAGGTGGTGCGCCGCGCCTATTCGCTGAGCGTGCCCGAGGGCGGCGGCCTGGCCTGCACGATCAAGCTGATTCCCGGCGGCTGGGTGTCCTCGCACGTGCATGACGCGCTGCAGGTTGGCAGCCGCTACCGGCTGATCGGCCCCACCGGCGATTTCCTGCTGGACGAAGGCAAGGGGCCGCTGCGCTTCCTCGCCGGCGGCAGTGGCATCACACCGGTGATCAGCCTGATCGAGACCGCGCTGGAGCGGGATCCGCAGCGCGACATCCGCCTGGTCTATGCCAGCCGCCGCGAGGCCGACATCGTCTTCGACCAGCGCCTGCGTGAGCTGGCGCGGCGGCATCTGTCGCTGGACGTGGTGCACGTGCTGTCGCAGCCGCAGGACGGCTGGCAGGGTCAGCGCGGCCGGCTCGACAGCCAGCGCATCCGTGGCCTGCTCGGTGCCGATCCGGCGACGACCTTCTACCTCTGCGGCCCCGAGGGCCTGATGCAGTTGGCGGCCGACGCCCTGCATGCGGCCGGCGTGCCGGCGGCGCGCATTCGCCAGGAGCGCTTCCTGGCGGCGCCCAAGGCGCAGGCACGGCCCAGCGAGCCGCAGGAGATCCTGTTCAAGCAGTCGGGTCGCGTGGTCACGCAGCGGCCGGGCGAGAGCATCCTGGAAGCCGGCCTGCGCGAGGGCTTGTCGCTGCCGTTCAGTTGCATGGTCGGCGGCTGCGCGCACTGCAAGCTCCAGGTGCTGGAGGGCGAGGTGGCCCTCAGTGAACCCAATTGCCTGTCGCCGGAGGAACGCGCGGCAGGTTTTACCCTGGCCTGTTCGGCCTGTGCCACCGGACCGCTGTCCGTTGCTGCATAACTTCAAGAGAGATTCGCCATGATGCTCGACCGCATGCTCAACGGCCTGCCGCTGAAGGCGCAGAACCAGATCTACAGCACCTTCGACAATCTCGGTGTGCTGGCCTCGGTGGGCAATCTCAAGGTGGCGGCGTCGATGGCGCCCTCGGCGGTGCGCGGCCTGGTGCTGGGCAGGGCGCGGCACGGCGACGCGGTGCCGATGGTGTCCGGCCACGCCGCGCATTTCGACCTGACCTACAAGGGCGACTTCCCGGAGATGTACGAGCTCTACCGCCGCGCGGTGGCCAACCAGTGGAACGGCGACCGCGACCTGGACTGGAGCACCAGCGTGGACCCTGAAGACCCGGACAAGGCGGTGATGCCGCTGGACTATCCGCCCTTCGAGGGCCTGGCGGCCAAGGGTATCCGGCTCAACCAGAAGGAGAAGCTGCGCTTTGCCGCCGACATGGCATCGTGGACGCTGTCGCAGTTCATGCATGGCGAGCAGGGTGCGCTCTATGCCGCGGCGCAGGTGACCGAGTCGGTGCAGTGGCTCGACGGCAAGCTTTACGGTGCCACGCAGGTGATGGACGAGGGCCGCCACCTGGAGGTGTTCCTGCGCTATCTCGACACCAAGCTGCAGAAGGTCTACGCGGTCAACGACAACCTGTTCGTGATCCTCGACGACCTGCTCACCGATTCGCGCTGGGACGTGAAGTTCCTCGGCATGCAGATCATGGTGGAGGGCCTGGCGCTCGGCGCGTTCGGCACCATGTACAACTTCACCCGCGAGCCGCTGCTGAAGCAGCTGCTGCGCTACGTGATCCAGGACGAGGCACGCCACGTGCACTACGGCGTGCTGGCGCTGAAGGCCCACATCTCCACGGAGCTGTCGGAGGCCGAGATCCGCGAGCGCGAGGACTGGGCCTACGAGGTGGCGCTGCTGATGCGCAACCGCTTCCTGTCGCACGAGCTCTACTACGAGTGGTTCGAGCACAAGCTGTCGCTGAAGGACTGGGACGAGGTGGTGATGAACGCGCCATCCATGTCGGCGTTCCGCCACCTGATGTTCCTGCGCCTGATCCCCAACCTGGAATACATCGGCCTGATGAGCGACCGCATCAAGGTGCACTACGACAAGTCCGGGCTCACCAGCTTCCTCGGCGGCAAGAATGCGACGCAACTCAGCGGCGAGGACCTGATCCGCGACATCGCCGCATACAAGCCGCCGCAGTAAGTGCCGCGATGCTCGGAGCGCGGAGAACTTGCTGCTAGGATCGGGATCAAAGTCGCGCGGAGACCTGTCATGCCACGCCACGCCCTGATGCTGCTTGCTGTCCTGTTCCTCGCCGGCTGCGCCAGCGCGCGCCCGGTGATCTATCCCAATGCCACTTCCGAACTGCGCGGCAAGGCGGCGCAGGATGCGGCCGTGCAGGCCTGCATCCAGCGGGCCGACTCCGCCGACCTCAGCCGCGGCGGCAACGACGTGGCGCGCTCCACCGCCGGCGGTGCGGTGGTGGGCAGCGTCGGCGGTGCGGCCGCGGGCGCGGTCTACGGCAATGTCGGCCGCGGGGTCGGTGCCGGCGCGGCGGCGGGAGCCGCCACGGGTCTGGTGACCGGGCTGTTCCGCGGCAACCAGCCCAGCCCGATCTACATGAGCTACGTCAATCGCTGCCTGGCCGACCAGGGCTACGAGGTCGTGGGCTGGCAGTAGGGGTAGGCCCCACCGGCCGTCGCCCCGTCCTGTACCGCCGGTCCTGCGGCGGTGCCGTCTTGTCCACAGCCATATGTAATCTTTTACCTACTCTGTTACGGGTAAAAGGCTGACATATGCCCCTCCTAGGTTCCAAGGCAACGACCCCTCACCGCCGGCTGGCCTGCCTGGGCGTCGACTGGCAGGCGGAGCGCTCCCTGCGCGCCACCCTGGCCCTGCTGGGCGGCAAGACCCGCGAACCCTGGGATTTCGGCGAGGAGCTGGCGGTGGCCGACGTGGTCATCTACGAGCCCGGCAACCAGCTGGCGCAGGCCCTGCAGCGCCGGGAGTCGCCCTCCGCCCCGCGCCGGCTGTTCCTGCCCTGTGACGGCGAGACACCGGAAGCCGAGCGCCGCCTGCGCCATCCCTTCGGCGCCAGCCGCCTGATCCGCTGCCTGGACCACGCCTCCGAGGTCTTGCCGGCACCGCGTATCGAAGCCCAGCGCGACGGACTCTGCCAGCGGCTGGACAAGGCGCTGCGCAGCCCCAACGTGCGCGGCGTGGCGCTGCTCACCGGCGAGCGCCGCGGCCTGCTGTTGCCGGCGGAGGCGGCGCTGCGCTGGCCCTTGCCGCTGGGGGGCGACGAGATCGCGCGCCTGCTGGCGCCGGACGTGGAGCTGCAGGTGCTGCGCGCCGACGACTACGGTGCCTTGCGCAAGCTGCAGGCCATCACGCCGCAGCAACAACCCTGGGAAACCGCGCTGTGGGCGGTGGGCGTGGCGACCTCGGGCGGCAGGCTGCTGCGCCGCCTGGACGAGAAGCGGGCCTATGGCCTGCGGCGGCGGCCGGACTTCGGCACGGTGGGCAGCCGCAAGTCGGACCTGCGCTGCAGTGCCCTGCTGCTGCAGGCCCCGATGACGCCAGCGCAGCTGGCCAGCGCCGCCGGCATCCCAGCGGCGGTGGCCAACAATTTCCTCAACGCCGCCGCGCTCTGCGGCCTGCTCGACGGCGTACCGGCGGAACTGGCGGGCCTGCCCAAGGCCGGCGAGCTGTTCTGACGATCAAAGAGTGGGGCTTGGCGGCGCCGCCCGGCGCCGCCTTCTTTAATTGAATAATGTGATTATATTAAACATATATTCACATTACTCCAGCGCTGCTCTCCCCACCGCGTCATGCCGGCTTTCGCCGGCATGACGGAATGCGGCAGGCGTCCGGACCCGATGGTGCCTAGGCGGCGTTCGCCACCACGCGTCCCTTGCGGTTCACGAACCAGCCGAAGGCGGCGGCGGTGAAGAACATCATTACGCCGTAAACCGCGGCCGGCACGGCCATCTCCTGGTTGTTCAGCATCAGCGGCGACAGTGCGATGGCGATGGCCAGCGTGCCGTTGTGGATGCCGATCTCCATGCCGATGGCGATGGCCTGGCGCTCCTCCATCTTCAGCAGCCGGGGCACGCCGTAGCCCACGGCCAGGCTCAGCAGGTTGAAGGCCAGGCAGGCCGGGCCGACGGCAGCGACGAAGCCGCCGATGTCATCGCGCGACTTGAACAGCGCCAGGCCGATCACGGCCAGCAGGAACAGCACCGACAGCAGCTTCACCGGCTTGCTCAGCAGGGTGGCGAGCTTCGGCAGCTGCGCATTGAGTGCCATGCCCAGCACCACCGGTACGAGCACGATGGCAAATACCTGGACTACCTTGCTGAACTGCAGCGGCAGGGTCTGCCCCTCGCCCATGAAATGCTGCAGCGACAGGTTGACGATGATCGGCAAGGTCAGGATCGCCAGCACGGAGTTGACCGCGGTGAGCGTGATGTTGAGCGCGACGTCGCCGTGGGCGAGGTGGCTGTAGAGGTTGGCGGAGGTGCCGCCGGGCGAGGCCGCCAGCAGCATTAGGCCCACCGCCAGCGCCGGTGCCAGGCCGAACAGGTGGGCGATGCCGACGCAAGCCAGCGGCAGCAGCACCACCTGGCAGACCAGGGCCACGACCACCGCCTTGGGGTACTTCAGCACGCGGGTGAAATCGGCGACGCGCAGCGACAGGCCGAGGCCGAACATGATCACGCCGAGCGCAATCGGCATGAACACCGTGGTAACCGGATCCGCGGGCTGCATCTTTCCTCCTGGTTTTTTGCACTGTCGCCGCCGGGATGGGCGCGTGCAGGCCGCAGCATAGCCGGCAGGCCTGGGGCACGGCCAAACAAATCCTGGGAAATCCGGCCCATTGCGCCGGGCCGCGCGATGCCGCGCGGGGCCAGTAGAAACCACAGACTCTGCCTGAAGAGACAAGGACTTGCCTTGCCCCTGCCGGGCGCATGTCCTATCGTGTCGCCCAAAGCCGGGGGTGCCTGTGACGACAGGCTGAGAACAGACCCTTGGAACCTGGCCGTACGGCGGAGGGAAGGCTTGCAGACGGGAGCATTCCGTCCTGCAGCGCGCTCCGCCTCGAGAACACGAGGAACCCATGAGCGCCATCGCAGAAGACATCCACAGCCGTGCCGAGCAGCTGTCCGCCGACGTTACCCGGCCGTTTCCCTCCAGCCGCAAGATCTACGTCGAGGGTCCGCAGGGCGTACGCGTGCCGATGCGCGAAGTCAGCCTGACGGCGACCAAGACCCGTGACGGCCTGGAGCCGAACCCGCCGGTCACGGTTTATGACACCAGCGGCCCCTACACCGACCCGGCGGCGCGCATCGACCTGCAGGCCGGCCTGCCGGCGCTGCGCGAGCCCTGGATCGCGGCCCGCGGCGACACCGAGCAGCTGCGCGGCCCCAGCTCGATCTACGGCCGCATCCGTGCCGCCGACGACAAGACCGCGGACCTGCGCTTCGACCACATCCGCGCCCCACGCAAGGCCAAGGCCGGCGCCAACGTCAGCCAGATGTACTACGCCCGCCAGGGCATCGTCACGCCGGAGATGGAGTACATCGCGATCCGCGAGAACGCCCGCCTGGAAGAGCTGCGTGCCAGCTACGAGAAGGCCGGCTACCTGCGCCGCATGCACCGCGGCGAAGGCTTCGGCGCGCGCCTGCCCAAGGAGATCACGGCGGAGTTCGTGCGCGAGGAAGTGGCGCGCGGCCGCGCCATCATCCCGGCCAACATCAATCACCCGGAGCTGGAGCCGATGATCATCGGCCGCAACTTCCGCGTGAAGATCAACGCCAACATCGGCAACTCCGCGGTCACCAGCAGCATCGCCGAGGAAGTGGAGAAGATGGTCTGGTCCACGCGCTGGGGCGGCGACACGGTCATGGACCTGTCCACTGGCAAGAACATCCACGAGACGCGCGAGTGGATCCTGCGCAACTCGCCGGTGCCCATCGGTACGGTGCCGATCTACCAGGCGCTGGAGAAGGTCAACGGCAAGGCCGAGGAACTGACCTGGGAGATCTACCGCGACACGCTGATCGAGCAGGCCGAGCAGGGCGTGGACTACTTCACGATCCACGCCGGCGTGTTGCTGCGCTACATCCCCTGGACCGCCAACCGCGTCACCGGCATCGTCTCGCGCGGCGGCTCGATCCTGGCCAAGTGGTGCCTGGCGCATCACAAGGAGAATTTCCTCTACACGCACTTCGAGGAAATCTGCGAGATCATGAAGGCCTATGACGTGTCCTTCTCGCTGGGCGACGGCCTGCGTCCGGGCTCCATCGCCGACGCCAACGACGACGCGCAGTTCGGTGAGCTGCACACGCTGGGCGAGCTGACCCACGTCGCCTGGAAGCATGACGTGCAGGTGATGATCGAAGGTCCCGGCCATGTGCCTCTCCAGATGATCAAGGAGAACATGGACGAGCAGCTCAAGCACTGCTTCGAAGCGCCGTTCTACACCCTGGGCCCGCTGACCACCGACATCGCGCCGGGCTATGACCACATCACCTCCGGCATCGGCGCCGCCAACATCGGCTGGTACGGCTGCGCGATGCTGTGCTACGTGACGCCCAAGGAGCACCTCGGCCTGCCGGACAAGGACGACGTGCGCGAAGGCATCATCACCTACAAGATCGCCGCACACGCGGCGGACCTGGCCAAGGGCCACCCCGGTGCGCAGGTGCGCGACAACGCGCTGTCCAAGGCGCGCTTCGAGTTCCGCTGGGAGGACCAGTTCAACCTGGGCCTGGACCCGGAGAAAGCCAAGGAATTCCACGACGAGACGTTGCCGCAGGAAGGCGCCAAGCTGGCGCACTTCTGCTCCATGTGCGGCCCGCATTTCTGCTCGATGAAGATCACGCAGGACGTGCGCGACTACGCCGCCAAGATCGGTGCCGCGGATGCCGCGGCGCTGGAGCAGGGCATGGCCGAGAAGTCCGCCGAGTTCCGCGAGGCCGGCGCCGAGGTCTACCGCACGCTGTGAGCGCAGTGGCCGACAGTGCCGAGGTTCCGCGCCGCCGCGGCCGCCGTGCGCTGATCGTGCTAGGCATCGTTGCGCTGGCGCTACTGCTGGCCTGGCAGGGCGTTGCCTGGGGGCTGAAGCGCCAGGTGCTGGCGGCGCTGGGCCCGGAGGCGACGGTCGGCAGCATCCGCCTGGGACTGGGCAGCGTGGTGTTGGAAGACCTGCGCCTGCCGGCGCCCGAGGGCTGGCCCTTCGAGGACACGTTGCGGGCGAAGCGTTTCCTGGTGGAAGCAGAGCTGAGCTCGCTGTTCTCCGACGAATACCGCGTGGGCCAGGTCACGGTGGAAGAAGGCTATCTCTCCATGCAGCGCACGCGCGAAGGCAAGCTCAAGCTGCTACCGACGCTGCTGGGCCGCAGCCAGAAGAAGGACGGCGACAGCCGTGGCCGCTTCAAGCTGCATATCGATCAGGTGCAGCTGAAGGATTCGGTGCTCGACTTCCATGACGCCAGCCCCAAGGGCGGCCCGGCGCGGGTGCGCCTCGAAGCACTGAACGCGACGCTGGACGAACTGCAGGTGCCGCAGCTCACCGGCCGCAGCCAGCTCGACGCCGAGAGCCAGGTGAAGGGTGGCGGCACGGTGGAGCTGAGCGGCTGGCTGGAGATCGCCACGCGCGAATCCGACCTGAAGCTGACGCTGCGCGACGTGGACCTGGTGCCGCTGGAGTCTTACCTGCTGCGAGCCACGGAGGCCGGCGTGGAGCGCGGCCAGGTGGACCTGGACCTGCATTCGCAGGTGCAGCAGCGCCAGCTCAAGGCCCCGGGCAAGCTGGTGCTCAAGAACCTGAAGCTGCGCTCCGGCGGCGGCCTGGGCGGCACCTTCATGGGCATGTCGCGCGGCGCGGTGGTGTCGTCGCTCAAGTCCGGCGGCGATCGCATCGATCTCGACTTCGTGCTGGAAGGCGATCTCAGCAGCCCGCGCTTCTCGCTCAACGAAACCCTGTCGATGCGCCTGACCGTGGGCGCCGCCGCCTCGCTGGGCATCGGCGTGGTCGACATGGTCAAGGACCTGGGCTCCGCCACGGGTCGCGGCCTGGAAGCGGTTGGTGATGCCGTGGGCGGGCTGTTTGGCGGCGGCGAGGACGAGTAAGGGCCTGTAGCTTGGTCTTGGCACCAGCGTCATACCGGCGAAAGCCGGTATCCAGTCCATCCATGAGCCACTCCCGTCCGGGACTGGATGCCGGCTTCCGCCGGCATGACGGAACGCTCCGGATATATTGAAGCGCTCCAAAGAAAAAGGGGCCTGCGCGAGCCAGGCCCCTTCTCCCAACGCTGCAGCGCTCAGATGGTGAGCGCGGCTTCCACGTCCTGCACCTTGCGACGGGCCATCGCCAGGTTCGACTTGGTCTTGTCCAGCACCACGTAGAAGAACAGGCCGGGCTTGGACGCCACCGGTCGGATGATGTGGTACTGCTTGCCCAGCGTGATCAGGATGTCCTCGATCGTGTCGTTGAGCTTCAGCGAGTTCATGGTCTTGAGCTTAGCGCGTACCACCTCGGTGTTGCCGGCGGCTGCCAGCTCCAGGTCCACGCCGCTACCGGATTGGCCCAGCATCATGCCGCTGTTGGCGTCGACCAGGGCGCTGCACATGCCGCCGTCGAGGGTCAGGAAGCTGTCGAGGGAAGCTTGAAGGTTGCTCATCTTGTTGTACTCCGTCTTTTTGGTGGGGGTTTCAGGCTTGGATCAGTTGCCGCACGCAGTCGCGTGCGGCCCATAACAGGGTTCCGGTGACCAGGTCGGCGCCGCCAATGGCGGCGAGCACCATGGGCTGGCCGCGCAGCGGCACTTCCAGCAGCAGCAGCTTGCCGTCCTGGCCTTCCACCAGGACGCTGCCGCCGCCGCCGTGCATGCCGACCTCGCGCAGTGCCGCCTGGCTCAGCGCCACCATCGAGCTGGACAGGGCGGACAGTCGCGACACCGGCACTTCGGCGCGGGTGCGGCTCAGCACTTCGAAGCCGTCGCTGCGCGACAATACGGCGCCGGTCAGTGCGGGCACCGTGGCCAGCAGATGGTCGAGCGCGGGGCCGAAGTGCACCGGTGTCAGGTCTGCAGCGGTTTCATCAAACATGGGGAGCCTCCGCCAGCATCCGGGCGGCCTCGATCTGGTAGAGCAGGGCGTCGAGCAGCAGCAGCACGTCATCGCGGCGGCGCACATCGACAGTGAACACCGGCAGCGACAAACCCTGTCCGGCGAGCCAGGCGGTGTAGGACTCGACGCTGGTGTGGCCCGAGCCCAGGCGGCCGATGCCGATCACCATGGCGCCGCGTTCCGCCATGCCGCGGAAAGACTCCAGGTAGAGCCCCAGGTCGGCCAGCGGATCGGGCCGCGAGTTGTCGGCCAGCAGCACCACGCCCAGCGCACCTTCGCTGGCGACGCGCCACATGAAGTCGAAGCGGTCCTGTCCCGGCATGCCGTAGAGGCGCAGGCGGTCGCCGCCCTCCAGCGCGATCTCGCCGTAGTCGAAGCCCACCGTGGTGGTCTCCTTCTGGTGCTGAGCACGGTCGCTGTTGACCGCCTCGGTGCGCACCGGCGCGGCGTCGCTGATGGCGGCGATCGCGGTGGTCTTGCCGGCACCCATGGGGCCGGCGAACAGTAGCTTGTACTCGCGCATGGGCAGGCCCTTACTGGCCGATGGCGAGTGCCGTGCGGATACGGCGCAGCATGCTGCCCAGGCCGGATTCCTGCGGCAGCGCGGCGGCCTGCGGAACGGCAGCGGCGGCGGGCAGGATCTTGCTGGTCTCCAGCACGCCGACCAGCGCGCAGGCATTGAGGAAGTTGCCCATCACGCCCAGCGGGATGCCGGCCATCATCGCCAGGTGCGAAGGTGCCAGCTCGCGCTGCGTCAGCAGCGAGGCGCAGCGGATGTCGAGGCTGCGGCGGCCGATGGCGCCGAAGTCCGGCCAGCGGCGCAGGCGGCAGGGGCGGGCGATGTCCAGGCGCGACAGGAGCGAGCCCTTGGAGCGGGCAATGCCGATGGCCCACAGCAGGCCTTCGGCCGGCGCGGCGTGGCGGGCGGCGGATTCCAGGCGGCGCAGCGTGGCGCCCTCGGTCGGGCCCAGTGCTTCCACCTCGACCTCGCCCGACAGCAGTTCGGCGATTTCCTCGACGCCGAGCGGCTGCGACCAGTGCAGTTCGCGTTCCGGCAGGCTCAGCCAGCCCTGCTGGCCGCCGGCGCGGATCGCTACCGCCAGCGTGCCGGGTGTGCGCAATGCGTCGTCCAGGCGCTGGCACAGGCTCGGCGCCTCGGCGTGCTCGGTGGCGGCCAGGCGGCCCTGCAACTGCAGCGAGGCGCTGTCGAGGCAGGCGACCAGGCGGCTGGCGCCGAAGGGGTAGCGCAGCGTCAGCACGCTGTCGTCCTCGCTGGAGGACGGGAAGAACACGCGGCCCGCATCCTCGGCGGCGCAGCGGCGCACCATGGCCTGGGCCAGGGCGTTATGGGTTTCGTAGACCACCACATCGGCGGTCAGCTCGTCGGTGTACTGCCAGGGCTCGCGGGTCTTGCCGCGCAGCAGCGTCAGGGTCTCCTTGAGGGAGACCTCCGCGCGCCAGTCGAAACCGATGCAGGTGATCCTGCGGGTCCTGGAAGTGTGGGTAGACATGTAAGCCGTCTCTTCTTGGTGTTGTAGGACAAAACTTACACGGCTCCTGTGCGTTACTGACCGGCGGGGCGGATGGAAGGTCGTCCGCGAACGACGACAGGCGCCGGCCCAGTGGTATCTTTCCCAATGACGGTCCTGGATGGCGTCGTCATCCTCGCGACACCCGCCGCTTCCACACTGCGCCGATGATCCGTTTCGCCACCCTGTTCCTGGTGGCGGCCCTGCTGGCCGCCTGCCATTCCTCCGATGCTCCCGGCACCACCCCGTCCGGCGGCGATGCCGAGGCTGCCGCGCGCGCCGAACTGGAGCGCGTACGGCAGCTCGAGGACGGTTGTTGCCAATCCACCGAATGAAGATCCATATGCGCCTGCCCGCTTTCCTGCTGCTGCTCCTGTCCGTGGGTTCCGCCCAGGCCGCCGGCATGGCCACCCACGCTGCCATGGCCGACTTCGGCCGCGATGCGCTGGAGGACGGTGCGCTCAAGACCATCCTGACGGCGCATCGCCCGGCGCTGCTGGCCGGCGCGATCTTCCCGGACGGCGGCTATGGCTCCGGTGCGCTGGTGGCGGCCGACCGTGACATGGCCGAGCGCGCGCACTGGGGCGACTTCACGATCCAGTTCGTGCAGTACCTGCGCGAGACCGGCTGCAGCGGCGAGGTCCGCACTGCGATCCTGCGGCGCCCGCCGCTGGGCCTGATCGACCTGAACCTGCTCACCGATCGCTGTGGTCACCTGATCGCCTTCGCCTTCGGCAATGCCGCGCACGGCCTCACCGATCAGACCTGGGACGCGCAGTTCGAGCCCGAGGTGCGCAACCGCGGCGAGACGCCGAACTCGGTGGAATGGATCGGCCAGCTGGTGCCGCAGCTGCCGCCGGCGGTGCTCGATCCGCTGAAGCAGATCTACGGCGCCACGCCGCTCAACGCCATCGAGTACGCGATGGACATGGTCAACATCGCCGAGCGCCGCCTGGTGCTGAACGCGCCGACGCTGGTGTTCCCGCCGACGGCGGACCTGGTGGAGGTCTACCGGCGCAACCGCCCGGAGCAGGGCGTCACGGCCCTGGCGATCGAACGCGGCAGCCTGTTCACGCGGGTACTGGTGCAGGCCGAGAGCCTGGCCGCGCCGCTGGAAGTGACGCGCATGCGCCTGCAGATGCCCTGGGCCGCGGCCAACTACTACACCGCGCCGGGCGGCGTGGTGCAGAGCGGCTACTCGGTGGCGGGCATGTACCGCCAGCTCTGGGACCTGCTGACCGGCGATCCGGCCAAGCCCCTGCCGCCGGCGGTGATCGGCAGTTACCCGGGCCATGGCGCGCTGAACGTGGTGATGGAGCCAGCGCGCGAGTCCTGGACCGAGAACCGCTGGCTGCACGTGTTCTTCAGCAGCAGCATGGACGCGGCGAGCCTGGAGCTGCCGGGCACCTTCTGTCTGTTCGACGAGAAGGGCCGCCGCGTGAAGGGTGTGGTTGAGGCGGGCAGCTGGCAGCGGGAGTACGCCAACGCCGTGAAGCTGCGCCTGCAGGAGCCGCTGCGCCCGAACGAGCGCTATACCGCGGTGGTGACGACCAAGGCCAAGGACTACCGGGGCGTCGCGCTGGAGCGCCCCTACAGCTTCAGCTTCGTGACGGCCGCCGCGGCGCCCTGAAGTTCGCCTTACTCGAAGTAGGCGGAGATGCCGAAGCCGCCCGCCACGTCGGGTGTTTCGTCGTTGAGGCCGAACACCGCCGACACGTCGAGCTGCACCTTGGGCGTGAGCATCCAGGTCAGGCCGCCACCGGCCACCCGGTCCTGCGCGCCCGCGCCGAAGTCGGCACCTGCTTCGACATAGGCGCCCAGGCGGTCGCTGATGGAGACGCCCAGCGAGGGTGAGATCGACCAGGTGGTGTCGCCGTCGAGATGACTGGCGTTGATGTAGAACGCGGCGGAGAGAGCGTCGTCCAGGTCCTGCGAGAAGGTGACGCCCAAGTCGTACTGGGGATCGTCCGCGGTGAAGGGATCGTCGCCGGTCGGCAGGCTCACCGCACCCAGCACGGCCCAGGAGAAGTCCTTCCAGTCGCTGGGCAGTGCAGCCTTGAGCGCGAGGCGGCTGTCGCCGATTCCGCTTTCATTACCGCCGTCGGCATCGAGCCAGTTGAACAGCGCGGCGCCGATCTGCAGCTCTACCTGTGGCGTGAGGCCGATGCGGACATTGGTGCCGGCGCTGTACAGCGTGGCGCTCGCGCCGCCGCTGGATTCATGCACGAAGTCCGGCAAGCCCTGCTCCCAGGCCAGGCCACCCGCCGGCAGCGTGGTGGTGGAGAACGCGATGCCGGGCCGGTCAAAGGCGGGAGTGTCGGCCAGCGCAGGGGCGGTGGCGAACAGGGCCAGGCTTGCGGCGAAGCAGGCATTGCGTGACATGCGGAGTCCTCGACGTTGAGTGCCACGCAGTATAGGCAGCCGTGCGCCGGCCGGCGCGATCAGCCCTGGCGCTGTTCCGCGGCGCCGTCGCGGCCCGCGCGCCGCACCAGGCGGCTCTTCCACTCGCCCTGCAGCCCGATGTCGCCCTGCACCAGATAGCGCGTCTCGCCGCCGACGCGGCTGGCCACCGGCACGCCGCCGCGGAACAGCACGCGGTTGCCCGGCGTGGCGGGCACGCGCTCGCCCGGCAGCAGGATGCCGGTGAGGTTCAGCGGATCGCAGGCCGAGACCGTGACCAGCGCAGCGTCGGAGTCCTCGCGGTGGCGGCGCAGGCTTCCGGCGGCTTCCGGCAGGGCGAACTGCTCGCCGGAAAAACCGCTGACGAAACGGCCGCCACGGACCTCGCCACGCGCTTCCAGCCGGCGCAGCACGTAGAACAGCTCGCGCCAGGGCGGTAGCGAGGGCTCGCGCTCCACCAGCTTGCGGAACACCACGCCGTAGCGGCGCAGCAGCGTGCGTGCGACATGCTCGGTGCGCGCGGCCGGTTCCGGCGTTTCCGCGGCGCGACGCGGGCGCACCAGCGACCAGCGTCCGGCGCCTTCGAGATTGGCAAAGGCGGCTTGCAGTCCGCCGCGGCGCAGGCGCCGTGCCTTCATCTCGGCCGGCGCGATCAGCGCGCGCAGGCCGGCGAAGCCGTCGGAGGTGACCAAGCCATGGCTCACCAGCTCGCCGAGCGCCTGTTCCACCTGGCTGCGCAACTGGCCGGAATCGGCCACCAGTTCCACGAAGAAGGAGGCGCCGTGCGTGCGCAGTGCGTCCAGCACCGCATGCGCGGCGCCGGAGAGATCGGGATCGTGATCGGCGGCGGCCTGCCAGTGCGCCGCCTGCTCGCGCGGCAGCAGCACGATCGGCGTGGCGCGCACCGGCGCCGCCTTGCGCGCGCTGCCGTCGCCATGGGGCAGGCGTTGCCAGATGCTGCGGCCGGTGGCGCAGAGCTGGTCCAGCCAGGCGGGCTCGTAGTGATGCAGGCGTGAGGGCAGCAACTCCGACTCCCAGGCTGCCGCCGCTGCCGGGAAGCCTTCAAGCTGGTTCAGCACCAGGCCCAGTGCGGGTGCGCCTTCGCGGCGCTCGCCCCCGGCCAGGCCTTGCCAGTCGAACAGGAAGCGCATGAACGCCGCCGGCGACACCGGCTGGATCTCGGCACGGCGCTTGTCCCGCGTGTGGCGGTGGATGCGCGCCAGGCGACGGCGCTCGCACCATTGCTCTTCGCCGGCGCCGCTGAAATCGCCGCGCATGACGTAGCCTTCGGCCTCCAGCGCGGCGAGCGGAATCGCCATGGCGCCGGCCGACAGGCCCAGCGGCGCGCCCAGTTCGGCAGCGGTGACGGGGCCGACCGCTTCGAGACGGCTGCGGGTCAGTTCGTGCAGCGCCTGGTCGGGATCGGGCGGGGCGGAGAGAGCGGGCGCATCGCCTTCGACCCTGGCCTGGGGCAATACGGCGCGCAGCTCGGGCAGGCGCTCGGCGGCGGCCCAGAGGACATCGTCGCGATGCAGCAGCTTCGCCACGCGGCGCTGCTTCATCAGCTCTTCGGCCCAGCCTGCCGCGCCCATGTCGCGCAGCTCGGCATCGGTGAGGAAGCCATGCACCACCAGCGCATCGGCCAGTTCGTCCGGGTTGATCGCCGAGGGGCGCATCTCGCCGCGTACCTGCTCGATCGCCGCCGGGTCCAGGCGGCCGAGATCGGCGGCGCTCTCCGGCTCGAAGACGCCGCGCGTCTTCACTGCCAGCGTGCGCCGCTCCTCGGCGGCGCCGTCGTCGAGGAAGGCGTAGGGCTTGGCGGTGAGGATGGACTCGGACAGCGGCGAAGGCGCGGTGAGATCGCGGCAGACCACCTCCACCGTGCCGGTCTCGATGCGCCGCAGCAGGGCCACCATGCCGTCCACGTCCATGACCTCGTGCAGGCAGTCCGACATGGCCTGCTGCACCAGCGGGTGGTCCGGCATCTCGCGGTCGCCGGGCAGGTTGTCCTGGCAGGCGACGGCATCGGGGAAGGCATGGGTCAGCAGGTCTTCGGCATCGCTGCGCTGGAATTGTGGCGGCACGCGCTTGCCGTTGCGGTTGCGCGCCACCGCCAGCGCGGTGCTGGCCGCCCAGCGCCAGCGCGTGCCGAACATCGGCGCCTGCAGTACCGCCTGCAGCAGTTTCTCTTCCGCCGTGTTGGCGTGCAGGAAGCCCTTCACGTCCTCCAGCGGGAAGCTGTGCGTGGGGCCCAGCGACAGCACCAGTGAATCGTCCAGCGCCGCGGCCTGCAGCTCGAAGTTGAACTGGCGGCAGAAGCTCTTGCGCAGCGCCAGGCCCCAGGCGCGCATGATGCGCGAGCCCAGCGGGGCGTGGATCACCAGGTGGGTATCGCCGACCTCGTCGAAGAAGCGCTCGAAGACGATGTGTTCGCGCGTCGGCAGCAGGCCCAGGGCGATGCGCGCGGCGGCGTAGTAGTTGGCCAGCTGCAGCGCGGCGGGAGGGCCCAGGGCGTAGTCGCGCACCAGCCAGTCGCGGCAGTCCTCGACGCTGCCCTCGCCCAGGATGCGGTCGGCGTTGGCGCGCAGCCGCGAGACCGCCAGCGACAGCTCCTCGCTGCGACCCAGGCCCTCGCCGAACCAGAACGGCATGCTCGGCGGCTGGCCCTTGGCGTCCTCCACGATGACGCGGCCGGTCTCCACCTTGAGGATGCGATAGGAGGTGTTGCCGAGTTGCACGATGTCGCCCGGCAGGCTCTCGAAGGCGAAGTCCTCGTTCAGCGTGCCGACGCGCAGGCCCTCGGGCTGCAGCTCCACGTCGTAGTCGAACTGGTCGGGAATCACGCCGGCATTGGTCACGGCGGTGAGCTTGGCGCCACGGCGGCCGCGCAGCATGCGGTTGACGGCGTCGTAGTGCAGCAATGCGCCGCGGCGGCCACGGCGCGTGCTGTAGCCGTCGGCCAGCATCTGCACCAGTTCCGCAAAGGCTTCCAGCGTCAGCTCCCGGTAGGGCAGGGCGCGGCGGAAGCGCGCATGCAGTTCCTCCAGGCCCCACTCGCGGCTGGCGACCTCGGCGACGACCTGCTGTGCCAGCACGTCCATCGGCTGCTGGAAGATGCCGATGCGATCCAGCTCGCCCTGTTGCACGGCATCCAGCAGCGCCACCGATTCGGCGAGGTCGTCCAGCGACACCGGGAACAGGCGGCCCTTGGGCGTGGCGCGCACGGCGTGGCCGGAGCGCCCGACGCGCTGCAGGAAGGCGTTGATCGAGCGCGGCGAGCCGATCTGGCAGACCAGATCGACGTCGCCGATGTCGATGCCCAGTTCCAGCGAGGCGGTGGCGACCAGGGCCTTGAGTTGGCCGTTCTTGAGTCGCTGCTCGGCCTTGAGGCGGTGTTCCTTGGCCAGGCTGCCGTGGTGCGCGGTGACGTGCTCCTCGCCGATGCGCTCGGCCAGGTGTCGCGCCAGGCGCTCGGCCATGCGGCGCTGGTTGACGAAGATCAGTGTGGTGCGGTGCTGCTGGGTGAGCTCGGCGAGGCGGTCGTAGATCTCGCCCCAGACCTCGGTGGCCATGACCGCGGTCAGCGGTGACAACGGCACCTCCAGCGCCAGGTCGCGCTGGCGCACGTGGCCGGTGTCGATGATCTCGCAGGGCGTGTCGCGGCCGCCGACCAGCAGCTCCGCCATGGTGGCGATGGGCTTCTGCGTAGCCGACAGGCCGATGCGCACCGGGGGCTTGGCGCACAGGGCTTCCAGCCGCTCCAGCGATAACGCCAGGTGCGCGCCGCGCTTGGAGCCGGCCATGGCGTGCAGTTCGTCGACGATCACGCTGCGGACGTTGCGCAGCATGTCGCGGCCGGAGTCGGAGGACAGCAGGATGAACAGCGACTCCGGCGTGGTGACCAGGATGTGTGGCGGCGCGCGGCGCTGTCGCTCGCGCTCGAACGACGGCGTGTCGCCGGTGCGCACCGCGTCGCGGATCGACAGGTCGCCCAGCCCCAAGGCGCGCACGCGCCGGCGGATGCCCTCCAGCGGCGCCTGCAGGTTCTTCTGGATGTCGTTGGACAGGGCCTTGAGCGGTGACACGTAGAGGACGTGGACCTCGTCCGCCAGGCCGCGCTCGATGCCCTCCACGACCAGGTCGTTGATCGCGGCCAGGAAAGCGGCCAGGGTCTTGCCGGAGCCGGTGGGGGCGGCGATCAGGGCATTGCGGTGGCGCGCGGTGACTTCCCAGGCCTGGCGCTGTACCGGGGTGGGCGCGCCGAAGGTTTCGGTGAACCAGTCCGCCACGGCCGGGTGGAACAGGCCGGCCAGGGGACCCTCCGCGGCCGCGGAGGCGCGGGTCAGGGGGAGATGCTGTTGCATGGAGCCAGTGTAGCGCCCGCCCCCGGCTTGCCGGCGTGTTTTCCGACAAGGGGTGGCGGGAATTGAAGCCGGTCTCACTCGGCTTGCAAAATGCGGCTGTCCCCGGCCGCCACTGCCGCTAGAATCGGGCCTGGGGATTCCTAACGGTCCATGAACGACTCCAGCCTGCCACCCATCCTGGCCAGCGTGCTGTACCTGCACCTGGCCGAGTTCGCTGCGCAATCCGCTGCTGAGCAGGCGCGGCTGCGCGGTCAGCTCGTGGCCTGCGCGCGCAAGGCAGTGCAGGGGCTGGCCCTGGCAGATCGCGTGGTGCTGGAAAGCCCCGACGGCCTGCTGGTGGTGGTGTTCGACGATCCGCGTGGGGCGCTGGACGCTGCCGAGCGCTGCCTGCGCGAAGCCCAGGAGCTGTCCCTGCACGTGGGCGTCGACCATGGCCCGGTGCTGCCGGTGGCCGAGGGCGAGGCCGTGGTCGGCATGATCGGCGACGGCATCGGCGGCGCGGCGATGGCCGCCGGCTTCGCGCCGGTGGGCGAGCTGCGGGCCACACGGTCCTTTCACGACGCGCTGGCCGGCCGGGCGCCGGGGCGCGCCACGCTGCTGGAGGCGGCGGGCCTGATCCCTGGTCGCAACCGCCAGGAACTGTTCGCCCCCGGCCCGCGCAGCCCGGCACAGCGCCGCCGCGGCCTGATGGCGATCGCCGGCGGTTTCGCGCTGGCCCTGCTGGTGCTGGCCCTGGGCGGGCGGCAGTTGATGGTGCGGCCGGCGGTGCTGGTACTGGAGATCGAGCCGCATGGCCAGGTCCAGGTCAACGGCGAGCGCCTGGGCGATACGCCGCCGCTGCGCGAACTGAAGCTCAAGCCGGGCAGCCACCGCGTGGTGATCTGGCATGACGAGCAGGAGCCCTTGCGCCTGCGCTTCGACCTGGAAGCCGGCGAGCGGCGCGTGATCCGGCACGACTTCCTGCCGCCAGCTACACTGCTGTTCGATATCCAGCCGGGCGGTGAGGTGTTCATCGACGGCGAGTCGCGTGGCCTGATCCCCGGGCTGGAAAAGCTGGAGCTGGAGCCGCTGGCCGACTACCAGCTGGAAGTGCGGCTCGATCCCCATCCGCCGTTGTCCGTGAAGCTGTCGCCCAAGCCTGGCCAGCAGCTGCGCGTGAAGTACCGGTTCGTGGAGGAGAAGCCCGAGCCGCCGGCTCCTGCCAAAAAGAAGAAGGGCAAGCGATGACCGGCGCGCCACTGGGGCAACTGGGACGGTACCAAGTCGAGCGGGAGCTGGGCCGCGGTGCCATGGGCGTGGTCTACGAGGCCCGCGATCCGTTGCTGGACCGCACGGTGGCGATCAAGACCATCCTGCTGCCCGGCGATGCCGAGCAGCGCCAGACCTACGAGGCGCGCTTCGCCGAGGAGGCGCGCGCCGCCGCCCGCCTGGCGCATGCTTCCATCGTCACGGTCTACGACTTCGGCCGCGAAGGCGACCTGGCCTACATGGCGATGGAGCTGCTGCCGGGTATCGACCTGCGTGAGCGCCTGTCGCAGTCGCGGCTGTCGCTGCGCGAGGTGCTGACCCTGGCGGCGGAAATCGCCGATGGCCTCGGCTTTGCGCACGACCATGGCGTGGAGCATCGCGACATCAAGCCCGCCAACATCATGCTGTCGCGCAGCGGTCACGCCAAGATCATGGACTTCGGCATTGCCAGCCTGCGCCAGCCGCAGTTGCCGGCGCAGGGCGGGCAGGCAGGCCGCGTGGTGGTGTTCGGCACGCCGCGCTACATGTCCCCGGAGCAGGTGGTAGGCCGCCCCACGGATCACCGCTCCGACATCTTCTCGCTGGGCTCGGTGATCTACGAGATGCTGGTGGGTTCACCGGCTTTCGATGCTCCCGATACGCGCCAGCTCTGGCACAAGATCGCGGTGTATTCACCGCCGCCGCCGAGCACGCTGATGCAGGATGTGCCGGAGGTGGTGGACCAGATCGTGGAGCGCGCCATGGCCAAGGCCAGCACCGTGCGCTACCAGAGCGCGCGCGAGCTGGCGGCGGACCTGCGTGCCTGCCTGGCGACGCTGCGCAAGGGCTTCGAGCCGCTGCGCCCGGTGGCGGAAGCGGCGCCCCCGCCCGCCGCCAGCGTGGCCGCCGTGCCCGGCGCGGTCACCGGCGTGGATGCCTACTGGCCGCTGTCCTCCGATTTCGACTCCGTAACCGCGCTGTATCGCTGCGTTGCCGTTGATCCCGCCCAGCGTCCCGGCCAGCCCGGACCGCGCCCCCCGAATGCCCTGTCGCGCCTGTGGCGCGACGCTGATCTGCGCCTGGCCATTGCTGTCGGCGTGGCCGGCCTGTCGGCGGCACTCGCCCTGCTGTTCGCCTAGGAATTCCCGAGCCTTGCCCGTAACACTCGACAACAAGCTGGTGGTGGCACTGTCTTCTCGCGCGCTGTTCGATTTCGAAGAAGAGAACCGTCTGTTCGACGAACAGGGCGACGCCGCCTACACCAGGCTGCAGCTGCAGCGCCTGGACGAGCCGGCGCGCGCCGGCGTGGCGTTTCCTCTGGTGCGCAAGCTGCTGGCCTTCAACGGCGACGGGCAGCACCGCGTGGAGGTGGTGATCCTGTCGCGCAACGACCCGGTCTCCGGCTTGCGCGTGTTCCGTTCCGCCAAGGCGGCCGGCCTGGAGCTGGAGCGCGGCGTCTTCACCCGCGGGCAGCCGCCCTGGCATTACCTCAAGCCGCTGGGCGCCAAGCTGTTCCTGTCGGCACACGACGAGGATGTGGCGGCGGCGCTCAACGCCGGTTTTCCCGCCGCGCGCGTGTTCAGTCACTCGGTAGTCGATGCCGACCGCCATCCAGACGAACTGCGCATCGCTTTCGACGGTGACGCCGTGCTGTTCTCTGACGAGGCCGAGCGCGTCTTCCAGTCCAACGGGCTCGACGCCTTCCAGGACCATGAGCGCACCCATGTCGCCCGGCCATTGCCGGCCGGTCCGTTCAAGCCCCTGCTGGAAGCGCTGCAGCGTTTGCAGGCAGCATCGTCCAGCGCCGCGCCGATCCGCCTGCGCACCGCGCTGGTGACGGCACGCAGTGCGCCGGCCCACGAGCGTGCGATCCGCACGCTGATGGACTGGGGCATCGAGATCGACGAGGCGATGTTCCTCGGTGGATTGTCGAAGGGCCCGTTCCTGGGCGAATTCGGGCCGGATTTCTTCTTCGACGACCAGATCAGCCATTGCGAATCAGCTGCGCTGGTCGGCCCCACCGGGCACGTGTCGGCGGGCGTCACCAACCTGCGCTGATCGCGCTTGCGGCCTGCAGGCTACCGTTCGTCGGTTGTCATATTGCGCGGGCCGCGTTTTGTTAATGTCCCCCTCCCCGAAAATTCATGGGAAGGACACATAACTGCAATGAAACTGTGTTGGTCCGCCGGCAGCGCCTGCGTCAATGGCCTGCAACTCAGTTGGGAGCAAGCGGGGCCGCAGGACGGCGAACCGATGCTCCTGGTCATGGGACTCGGTGGCCAGCTCATTCATTGGCCGGACGCGCTCTGCGAGCGCCTGGTGCAGCGTGGCTTCCGCCTGATCCGTTTCGACAACCGCGATGCCGGCCTGTCCGGCGACGCCGACCGCGGCATCGCGGCCAACCTGCCGCGCGACTGGCTGATGAGCCGCTTCGGCCGGCCGGCGCAGGCCAACTACAGCCTTCATGACATGGCCGACGACGCTGTCGGCCTGCTCGACGCGCTGGGCATCGCGCGGGCGCACCTGGTGGGCGTGTCGATGGGCGGCATGATCAGCCAGATCGTCGCGGCCCGTTACCCGGAGCGCGTGCTGAGCCTGTCCTCGATCATGTCCAGCACCAACGATCCGCGGCTGCCGTCGGCGCGTTTTGACGTGTTGTGGCGCATGGCCGGTATCGGCCCGCGTCCGCGAACGCGCGAGGACGTGATCCGCCGCTCCACCGCCATGCTGCGGCGCGTGGGCAGCCCGGGCTACCCGACGCCGATGGATTACCGCGTGCGTTTGGTAGGCCGTGCCTATGACCGCGCCTTCCGCCCCGCCGGCCATGCACGGCAGGTGCATGCCATCGTCGCCACCGGCAGCATCGAATCGCTGCTGCCGAGGATCGTGGCGCCGACGCAGGTGGTGCACGGGCTGTCGGACCCGCTGCTGCGACCGGCCTGCGGCCAGCGCAGCGCGCGGCTGATTCGCGGCGCCAAGCTGGAGCTGATCCCCGGCATGGGGCATGACTTCGCGCTGCCTCTGATGCCGCGTTGGGCGGAGCTGATCAGCGCCAACGCGGCGCGGGCGGCGTAGGCCAGCCTGCTGGCGCCGTCACGGCGCCAGCATCTTTACTCCCGGAAATTCTCGAACTGCAGCGGCAGTTCGGTATCGGCTGCGCGCAGCATGGCGATGGTGGCCTGCAGGTCGTCGCGCTTCTTGCCGATCACGCGCAACTTGTCGCCGGTGATCTGGGTGTCGACCTTCATCTTGGCCTCCTTGATCTTCGCGACGATCTTCTTGGCCTGGGCCTGCTCGATGCCCTGCTTGATGGTGATCTTCTGGCGCGCCTCGGCGAGGTTGGTTTCCACCTTGCCGGCATCGACGCTGCGCAGGTCGATGTGCCGGGCCGCGAGGCGCTTGTGCAGGATTTCCAGCAACTGCTTGAGCTGGAAGTCATTGGACGCGAACAGGGTGATGACGAATTCCTCCTGTTCGATGCGGGCATTGGTGCCGCGCAGGTCGAAGCGGTTGTCCAGGTCGCGACGCGCCTGGTCCAGGGCGTTGGTCAGTTCGTGCTTGTCGACTTCGGAGACGATGTCGAAGGAGGGCATGGGCCGGCTCTCGGGGTTCTTGGGGGCGCCAGTATAGGGCGCCTCAGGCGGCTTGCTTGGCGCGCAGCAGTTCCCGCGCGGCAGTCGCCGTATTGCGGGCCCAGCTGATGCCACGCAGCAGTTGCAGCTTCAGCGGCAGCGGCTCCGGCAGGGTCAGCCACAGGCGCAGCAGGTGGCGGCGCTGGTCGGGATCGGGCCAATCCTCGAAGCCGGTACGGGCGTGCAGGATCGTGTGGTTGGAGATCAGCTGGATGTCGCCCGGCTGCAGGTCCATGTCCAGGCAGAAATCCGGGTCGGAGGCGATCTGGTCGTAGGCGTCCAGCAGTTCGTGGTCGCTCGCGCTCAGCTTCGGCACGTGGGGCAGGTGCTCCACGCTGCGGTAGTAGTCGCTCTGCCAGAAGCTGCGCAGCTCACCGCCGGCATAGCGGCAGGGGGCGATGGGGTAGGCGGGGATGCCGCCTTCACCCTTGGTGTCGAACCAGATCGGCTCGAACAGTCGCGCTACCAGGTGCGGCTTGCGGCGCAGCAGCTCGTTGTACACCGCCACGGAACTGGCGATGCGCGACAGGCCGCCGCTTTTCGCGGTCTTCAGGCACAGCAGGCCGACCACGTCGGCGGTGTCGGTGTGCGGCGCCAGGGCCTTGTTGGTGCGGTAGTAGCGGATGTCGCCGCCGGTGCGCTGGTCGCGCACGTGGCCCAGCAGGTCACCCTGCGGATTCTGTGCGCCGGGCAGGCCGAGGTGGTGGCCGAAGCCCCAGTAGAACAGGGCGCTCTGTGCCTCGGTCCACTGATCCACCGGCAGGCCGCGCAGCAGCACGAAGCCGCGGCCGTGGCGGATGTCGTGGCGCCAGATATCGATGCGTGCCGCCAGGCCGGGCAGGGGGAAGTCCGCCCGCGTCATTGCCGCCATCGATTTGCCGCCAGCCTCGGCATGGCGCACGGCCGCGCGGCACTCCTCGACGTCGGCCGGGGTCAGGCGGTACTGCCAGTCGCTGCGCTCGCGTAGCTCGGCGCCGCGCCATTCGGCCGGCGAGTCCACCGGGCCTGCCGGCATGCCCTCGTGGGGGCGGGCGAAGTAATGCAGGGTCTGGGCTCTCAGCGACTTGTACATCCGAACGCGTCCTTGCCTGGGGATTCGGACGGATTATGGCTCGCCGGGGCGGGCCCCGGTCAGGGAAATCCATACCCGCCTCCCGGCCATATGCGATCCGGCCATGGACAAGGCCTGGACTGCCGCGTATATCCATCAGCGGATATCCACAAACAGAACGGCCGCCCCCCGGGCCCAGCCGTCCCTCCGAGGAGAGGACAGATGAATGCGATGCGAGGAGCCCTGATCGGGGCGGTGAGCCTGTTGCTGACGGCCTGCGGGTCCAGCGACGAGGTCAGCGGGACCAGCGGTGGCGGCCTGACCACGAACCCGGTGACCGAGAGCCGTGCCGGCGAGGTCTACCGCCAGGAAGTCCCGGTGGAGAAAACCGGCGACACCATGGTGATCCAGGTGATGGAGCCGACGCAGCTGGAGGCCGGCAAGACCTACCCCCTGGTGTTGCAGGGCCACGGCTACGGCGGCAGCCGCAACATCGAGCCCTCGGGCTTCCAGCAGCGCCTGCGCGATGCCGGCTACTACGTCATCTCCATCGACGAGCGCGGCAACGGCGAATCCAGCGGCAAGGTGCGCGTGATGTCGCCGGACTTCGAGGGCCAGAACCTGATCGCGATCCTCGACTGGGCCGAGGACCTGAAGGGCCTGCGCCGCTTCGGCGACGGCCGCATGGTGGTGGGCAGCTACGGCGGGTCCTACGGCGGCATGTACCAGTTCCTGCTGGCCGGAGCCGACCCCCAGCAGCGCCTGCGCGTGATCGCGCCGGACATCACCCCGCATGACCTGGTCTACTCGCTGAATCCCAACAACGTGGTCAAGTCCGGCTGGGGCCTGCTGCTGACCTCGGCCCCGGAACTGCCCTTGCTGGGCACGCTGCTGGGCGGCGGCACGCCGGACCCGGTGGCCCTGTTGAACAGCCTGCTCAGCATTCTGGAGCGTGGCGGCACCCGCCAGGACAACGCGATCTTCGAGATCCTGACCGGCGCCGTCGTCAGCAACAGCTTCTCCGAGAGCGGCGTCAACTTCTTCAAGTACCACAGCGTGTCCTACTTCTGCGACGGCCAGCCGGCCGGCCCGCAGAGCTTCCTGCTGGCCCAGCCGGACCCGCTGGAGGTGGCGCCGCGCCCCTTCGCGAAGATCGACGCGCTGATCACCCAGGGCTTCCGCGACACGCTGTTCAACTTCAACAACGGCCTGGAGAACTATGAGTGCCTGAAGGCGCGCGGCGGCGACGTGCGCTTCCTCACGCACGAAAGCGGTCACATCCTGCCGCTGAGCCTGTCCACCGTGCCGCTGCCCCCGGGCAGCAACCTGGAGGCGGCGCTCGATCCCTTTTACGCGGCACTCACGCTGCCTGGGTTCCAGGACGCCGGCAGCGCCCGCAGCTGCGGCTCGCTGGTGCTGGATGACATGCAGTTCGCCTGGCTGGAAGAAAAGCTGCAGGGCAAGCGTGGCGCGGTGGATGCCGTCATGCCCATCGGCAACGACATCTGCCTGAGCCTGGCCGCGGACGATGCCATCACCGTGCGCTCTGTGCGGCGCGGCGGCACCAGCTTCGACATCGACGATTCGATCCCGCAGTTCAACTCGGCGCTGGGTGTGGTTGGCGCGGTGCTCGGCAATGGCGCCCGCGAGGCTCTGCTGGCGACGCAGCCGCTGTACACCGTGCCGGCGGGTGGTGCCGTGCTGGCCGGCATCCCGACGATGTCGCTGAACCTCGCCGCCCTGGGTGGCCTGGGCCTGGGCGAATGTGCGCTGCCGGTGGGTATCGGCGCCTGCGATCCGATCCTGTTCCTGGGCATCGGCCACCGCAAGGCTGGCAGCACGCGCTGGGACCTGGTGGATGACCAGCTCACGCCGGTGCGCGGCTTCGGCGAGCATGTGGGCGAGATGACCGGCATCGCCGAGCGCCTGGCGGAAGGTGATGAGCTGGCCCTGCTGGTCTATGGCTTCCATCTGCAGTTCCCGGTGACCTGGTCGCGCGACCTGCTGGTGCCGGCGCTGACGGTGGGAGGCACGGTGCAGTTGCCGCTGCTGTCTCCTTCCGAGATCACGCGCCAGGGCGTCTGAGATTCATTGCTTCTGACGTGTCGGAAAGGGCGGCCTGCGGGCCGCCCTTTCCATATCCCCCTCTTTTCAGCAGGAGTCTTGCCTCCATGACCCGTACGATCGAACCCACCGGTTCCGACATCAAGCGCATCGCCACCGGCATCCCGATGGACACCCCGGTAACCATGCTGAACCTGCTGCGCTTTCGCGAGCAGGCGACCTATCCCGAAGGTTCCGGTCACGCGCCCTGCAGCGGCCGCGAGGCCTATGGGCGCTATTCGGTGCTGGCACAGAAGCGCGTGCGTGATGTCGGCGGCGAGCCGGTATTCCTGGCCGAGGCCATCGGCCGCTTCATCGGGCCGGAGGACGAGCGCTGGGACGAGGTGTTGCTGGTGCGGTATCCGTCCATGCAGGCCTTTTTGCAGATGATCTCCAACCCGGAGTACCGGGCGGAGACGGTGCATCGCTCGGCGGCGCTGGAGGATTCAAGGCTGGTGGTGATGAGGACGCCGGCGGGTGGGATGGGGGTTTAGCGCGGGGCGGTTAGCCCCTCGGTACACCGCTAAATGGCACTCGGGTGAGCGGTTTATTACTCGCTTGAAGATCCAAAGACCCGTTCATGCCGAGTAGCCCCGCGAAGCGTGGCGTATCGAGGCACGTTCAGAACGGTGGATCGATTTTCCGGAATTTCTTTCTGGAGGCGATCTTGAGCTCCGCGAAGTCACCACGAATCAGAGCCTCTTTTTTCGCCCGACTCCATCGCTTCACCTGCATTTCTGCAGCCAAGGCTTCCTCTCGGCTCGGAAGTTCCTGCGAGTAGACCAGTTTCAGAGGCTTGCGCGTTTCGGTGTAGCCCTGGAAGGTGCCCTGTTCATGTTGCGCCATGCGCAACTCCAGGTTGTCCGTATGGCCGGTGTAATACGAATCATCTCCGCATTGGAGAATATAAAGCCAGAAGGTCATGCCGGGGATTCTAGCGGGCCTGGGGTGGCCCCTCGATACGCCACGCTTCGCGGGGCTACTCGGGGTGAACGGTACGGTGTTCTCCGCGAGCAACAAAAGAAAAGGCGCTGCTTTCGCAGCGCCTTCTCCGTTCAGCCCTTCACACACATCACCTGCTTCAGCGTGTGCACCACTTCCACCAGATCCGTCTGGTTGGCCATCACCTCGTCGATGTCCTTGTAGGCCGACGGGATCTCGTCGACCACGCCGGCATCCTTGCGGCAGACCACGCCCTCGGTCTGCTGCACGAGGTCCGAGGCGGTGTACTTCTTCTGCGCCTGGGTACGGCTCATGCGGCGACCGGCGCCGTGCGAGCAGGACTCGAAGCTCTCCGGGTTGCCCTTGCCACGCACGATGAAGCTCTTGGCCCCCATGCTGCCGGGGATGATGCCCAGTTGACCCTCGCCAGCGCGGATCGCGCCCTTGCGGGTCACCCAGACGTCGGCCTCGTAGTGATGCTCGCGCGAGACGTAGTTGTGGTGGCAGTTCACCGCCTCCGCCACGGTCTCGAACGGACGCAGGTGGCGGCGCATGGCCGCCAGCACCAGGCCCAGCATGACCTCGCGGTTCATGCGGGCGTAGTCCTGCGCCCAGCCCACGGCCTCGACGTAGTCCTCGAAGTCCGGCGAACCCTCGTCGAGCCAGGCGAGGTCCAGGTCCGGCAGCTGGCGGTCCATGCGCAGCGCCTTCTCGCGGGCCCGCTCGATGAAGTAGGTGCCGATACGGTTGCCGACACCGCGGCTACCGGAGTGCAGCATCACCCACACGCGGCCGGCCTCGTCCAGGCACAGCTCGATGAAGTGGTTGCCGCCGCCCAGGCTGCCCAGCTGGCAGACCCAGCCGTTCGGGTCGCGGCGGTTCTCCAGCTTGGGGTGCTTCTCCAGGATCGCGTCCAGGCCCGGCTCGAAAGCCTTGGCCGCCTCCGCCGGGGCGCGATCCGCGCGGTGCTGGTCACGGCCCACCGGCACGTCGCGGCTGATCTGGCGGAAGACGTTGTTGAGACGCTTCTCGTCCAGGTCCTCGGCGGTCAGCGTGGTACGCACCGCGGCCATGCCACAGCCGATGTCCACGCCCACGGCCGCCGGCACGATGGCCTGGCGCGTGGCGATCACCGAGCCCACGGTAGCGCCGATACCCAGGTGCACGTCGGGCATCGCGGCCACGTGATGGTGCACGAAGGGCAGGCCGGCGATGTTGGCCAGCTGCTTGCGCGAGGCCTCGTCGACGTCCTCGGTCCAGATCTTCACCGGCACGCTGCCGGTGGTGATTTCCTGCTTGATGCTCATGTTGTTCCTGCGGCGCTGTGTAGAGCGTCGCATCCTCCTCGTTACAAGAAAAGAGGGTCGCCCGCCCTTGCGGGCGACCCTCGACTTTACCGCTCATGACCCGCCTCACGGCGCGGCCGGGCGCAGCGTCACCAGCTGCTTGAGCACGCCGTCCAGTCCGCCGAAGACCGTCAGCTTGTCGATCTTCTCGGTCACCTTCTCCAGCGCCTCCAGCTCCTTCAGGCGCAGCAGCGTCGGGCTCTCCTCGATCAGGCGCGCCGTGTTCAGCAGCGAGCGCGTCGCGTTCGCCTCCTCGCGGCGGCGGATCACGTTGGCCTGTGCCGCCTTCTCGGCCTGCACCACGCTGTTGAGGATCTCCTTCATCTCACCCGGCAGGATCAGGTCCTTGACGCCGACGCCCAGCAACTCGATGCCCAATGCCAGCACGCGGCCGGCCACATAGGCAAAGATCTCGCCGTCCATCGCCGCCTTGTCCGCCAGCAACTCGTCCAGCGTCTTCAGGCCCACCGAACGACGCAGGCCGAACTGCAGCTCGCGGTACAGGTAGTCGATGTACTTGGCGACCTTGGTGCGTGCCGCCACCGGGTCGCTGACGCGGATCGTCGCCGACAGGTTCACGCGCAGGCTGACCTTGTCGCGGGTCAACAGCTCCTGGCCGCTGACTTCCAGCGACTGCAGGCGCAGCTCGATCAGCTCGACGCTCACGTTCTTCTGGAAGTTCCAGAAGGCATAGGCGCCCGGCTGCAGCACGCGCAGCAGCTTGCCATCCACGAACAGCAATCCGGCGGACTCCTGCGGCACGGTCGTGCTCACCGCGTAGCGGTCCAGCACGCCGACCTGGCGCAGGCGCTTGGCCACCGCGGGCTCCAGCTCCAGGCCTTCATCCAGCGGCAGCCGCTGCACGCCGATCGACACCGGGCCCTTCCAGTACAGCTTGCGGCTGCCCGGTGCCAGCACGTCCTCCAGCTTGCCGTTCTTCGACAGCAGGCCGACCTCGTCCGTGCCGATGTCGGCCAGCACGAAGTCGCGCTCCAGCGCAGCGCCGAGGCGCTCCACCAGCATGTCGCCATCCTTGCCGTCGTATTCCGGACGCGTGACATCGGCCACGCGCAGGTCCACGGACGAGCTCCACAGCCAGGTCACGCCCGGCGCCAGCACGCGCTCGAAGCGACGGTCGCGGTACAGCAGGCCGCGCTCACCGTCGCCGATCACGACGCGCTTCATTCCAAACAAATTCATCATGGCGGCTCTCCTCTTTCCCGCCTCGTTTCTGCCGGCTCCACTCTTCTCCACGCTCGCCGACCTGGCGCGGATCGCATCTGCGGCGGCGTTGACCGCCGCGAAACCTCTGGTCGTGTCCTGGCCCATGGCCGAACTCCCTTGAATACTTGCGGTGATGTCCACCGCCCCGGGGAGCCGCGCATCCCTTGATGCGACGGCGCCTCCCGCGGCCGCGGAAGCCCTGCCTGCCCCTGCAGGCGGAATAGAAGGGGACGCTCCTGACGGCGTGTCAGGGGAGGCCCCGCGATCCTGGAATCCGGCGACGCGTGTCCAGCGTGTCGGGACATCCGGTGCACGGGATGCCGCCTCCAGCCATTCACGCGCCGTCGTCATCCCGGACGGCGGCACCCCGGCCATCGCGCCGCTGCATGAAGTGCTGTCCCATCAGGGCAAGCCCTGATGAAGCGGCGCCGCACACACGGGGCGTCCCCGGTGCAGGTCCTTGCGGACCGGATCGAAGTGCGGGAGTCGAACCCGCTACCGGATGATTAGGATCATCTGCTCTAACCGATTGAGCTAACTTCAAGACGGAAGCTGAAAACTTCCTGGTGGGGGAGCGATGCGAGCACTCCGCGGCATACGCCTCGGCAGGGCCGGGCGCACCGGGCAGGACTTGTGAACCTGCTCCGCTGCGAACAAGCGCCGCACCTCGTTCCCCTATTGGCGCCTCTGCGAAAAGCGCCAATCCTGCTGGCGGTCCTCACCGCCGAATCCTCGTGTCTGCTGCGAACGCAAAAGAAAAACCCCCGGAAAGCTGGGCTCCCGGGGGTTCGCGTTCCGCGGGAGATCGGGGTGACCGATCTCCCTGGCAAGGATGGATCAGTCGATGAAATGCAGGCCATCGTTCGTGCCGCACCGCTGTTCGAGAAAGTACGCAGGCGCGACGCCGCCACGGCTGGCGTGCCGTTTTGCGCTCCTGTCTGCGATGCTGAACCAGTGGGTCATGGAATCTCGGTCTTCACAAAAATCGCATCACCACGATGCGAGGGGCGCGGACTTTACGCCTCGCTCATTGCGCTTGCAAGAAAATTATTTCCTGAAATTTTTCCTGTTTCGATGAACCTTCGCTATCGATACCGGTCGCGGTAGTGGCGCTTCAGCTCGCGGTGCAGGACCTTGTCCGCCTGCTTCGCGGCGCGCTTCTGTAGCGCCGTCTGCTGCGCATGCGCGAGCTCGCGTTCCAGCTTGTGGTAGTTCTGCAGCCGCGCTTCATCGACGCTGCCACGCACCGCGCAGCCCGGTTCATCGCCGTGCCCGCAATCGCGATAGCGGCAGTGTTCCGCCATCCGCATCACGTCCTCGAAGGCACCGTCTCCCAGCGTCTCGTCACCGGACAGGCGCAGTTCGCGCAGGCCCGGGGTATCGATGATGCAGGCGCCGTCCGGCAGGCACAGCAGCCGCCGCGCCGTGGTGGTGTGCCGGCCGCGATCGCCCTCCGCGCTGACCGCACCGGTTGCCTGCACGGTGGTGCCGAGCAGCGTGTTGCAGAGGGTGGATTTGCCGACGCCGGAGGAGCCGAGCAATACCAGCGTCTGGCCTTCGCCGCACCAGGGGCGCGATGCCTCGCGCAGCAGCGGATCTCGCGCGTCGCCGTGCAGCACCGCCGTGGTATCGCCGCAGAGGCGCCGCACCTGCGCGATGCGCGCCTCCGCTTCACCGCTGAGATCGGCCTTGGTGAGTACCACCACGGGAACGGCCTCGGAGGCGCGCGCCAGCAGCAGGAAGCGCTCCAGGCGGTTGGGCTTGTAGTTGCCGTCCAGGCCCATGACCAGCAGCGCGGTATCGACGTTGGCCACCAGCGGCTGCGAGTCGCCGCCGGCACGGCCGCGACGCAGCAGGTTGAGGCGCGGCAGCAGCGAGACGATGCGACGTTCGCTACCGTCCTCGTGCCACAGCACCCAGTCGCCCGCCAGCGGATCCTCGTCGGGGCTGAAGTGGGCGTCAAAACTACGGCTGCCATCGTGCAGTTCGCAGCGGTCGCGATGGCGGGCGATCACGCGCGCGGGCAGATGCTGGCCGTCGTCAGGCAGCAGCGGGACGTAGCGGAAGGGAAAACCGATGCGGCGCAGCGCGCCGTGTAGCGGATGGGATGACATGGAATCCTGACCTGTTCGAGGCTGCGCCGGGCAGCCGCAAAGGAGCCGGCATGCGTGATGCCGGTGGGGAGTGCATTCCGCCGCAAGGGCGGAGCAGGTCAGGCAAGGTCGGTCATATTCCGCCGGGGATTATAAGTGCCCCGGCAGACGGGGGCGAACCATACGGCTGCTGCGCTACTCTCAATCCCAGGCCCCTGAAGAAGATCCGCATGAAGGACATCAAGACCCTAGGCGTACTGACCAGCGGCGGCGACTGCGCCGGCCTCAATGCTGTGATCCGTGCCGTGACCTACCATGCCACGCAGGTTTGCGGCTGGCGCGTGCTGGGCATCCTCGACGGTTCGCTGGGCCTGATGGAGAAGCCGCCACGCTACCGCGAACTGCGCGCGGAGTCCTTCGACGAAGGCCTGCTGCGCGAAGGCGGCACCTTCCTGGGCACCACCAACAAGGGGGACCCCTTCCGCTTCCCGCAGCCCGACGGCAGCTTCCGCGACCGCTCCGAGGACTTCGCCGCCGGAGCGCGCGAACTGGGCCTGGACGCGCTGGTGGTGATCGGCGGCGACGGCTCCATGCGCATCCTGAGCCGGCTCTGCGACCAGGCCGGCATCGGCATGGTGGGCGTGCCCAAGACCATCGACAACGACGTGCACGGTACCGAGTACGCCGTGGGCTTCGCCTCGGCGATCAACGTCGTCACCGACGCGCTGGACCGCCTGCAGCCCACCGCCGCCAGCCACCACCGCGTGATGATCCTGGAGACCATGGGGCGCGACACCGGCCATATCGCGCTCAACGGCGGCATCGCCGGCGGTGCCGACGTGATCCTGGTGCCGGAACTGCCGTACACGCTCGATGGCCTGGTGGCGCACCTGCGCCGCGTGCTGTCGCAGGGGCGCTCGCATGCCCTGCTGGTGGTGGCGGAGGGCGTGAAGACCGAGGAGGGCAAGCCCGTCTCGGTGAACCTGCCAGGCGAGCAGTTCCGCTACGGCGGCGTGGGCTACTACCTGGAGCGCGAGATCGGCCGCCGCCTCGGCACGGAAACGCGCGTCACTGTCCTGGGCCACCTGCAGCGCGGCGGCACGCCGTCGCCGCGTGATCGCCTGCTGGCTTCGGCTTTCGGCGTGCACGCGGTGAGGCTGGTGGCGGATCGCCGCTTTGGCCGCATGGTGGCCTGGCAGGACCGAGGCGTGGTGGACGTGCCGCTGTCCGACGTCACCGTGGGTTCGCGCCTGCTGCAGCCTGACGATCCCCTGATCGCCACCGCGCGCGGGGTGGGCATCTACGTGGGCGATGTGTGATTTATTATTTAATATAAATATTAAATTTATATAAATAATAAAGATGCGCCGGATGCGTTAGCCTAGGCTCCTCAACAAGAAATCGGGGGAGATCATGCTGACCATCACACCGCTCTACGCCGGCGCCCTGGCGATCCTGTTCCTGGCCTTGAGCTTCCGCGTCGTGCAACTGCGGATGCGAGGCGTGAGCCTGGGTGACGGTGGCGACCAGGAACTGCTGCGCCGCATCCGCGGCCACGGCAACTTCACCGAGTACGTGCCGCTGATCCTGCTGATGCTGGCCATGCTGGAGACCGGCGGGGTCACGCCGCCCTGGTTGCTGCACCTGCTCGGCGCCACGCTGCTGGTGGCCCGCCTGCTGCACGGCATCGCGCTGTCCTATACCTCGCAGTGGAAGTTCGGCCGCTTCTGGGGCACCGCGCTGACCTTCCTGCTGCTGCTGGTCACCGGCCTGCTCTGCCTCTGGCGCGGCATCGTCATCCTGCTCGTATGAGCAAACCCTACTCCGCCTCCAGCGAGCGCAACCGCGAGCCGATCCTCGCGGTGTTGCGCGAGCACTTCGCCGACCGGCAGCGCGTGCTGGAGATCGGCAGCGGCACCGGCCAGCACGCAGTGTACTTCGCCGCGGCCTTGCCGCAACTGGTCTGGCAGAGCGCCGACCGCGAGGAGAACCTCGACGGCATCCGCCTGTGGCTGGAGGATGCGGCGCTGCCCAACACGCCGGCGCCGCTGGTGCTGGACGTCACCCAGGCCGACTGGCCGGCTCCGGCCTACGACGCCGTGTTCAGTGCCAACACCCTGCACATCATGGGCTGGGACCAGGTGCGCGAGATGTTCCGCCGACTGCCGGAGATCATGGCCCCCGGCGCGAAGCTGGCGATCTACGGCCCCTTCAACTACGGCGGGCAGTTCACCAGCCAGAGCAATGCCGACTTCGACCGGGCCCTGAAGCACGGCGACCCGCGGCGGGGAATCCGCGATGCGGAGGCGGTGGATGCGCTGGCGTCCGCCGTGGGGCTGAAGCTGTTGCAGGACTACGCAATGCCGGCGAACAACCGTTGTCGCGTGTGGCAGCTCAGTTGAGCTTGCGCTCCGGGGAAGGCTTTTCCACCTGCGCCGCCGCCGGTGGCGCGATGCCCCAGCCGGCCTGTTTCACGCCCTCGGCCAGCAGTCCGGCGAGCGCGTGCATGATCTTGTCCGGCAGGCGGACTTCCAGGCCCTGTCCTTCCTGCGGGGAGACGAGCAGCAGGTAGTGCTCGGCGTCATCGCGCCGCATCTGCACCTTGTTGACCAGCAGCGGCGCCATGGCCGGCGCCAGCGCATCCGCCTCGAAGCGCTGGCGGAAATCGGTGTCCTGCAGTGCGTTCTGGTGCTGGAACTCCAGCACCGCCTTCTGCGCCTCCGGGCCGCTCTGCTGGCGCACCGTCTCGTTGTGCCCCAGCACCTCGAACAGTGCCGGCCACCACAGGGCCGTGAAGCGACGTGTCAGCCACAGCCGGTATTCCTGCCGGTCACGCGTGCTGATGCGCAGCTGCAGCCGGTCTTCGGCCAGGTCGTACTGGATGTTGATCTGGTGGAGCTGCATGCTCAGGTCGTGGCCTTGTAGCGGGGTGCCGGTTCCTGCACCTGTTCCGGGCCTTCACGCCGGCTGCTGCGGCGCAGCCAGGCGGCATACTCCTCCAGCGGCATCCGCCCCTCGGCCAGACCCAGGATCGACAGGTATTTCTCCTCGGCCGAAGCGATCAGCTCCACGCCATTGAGCGCCAGGAACACGCGGCAGACGACATAAGCAGTGCGCTTGTTGCCGTCCACGAAGGGATGGTTGCGCGCCAGGCCGTAGGCCAGCGTCGCCGCAAGATCCGCGAGATCGGGAGGAGGATCACCGTAGTGATGCAACTGCTGCGGGCGGGCGAGCGCGGAGGCCAGCAGGTTCTCGTCGCGCACACCGGGCACACCGCCATGCTCGGCAAGCTGGCGATCGTGGATCGCCAAGGCCAGTGCGCGCTCGATCCAGACGATCATCAGCTGTCCGCCAGCCGACGCAGCAGGTCGCGATCCTCGCGCATGATCCGCTCGGCCACGTCCATCTGCGCCGCGAACACGGGATCGTAAGCCTGCAGCTTCACGCCATCCGGCAGTTCGGTGACGTAGAGCGTGTCGCCCTTGTCCAGGCGCAGCCGGGCCAGCAGTTCCTTGGGCAGGACGACGCCAGCGGAATTGCCCACGGTGGTGATCTTGAGTTTCATGGCTATTACCTCCACTCTAATTATAACAATCGTACATACGACCTCAAGTCCCGGGAACAGATCGGCCGGCGCGGTACTCCAAGGACCTGACGGAGCCAGGAAGGCGCCGGGAATCAAGGAGTTCAGGGATGGACGCGAAGTGGCTCGATGCTGCCGTGTATGGCGGCACCCTCAAGGATTGGTTGATCGCGCTGGGCATTTCCGTGGCCATTGCGCTGGCTGTCTACCTGGTCAAGCCGATCCTGACGCGGCGCCTGGAGGCCCAGGCCCTGCGTTCCAATACCCAGATCGACGATGCCCTGGTGGCGGCACTGCGTGCCACTCGGTTGTGGCTGGTATCGGTGTTTGCGCTGTCGCTGGGCAGCCACTACCTGACGCTGCCCGACAAGCACGGCGAAGTGCTGAAGATGGTGACCGCCGCCGCGTTCTTCCTGCAACTGGGCTTCTGGGGCGGCGCGGCGCTGGGCTTCTGGACGGGACGCTCTCGTGCCAAGGCCATGGCCTCCAACGCCAGCGCGGCCACCAGCCTGTCCGCCATCAGCTTCCTGGCGCAGCTGGTGCTGTGGAGCGTGATATTGCTGCTGGTGCTGGACAACTTCGGCATCAACATCACCGCCCTGGTGGCAGGCCTGGGCATCGGCGGCGTGGCGGTGGCGCTGGCGGTGCAGAACATCCTGGGCGACCTGTTCGCCTCGCTGTCCATCGTCGTCGACAAGCCCTTCGTGATCGGCGACTTCATCATCGTGGACAACTACATGGGCACGGTGGAGAACGTGGGCCTCAAGACCACGCGCATCCGCAGCCTGGACGGCGAGCAGATCGTCTTCTCCAACAGCGACCTGCTCAAGACCCGCCTGCGCAACTACAAGCGCATGGTGGAGCGCCGCGTGGTGTTCAGCTTCGGCGTGGGCTACGACACCTCGCCGGAGCAGATCGAGCAGATCCCGCCGACCCTCCGCGGCATCGTCGAGGCGCAGCCGAAGGTGCGCTTCGACCGGGCGCACTTCCAGAAATTCGGCGAGCACTCGCTGGTGTTCGAGACGGTCTACTGGGTCACGGACCCGGACTTCAACCTCTACATGGACATCCAGCAGGCCGTGAACCTGGCGATCATGCACGCGCTCAAGGCCGAGAACATCGTCTTCGGCCTGCCGCAGCACAGCCTGCGTATCGAGGGCCCGCTGCGTTTCGAGCAAGGCGAGGCACCCGCTCGCAGCAACGGCAGCAAGGCCGGGGCTCACTGACGCCCAGGTGCGGGAGGGGAGACGGTGCAGCACAATCCGCAGATGACCCGCCCCCTCTCCACCCGAGCCGCCGGGCCGACCTGCCCCTGCGGCAGCAGCGCGGCCTACGTCGCCTGCTGCGAGCCCTATCACCTGGGCCATGCGCTGCCACCCACGGCGGAGGCCTTGATGCGCTCGCGCTACAGCGCCTATTTCTCGGGCCTGGAGGGCTACCTGCTGGACAGCTGGCACCCCTCCACCCGGCCCGCGGCCCTGGACCTGGGTACCGAACAGCCGCGCACCACCTGGCTGGGCCTGAAGGTGTTGCGCCATGTGCCGCAGGACGCCGACCACGCCCTGGTGGAGTTCGTGGCGCGCTATCGGGTCGGCGGCGGCAGCGCGCAGCGGCTGCAGGAGCTCAGCCGCTTCGAGCGGCTGGAAGGGCGCTGGCACTACCTGGACGGCAGCTTTCCGGAGCCGGAACCGGTGGCGGCCCAGGGCGGCCGAGCAAAGAAAGCCTGATTTCCCCAAGGGCCTGCCATCCACTCCCGTCGCAGCCACCGGGGAGTGGATGGCAGGCCCTTAGAGCTTTTTGACCAAAAAGCGGCCCTGGATAGACAAAGGCCTTAGAATTGGTGCCCCGTTTGGGTTTCCCAGCCGAAAGCCAAGGAAAGTTTCGTGTCGATTGCAGAAGCCGCACCCACACCCGCCAACAGCGCTGGCCTCAGCGCCGAGCGGATCGCCGAGTTGAACGAGAAGTACGCGCCGCTCGACTTCGAGCATCGCCTGCTCGAGCTGTACCGTGACTTCGCCGAGGACAAGGTGCTGGTCACCTCGTCCTTTGCCGCCACCTCCGCGCACTTCCTGCACATCATCTCGCGCCTGCGCCCGAGCCAGAAGGTGGCGTTCATCGATACCGGCTTCCACTTCCCGGAAACCCTGGCCTACAAGGACTTCCTGATCGCCGAGTTCGGCCTGGACGTGTTCGACCTCAAGGCCGAGGACTGGAAGCACCAGTTCACCGTGAGCGAGAAGACCTGGTCGCGCGACCCGGACTTCTGCTGCTCGGTCAACAAGGTGGAGCCGCTGGAGTCGGCCAAGCCGGGTTATCACATCTGGGTGTCCAGCCTGATGCGCTGGCAGAGCGATCACCGCTCCACGCTGCCGGTGTTCGAGGAGCGCCGCGGAATCATCAAGTTCAACCCGATGATCGACGTCACCCGGGAGGAGCGTGACGAGTACATCCGCGAGCACGCGCTCAAGCTGCATCCGCTGGTGGACCAGGGCTATTCCTCGATCGGCTGCTCGCACTGCACCGTGCCGGGCGAGGGCCGCGCCGGCCGCTGGCAGGGCAAGCCCAAGACCGAGTGCGGCCTGCATCTCTGAGACTGCCCGAGTGAGCCTGCGCGTCGAGATCATCCCGGTCACCGCCTTCGAGCAGAACTGCTCGCTGGTCTGGGACACGGACACCATGAAGGGTGCCCTGGTGGATGCCGGCGGCGAGATCGACCACCTGCTGTCCCGCGTGGAGCATCACGGCATCACGCTGGAAAAGCTGCTGGTCACCCACGGCCACCTGGATCACGCCAGCGCCGTGCAGGACCTGGCCGACCGCCTGGGCCTGCCCATCGAAGGCCCGCACCGCGACGACGACTTCTGGATCCAGCGCCTGCCGCAGGACGCCGCGGCCTACGGCTTCCCGCCGGCCCGCGCCTTCACCCCGACCCGCTGGCTGGAGCAGGGCGACACCGTCAGCCTGGGCAGCCTGAGCCTGGACGTGCTGCACTGCCCCGGTCACACCCCGGGGCACGTGGTGTTCCACCATGCCCCCTCGCAGCTGGCCTTCGTCGGTGACGTGCTGTTCCAGGGCTCCATCGGCCGCACTGATTTTCCGCGCGGCAACCACGCCGACCTGATCCGGGCGATCCGCGAGCGCCTGTTCCCCCTGGGCGACGAAACCCGCTTCGTGCCGGGCCACGGCCCCATGTCGAGCTTCGGCGCCGAGCGCCGCTCCAACCCTTATGTGTCGGACCGCACAATCGGCTGAACTCCGCCGCGGGTGAATGGTCTGCTTCTTGCGAAGTGAATAGTGCCTCGGAGTCATTGGTGACCTCCGCAGGCCCTCGCAGGAGTCGACATGAGCAGTAAAAAGCCCTCGGTGCGCCGGCACCGCACGCTGTGGATTTCCGATGTCCATCTGGGCTCGGAGGGTTGCAAGGCGCACGCCCTGGTCGAATTCCTCCGGCAAAATGAATGCGAGAACCTCTACCTAGTCGGCGACATCTTCGACGGCTGGAAGCTGCGCAGCCGCTTCTACTGGCCACCTGACCATAGCCGCGTGCTGCACGCGGTGCTGGCCAAGGCCCGGCGCGGCACCAAGGTCCACTACATCGCCGGCAACCACGACGACTTCCTGCGCCAGTTCGTGCGCAAGCAGCTGCGCCTGGGCCGCATCCGCCTGGCCAACGAGGCGGTGCACACCACCGCCGACGGTCGCCGCCTGCTGGTGATCCATGGCGACGTCTTCGACGAGGTGGTCAGCGGCATGCCGCTGCTGGCCCATGCCTCCGACCTGGCCTACACCCTGCTGATGCGTGCCGATGTCGCCTGGCAGCGCTGGAACGAGGTGGAGCCGCCCATGCCCAAGTGGTCGGCCCTGGTGAAGAATCAGGCCAAGTCGCTGACGCAATGGCTGTCCGGCGTCGACGAGAAGATGCTGACCCGCGCCCGCCGCGAAGGGCTGAATGGCGTGGTCACCGGGCATACCCACCATGCCGAGGTGCGCTACATCCGTAACGGCGTGATCAGCTACAACTGCGGCGACTGGGTGGAAAGCTGCACCGCCCTAGCCGAGGACTTCCAGGGCGAGATCCGCATCCTCAAGTGGGAGCCGCAGCAGAAGGCGGCTCCACGCCGCAAGGCGGCCGTCACCACGCGCAAGCGTGCCGTGCGCACGGCACGGCGGCGCGTGGCGGAGCCGATCAAGCGGGTGGTGGCACGGGTGCGCGCCCGGCGCGGCAAGGCGGGGAGTAACGCAACGCCGTAGGAGCGGCCGCTCCTACGGGTCGGAAGGCGCTGGCGCGCCTCAGTATTGCTGCAGCTTTTCCAGCTCTTCCGACGCCGCCAGCCACTGCTCCTCGCAGCTCGCCAGCTCGGTGCGCTTCTCACCCTGTTCCTGCGTCAGCTTCTGCAGCTTGCCGCGCTGCCCGGCCTCGTAGAGGCCCGGATCGGCCAGCTCGCCTTCCAGCGCCTTGAGGCGCTGCTGCAGCTTGGCCATCTTCGCGTCGAGGTTGCGGATGGTCTCGCGGAAGGGCTTCTCCACCGCGCGCTGCTCCTCCGGCCTGCGCTTGGGCGCCTGCGGGATCGCCGCCTCGGCGGTGGCCTTGGCGACCTTGGCCGGCTTGCCGCTGCCCTGGCTGCTGCGCCGCTGGCTGAGCCAGCGCGCGTAGTCGTCCAGGTCGCCGTCGAAGACCGCGACCTCGCCGTCGGACACGCGCCACAGCTCGTCGCAGGTGGCGGCGATCAGGTGGCGGTCATGCGACACCAGCACCACGCTGCCGGCGAAGTCCTGCAGCGCCATTTCCAGGGCCTGACGCATGTCCAGATCGAGATGGTTGGTAGGCTCGTCCAGCAGCAGCAGGTTGGGCTTGCCGTAGACCACCAAGGCCAGTGCCAGGCGAGCCTTCTCGCCGCCGGAGAACGGCTCGATCGCCTCGAAGGCGCGGTCGCCGCGGAAGTTGAAGCTGCCCAGGAAGTCGCGCAGGTCCTGTTCCTTGGCCTTCGGCGCCATGCGCTGCAGGTGCAGGATCGGCGAGGCCTTCATGTCCAGGTGCTCCACCTGGTGCTGGGCGAAGTAGCCCACGCGCAGGTAGGGCGAGCGCGTCATCGCGCCGGCGCGGGCGTCCAGCTCACCCGCCAGCAGGCGCACGAAGGTGGACTTGCCGGCGCCGTTGGGTCCCAGCAGGCCGATGCGGTCGCCCGGCTCCAGGCCCACGCGGATGCCGCTCAGCACGGTGCGTTCGCCGTAGCCCACCGCCACCTTGTCGCAGTGGATCAGCGGCGAGGGCAGGCGCTCGGGCTTGGGGAAGCTGAACTGGAACTCCGGGTCGGCCACCACCGCCGCGGTCATCTGGATGCGCTCGATCATCTTCACGCGCGCCTGCGCCTGGCGCGCCTTGGTGCCAGCCTTGAAGCGATCCACGAAGGACTGCAGGTGCGCCACCTGGCGCTTCTGCTGGTCATGCGTGCTCTGCTGTTGCGCCAGGCGCTCGGCGCGGATGCGCTCGAACTGCGAGTAGTTGCCGCTGTACAACGTCGCCGTCTGGCCCTGCAGGTGCAGGGTGTGCGTGGTGGCCGCGTCGAGGAACTCGCGGTCATGCGAGACCGACAGCAGCGTGCCGGGGTAGGTCGAGAGCCAGTCCTGCAGCCACAGCACCGCGTCGAGATCGAGATGGTTGGTGGGCTCGTCGAGCATCATCAGGTCGGAGCGGCACATCAGCGCGCGTCCCAGGTTCAGGCGCATGCGCCAGCCGCCCGAGAAGTCCGCCACCGCGTGCGACTGCTCGGCCGTGGAGAAACCCAGGCCGTCGAGCAGCTTGGCGGCGCGCGCCGGCGCGGCATAGCCGCCGATGGCGGCCATGCGGTCGTGCAGCATGGCCAGCTTGTCGAGGTCTTCGGTTTCCTCGGCCTTGGTCAGCGCCGCCTCGGTGGCGCGCAGTTCGCTGTCGCCGTCCAGCACGAAGTCCAGCGCCGACTGCTGCAGCGCCGGGGTTTCCTGCGCCACGGTGGCGATGGTGATGCTGCGCGGGATCGAGACATCGCCCAGGTCGGGCTGCAGCTGGCCCAGCACCATCGAGAACAGGCTCGACTTGCCGGTGCCATTGCGCCCGACCACCCCGACGCGCTGACCGGGGTAGATGGTGAAGGACAGGTTTTCGAGCAGCGTGCGCGAACCGCGGCGCAGCGTGGCGTTGGCGAAGGTCAGCATGGGGGGCGAATTGTAGGGGATCAGGCCCACCGCCGCCCGGAAATGCATTCATCCCCTCTCCCGCACGCGGGAGAGGGGAGCAGCTTCAGCCGATCAGTACAGCTTGCGCTCCGCCAGCGGCGGCGGCGTGTACTGGTAGATCCAGGTCTCGGTCAGGGTCTGGCCGCCCAGCTTCAGGTACATGCGCAGGTTGATCGGCTCGGTGCTGTCGTCCGGGACCAGGTCGAACATCGCGCGGTAGCCCTTGATGGCCGTCAGCGGTCGCGCCGAGGTGATCTCCACCTTGCCGCGGGACGCGCTGATCACCGCCTCCACCTTGGCGCCGTTCTCCAGCATGCCCAGGGCGCCGCCGGAGAAGTCCACCGCGAAGCGCCAGGAGAAGTACTTGCGCTTCTGGCCCACCACGCCGCCCAGGCCGGTGCGGGTGGCCTGCACCGAGGCCAGCGGCGGGGTCACCGGCGGGATGCCGCCCCAGTGCAAGCGGTAGCCCAGCAGGTATTCCTTGCCCGGCTGCACCTTCTCCTCCGGGTTCCAGAACGCCACGATGTTGTCGAAGGTCTCGTCCACGGTGGGGATTTCCACCAGCTGCACCGCGCCCTTGCCCCACGCGCCCTTGGGTTCCACCCAGAGGCTGGGACGGCGTTCGTAGAACACGCCGTCGTCCTGGTAGTGGTCGAAGTTGCGGTCACGCTGCAGCAAGCCGAAGCCGCGCGGGTTGTTGTCGAAGTAGGAGTTCACGCGCACGCCGGTGGGGTTCACCAGCGGGCGCCACAGCCACTCGCCGGCGCCGGTCCAGAGCTGCAGGCCGTCGGTGTCGTGGATCTCCGGGCGCCAGTCCCAGGCCATGCGGCGGTCGTTCTCGCCGTACTGGTACATGCTGGTCAGCGGCGCGATGCCCAGGCGCTCGATCGGCTTGCGCGGGTACAGCGCCACGTCCACGTCCATCACCAGGTTGCGGCCCGGGGTGATGTCGAAGACATAGGCGCCGGTGGTGCTGGGCGAATCCAGCAGGGCGTAGACCGTGACCTTGTTGGATTCCTTGCGCGGACGCTCCAGCCAGAAGGCCGTGAACATCGGGAATTCCTCGGGGCGCGGCAGGCCGGTGTCGATCGCCAGGCCGCGGGCCGAAAGGCCGTACTGCTTCTCCTCGCCCACGGCGCGGAAGTAGCTGGCGCCGAGGAAGGCGCTGATGTCGAGCTCGAAGTTGGTCTGGAACAGCAGGCGGAAGCCGGCGTAGCCCAGGTCCGAGGGCAGGCGGCCGAGCTTCTGCTTGCCGGTGTACTTGAACAGGCTGCTGTCGTACTTGATCTCGCGGGCCTTGCCGTCCACCACCTCGTGCATGTGCACCGGCGTCTGGAAGAACAGGCCGAGGTGGAACAGGCGTGCCTGGAAGGGCAGGTTTTCCTTGCGCCACAGCGACTTGTCGGCCTTGAACTGGATCGCCTGGTAGTCGTCCCAGTTGATGTCCTTGAGCGACTTGGGGACCTCGCCCTTGTGGGAGACGTAGGGCTGGGCGGCCAGTGAGCGGGCTTGGCCCTTGAGCCAGGCCAGGTCGAAAGGCTGGCCGTCATCGGCCAGAACGGCGCCCGGCTGCAGCAGCAGGGCAGGGGGGATGCCCCAGGCGGCGAGGGCGGCAGCGGATTTGAGCAGGTCGCGGCGTTTCATTGTTGTACGAGTCGGTCGTCCGTGAGGTGCATAGCATGCTTGAGGCGGGTTCCGGCTCCAAGTCGGGTCCTTCCGCAAGGGCAGCCGGGCAGGCACCATGCACGACCCCAACGGAACGCCCGATGAACGACGCCCCGCCGATCCTCTACACCTTCGCGGTGTCCCATTTCAGCGAAAAGATCCGCTGGACGCTGGACCAGGCCGGCCTGCCCTACCGGGAGCAGCGCCTGGTGCCCTTCCTGCATATCCCCCGCGTGCTGGCCCTGACCCGCCGGGCCAGTTCGGTCCCCGTGCTGGTGGTCGGCGGCGAGGTGATCCAGGACAGCACCCGCATCCTGGAATGGCTGGAGCGGCACCAGGCTCCCTTCCCGCTGATCCCCGGCGATCCGGCCCTGCGGGCCGAGGTCATGGAGCTGGAGGCGCGCTTCGACCGCGTGGGCGTCCACGTCATCCGCCAGCTCTTCGCCGAGACCCTGGACGACAAGGCCGCCACCCTGCCGATGTGGACCCACGACGCCACCGCGCTGCAGTGCCGCGCCCTGTCGCTGGCCTATCCCCTGGTGCGCCGGGGTTTCTCGCGCCTGCTGCAGTTGTCGCCGGCCACCCTGCGCAAGGCGGTGGCCAAGATCGACGAGGCCGCGGACCTGATCGCCGAGCGCACTCGCGACGGCCGGCCGTACCTCACGGGGGATCGCCTGAGCGTGGCCGACATCACCGCCTGCGCGCTGCTGTCGCCGCTGGCCTGCCCGGAAGAGCACCCGGTGTTCGGCGCAGCCGACTATCGCCGCAGCGTGCGCATGCGCGCGGTGCGCTGGGATGATCATCCAGGGTTCGATTGGGTGCGGGGGATTTACCGGGAGCATCGGCGCTCCTAGCGGGCCGCGTTCCCGGCTTCCCTTCGGGAAACCGGGCTACGGGTCAGGCAGGAAAGCTGGGTTCCACGTAGCCCGGTTTCGCGTAGCGAAGCCGGGATGCAAGGGTCAGGGCTCCCCGAAACGCCCGGTTTCGTGCACAGACACCTCGCCACCCCAGTCGGGCGCGAGTTCACCATGTCTGACCATCCGGTGAAACGAGGAGTGTGGCCAATCGATCACGCGGCCAACCAGGCCATGCTTCACCGGGTTGTAGAAGATGTAGTCCCGGTGTCGCTGCCAGTCCTCTTCGTCGCGAATGAGATGTTCCCAGTACCTTCGCTGCCAGACTGAGGGCTCGCCGTTGAGGCGAGTGGGGACTGCGACGCCGGTAGCCCGCAATGCCCGGGTGAAACGGGTCTTGATCAGCTGCCAGCGCGTCGCATAGTCGGCATCGTCTTTAGGCAAGACCCAGATCGCATGCAGATGCTCCGGCATGATCACGATGGCATCGAGATCAAAAGGGTGTTTTGAGTGCACGGCGCGAAACGACTCGCGCAACAGCTCGACATGCCCGGTCAGTAGATGCGAACGACGATCCTCCAGCGCCACCGTGAAGAAGTAGGCACCGCCGCCCACCCGTGCCCGCCGATACTGGACCATCGGGCTACCCTGGCTTCCCTTCGGGAAACCGGGCTACAGCGGCGGCCGTGCCGCGCCGCTGCGCACGCACTTCCGCCGGCGCCCTGCCATGCCAGCGCTTGAACGCCCGCGTGAAAGCACTCTGCTCGGAGTAGCCCAGCAGGAAGGCCAGGTCCGTCAGGTCCAGCGCCGGGTCTTCCAGGTAGCGTCCGGCCAGCTCGCGGCGCACTTCGTCCAGTAGCTGGCTGAAGCTGGAGGACTGGTCCTGCAACCGCCGCTGCAGGCTGCGCGGCGACACGTTCATGGCGGCGGCGATGCGGTCCAGGCTGGCTTCGCCCTCCGACAGCTTCTGCGCCAGCAGGCGCCGCGCCTGTCCCACCAGGTCGTCGTCCTGGCGCTGCAGGCTCAGCAGCTGCTTCTCGGCCAGCCGGTCCATCAGCTGGCGCATCGCCGGGTCCGGCTGGATCAGCGGCAGCTCGTTCCAGGCCAGCGGCACCGCCAGGCGGTAGCAGTCGGCGTCGAACACCAGCGGGCAGCCGAACACGCGCTGCTGTTCCTCCAGCCGTGCCGGCGCGGGGTAGGGGAACTCGATGCGTAGCGGCGCCAGCGGCTGGCCGGTGATCCAGCGGATGAAGGTCACCAGCGCGGCCAGGTTGAACTCCGCCATGTGGCGGTAGTAGTGGCTCTGGTCGTCCGGGCGCCAGCTCAGCAGCACTTCCTGGCCGCGCAATTCGATCGGCCGCGCACCCACGTCCACCACCATGGCCTGGTAGCGCTGCAGGCAGAGCATCGCCTCGCCCAGTGTGGAGCAGGCCATGCCCACGTAGCCCACCACGCCGTAGTGCCCGGGGCGGATCTGCTCGCCCACGTGGATGCCGATGTCCTCGTCGCCCAGCCGCGCCGCCGCCCGGTTGAAGCAGCCGGCCGCCAGCGGCTCCGCCACCCGGGCATCGCGGTCGGCCAGGTCGATCTGCGCGCCGTCCAGCACCTCGGCCGCCGCCACGCCGCGCAGGCGCAGGTAGTCGAACAGCGCCTGCAGGTAGCTGACGGCGGCGGTGGAATGGCTGGAGGTCATGGGGGCGCATGTTAGCCGAGCATCAGGTGCTTGCCGCTGCCCCGGTTCTGTCCAACACTAAGGTGACCGGGCCCGGCAGAGGCCCCGGAACCACAACAGGCCGCGGACCCACGCGGCGACGAGGAGAGAGCATGCGCCCATATACCCCCGCGCTGCTGGCGGCCGCCGTCCTGACGGGCTGCCACAGCAGCAGTTCCATCACCACCGCGGACGGCGCCGGTAGCAGCCGGTCCTGCGAGCGCAGTTCCTGGGTCGCCGGCACCACCGAGCTTTGCGGCGGCAAGCTGATCTACCGCGACTACGTCTACGACGACTACGGCGCCGACGCCGGCATCGTCTCGCTGTCGCCGGCCGTGCTCAACGCGCTGACCCGCGCCGGCGCCAGCGGCAATCCGCTGGCCACCACGCCGGGCCTGCTGTCTCCCACCGCCGGTGACGTGCGCTACCCCGCGGGGCTGGACAACACCGCGGACCTGGTCTCGCTGACGCTCTCCATCCAGGGCAACGAGCTGGTGGCGGACTTCGAGCTCAACACGCTCTATCACGCCGACGACGCCATCGCCGCGCTGGCCATCGACACCGACAACAACCCGGACACCGGTGGCGGAAGCTGGGAAGGGCTGGGCATCCAGAGCCGTGGCTGGGAGGTGCTGGCGAAATTCGCCGAAGGCAACCCGGACAGCAACCGCATCGTCGGCCGCCTGCCGTTACCAGCTGGCGGCAGCTGGCGCGTGCAGGCCGTGCTGGCACAAAAGAACGGCAAGGTCATGAACGTGGCCTTCCGCGGGCCGCATGAAGAGGCCAAGGCCGACGGCCTGGCCAACCAGGTCCTGCCTGCCAGCGGCAACTGGTGGGAAGACCGCCAGTCCGCTGCGTTGCGCCTGGGCGACATCTCGGAGTTCGGCGAGGTGGTCAGCGTGGCCGACCTGCGTGGCGGCGTCACCCGTGCCGCGCCGGCCGTCACCGGGTTCCAGCAGCGCGTCTACACCTCGCAGTACACGCTGCCGCCGGGTGAGGGTGTGGACATCGCCGGCGTCCCCGGTGTGCACGGCGACACCGGCTTGCCCTGCGAGCAGCGCTTCAACTTCCTGGGCAAGTACCAGCCCTACGGTGTCTACATCCCGACCAAGCCCGGCCCTCACGCGGCGCAGTTGCTGATGCACGGCTGCGAGGCCAACCACGGCAGCCAGATCAACCAGGCCAACTTCCAGCAGCGTTTCGGCGAGGAGCCCAACCGCATCATCATCGCGCCGCTGGGCCGCGGCCCGCATGGCTTCTTCAGCGGCATCTCCGAGCGCGACGTGCTCGACACGCTGGCCGACATCCGCGCCCACTACCCGGTGGACGACGAGCAACTGCTGGTCAGCGGCTACTCCATGGGCGGCTTCGGCACGCTGCGCTTCGCCGCGCTGTACCCGGACCTGTTCGCCGGCGCGGTCAACTGGGTCGGCTTCACCGGCGACCTGCTCAACCTGCCGATCCCCGGCAACCCGTTGCCGCCGCTGGTCACGGCACTGGCCCAGACCCTGGGTGCGTCGATCCCGCCGCTGTCGTCCGGCGGCGCGGTGGGCGGCGACGTCAACATCATCGACTACGTAGGCAACCTGCGGCATATCCCCATCGCCAGCCTCTACTCCGGCGCCGACGAACTGGTGCACGTGACCTCGTCACTGGCCATGGGTGTGCGCATGGGCCAGGAAGAGATTCCCTACCAGTTCTTCCTGCACCCGGTGGCCGAGCACCTGAGTTACCTGATCTTCGACGACTGGCGCAAGGAAGCGGCCTACGTCGCCGGCCTCAAGCGCGTGAAGAACCCGGCGCGCGTCACCTACAAGACCGATACCAAGCTCGACGCGCCCGAGTACGCGATCAAGCACGACCGCGCCTACTGGGTCTCCCGGATCGTCGCCGAGGCCCAAGGACCGAGCACGGTGGACCTCACCAGCCTGGGCTGCGGCGTGGCGCAGCCGACGTACGAAACGGGCGTGAACATCGGCATCGATCCGGTGCCCTGGGCCGGCACCCGGCGAGAGCGGCTCGACAACCCCACGATACCCGCGGCCGAGGGCAGGCTCAGCGGTACACTGGCCAACGTGCGCTCGCTGCGCATCGATGCCGCCGGCAGCTGCCTGCGCGGCAAGGCCGTGCAGTACCAGATCACCACGGACGTACCGGTCACGCTGACCTTCAGCGACGGTCGCAGCAGGACACTCGCCGCCGGCGACAACAGCGGCACATTCTGAACAAGGGAGAGAGCAGAGCCATGAAGCCCCTGAGCCCGCAAGACCAGATGTTCCTGCTGCTGGAGCGGCGCAACCAGCCGATGCACGTCGGCGGCCTGCAACTGGCCCGCCCGCCCAAGGGGGCCGGCCCCGACTACACGCAGAAGCTGGCCGAAACCCTGCGCAGCCACGTTACGGCACATGCGCCGTTCAACCTGCGCCTGGAGCGCAAGCTCGGCGCGCCGTTCTGGGTGGAGGACGAGGAGTTCGACATCGAGTCGCACTTCCGCCACCTGTCGCTGCCGTCGCCGGGCCGCATCCGCGAGTTGCTGGCCCTGGTCTCGCAGCTGCACAGCGCGCACCTGGATCGCGCCAAGCCGCTGTGGGAGTTCTACCTGATCGACGGCCTGGAGGACGGCCGCATCGCCATCTACTCCAAGATCCACCATGCCCTGGTCGACGGCATCGCCGCCATGCGCATGATGATCCGCGGCACCAGCGACTCCCCGGAGGGCGTCACGATCCCCATCTGGGCCATGCCGCCGCGCAAGCGCGAGGTGGAAGAGGATCGCGGCGGTGGTGGCTTCTGGTCCGGCGTTGGCGAGGCTGGCCAGATCCTCGCCGCGCAGGCCAAGACCCTGCCCACCGTGACGCGCGAGCTGTACCGTTCCATCCGCGCCGCGCGCAGCAATCCGGACTATGTCTCGGTGTTCCAGGCGCCCAAGTCCATCCTCAACCAGCGCATCACCGGCTCGCGCCGCTTCGCCGCGCAGAGCTGGTCGCTGGAGCGCATCCGCGCTGCCGGCAAGCGCCACGACGCCACGCTCAACGACATGGTGCTGGCCATGTGCGGCTCCGCGCTGCGCCGTTACCTGATCGAGCTGGGCGAGCTGCCGGACAAGCCGCTGACCTCGATGGTGCCCATGTCCCTGCGCCGCGACGACAGCGACTCCGGCAACCAGGTGGCCATGATCCTGGCCAACCTCTACACCACCATCGACGACCCGGTGGAGCGCCTGCAGGCCATCCAGCGCTCCGTGCAGACCTCCAAGGACCGCTTCGGCAAGATGTCGCAGGCCGAGATCGTCAACTACATGGCGGCGACCATGGCGCCGTTCTCGCTGAACTACGCCACCGGCGCCGCGCCGCGCTGGCAGGCCTTCAACGTCACCATCTCCAACGTGCCGGGGCCCAAGGAAAAGCGCTACTGGAACGGCGCCGAGCTGGAGGGCATGTATCCCGTGTCCATCGTGATTGACGGCCAGGCGCTGAACATCACGCTCAACAGCTACGCCGACAAGCTGGAATTCGGCCTGATCGCCTGCCGTCGCCGGCTGCCGCACATGCAGCGGCTGCTGGATTATCTCGAGCAGGGGCTGGCTGAGCTGGAGGCCTGACCCCGGCACCCGTAGGAGCGGCCGTTGGCCGCGAAAGAGCTTGCTCCGATGCGCCGGCCTTGATCGCGGCCAACGGCCGCTCCTACGCGCACTCGTGGCATGTTTCCTGCTGAATTCTTCACGCGGCCCACGGGCCGTGCGCAACGCCGCGCGGGAGCCGATCCTGCGCGAGCGTCCGGCCTCCCTGCGGCTTTCTCAACAAAGACAGGGAGTTCGTGACATGAACCGGTTGGCCTTCAGCACCGCAGCGGCAGCTTTCTTCCTTTCCACCCATCTCTTGGCCGGCGTCGGCACGCTGCCGGGAGCCTCACTCGACGCACCAGGATCGGCCACGGTCGGAGCCCCGGCCGTGGGCGCGCCGCTCAAGGACATCTGGACCGACAGCAACGGCGACGGCCTGGTGCAGAAGTCCGAGGTCAAGCCGGGCTCGCAGCTGGACAAGCGCTTTGCCAGGCGCGACACGAACGGCGACGGCGTGCTGAGCAAGGAGGAGTACTACCTGCCGTAGTCGACGGAGCTTGTGCACGCCGATGCAGGAACATGATGGTGGTCTTCTTCAGCCGATGAAGAGCCAAATCAAGGCCGCTGCTTCAGCGAGCAGTAGCATCCAGAAGAGGAAAGGTTCCTCTTTTCGGCCGATGGATGCGCCCTGCAGGCCCAGCACGATATGGCCTGAAAGGAACTGCCAGACGACGGCTAGCGCGCAGAAGGCTCCGATGAAGACCACCGGATCAGGCGGCAGTCCCTTGACCCATTCGTTCAGGTCAGGAAACCGCACGCGTTACTTCGCACCCCAGGGTCGCACCGCCACCGTCGACACGCTGTTGTTCGGCGCGCCGTCGATCAGCTTGCGGCTGATGGCCAGGTACACCAGCGTGTTGTGCCTGGCATCCCAGAGTCGCGTCACGCGCGTCTCCTTGAACAGGATCGAGGTGTCCTCGGTGAACACGGTCTCCTGCTCCGGCAGCTTGGGCGGGATCGTGATCGGGCCGGTCTGCTCGCAGGACAGCGAGAACTGCGCTGGGTCCTGGGCCAGCCCCAGCGAGCCGGAAACTCCGCCGGTCTTGGCCTGGCTGACGTGGCAGGTCACGCCCGGCACCTTCGGATCGGCGAAGGCCTCGACGCAGACCTTGTGGTTGGCGCCGATCAGCTTCCAGGAGGTGGTCACGCAGCCGACGGTGTCGGCCTGGGCCGGCAGCACGACCAGCATCGTCAGGATCAGCGCGATCAGTCTCATGGTCTACTTCACCTTGCCTTGTTGGGTACTGTTCCACCAGGCTTTCCAATCCTCCGGGACCAGGCAGGTCTGGAAGACGAATTGCCGCAGGTCGTAGTGATCATCCTCGTTCTGGATGCGATACACCATTGGCGTGAGTTGATCGACCAGCGAATGGGGATACACCACCTGCGAGGCGCTTTGCAGGTAGTTCTTGAGCCCCTGGTTGGCCTCCTCCGGCGTTTTGCCGCGCGTGCGGTCGGCGTTCAGGAAGAACACCAGGTCGGTGCGTGCCAGGCATATCGCGGCGTTGGGATTGCGCACCTGGGTCAAGCCCTCGCGCTCCACGCAGCGATAGAACTGCGCCGCGCCAAACTTGGCATGTTCCTTCAAGCCCTCCTCGCGAGCCTGGCGGAAGATCTCGTTGATGAGTGCGGTCAGGGAGGCATCGCCCTGGGCGTTGGCCAGCATGTCCGCCTGGCTCTGGTCGAACAACAGTGCCTGGCGGGCAGCGTCGTGTGCAACGAGGCCCTCTGCTTCGCAGAGCAGGAAGACCGGATCGCGGACCAGGAAGATGGGAGATGAAGCCGTGGGGGCGGCCTTGGGGGCGGGGGAGTTGCTGGCGCAGCCGGCCAGGCACAGGACAAGGAGGGCACTGAAGAAGCTTTTCACCGCGGGACTCTCCCGGCGCAGGCAGGGCCTGTCCGTTGATTGTTGTTTAAGTTAATGATTTTGAATATATAATTTCTGGCGCCCGCTGTCATGCCCCGCGGCGCCCAAGGTCAAGCGGCCTTGCCCCGGCTGCCGCCACAATGCTCCCATCAGAACAGCGGTTGCGAGGAGAGCGGGCCATGATGGAGTGGATGCAGAGTGTGGAGGCCGTGATCGGCGCCGACCAGGACTGGAAGCAGCTCCTGCTGGGCGTGATGACGCCGGTCTTCCTGATTGTCTTCGCCATTGAATGGCAGATCATGCGCGGCCGTGGCAAGCGTGACCAGTTCCAGTTCAAGGACATCGCCGCCAACCTGGGCCTGGGCGGCAGCTACTCGCTGTTCGAGCTGGTGGCACATGCGCTGATCACCGGCGTCGCTTCCATGTGGTTCTGGGAGCACCGCTTCTTCACCATCCCGGTCAATGCCTGGACCCTGCCGCTGATGCTGCTGGGCGTGGAGTTCTGCTACTACTGGTTCCACCGCACCAGCCACCGCGTGCGCTGGTTCTGGAGCGCCCACGTGGTGCACCACAGCGGCCAGCACATGAACCTGACCACGGCCATGCGCCAGAGCCTGCTGTACTCCATCACCGGCTGGTGGCTGTTCTTCATGCCGCTGGTGCTGCTGGGCGTGCATCCGGCGGTGGTGTTCCTGCTCTACGGCGTGGACCTGGCCTACCAGTACTTCGTCCACACCGAGAGCGTCGGCAAGCTGCACCGCTGGATGGAGTACGTGTTCGTCACGCCGTCGAGCCACCGCGTGCACCACGGCCGCAACCCGCAGTACATCGACAAGAACTTCGGCGGCATCCTGTGCATCTTCGACCGCTGGTTCGGCACCTACGAGCCGGAGGTGGAGAAGGTGGAGTACGGCATCCCCAAGCAGATCCACTCCTACAACATCATCACGCTCAACTTCCACGAGTTCACCGACATGTGGAAGGACGTGTTCCGTCCCGGCCCGCTGGCCCAGCGCATCAAGCACCTCTGGGCGCCGCCCGAATGGGTGCGCGAGAATGAGGCGGAAACCAACAAGGTGATTGCGTGAGCTTCGATACCCGCCCTGACGGCCTGCCCGCCGCCCCCCAGACCCTGGATGCCGGCAACGGTCGCGTCGCCGACTACGGCCGCTACGAGGGCCGTATCGCCGACATGTCCACCACGGCCTGGGACGGCAGCCGAGGCTTGTTCTCGCCGCGACGCCTGCAGCGCAAGGGCTGGATGTACTTCGGCGCCTTCACGCCGCGCTACATGGTGGGCTACGCCGTGGCGGATGCCGGACTGGTGGCCACCGCCTTCGTCTACATCTACGACCGCGAGACCAGGAAGCTGACCGAGCACAAGGCCACCGTGCCCTTCGGCTTCGCCAGGGATTTTGCGCCCTCGCCGGATGCGACCTGGGAGCTGAAGAACGGCACACGCCGCTGGCAGGCGCTGCCCGCCGGCGGCGGCTGGGACGTGCGCTTCCAGGCGCCGGGGCTGAAGCTGGAAATGCGCTTCCGCGATGCCGGCCCCGGCATGACCGCCATTGCCTCCTCCCCGGGGCGGCCCTTCCACCACACCTGGAAGCTCTGCGCGATGCCGGTGCGCCTGGCGATGGAACTCGACGGGCGCCGCATCGAGGAAACCGCCAGCGGCACGCTGGACTTCACGCTGGGCTACCCGCCGCGCCGCACTGACTGGAACTGGGCGAGCCTGGACGGCGTCACCGAGGATGGCCAGCGCATCGGCGTGAACCTGGTGGCGCACTTCATGAACGGCCACGAGAACGCGATGTGGCTGGGTGACCGCCTGCTGCCGCTGGCGCAGGCCGTGTTCCAGTACGACCCCGCGCAGTTGCTGCAGCCCTGGCGCGTGCATACCGCCGACGGTGTGCTGGACGTGACCTTCACGCCCGAGGGCGAGCGTCGCGAGGACATCTCGGTGGGCCTGTTGAGCAGCCGCTTCACGCAGCCCTTCGGGCGCTTCAGCGGTACGCTGAAGACCGCGCAAGGCGTGAAGAAGATCGAAGGGCTGGGCGTGGTGGAGCAGCATCACGCCAAGTGGTGATCAGCCGCCTGTTCCCCTCTCCCGCTTGCGGGAGAGGGTGCCCGTAGGGCAGGAGAGGGCGCTGTAGATCAGGCTTGGTCGAGCCAAAGTTTGAGTAACAGCAACCCTCTCCCCCAGCCCCTCTCCCGTAAACGGGCGAGGGGAGTGAGGGTCAGGGCGCATACCGCCGCGCCGAAATCCCGCGCCCATCCCCATCCCGCTGCCAGTCCTGCCAGACCAGCGTCAGCCCGCCGTGGCTGTCCAGCACCGGCACGCCGAACAGCTGTGTGAACGGCGCGCCGGACGTGTCGGGCCGGAACTCCGCACCCACGCGATTCCCCTGCAGGTCATAGCGCTGCGCCCAGACCCCATCGCCATGCGCGGCCAGCACGAAGCCGCTGGCATTCATCCCCAGCGCCGGGTGGCGCTTCAGCTGTCCGCCGACGCTGGCCGCAAGGCCCGCACCGCGCGCCTTGCCGGCAGCGTCGTACACGCGCAGGTAGACGCCGTTGCTGGTCGCATTTGGGGCCAGCGGCTCCCAGGCGATCGCGAAGGCGCCGGCATCGTTGCCGGCGATGCGTGCGCGGTCCACGTCGGACACCTGGTCGTTGTTCTCGGTCACGCGGAAGGCGAAGCCCCGCGGCAGCCCGGAGGCAAAGATGCGCCGCGCGAAAACCTGGCTCTTGGACACGCCGGACGGTCCCTGCACCCAGGCCACCGTGAAGTTGCCGGCGGCGTCCATCGTCGCCGTGGGATTGCGTACGGTGGGGAAGTTGGAGGACTCCACCGTCACCGCGCCGCCCTTGCGCACACCATCGGCGCTGTTGCGCTGCACCTGGATCGTGCGCGTATCCAGCGACGAGAAACCACCGGGAATGCGGCGGTCCGCCCACAGCACGATGAAGTTGCCCTGCGGGTCCATCGCCAGGCCCACGCCGGGCTGGATCGCGAACTCGCCGCTGACGGCGACCTGGATCTCGCCGCCCTGTGGCGTGCCGTCCGCGGCATAGCGTTGCGCGAAAATGCCCAGGCCCACGCCGTTGACGCCGTTGCTGTTCCAGGCGACCACGAAGCGGCCGTCGGCATTCATCGCCACCGCCGGGTTGGTCTGCCGGTTGTCGGTGCGCGTGTTGACGCGGAACTCCGCGCCCAGCGGATTGCCGGCGCTGTCGAGCCGGCGGGCATAGATGCCGGAGAGGCTGCCGTCCTGGCCGAAGCTGTCCCAGGCGATCACGCTGTTGCCCGCGGCATCGCCGGCCGCGGCCGGCAACTGCTGGTCGCCGCTGGTGAACTGGTTGACGGTGGCGGCCGAGGCCGCGCCGGAGAGCAGGCCGCCGAGCAGCGCGGCGAAGAGCATTCTGTGCTTGCGCATGGCGGTCCTCAGCGGCTGTACTGCATGAAGAAATCCCAGATCACGTCCGTGGCCTGGAAATCCTGCGAGGCCTTGCCCAGCGAAGGCGTGAAGTCAATCGTACCGGGCCAGGTGTGGCCGCCGTTCTGCACCGTGTAGTGATCCACGCCCACCCCTTCGGCGCAGTCGCGCCAGGCCCGGCGCTGCGTCGTGGTGCCATCGGGAGCGGTGTCGGGCAGGGTGCTGGTCTGCGGCGTGGGATTGCAGCCATTGGCCTGCACCCAGAAGGCCAGCGCGGCATCCGCCGAGAGGCTGGTGGGTCCGCCGGCATAGGGCGCCACCTGGTCCGCGCTGCCGTTGATGTAGAGCATCGGCACGGCGCGGGAGGGCGTGCACTTGGGCGCCTGCGTGTTGCGCATGGTGGCGCCCACCACCGCACCGCCGGCGATCTTCTCCGGCCGCTCGCAGGCGAAACGCACCGTCATCAGCGCGCCGTTGGAGTAGCCGCCCATGTAGACGCGGTGCGCGTCCAGGCCGTGCCGCGCCGTCAGCGTGTCGATCATCCTGGCCAGGAAGCCCACGTCGTCCACCGCACTGAAGCCGATCAGGCCGGCATGCAGGTCGATGGCACCGAGCCCGCCGAGCGAGTCCGCCAGGTTCGGCGTGTGGTTCCAGTTGCCCTCGATGGCCTGCGGCAGCAGCACCCAGGCGCCGCGGTCGCGCACCAGCTTGGAGATCTCGATGAGATTGGCCATCTCCGAGGAGCTGCCGTCGAGGAAATGCAGCAGCACGAACACCGGCGGCGGTGCTGAACTCGTGGCCACCTCCGGCCGCAGTACCAGCACTGTGCGGGCGCTGTTCTGGTGGCTGATGGTTTCCTGGAAGGCGCGGACGTTCTCAACGGCCACCACCGAGGTGGCGGCGGCCGGAGCGCTGAGCCCCAGGCAGAAGATCGCGGGGGCGAGACAACGCAACATCCCTGTTCTCATGCAGCCTTCTCCTTGGCCGGGTACGGCGACGTACCAACGGGCCGGGGCCCGTTTGCCCGGATTGTGCTCCGCACCCGGGTCTCCCACAATCGGAGAATGACTACAGCCAAGACCGTCATTTTCCACAACCCGCGCTGCAGCAAGAGCCGCGAAACCCTGCAATTGCTGCGCGATGCCGGCGTGGAGCCCGAGGTGGTCGAATACCTCAAGGACCCGCCCGACGCCGCCACCCTGGACGGTCTCTGCCGCAAGCTCGGCATCGATCCGCAGGACCTGGTGCGTTTCAAGGAAGAGCAGGCCAAGTCCCTGAAACTCACACCAAAAGACCAGCGCCCGCGCGCCGAGTGGCTGCGCCTGCTGGCGCAGAATCCGGTGCTGATCGAGCGGCCCATCGTCGTGCGCGGGGCCAAGGCCCGGCTGGGCCGCCCGCCCGAGGCGGTCCTGGAAATCCTGTAGAACTGCCCAACCCGGGAGTGAACCGATGAACCTGCCGAAGATCGTCCTCGCCCTGGGCTATACCGGCCTGATCCCGTTCTTCATCGGGCCGGTGTGGCTGAGCTTCTCCCCGGAGACGGCGCCGCCCTGGCTCGACCGGGCCTGGCTGAACTGGGCCGCGCTGATCGGCGCCTTCATGGCCGGCACCTTCTGGGGCTTCGCGCTACCGGCGGTGCAGGGTGCTGCCGGGCTGCTCGGCATCTTCATCGCGGTGGCGCTGGTGGCGCTCACCGGCATCGCCGTCACGCTGGAATTTCCCTACGCGCTGGCCGGGCTGGCCTTGGTCTTCATGCTGTTGCTGCTCGCCGACTTCTGGCGCGAGCGCACGCTGGACACCATCGGCGGCTACTTCCGCCTGCGCTCGACGCTGACCGCCGGCGTGCTGATCGCCATCACCTGGCGCTACCTGATGCTGGGCGCCGCCGGCTAGGGCAAACGCCCTAGAGCAACTCGCCGCGGAGCAGCTTGCGGCCGCTGAGCGCGTCGTGGATCAGCCCGTAGATCACCGGATGATTGAGCAGGCGCATATGGTTGGTGCGGAACAGCACGGCCGTGTCGGCGTCCGCCAGGTGCGCGGCAGTCGAGCTGGGCAGCAGCACCAGGCCATCGCCGATCACGCGACCCACCGGGTCCTGCTCGTCGCCGCCCAGCGTGCAGCCGAAGAAGTGATAGCGCGAGTGCTCGGCCTTGGGGATGCGCAGCGCACCGCCGCCGTCATGGTGCGTCTGTCGTCCGCGCCAGTCGCTGTCGTCGACGTAGCCGTGGAACAGGTCCTTCACGCCTGCCGAGCGCGAGTGCAGCAGTTCCGCCAGCGGGCGTGACAGCGGCACCTGGCGCATCAGGCGCACACCGGCGTCCACCCAGCGCTCCAGCGGGGCGCCCAGGTGTGGCGAGCCCAGGCAGACGACGTTGCTGAGACGTTGTACCCAGGCGTCATCCTCGCGTAGGCCGGCCGCCACTGCCGAGCGCGCCACCAGGCCGCCCATGCTGTGGCCCACCAGCACGATCTCCTGCACCCGCCGCGGCCAGCGTTCCAGTAGCCGCTGCAACTGCCGCGCCAGGCGTGCGCCGTTGCGCGAGATATGCAGGCCGCTGTTGTAGCGCAGGTACAGCGGCGTATAGCCCAAGTCCTGTTCCAGGCGCGGGCCGTAGGGGTGCGTGTCCAGTTGCTCGGCGTCGGCGTAGAAATCCCAGACCGACTCGTTGCAGGCCAGGCCGTGGATGAACACCACCAGCCGCCCCTGCGCGTCGGGATAGGTCTCGGCCAGGGCTTGCCGGTCCAGTGCCAGGCGCTGGCCCTGCAGGTAGAAGCCCATGCGTGGCGCCAGCGGGTTACGCTTCGCCGCCATATCGTCGCCGACGAAGCCGGCCACCGCGCTCAGTGCCAGGTCGCGCTGCGCGTGCGGCGCCACCATGGCCGGTGGGGCGATCTTCTCGGCTTCGCGCAGCAACTGGTCGGCGGCGCCGAACACCAGGCGCATGGAGCCGCGCACCGCGCCGTAGACGCCGTCGGTGATGCCGTCGTGGATCAGCCGCGTCGGCTCGCTGCCGGCCTGGATGCCTGGCAGCGGCGCCAGGGTCTTGAAGGGGATGTCCGAGATCGCCCGATGGAAGCCGTGCACGTGTCCGGTGATCCGGTCCAGGCCGACACCGGTCAGGGACAGCGCGCCGCGCACCTGGGCGAGCAGGCCATCGCGGGAAGAGGCAGTAGTCATCGGAAACCCCTGGCGGCGCTGCCGCCCAGACTGGACTTTTTACAGTTTACATATGTTCACTGAATTGTCCAGTGGGCAGGATGACCCTGCTGTCCTGTGGGAGCGACGCAAGTCGCGATCTTCTTCCGGTGCCAGGGGAAAAGATCGCGGCTCGCGCCGCTCCCACGAGGGGAGGCTCAGGCCGCCGCGCCAGCCCCGGCTTCCGCCGCCTGGGCCTGCGGTGCCTTCACCCAGCGATTGGCCCGCGTGAAGGTGCCGAAGTCGTTGAACCGCACCCCCATCTCGCGCATCACCGCATGCGCCGTCCGGGCGGTGGCCTGGCGAATGTAGAACGGCTCCTTCACCGCGAAGTGGTGGATCGCGTGGGTGCTGCCGAAGTTGAAGCAGAACAGCTGCATCGGCCACAGCCACCAGGGATTCAGCACCTGGGTCTGCTGCATCACGTTGCCCGGCTCCACGTCGCCGAAGTAGTGCATGTTGGAGCTGACGAAGTGCAGGCAGAACACGCGCAGCACGTTGGGCGCCAGCCACACCACCACCACCGTGGCCCACAGCGACAGCAGGTCCTGCGTGCTGGCCGACAGCGCCAGCGGCTGGCCGGCCATCGAGGCCACCAGCAGCACCGCCTGCACCGCCAGGAAGCCATGCCACAGCACGTAGTGCAGCAGGCCCAGCGGCATGTAGCTCAGCAGGTTTTCGCGTACCAGCGCGCGGAATTCCTCCTTGCTCTTGGGCTGCTGCGCGCGGATGAAGTTGCGCGACACCCGGTGCATCGTCGCCGGGCGCAGGTAGATCGCCAGCATGTGGTCGCCCACCATCAGCAGGCGCTTGAGGCCCCAGCGCTCGCCGTTGGTGATGCCGATTTCCTCCAGGTCGGTATCCGTGCCGGAGAACTTGTGGTGATGCAGATGCAGGCGCTTGCGCGTCCAGGGGCTCACCGTGCTCGGGCGGGTGATCCAGCACAGCGCCATCATCAGGTTCCAGGCGCGCGGGCTGTGGCGGAAGTACATGGTGTGGATCAGGTCGTGTTCCAGCTCGTGGATGAACGAGGCGAACAGCGCGCTGGCCGGAATGCAGAGCCACCAGGGAATCAGGCCAATGACGTAGAGCCAGCCGCTGGCGATCATGCCGGCCACCGACAGCGCCATCACGCCCGCGCCGATCGCGTCCTGGTGACGCAGCCAGGGATGGCGCTGGCGCAGGGCCTGCCCGGCCTGCAGCACCACCTGGCGGATATGGGCGGATTTCTGCGCGTCGGTCATCGCGGCACTTGCCGTCGGGGTGGACATCGAAACATGCTCCCGGAAATGGAGAGGAAGATGCAGGGGATTCTGGAGCAGCGGTGCGAGCGGGGCCTGACCGAACCCGCCAATCGCTTGGCCGTCGGCGCCTGATGCAGCGAACGACTGTACTCAGCAGCTGGGGGCGGGCGATCCGCCGTGCCCTGGACCGGGCCGGGGTGGACAGCGCCGCGCTGTTCGCCGAGGCGGGCCTGGATATCGCCTCGCTGGACGACCCCAATGCCCGCTACCCCCTGGAACAGACCACCCGGCTCTGGGGCCTGTCGGTGCGCGCCACCGGTGACGAGGCCTTCGGCCTAGCGGTGGCCAGCCAGGTCAACGCCACCACCTTCCACGCCCTGGGCTACGCCCTGCAGGCCAGTAGCACCCTGCGCGAGGCCTTCGAACGCATGGTGCGTTACTTCCGCCTGGTCACCGACGCGGCCGACCTGCAGTTTGTCGAGGAAGGCGAGGACTACTGCTTCCGCATCCGCCCGGCCGGTGCCGTGACCCCGGCCCCGGAGTCCATCGACGCCTTCATCAGCATCTTCCTGCGCTTCTGCCGCAGCCAGCTGGGCTCCGGCTTCGCCCCGCGCCTGGTCACGCTATGCCGGCCGCCTCCGGCCCATACCGCCGGCTACGAGCGCCTGCTGCGCTGCCCGCTGCAGTTCGGCGCCGCGGAGAACGCCATCTGGTTCCCGCGCGCGCCCTTCGACCAGCGCCTGGAAGCCGCCAACCCCGAGCTGGCGCGGCACAATGACGAGATCGTGCTGCGCTACCTGGCGCATCACGACAAGGAGAACCTGCTGGCCCGCGTGCGCGCCGTGCTGACCGAGCTGCTGCCCACCGGCGTGCCCGCGGCGGAGCAGGTGGCCGACAGCCTGCACCTGTCGCTGCGCAGCCTGCAGCGCAAGCTGGCGGAGGAGGGCAGCAGCTATGAGGCCCTGCTCAATGAAACGCGGCGCGAGCTGGCGCAGTCCTACCTGCAGGACCGCCGCTACAGCATCGGCGAGATCACCTTCCTGCTCGGCTTCTCCGACACCAGCAGTTTCACGCGTGCCTTCCGGCGCTGGAACGGTTGCTCGCCCAGCCAGTTCCGCGAGCGCGCGCCCTAGTCGGCCTGCCCCTGCAGCAGTTGTCCGGAGCGCAGCGGGATGTCGGCCAGCACCTGCTGCTCGCCATCCACCGTGGTCAGCCGGAACGTGAATGGGCCGGGCCCCGGCTCCTTGTCGACGTGGTAGTTGTAGCGCTGCTGTTTCAGCGGGCGCCAGCCGTCGCCGTCCTGCACCTCGATGCGTTCCACCGGCAATGGGCTGTTGCGCGCCTGCACGGCCAGCCAGTGTCTTGAGCTGCTTTCCTTGATGCGGACGGAGGGCGGTCCCTCGGTTTCGCAAGGCACCGGCACCCAACTGATCGGTACGCGTCCCGCCGAGCGCTCGGCGATCTTGCCGAAAGCGGTCATCGACAGGTCCAGGTCACCCTCGCCGCAGCCGGGGCAGAGATCGACGATGCGTACGCGCACCGTGCCTTTGGGCCCGCTCACGTCTGCGCAGAGGCCGCAGGCCGTGCTGTTGGCGAACTGCCGCGCGTTGATCGCCGCCACCATGAAGTCCCGCGAGCGCTCGTAGCTGCAGGCGCCGCTGCCGTCGGCGTTGTAGTGGGTGGCCTCGGCGCGGACGGTCTCACCGATTTCCGGCAGCTTGCCGGCGGCCTTCTTCAGCGGCACCTCGCCCTCCTCGCCTTGGGCTAGCAGCGGCATCAGTAGCACCGCGAGCAATAGCGGTAGGACGGCTTTCATCGGCGGCAACCTGTGTTCCGGCGGGGCTTTGCAGCCTAGCATTGCCGGCGCCGCTACAAAGAAAGGTTCTTTGCCGATTTCCGGAGGCAGACCAGCACCCGATCCGTCATACCGGCGGAAGCCGGTGTCCAGTCGGGCGGTGACTACTCATGGCAGGACTGGATGCCGGCTTTCGCCGGCATGACGGTCTTTTGAAGGGGGCTCTGGAGCCCCCTCTGTATTGCCGCATCGCCGCCTAAGCGGCCAGCTTGCCGCGCCGGTAGTCGTCCAGCGCCTGCTCGATCTCCTCGCGCGTGTTCATCACGAAGGGACCGTACTGCACCACCGGCTCGCGCAGCGGCTTGCCGGCCAGCAGGATGAAACGCGCGCCTTCCGCACCCGCTTCGGCCTCGAACGACTCACCGCTCGACAGCACGCCGGCCGCATGCCGCGGCACCTCGCGCTCGCCGATGCGCAGGCTGCCCTCGTAGGCATAGACGAAGGCGTTGTGTGCCGCTGGCAGGGCCTGTGAGTAGCGGGTGCCCGCCGGCAGCACCACGTCCAGGTAAACCGGTTCGGTGCTGACGCCGCGGATCGCGCCCTCGGTCTGCGTGTCACCCGCCGTCACCGTGCCGGCGATCACCTTCACCTGTCCGCCACCGGGCAGCGTCACCACCGGGATTTCCCCGGCGGGGATGTCGCGGTAGCTGGCCGGCTTCATCTTCTCGCGCGCCGGCAGGTTGATCCACAGCTGGAAGCCGCGCATGCGGCCCTCGTTCTGCTGCGGCATCTCCGAGTGGATGATGCCGCGTGCGGCACTCATCCACTGCACGTCGCCCGGCCCGAGGTCGCCACGGTTGCCCATGTGGTCCTCGTGGCGCATGCGGCCGTCGAGCATGTAGGTGACGGTCTCGAAGCCGCGGTGCGGATGCGAGGGGAAGCCGGCGATGTAGTCGCTGGCCTCCTCCGACGAGAACTCGTCCAGCATCAGGAAGGGGTCGAGACGCAGGCCCGGCAGCGACCCTATGGAGCGGCGCAGCTTCACGCCGGCGCCATCGGAAGTCGGCTGCGCATCGATGACCTGCTGCAGCTTGCGGGTGCTCATGACAATCTCCGTTGAAGGGGTGGGCTTACGTCTTTCCGAAGAGCTTGGCGTCCAGGCTCAGGCGTCCGGCGCCATTGGCGACCAGGAACAGCAGGCCACCGGCGATCGCCAGGTTTTTGGCGAACATGATCTGCTGGATCTGGTCGGCGCTGCCGCCGTGGAAGATCACGCCCGAGGCGACGCTGAACACCGCCAGGCCCAGTGCCGCCAGGCGCGTCAGCAGGCCCAGCACGATGGCGATACCGCCGCCGAGCTCGGCGAAGATCACCAGCGGCAACAGCGCGCCCGGCACGCCCATCGCTTCCATGTAGCCCTGCGTGGCGGCGTAACCGCCGATCTTGCTGTAGCCGGCGCTGACGAAGATCGCGGCGATCAGCAGGCGGCCCAGCAGGACCAGCGGATCCTTGAAGCGGTCGAAGAAAGCGTTCATGACAGGTCTCCTTGATGCTTGTTGTTGGTAGTGGGTGTCCCCGCCCGGAGCTTACGCCGCCAGGCGGTCGATCTGCTCGCGGGCCTTGCCCAGGGCGCCCTCACGGCTCTCGTCCGAGATCGCCAGGCCCTCGGCGTAGACGAATTCCACGTCCTCGATGCCGATGAAGCGCAGGAAGTCGCGGATGTAGCCGGTCTGCGTGTCCAGGGCCGTGCCGGCATAGATGCCGCCGCGGGTGGCGAACACGTAGGCCTTCTTGCCCGTCACCAGGCCCTCCGGGCCGGTGGCGGTGTAGCGGAAGGTCTGGCCGGCGCGGGCCACGTGGTCGATCCAGCTCTTCAGCTGCGAGGGCACGCCGAAGTTGTACAGCGGCAGGCCCAGCACGATCACGTCGGCGCGCTTCAACTCGGCGATCAGGGCGTCGGAGTAGGCCACCACGGCCTGCTGCTCGGCAGTACGCTCCTCCGGCTTGGCGATGAAGGCGCCGAAACGGGCGCCGTCCAGGTGAGGCACCGGCTCGTTGGCCAGGTCACGGACCGTGACGCGGGCGCCGCCCTGGGCGGCGACGAAGCGGGCCGCCAGACGGCTCGACTGGCTGTTCTCACCGTTCAGGCTGGTGTTGATCTGCAGGATGTTGCGGGTCTGGTTGCTCATGTCTTCACTCCGTTGTTGCTTTGGGGTGAGGCCATTAAACGATTGCGCGATTCGATAAAAAAGCAGATATTTTCGGGCGTACCTATCGGTTTATTAAATATGAATCCAAAAATCACGCTGGAACAATGGCGTGCGCTCGCCACCGTGGTGGAAGCGGGCGGCTACGCCCAGGCCGCGGAGCAGTTGCACAAGACCCAGTCCTCGGTCAGTTACGCCGTGCAGAAGATCGAGCGCCTGCTGGGGCTCAAGGTCTTCACCATCCAGGGCCGCAAGGCGGTGCTGACGCCTGCGGGGCAACTGCTGCACCGGCGCGCGCGTGGGCTGCTGGACGAGGCTGCCGCCCTGGAGCGCGGTGCCGCCAGCCTTGCCGCCGGCTGGGAGCCCGAGGTGCGCCTGGCGGCGGAGATCGTCTTCCCCACCTGGGCGCTGCTTCGCTGCTTCGCGAAGTTCGCCGAGGAGCAGCCGCAGACGCGCATCCAGCTTCACGAGAGCGTGCTGGGCGGCACCGACGAGCTGCTGATCGAGCGTCGCGTGGACTTTGCCATCGCCGGACACATACCGCAGGGCTTCGTCGGCGATGCGCTGATCCGCATGAACTTCATTGCGGCCGCGCATCCGGACCACCCGCTGCACCGCCTGGGCCGGGAGCTGGACTACCGCGACCTGCGCAAGTATCGCCAGCTGGTGATCCGCGACACGGCGCAGCAGCGCGTGCGCGAGGCCGGCAGCTGGCAGGAGGCGGAGCAGCGCTACACCTTCAGCAACAAGGCCACCTCCATCGCCGCGGCCCGCATGGGGCTGGGCTTCTCCTGGTACCCGGAGGAGACCATCCGCAACGAATTGGCGGAGGGGCAGCTCAAGCCGCTACCGCTGCGCGAGGGGCGCGAACGCTTCGGCCAGCTCTACCTGGTCTTCGCCGACCGCGACTACACCGGCCGCGCCGCAGGTCGGCTGGCCGAGATCATTCGCGACACCACGGCCCGATTGTGCACGCAGGAGGCTGCTGCGCAGCCGGTATCGCCGCTAAGCTAGGGCTGCCGTGCGCCGCGCGCGTCCGGGCTTCTTCGAGCCCTGCCGACAGAACCACGAATCGGAACGGACCTCAGAGGCCCGGTAAGCTTGGCGACCGTCGCCGGATGCCGGCCGGGGCCGCCAATGGCGCATTCCGTGCTGCAGATGCCGTGCGGACATCAGTTTTCGGAAGAGGATCACGTGAAGAGTTGGGTGACGGCCTACCTGTTGGCGATGCTCGTGGCCTGGGCGGGCTTGTACAGCGCTCCGGCAGCGGCCGCGTTCTACAAGTGCCGCGACGCCAAGGGCGACATCTATTTCACCGACAAGGGTTGCGCGCCGAGCAATCCCGGTGCCGCGCGCCCGTCGGCGGGCGAGGCCCCGCCTGCCGAAGCGCCAGCCGCTCCCGCGGCTGCCACGGCGCCTGCTGCCGCTCCGGTGGCGCCGGCGGTAGCGCCGCAGGCAGCGCCCACGGCCGCGCCAGAGCCGGCGGCGGTCCCGGTGAGCCCGCAGTTCCAACCGGTGCGCCCCGCCAGCCGCATCGAGCCCCTGGTCCCCGAGCCCGGCAGCGGCGCCCGCGGCGAAGCCGGCGCACTGACCGGTAGCGAGCGCGCCGCCGGTGCTCCTGCCGAGCCCCTGCGGCCGCGCAAGGTAGCGTCGGTGCGCTGGTGGGCGGTGGGTCTTGGACTGTTCCTGCTGATGGTGACGCACGCCTGGATGATCGTGATCGCCTTCCGTGCCGGTTCCACGGCCTGGGGCGTCGCGCTGATCGTGGCCTCGCCGGTGAGCAACTTCCTCTACCTGGTCACCCATTTCCGCAAGGCCGGCTGGCCTTCTTTGGTGGGCATCGCCGCCATCGCGTCGCTGGCCTATGTCTACGTCCCCCCGGCCGACCTGATCGAGACCTCGGACAGTTACCTGACCACGCGCGGCAGCACCGACCTGGCCGACCGCAAGCCGCGCATCATCTTCACGCGCAAGGAAACGGTCTGCCTCAAGACCATCATCCGCTGGGATGGCACGCTGGAGAACTGGTGGGTAGGCCGCAACCAGGAAGTGAGCTGGACCTGGTACACCGGGGACCAGCCCAAGGCCAATCACAGCGTCAAGATCGACTTCGACCGCACGCCCTTCGTGCTGCTGGGCTACATGCCCGCCGCTGACCTGGGCCGCGGCAAGCACCGCGTGGAACTGCGCATCAACGACCAGGTGTTCGACAGCCGCGAATTCGAGGTGAAGTAAGGGGCGGACCTCGCCGCAGCGGCTGCTGCGGATCGCCGTGGCGCGTCCAGGCGCTCAGCGTCGGCCGAAGTCGGCCTGCACCACGTGCTGGTGCGGCAGGTAGTGCTCCGCCGCCTGCAGCCGCGCGCAATCGCGGCCGGCCGCCTTGGCCTCGTAGAGCCGCTGGTCGGCATCCTGCAGCAGCGGCTCCGCCTCCTGCTCCGGCGGTGGCACCAACCAGATGCCGCCGATACTGGCGCTCAGCGGAATCTCCTGGCGCAGGCGCGGGTTCTCCAGCGTGGTTTCGCGGATCATGTAGAGCAGGTTGCTGACCTGGTGCTCGAACTCCAGCGGGGTCAGGTCGTACCAGACCAGCACGAACTCCTCGCCGCCGTAGCGCGCCCGCAGGTCCAGCGGCCGCCCCGCGACCTGCTGCAGCACGCCGCCGATCCGCCGCAGCACCTGGTCGCCGAACAGATGGCCCTGGGTGTCGTTGATGCGCTTGAAGTGATCCACGTCGAGCAGGGCCACCGCCACCATGCGCCGCTCGCGCGCCGCCTGCGCCAACACCCGCGGCAGCAGACGGTTGAACTCCGCGCGCGTCGGCAGGCCGGTCAGCGGATCGCTGCGCGCCGAGGCATAGGCGTAGTGCGCCGTGGCCCAGGCGATGCGGCTGAGCAGTTCGTGCGTGTAGGAGCCGGCCGCCGCGATCAGGCCCATGTAGCACAGGCTCAGTACCGTGGAGCCGGTCTGCGAGAAGCTGCTGCTGTAGTGCAGTTCCAGGAGGATGGCGAGCGCGCAGAAGGCCAGCGCGGTGGGAATCACGCGACGGCTGTCGAAGCCGCCGAACACCGACACCGCCACGATCGCCACGCCCAGCATTTCCGGCGGGAAGTTCATTTCGCCGCGCAGTGCCAGGTAGCGCAGCAGCAGCACGCCACCCCAGAAGCCCAGGATGCCGACGCTCTGCGCGGTCTCCACCAGCGTCCGCGGTCCGCTCCGCCAGGCCGTTGCCGCCAGGGCGATCAACACCGCTGGCAGCACCGCGCCCATGACGATCGGCAGCAGCAGGGGGCGGATGGTGTCGGTGGGTAGCCACAGCAGTTCCAGGAACAGCGGCGAGAGTCCGAAGCCGATCGCGCCGATGGCGAACAGGATCAGGCGCGGGAGCCGGTAGCGGGCGCGGTGGGACCGCCGGAACTCCGTTTCCAGTTCTCGCGTGAAGCGCAGGCGGTACGCATCGACCCTCCGCGCCCGCTCGAGTTGTTCCAGTTCTGACATCACTACTCCCCGAATGCCGATTCTACGGGGGAGCGACGGCCAGGGATTCACCCTGAAGGCTATTTACTATCCAGAATTCGTGATTTTAGTAAATATTAAACAATTATATTAAATAAAAAATCACGAATAGATCATCTTGCGGCTCATGCCGCCGTCCGCCAGATAGTGTGCCCCGGTGATGAAGCCGGCCTCCGATGAGAGCAGGAACCGCACCAGCGCCGCGATGTCCTCCGGGCGGCCGACGCGGCCGGCGGGATGCTGCGCATGATCCTGTGCGGAGAGCTTCGGCGGCTTGCGGCGGTCCGGCCGCTGCCAGGCATCGGTCGCCACCCAGCCCGGGCTGACGCAATTCACCCGCACGTCGGGGCCAAGGCTGATCGCCAGGGCATGGGACAGGGCCATCACGCCGCCCTTGCTGGCACCGTAGGCCTCCCAGTCCGGTTCCGACATCAGCGCGCGTGAGGAGCCGATCAGCACCATCGCACCGTGGCTCTTCTTCAGCTTCGGCGCCGCGTGCTTGGCCAGCAGGAACGGCGCGTCCAGGTTCACGGCCTGTACGCGGCGCCACTGCTTGAGCGTCAGGCGGGTCACCGGCTTGCTGATCGAGATACCGGTGTTGGCCACCGCGGCATGGAGGCCGCGACCGAGCTTCTGTGCCTGGGCTACCGCGCGGCGCACGTCGGCCTCGTTGGCGGCATCGCCGTGCAGGAAGTGCGCCTGCGGGCCCAGCTCCTTCTCCGTGGCGCGGCCGGCAACGCGGTCGTTATCCAGCAGCAGAACCTGCATGCCGGCCTGTACCAGGCTGGAGCAGATCGCCTTGCCGATGCCCTGGGCGCCGCCGGTGACGAGCGCGGAGTAGTTCTCCATCGGGATCCTCCAAAAGGAAAGGCTGCGCCGGTCTTCCCGGCGCAGCCTTTCATGGACCGCGTTGCGTCGGTGGCGGTTCAGCCCGGCAGCATCTTGCCGATCACGCCCTCGCAGGTCGGCTTGTCCATGTAGCGCGGCACGGCATAGGTCCAGTGCGCTTCCTTCAGCGCCGCCTTGGCGATCGCCGGGATGTCGGAGGACTTGAGCTTCTCCACCGTGGTCGGGATGCCGAACTCGGCGTTCATCGCGCGGATCTTGGCGATGAAGGCATCGGCCAGCTGCGCGTCGGTCTCGCCGCCCTGCTTGAGGCCGCTGACCTCGGCCAGCTTGGCCAGGCGCGCGGTGCATTCCGGCTTGGAGTAGTCCAGCACGTAGGGCATGACGATGGCGTTGGCCAGGCCGTGCGGCACGTGGTAGTACGCGCCGAAGTTGTGGGCGATGGCGTGCACGTAGCCCACGCCCGCGCTGGTGAAGGCGACACCGGCCTTGAACGAGGCCAGGGCCATGTTGGCGCGTCCTTCCAGGTCCTGGCCGTTCTGCACCACCTTCTGCAGGTTCTGCATGATCAGGCGCGTGGCTTCCAGCGCCTCGGCGTCGGTGGCGGGGAAGTGGTTGTTCGACACGAAGGCTTCCACCGCGTGCGTCAGCGCGTCCATGCCGGTGGCGGCGGTGATGTGCGGCGGCAGGCCGACCATCAGCTGCGCGTCCAGTGCGGCGGCGGTGGGGATCAGGCGCGGGTCCATGATGGCGAACTTGCGGGTGTTCTCCGGATCGGACACCACGGCGGCGATGGTCACTTCCGAGCCGGTGCCGGCGGTGGTGGGCACGGCGTACAGCGTCAGTGGGCGGAAGATCAGGCGGAACAGGCCGCCCATCCAGCGGATCGGGTGCGGGTTGGTGGCGCGTGCGCCGATCACCTTGGCGGCGTCGATTGACGAGCCTCCGCCCACCGCCAGGATCGCGCTGCAGTGCTCGCGCTTGAGCAGGGCCAGGCCGGTCTCGATCTGCGCGATGGTCGGGTTGGGCTCCACGCCGTCGAAGATCACCGTGATCACGCCCTTCTGCTTCAGGCGCTCCAGCATCGGGTTGAGCAGGCCCAGCTTCATCAGCACGGCATCGGTGACCACCAGCAGCTTGGTCACGCCGGTGCTGGCGATGTGGTCGCAGAGCTGCAGGGAGGAGCCGGCGCCGGTGAACAGCTGCGGCTTGCCGAAGTTGAGGATCCGGGTCCCGATCAACAGGAACGCCATGAGGATCTTGAAAAACAGGATCTGGAGTTGGAACAGCATGCGGGCTCTCGTCTGAACTGAAGGATGGCTGGCGGGCCGTGAGCGGCCTCTGGGGGCCTGCGGGCAGGCCTTGAGGAGCGAACTATGCCGCATCTGGCGCCGGGTTTTGCATGCCATCGTCGGCTGGCAAGGTAACCTGAATGTATCGTCAGGTTTTTGAAGGGAATTCCCGTTGGTATAGTGCCGCGCCTGCCTTGGGGGCAGGCCTTTACATAACTTTCTTTTTCCTTGGGGGAATCACGCGGAACATCCTGAAGATCGCCGGTCTGGCGCTGGTCGGCGTGCTCGTTGCCGGGCCGGTGTCGGCCCAGCAGCCGCCACCGGCGCCGCAGCCGCAGCCGGCCAAGTTCGGCTTCGTGGTGAGTGGCGCGCTGGAGTTTGGCGGTGACGACGTGGCCACGGTCCTGTTCACCAATGGCGACACGCAGGACGTGAAGGCCGGCCAGGGCCTGGGCGTCGATGCCGGTGTCTACTATCGCTTCGCCGAGTCGCCGTTCTCGGTCCGCGGCACGGTCGGCTTCAAGTTCGTCACCACGCAGGCGGAGAACGCCGACATCAACATGCGTCGCATCCCGCTACAGCTGGTCGGCAGCTATCACCTCGACAACGGCGCGCGTCTGGGCGTAGGCGTGGTGCGGCACAACGGCATCAAGTTCGACGCCGACGGCATCGGCGACAACCTCGATTTCGACGACGCCACCGGTTACACCATCGAAGCCGGCTGGAAGTGGGTGCTGCTGAGCTACACCGGCATGGACTACACCGACGAGTTCGGCCAGGACTACAGCGCCGACAGCTTCGGCGTGAAGATGGTCATGGAGTTCTGAGTGTGGGCGGGACACGGCCCGTGTGGCCGTGTCCCGTTTTCCGTCAGCGCGCGATCTCCTTGGATCGCAGCACCATCATCTTGCGCACCTGCATGTCGTGAATCGTGTGCGGGATGCCGCCCACGCCATGGCCCGACACGCGCAGGCCGGCAAAGGGCATCCAGTCCACGCGGAAGGCGGTGTGGTCGTTGACCATCACGGCCGACGCCTCCAGCCGGTGATAGCAACGCAGGGCGGTATCGAGCGAGCGCGTGAACACCGCCGCCTGGAAGGCCACCGGCAGGCTGTTGGCACGCTCGATGGCCTGGTCGACCGAATCCACGCTGTAGACGCAGACCACCGGGCCGAACACCTCCTGCGTCGAGACCCGTGCGGTCTTGGGCGGGTCCAGCAGCACGGTCGGCGCATACATCGTCTCCGACATCGGCTGGCCGCCACACAGTACCTGCGCGCCACCGGCCACGGCCTCTTCCACCCAGTCGTGGATGCGGCGCGTCTCGGCGGGGTCGATCAGCGGGCCGATCTCGGTTTCCGGCAGCGTCGGGTCGCCCACGATCATCTTCTGCGCCAGCTTGGCCAACTCGTCGGCAAAGTGCCCGGCGATGCCGCGGTCCACGAATACGCGCTGCACCGACACGCAGACCTGGCCGGCGTGGTAGAAGCCGCCCTTTGCGATCAGTGGCAGGGCCGCGGCGATGTCGGCGTCGCCGGCCAGCACCACCGGGGCCACGCCGCCATGCTCCAGCGCGCAGCGCGCGCCCGGCGCCAGCTTCGAGCGCAGGTCCCAGCCGACCTTGGCGCTGCCGATGAAACTGAGGAAGGCCACCCGCGGGTCGCTGACCATCTTCGTGGTCAGCTCGTTGTTCTCCGGGATCAGCGGCAGGCACCACTCCTCCGGCAGGCCGGCCTCGCGCAGGATCTCGATGAAGCGCAGGCAGGTCAGCGGCGTGGCCTTGGCGGGCTTCACGATCACCGGGCAGCCGGCGGCGATCGCCGGGCCCACCTGGTGTGCGATCAGGTTCAGCGGATGGTTGAAGGCCGACACCGCCACCACCACGCCGATCGGCTCGGTCTGGGTGAAGGCCATGCGGTTGGCGCTGGAGGCGGTGGTGCCCATGGGGATCACCTCGCCGGCCTGCGTGCGCAGCGTCTCCACGCAGATCTTCAGCGAGTCGGCGGCGCGGGCCACCTCTACGCGCGAGTCGATCAGCGGCTTACCGCCTTCGCGGGCCGCTTCCACCGCCAGGCGCTCGCCACGGGCCAGCAGGATCGACGAGGCCTCTTCCAGGATCGCGATGCGCTTGGCCAGCGGCAGCCAGCCGTCACGATTGCGGTACAGGGCGTAGGCGGTCTTCAGGGCGTGTTCCACCACCTTGGCATCTGCGGTGGCAACCTCGCCGATCGCCGTGCGGTCGAAGGGTGCGCGCACGAGCAGGGGTTCCGACTTGGTCGAAACACCGGGAACCAGCAGTCCGTAGCGATGAGGCATGAGCGATTTCTCCAGCAAGCGCCAGAGCTTAGCTCAGAGGGCTGCCCGGGGCACCGCCCTGGGCGGGGTGCCTACTGATCCTCGTAGCGCAGGATCGAGGGCCAGTAGTCGATCGCCGCCTGGTTCAGCAGGGTGCGCTGCTCACCCTCCGGCCGCCAGCGCTGGTGTGACACCGCGGCCCGCAGCAGGAATTCGAACAGCGTCAGGTGACGGCGCAGGGTGCGCTGCAGGCGGTGCGGCATGATCGGGTTGAAAATGCCCAGGGGCCGGAAGATCTGCTTGGGGTTCTTCTTCAGCCACAGCCAGGAGCCCATTTCCAGGGTCAGCGGCAGGAACAGGCGCTGCGGTTGTTCGCGCGAGCGGTCGTAGAGGTAATCCCAGAGGTCGCCGTGCGTGGTGTAGTGGCGCGCCTGCGGCTCGATCACGTAGATGTTGTGGTGCGGATGGGTGGCACGGAACAGGCTGCGCAGGGCATACAGCTCGCCCAGGCAATCGATCGGCCGCGCCGTACGGGCGTATGGGAACCAGATCTGGTCGCGCACGCCGAAGCCGGAATGGCAGTCCAGCGCCAGGCTGAAGGTCTGCGTCAGCATGCGCTCTTCCACCACGCGGCACATCGCCGCCGCCTCGGGCTGCATCGGCTCGCCAGGCTTGCCGCGGAACCAGGGCAGGCGCGGCGACAGGCGGTGTCCGCCCAGCACCGGGTGTGGGTCTTCGGCATCCACCGGGGCATTGCGCATCAGGTCCACGCCGGCCGGGTTGGCGCGGGTCTCGGCCAGCATGCCGCCGGGATTGATCAGCGGCATGAACAGCAGGCGCACGCGCCGCAGGCTGTGGTCGAGTTCCTCGTCCCAGCGCAGGCGCTCCACCAGGGTATGCAGGTAGGCCAGCAGCACCTGGGTGCCGATGCGTTCCACGCCGTGGATGCCGCCGAAGAAACCCACCACCGGCACGTCCGGATCGCGCGAGCCCAGCTCCAGGCAGTGCACCGGCCAGCGCCGGCCGCCATGGTCCACCTGGCAGACCACCTCGCTGCGCAGCGCGGGGCCGGCACGGCCGATCAGGGTTTCCAGTTCTTCCAGTTCGCGCAGGGCGAGGGTGGGCTTGCTCATGCCGCGCAGATTGCTACAGATTGGTGACGCTGGCGTGACACCGCCGGTCCGCACGAACGCTACCGCGGGCGTGCCGGCGGCTGGCGATGGCCCGCTACTTGCAGCAGCGAAGACAAGGCCTGGTAGGCGTCAGGGAGGTTGATATGACGATGCAGATGCCCGATTTCGCCCGGCTGGGTCCGCCGGCCTTCGAGGAAAAGGACCTGAGGTTCCTGTTCGAGCACTTCCCGGTGCCGGGGGTGGACCTGGAGCAGGCGGTGCGCCTGGCGCTGGAGCGTCCGACCACGCTGGAGTCGCTGCTGGAGAGCGACTATGTCCACGCCGCCATCCGCGACCGCCAGCTGCGCTGGCTGGAGATCTCGCCGAAGCTCTACTTCAACGTGCTGCTGCGCCGCTCGCTGCCCGAATCGCGCAACGCCGAGACGCGGCGCTCGGTGCACTACCTGTCCAACCTGCTGGGGCTGTTCGTGCGCAGCGAGCGCGTCTGTCGCGTGCAGGGTGACGAGGAGCAGAGCTACCACTACCTGGTGGACCTGGTGCAGGAGGCGGCGCAGGCAGGGCCGGAGCGCGGCTTCTACGTGCAGTCGCACATCGGCAACTACGCACTGTGGCTGGCCGGCATCTGCCGCCCGTGGATCGACCATCGCTACCGCTACAAGCGCCGGCCGGTGGATCTGGACTACTACTGCCGCATGGGCCGTGGCTACTACGCCACGGCCTCGCGCCACCGCATGGCGGAGCAGTTGGGACTACGGCCGGTGTTCCAGGACCTGGCGCGGCGCTTCGATTACTACCGGGGCGGGCTGGAGAAGATGGCGGCCCACTGGGGCTAGGCTCAGATCGCGGTTGTCAGCCGCGATTCACGCTTTACTTGGCCAACCCCTGCCGGAACTTCACGTATCGCTCCGCCACCACCTGCGGCGCTTCCATCATCGGCAGGTGGCCGATGCCCTGCATCATTTCCAGCTGCGAGTTGGGCAGCAGCTGCTTCCAGATCAGGCCGTCGCCCGGGTCCACTGCGCGATCGCCGTCGCCGAAGACGATCAGCGCGGGCACCGGCAAATCCTTGATCTTGTCGTTGACGGCGTATTCGCCCCAGTGCTCGATCAGGTTGCGGAAGATGCGTGTGTGCAGCGTGTAGTTGGCCACCGCCTGTTCGGCCAGCACGTGACGCACGCTGCCGGGGATGAAGGGGCGCTGCACCATCACGAAGTCGAGCACCTTCTCGAAATCCTCCGGCTTCTGCGAAAACAGCAGGTACTCGCCGCGGTCATAGGCCTGGCGCACCTCGGTGCGCTTGCCACCGTCGGTACCGGCGGCGCCGAGCAGCCACAGGCTGGCCGCCTTGTCCGGATACTTGGCGGCGTAGCTCGCCACGATCCAGCCGCCCATCGAGCTGCCGCCGAAATGCGCGCGTGGCAGTGCCAACGCTTCCATGATCTCGTCCAGGCGTTCCACCTGGGCGGGGATGCCGTAGTCGGCCTGCTCGGGCTTGGAGCTCTCGCCGAAGCCGGGCAGGTCGATGGCGATCACGCGGTAGTGCGGCGTCAGCCAGCGCGCGGCGCGGGTGAAGTTGTCCTTGTCGGCGCCGATGCCGTGCACCAGCACCAGCGGCTCGCCGCTGCCGCCCTCGAGATAAGCGATCTCGAAACCGGGGATCTTCAGTGTCTTGGCTTCCAGCTTGGCCTGCGAGCGTTCCAGGGACATGCCCCAGCGCGTTGCCTGCTCGGGGAAATAGCGGTCCAGCGCGAACACGCCGCCGACGAGCAGGACCAGTACCGCAAGCAGGCCGATCAGGAAGCGCATGGTGATCTCCGTATTCTGTTGTTGTTCTTATGACGCTGAGGGCGTATCGACCACGCGCATCAGGCTTTCCTGCGTGGCGCTGGCCACCAGGCGGCCCTGGCGGTCGAAGATCAGGCCGCGCGAGAAGCCGCGGGCCGCCTGCGCCGAGGGCGAGTCCATCGAGTACAGCAGCCAGTCGTCCACGCGCACGTCGCGGTGGAACCACAGCGCGTGGTCGATGCTGGCCACCACCATGTCCTTGCGGAACCAGCCCATGCCGTGCGGCAGCAGCGCGGTGGACAGGAAGTTGAAGTCCGAGGCGTAGGCCAGCACGCAGCGGTGCAGCAGCGGGTCGTCGGGCAGGCGGCCGGCGGCACGGAACCAGATGTGCTGCACCGGCTCGCGCTTTTCCACCACCAGCGGATTCCAGGGGTGCACCGGCTTGAACTCGATGGGCACCTTGCGCAGCAGGGTGTTGCGGGTCCGCTCGCCGACCTCCGGAGCCTGGCTCAGCCATTGCTCGGCGCATTCCAGCAACGTCGGCAGCTCTTCCGGCGGTGTCACCTGCGGCATCTGAGCCTGGTGGTCCAGGCCGCCTTCTTCCTTCTGGAACGAGGCGATCAGCGCCAGGATCGGCTGGCCGTGCTGGATCGCATGGACGCGGCGCGTGCTGAAGCTGCGGCCGTCGCGCACCCGCTCCACCTCGTAGACGATCGGCTGGGCCATGTCGCCGGGACGCAGGAAATAGGCGTGCAGCGAATGCGGTACCTGGTTCTCCACCGTGCGGTTGGCTGCCACCAGGGCCTGGCCGATGACCTGGCCGCCGAACACGCTCTTGCCGCCCAGGTCTCGGGACTGGCCGCGGTAGATGTTCTGTTCGATGGTTTCCAGGTCGAGCAGGCCGACCAGGTCCGAGAGAATGCTGTTCATGGGGGGGAGCCGCGCGGGGGTGATAAAATTCCAGCACCGCCAAGGCTAAGCCAAAAGGGCCATTTCACCAAGTGTCGTCAATGACTTGCCGTTCGGGTTGCGGGGCCTGCTGCACTGCGCCCTCGATCTCTTCGCCGATCCCCGGCATGCCCCAGGGCAAGCCGGCGGGGGTGCGTTGCGTGCAACTCATGGACGACCGGCGCTGTGCGATCTTCGGCGATCCGCGCCGCCCGGCGGTCTGCGGCGGACTCAAGCCGAGCGCGGAGATGTGCGGGAGTTCGCGAGGCGAGGCGATGGCGTACCTGACGCGGCTGGAAGCGCTGACGGCCGCGTAGGAGCGGCTAAACCTCCACCCGCCCCCTGAAGCTGTCCTGCACCTGCTCGGCCACCGCCTTGCCGCCGCGCAGTTGCCGTGTCTTCCAGCCCAGCCGCACGCCCACGTCGGGGCGCGTATCGCAGCTCAGCGTCAGTTCCAGCTGGTCGTCCGCCGCCAGCTCCAGCGGCGACAGCAGCGGCAGGTAGATCTGGTCCCAGTGCGTGGCCGGCGCGAACGGCGAGGTCGAGAGGTCGATACCCGGCAGCAGCTCACAGACCCACCATAGCGCGATGCCCTCGACGCGTGCCGCGGGCAGGTCGGTGGCCTTCCAGCGCAGCGTCGCGCTGCGGCGGCTGTCGGCGGCCTTGGCCTGCGGCCGCAGGTCCAGGTCGTCCCAACACTGGCCGCTGTCGCGGCCGCCGAGGTCGGCGGGCAGTACGGTCTTCACGTACATGTTGTTGAGCGACACCATGCGCGCGGCGGAGAGGTCCAGCTCGTAGCCGACCTGCGGCCAGATATCGATCTCCTGCTGCAGGCGCGGCGCCGTCACCGGCGCGGCGAACTGGCGCAGGCGCTCCGGCAGCACGCGGCCCTGGGGCTTGAGGTAACGGCGCGCGTCGATCAGCGTCTCCAGCAGGCCTTCCTCCAGCGCGAAGTTGCCCAGCGTCTCGGACACCACCACATCGACTTTCGGCGGCTTGCGCAGCTCGGCCGAATGTCCGCGCACGAAGCTGAGCTGGTCAATGCCGTTCTGCCGCGCCAGCTTCTGCGCCAGCTCCAGCATGCCGCTGTACTCGATCAGCGTGCAGTGCGCCGCACCCAGGTGCCGCGCCAGGAAGCTGAGAAAACCGGTGCCGGCGCCGATATCGGCCACGGTGGTCTTGCCCGGCACGATCAACTGTTTCAAGGCGGCATGGAAGGCGGCGTTGCGCGGCCCGTCGCCCAGCAGCTTGCGGTGGAGTTCGATCTCGCTCACAGGGGGGTACCGGAAAATTTCATGCCCAATTTTCGCTGAATCCGCGAAAATGCGCAGATGCAGCTTCTCGTCCCCCATGTTTTCGCCGGCTCGGTGCGTCCCATGCCCGACGACGGCCGGCCGACCGGCATCTTCAAGGAGCCCGTCGCCGGCCCGGTGGAGATCGGCCCCGAGGGGCTGCTGATCGACGCCCAGGCCGACCGGCGCGTGCACGGCGGCCCCGAGAAGGCCGTGCATCATTTCCCGCTGGAGAACCATCGTCGGCTGGCGGCGCAGTTCCCCGAGCAGGCCGCCGGTTTCGTGGCGGGCGGGCTGGGCGAGAACCTGTCCACCGAGGGCGCCGACGAGGCGGGGGTCTGCATCGGCGACGTCTTCGCTTTTGGCTCGGTGCGCCTGCAACTGTCGCAGCCGCGCAGCCCCTGCTGGAAGATCGACACCCGCCATGGGCTGGAGGGCATCGCCATCTGGATCGCACAGCAGGGCATCGCCGGCTGGTACTACCGCGTGCTGCAGCCGGGCCGCGCCCAGGCCGGCGACAGCCTGCAGTTGCTGGAGCGCAATGCCGACGCCATCTCCCTGCGCGAGTTCTGGGACACCCAGGCCGAGCATCGCCCTGCGCCCGAAGCCCTGCTGCGCCTGGCCGCCACGCCGGGCCTGAACCCGGCCTGGGTGCAGAAGCTGGGCCGCCGAGCCGACTACTTGCGGACCCTGGCATGAAGCGCGCGCTGCCCGAGCTGCCCGTCCGCGAGGCCCTGCCGGGCTTGCGCGCCGCCCTGGCCGATGGCGGCCGTGCCGTGCTGGCCGCCCCTCCGGGCTCCGGCAAGACCACCCTGGTGCCGCTGGAGCTGCTGGACGAGCCCTGGTTGCGCGGGCAGCGCATCGTCATGCTGGAGCCGCGCCGTGTCGCCGCCCGCGCCGCCGCCGCTCGCATGGCGCAATTGCTGGGCGAGCCGGTGGGCCAGACCGTGGGCTACCAGATCCGCTTCGAGCGCAAGGTCTCCGCGGCCACGCGCATCGAGGTGGTGACCGAGGGCCTGCTGGCGCGCCGCCTGCAGGCGGACCCGGAACTGCCCGGCGTCGGCCTGCTGATCTTCGACGAGTTCCACGAGCGCAGCCTGGATGCCGATCTCGCACTGGCCCTGAGCCTGGACGTGCGCGCCAACCTCAACCCCGACCTGCGCCTGCTGGTGATGTCCGCCACGCTGGATACGCAGCGCGTGTCGCGGCTGCTGGACGACGCCCCGGTGGTGCAGAGCGGCGGCCAGCTCTACCCGGTGGACATCAAGTACCTGCCGCAGCGCGCCGACGCCGACCACGGCGAGGCGGTGGCGCAGGCCGTGCTGACCGCGCTGGCCGAAACCGGTGGCGACGTGCTGGCCTTCCTGCCCGGCGCGCGCGAGATCCGTGGCGCGCAGCGGCGCCTGGAGGCGCGGACCCAGGCCGCCGTCTACCCTCTATACGGCGAGCTGTCCTCCGCCGAGCAGGATGCGGCGCTGCAGCCGGACCGGGACGGTCGCCGCAAGATCATCCTGGCCACCAACATCGCCCAGACCAGCCTCACCGTGGAGGGCGTGACCACCGTGGTGGACGGCGGCCTGGTGCGCGTGGCGCGCTTCGATCTCGGCGCCGGCGCCAACCGCCTGGAGACCCAGCGCGTCTCGCGCGCCTCGGCCGACCAGCGCGCCGGCCGCGCCGGTCGCCTCGGTCCCGGCACCTGCTACCGCCTGTGGAACCGCGACCAGCAGGCCTCGCTGGCGGCACACGACACACCGGAAATCCTCGCCGCCGACCTGTCGCGCTTCGCCCTGGAGCTGGCGTCCTGGGGTGCTGCCGATCCCTCGCAGCTGGGCTTTCTCGATCCGCCGGCCCCGGCCAGCTGGACCTATGCCCGCGACCTGCTGCGCGAACTGGGTGCGGTGGACGCCCAGGGCCGCATCACCGCCCACGGCCGCGGCCTGGCCCGGCTGCCGGCCGCACCGCGCCGTGCGCAGCTGCTGATGGTGGCCAAGGCCCGTGGCCTCGGCGCGCTGGCGGCCTGGACCGCGGCGGCGCTGGAAGAGCGTGACGGCGGGGCAGGGGACCTGGCCGCCGGCGTGCAGGCCTACCTGCAGGGCCGCGCGGCGGATCCCAACGCCCTGCGCCGCGTGCGCGACTCCGCGCGGCAGATGGCGCGGCTGATCGACGCCTCCGAGCAGGCCCAGGCCGACGACCGCGACATCGCCCGCCTGGTCAGCTGGGCGTATCCCGAACGCATCGCGCGCCGCCGCGGCAGCCAGCATGGCGTCTATCTCTGCGAGGACGGCGGCGAGGCCCGTATCGGCGAGCGCGATCCCCTGGCCGCCTCGGAATGGCTGGCGATCGCCCACTGGGACCCGGGCCCGCCGCGCAAGATCCGCCTGGCGGCGGCGCTGCGCGAAGAAGACCTGCTGCGCGACCAGGCCGAGCGCATCGTCGAGGTCCACGACTGCCGCTGGGACGCGCAGACCGGCGCGGTGATATCGGAAACCCAGAGGCGCCTGGGCGCCATCGTGCTGGAGCGGCGCATGCTGCGTGGCGCCGGGGCGGCCGAGCCGATCCGCGCGGCCATGATCGAGGGCATCCGTGCCCTGGGCCTGCAGGCCCTGCCCTGGACCGAGGCCGCCCGCCTGTGGCAGGCGCGGGTCCTGTCCCTGCGCCACTGGCGTCCGGAAGAGGAGTGGCCGGACGTCTCCGACGAGGGCCTGCTGGCGACCCTGGAGGATTGGCTGGCGCCCTACCTGGATGGCGTGACCCGCCGCGACCACCTGGCGCGGCTGGACCTGGGCGAGATACTCAATGCCAGCCTGGACTATGCCGCCCAGCAGAAGCTGGCGCGGCTGGCGCCCACCCACCTGGACGTGCCCACCGGTTCGCGCATCCGCCTGGAGTACCGCCCGTCGGAAAAGCCCCTGCTGTCGGTGCGCCTGCAGGAGATGTTCGGCTGCGCCAAGACCCCCACCATCAACGACGGCCGCACCGGCGTGGTGCTGGAACTGCTGTCACCGGGCCAGCGCCCAGTGGCGATCACGCCGGACCTGGCCGGCTTCTGGGCCGGCAGCTACGCCGACGTCAAGAAGGACATGAAGGGCCGCTACCCGCGCCATCCCTGGCCAGACGACCCCCTGGACGCGGCCCCGACCCGGCGGGCGAAGCCCAGGGGCACCTGACGGGGACACCCGGAGGCAGGGCCGTACCCGATGCCTGGACACGGACAGCAACTATTTTGCCGTTGTCACACAAATTTCTATTGACGCGCCGCAACACCGCGAAGAGAATACGCGGCTCTTCAAGGACGAAAGCCCGGAAGAACGGCGGAGAGATACTCAAGCGGCCAACGAGGGCAGACTGTAAATCTGCTGGCTTACGCCTACGGTGGTTCGAATCCACCTCTCTCCACCAGATTTAGCTGTGCGGGTCTGCCTGGCGGGAGTAGTTCAATGGTAGAACTTCGGCCTTCCAAGCCGATAGCGCGGGTTCGATTCCCGTCTCCCGCTCCAGCACGGCGGTTGTCGTAGATGCAAGATTTGCCCACGTAGCTCAGTCGGTAGAGCACACCCTTGGTAAGGGTGAGGTCGAAGGTTCGATTCCTTTCGTGGGCACCAAATTCCAGGGATTCGCATGGCGGGTCCCGCAAGTTTTTTCCCCGCCGGCCGAGAGGCTATGGCGGGTTTTGGCGCAGATGGAAACCCGTCATACGGGACCACGATCAGGCTATTTTCACTTAAAACACGGTAATCCCGGAGACTTCGATGGCAAAGGAAAAATTCGAGCGCAAGCAGCCGCCCGGGAACGAGGGCACGATCGGTCACGTGGACCACGGCAAGACGACGCTGACGGCGGCGATCACGATGGTCCTGGCGTTGAAGAACCCGAAGATCGCGGTGCGCGACTACGGCTCGATCGACAACGCGCCTGAAGAGCGGGAGCGCGGCATCACGATCGCGACGGCGCACGTGGAGTACGAGACGGACGCGCGTCACTACGCGCACGTGGACTGCCCGGGGCACGCGGACTATGTGAAGAACATGATCACCGGTGCGGCGCAGATGGACGGCGCGATTCTGGTGTGCTCGGCGGCTGACGGTCCGATGCCGCAGACCCGCGAACACATCCTGCTGGCTCGCCAGGTAGGTG
>JBPOHT010000031.1:0-102527 GCA_052035235.1 Pseudomonadota bacterium | reverse complement strand
CCTGGCGGCCATAGCGTGTTGGAACCACCCGTTCCCATCCCGAACACGGAAGTGAAACGACACAGCGCCGATGATAGTGTGGCAATAGCCATGTGAGAGTAGGACACTGCCAGGCTCTTAAAGAAGTGAAAAACCCCCGAAGCGAAAGCTCCGGGGGTTTTTTATTGCCCGCGATTCGGCCAGCGCAGATCCAACAAACCACGTCATACCGGCGAAAGCCGGTATCCAGTCCCACAGAGGCCCCTGAGCCAGGATCGGATGGCGGCTCGTGCGGTGGCAGTAAAGCGAGTGAGGAAGGGCTGGTCCGGGAAGACCGCCAAGAGCCGCGCGGGGCTGCTAGAGCCACGCAGAGCTCACTATGGGTGATCGAGATCAGTGCAAAAATATTTCGTATTCTGTAATAATTATTACGAAATAAAGCCCCGCCTTCATTTGAGGAATCGTAGCGCGGCGCTGCTGGAGATCATAATTCAAGATCGGGGATATTGATGCGTACGGGCGTGACTTTGTCGGATATCACCGGGGCGGCTGACGAATTGCTGGCTCAAGGCGAGCGGCCCACGGTGGAGGGCGTACGCAAGCTGCTGGGCACCGGCTCGCCCGGCACCGTGAACACCTTGCTGAAGGAATACTACCTAACGCTGCCGGCGCGCCTGAACCTGCCGGCGCCCATCGCTACGGCCGCCGCCGAGCTTTACGACAAGCTCAAGGCAACGGCCCAGGAAGACTTGGCGGCCCAGCGCGTCGAACTCGAGCGGGACCTGGCCGCCAACCGCGAACGCCTGGCGCAGGAACGCCGGGAGTTCGAGGCCGAGCGGTCCGCATTCCAGCAGCGCGTAGCGGATCTCAACAACGACCTCGACCGGCTGCGCGACCAGCTGAAGGCCACCAGCACCAAGCTCGTCGGCACCGAAAAGGAACTGGCAGCCCAGACCACGCGCGCGACCACCGCCGAAGCGCAGTTCCGCGCCGCGGACGATGAGCGCGAGCGCAGCGCCCAGAAGCACGCCGCCGAATTGCAGCGGCTGCGCGAGCAAGGCGAGGGCAACGAGCGGCACCTGCTGAGCCGTATCGAGGAACAGAAAGCCCAGTTGCAGCGCCTGCTGCAGGATCGCGAGCGCGAGACGGCGGCCGCCACCAAGCAGGTATCGACCCTGGAAGCGTCCGTGTCCGACGCCACCAAGCTGACGGCGTCGCTGCGGGTGGAGCTGGCTTCGGTCCAGCGTGAGCTCACCAAGCGCCAGGAGGCCGTGACGGTCGCCGAGACCACGCTGGCGCGTGCCCAGGAACAGGCGGCCAAGGACCAGGCGACGCGACAGGCCGACCTAGAACGTGCCCGCGGCGAGATCGAACTGCTGAGCAGCCAGACTGAGCTGCACAAGCGCGATCGCGACGAAGCACTGCGTGATGCCGCGAAGCTCGAGGGCAGGCTGGCGGCACTGCAAGCCCAGCTCGACGAAGCAAAGGCTGAGGTCAGCCGCCTTCAGAAAGCGAAGTAGAAGGACTGGGCCGGCTGATCCTCGACATCGAGGGCAGCCGGCCCAAATGCCCTAGGAATCAAACTACAATACTTAACATAATATACATTATTCATATTTCAAGACTGTTTTCCGAGGCGCGAAGAAGGCTTGGCGTTGGATTAAGGCGCACTTGCCGCGTCCTGATGATTGCGTCAGGTGGAAGCTCGCGTTTACCGTTGGGTGAACCCCACACCCTGGTTTGAGGACATCCGATGAGCGTTGATTCCTGGGGCGGCGGCTCCGATCAGGACCCCAAGCTGCGGCTCAAGGAAATGGCCGCACTAAACGCCAAGCTACGGAAGGCCTACGCGCCGCTCTACACGCCGAAAATTCCCTGGGCGGCCATCGGCGGCCTGATGATCATCGCGACCATCGTGTTGCTCACAGTGCTGATAGTCCGCTAGCTGGGCTGTGATAGCGCGCAAAAACCAGCATTAATCGTGCGGGCAACCCCGCACCTCACTAGGACAATCGCAATGTCGGAATTACGTGCTCCAACGCGCTACCGTAAAACTGAACACCCAGATTCGACGTTCGCATGGCTTCTCGGCTTGGGCGTTGTTCTTGTTGCCCTGGTCGGCTTCGAACACTACCGCGCCGTTCAAGCCGACAAAGCGGCGTTGATACACCAAGCCGCTGTAGATGAGCCGCGGCTGCAGAATGAAGCTCTGCGACTGCGTGCCGCGGAAGCGGCATCAGCTCAGCGGCAACAGGCCTACCAAGTGACCGAGCGTTCGGAGACGGCACGACCTCGGCACGATCCCTACGCGGCACAGCGGAACGCTGAGGAAGCCATCGCGATCATGCACGACTCACGGCGGATTCAGCGGGAATGGGACCAACAGCAGTACTCGGATTCGGCGGCGGACCCGATTATTGTTGGCGATTCTGCCAGCCGCGAGCCTGCAATATGTGGTTCGCTGCGAGCGGACAGGAACACCATCGAGACAGCCATGCGTCGTGGGTTCCAGAACGGCCAGCACTACCGGGATCGGCTTAATACGATCTGGCAGAGAATGGTGTCGTTGCGCTGCGATATGCGGCGTCACTGATTCGGAACCGTACAATCCAGAATCTCCGGAGCGTTCGGGTTGGTTCCTGAACGACTCGCGGGTTATTTTTACGGCCAAGCATCATACCGCCATGCCTCAGAGCCTTCGCACCCGTCTTTCCGCGCAACTGCTGCCAATCCTAGGCGCGCTGGCCATTGGTGGTTTCGCGCTACTTCTGGTCTGGTGGATGCAGCGCTCCGTGCAGGTCGAGAGCTATGACCCGGCGAAACATGACCGCGTCCGCGTGGTGACGGTCGACACCGCCAAGCAGAAGGAATGCCTGGATCGCTATCCGGCCGAACAGCGCCGTACCGAGGGCTACCTGCGGTGCACGGAAGGCTTCGTCTACGAACGGCAGCAGGACTTCTTCATCGACAAGCGCAGCACCGATCCGCGCTGATCGACGGTCATCACCTCACCACAGCGGGCCCTGGCGATTCCGCGCGACTTCTGCCGCGGACACCGGCCGACCCTGGTTGCCCCAGGCGCTACGCGTGTAGGTCAGTACGTCGGCAACGTCCTGGTTGCTGAGCGTGTTGCCAAACGGCGGCATGCCGAAGGGCCTGGGATTGCCCGCCGTGCCTGGAGCGTAGCCGCCGAACAGCACGACGCGTATCGGGTTGACCGCGGAGTCCATCGTTACCGCACGGTTCCCGCGCAGTGCGGGTGCCGCGGGCGGAGCGCCCTCGCCGGCTTCGCCATGGCAGCTTGCGCAGTGATCGGCATAGATCGTCGCTCCACGCTTGGACATGTCGTCCACGGCATGCGCCGGCACCCGCACGGCACCAATGGCGGGCGGTGGCTGGGTCGGCTCCAGGGATTTCAGGTAGGTCGCCATGGCATCCAGGTCTTCGGCCGAGGCGTGTTGTAGGCTCTCGTAGACGACCTCTGCCATGGGACCCAGCGTGGAGGCTCCCGGGGCGATGCCGTCGCGCAGCAGGCTCACGATGTCTTCCTTGGGCCAGTGCTGGACGCCGGCTTCTGCAGGCGCCGCCAAGGCGGGCGCGTACCAATTCAGTACCAGGCCTCCGGCCGGGTTGTCGCGCGACTGCACGGCGCCCAGGGCGTTGCGGGCTTCATGGCAGGCGCTGCAGTGCCCCAGGCCCTGTACCAGATAGGCACCACGGTTCCATTGCACATCCTGCGCGCTGTCCGGCTGGTAGACGCCGGGCCTGAAGAACAAGGCGCGCCAGCCGACCAGCAGGAAGCGGTAGTTGTACGGGAACTGCAGTTGATGCTCTCGACGGGGTTCCTTTACGGCCGGCAAGGTTCGCAGGTAAGCGAACATGGCATCGCTGTCGTCGCGGCTCAGCTTGGTGTAGTTGGTGTATGGAAACGCCGGATACAGCAGCGAGCCGTCGCGCGAGCGGCCTTCATGCATAGCTTTCCAGAAATCATCCGCGGACCAGCTGCCCAGCCCGGTTTCCGGGTCTGGCGTCAGGTTGGGCGAATAGAAATCGCCGAACGGCGTCGGGATCATGCGGCCGCCGGCATAGTCGGCGCCGCCCTGGCGCGTGTGGCAGGCCATGCAGTCTCCGACCCGTACCAGGTAGTGACCACGCTCTTCCACAGACAGGCCTGCCGGTGTCTGCAGCGGGCTGGCCATGGAGATGTCGCCGGGATCGCTACGCAGGCCCAGCCAGAACACCAGCGCGGCGACGCAGGCACCCAGCAGTACCAGGATGATCAATGCGCGCTTCATCGTGCGGCTCCCGTGCCGGTGACGCTGCCGCAGTAAACCGGCAAGGGCTTCGGCAGGCTGGTCGCCGGATGCGGGTCCACCGGCATCGGCTGGGCAGCCAGCCAGCTTGCGACCGCGTCGATGTCTTCCGGTGTGAGCTTGGCCACGATGGCCGCCATGCAGTCCGGCGCCGCCCCGTGGCGCGTTCCCTGGCGCCAGGCGCCGAACTGGGCCACGAGATAGTCGTACGGCAGGCCGAGCAGTCCTGGGATATCCGGCGTCACGCCGGTCATCTTCTCGCCATGGCAGTCATTGCAGGCGGGTATGCCCCGCGCGGTATCGCCCTGCCTCACCAGCTGCAAGCCGCGTTGCAGCCGCGCCGGCTCCGCCTGGGTAGGCCGGGGCGGCGGGTATGGCAACGACAGCCCGGCGAAGTATTCCGCCATCTCACGCAGGTAGTCGTCGCTCTGGCGCTCTAGCAGATAGGTCATCTGCGCGTTTAGACGGCGCCCTTCGCGGAAATTGATGAGCTGGTGGTAGAGATAGCCGGCGGGCTTGCCGGCGATGCGCGGATAGAAGCCGTCGCCGGTGGCGCGGCCTTCGGCACCGTGGCAGGCCGCGCAGGCCAGCATGCGCTGGGCCATAGTGTCGGGCGCGGCGGCAGTCGCCGCCGATCCCAACATCAGCAAGCCCAGCAGGGCTGCGAACCGGCTTTTCCGCAACATCGGAATGGCTCCGCTCATCGAACGGCGGCATCCTAACGCCGCAAGCCGATCACGGACAGACTTTACAAAACCGTCTCCAGGCATTTCTGGAGACGGTTTGGCGGTGAAGCCCTCTTCGTTAGTCCTTTCGCGGCTTGAGCAAAAAGGCCGCAAAGGCCGGCAGCAGCAGCACCGCGGCCACCGCGTTGGCCAGGAACATGATGGTCAGCAGGATGCCCATATCCACCTGGAACTGCAGGCCCGACAGCAGCCAGGTGCAGACACTGGCCGCCAGCGCCAGCGCCGTGAACAGCACCGCCTTGCCGGTCTGGTGTAGCGTCTGCTCGTAGGCCTTGCGCAGCGTCATGCCCTTGTTCACGCACTCCTCGAGCACGCTGAAGATGTAGATGCCGTAGTCCACACCGATGCCGGCGGCGAAGGCGGCTACCGGCAGCGTCGACACCTTGACACCGATCTGCAGGAACACCATCACCGCGTAGGACAACACCGAGACCAGTGCCAGTGGCACCAGCACGCAGATCAGGCCGGCAAAACTGCGGAACGACAGGAACACGCAGATGCCGATACCCAGGTACACCCACAGCAGGATCGGCCGCTCGGTCTCCTTGATGACGTCGTTGGCCGCGGCCATCACACCGACGTTGCCGGTGGCCAGCTTCAGCTTCACCGGCGAGTCGGCGCCCTGCTCTTCCTCGAACTGCTTTACCGCCGCGATGATGCCGTCGATGGTGTTGGCCTTGTGGTCGGCCGTGAATACCAGCACCGGGATCGCGGAGCAGTCGTTGTTGAGCAGTCCGGTGGACGGCGGGATCGGCTGCAGCGTGATGACGAAACCGTCGGCATTGCGCGGCAGCGCACGCCACTTCGGATTGCTTTCGTTGAAGGCCTCGAACACCAGGCGCGACATCTGAGGCAGCGACAGCGTGGACTGCACGCCCGGCGTGTTCTGCATGCGCCAGGCGAAGTCGTCGATGGTGGTCATGACGCGCTTGTCGATGCAGCCGTCCTTCGGCGACTCGGCAACTACCTTCAGCACGTCCACGCCGATGGAGAACTCGCGCACGATGGCGGCGGTGTCCTTGTTGTAGCGCGAATCGGGGCGCAGCTCGGGCACGCCGTCATGCAGCTCGCCGATCTCCAGCCCCTGCCCCACCCACTCGGCCCAGGCGTAGACCAGCACCGCGATGCCCAGCACCGTGGCCGCCACGGGCTTGAGCGTGATGGCGCTGATGGCGCGCCAAGCGGGCGCGAAGGCGGCATCGCGACGGCGCTGGTGCTCGCGGAAACGTACCGGGTCCGGCAACTGGGCGTAGGACAGCAGGCAAGGCAGCAACACCTTCTTGCAGATGATGATCGCGATCAGGCCAAACATGGCGTTGATGGCCATCTCCTGCACGATGCCGATCGGCACCAGCAGGATCGTGCCGAAGCCCACCACGTTGGTCAGCACCGCGGAGATGCCGGGGATTACCAGGCGGCGATAGGTGGCGCGCGAGGCCTCGAAGCTGTTCTGGCCGTGGTCGGCCACTTCATAGAGCCAGAAGCTGGTGATCTGGATGCCGTGCGACACGCCGATGGCCAGCACCAGGAAGGGCACCAGGATCGCGAAAGGGTCCAGACCGTAGCCGAACAGGTGCAGGAAGCCCAGCTCCCAGACCACCGCGAGCACGGAGCAAGACAGCGGGATCAGTGCGATGCGCAGCGAGCCGCAGTACCACCACAGCAACAGCAAGGTGAGCAGCAGCGTCAGGCCGAAGAAGCCCACCACTTCCAGCGTGGCGTCGGAAATATCGCCCACCACCTTGGCGAAGCCGATGATGTGGATATCGACGTTGGGGTTGTAGTCCGGATTGGTCACCACGGTGGCCGACAACGCCCGGCCGGGAATCTCGTGCGTGAGCGTCTGGCCATTGGCATCGGTGTGGTCGATATCGAAGCTTTCCATCCACAGCGGCCAGCGCAGCTCGCTGTAGCCGCGGCGGATCAGGTCGCCGGCCTTGAACGGCGCCACGTCATGCTTGAGACGGTACTCGGTCATCCTGGGCTGCATGAAGCGGCCGCGGATGTCCTCGATCTTGTGCGCCATGCGCACGTAGTCCAGGGGCTGCTTGCTGATCGGGTCCAGCTCCAGCAGCTCGGAGAACACCATGGCGCCGTTCTGGTCGTTGGCGACCAGGCGGCCGATGACATTGGCCTTGGACACGTTCGCGCGGATCTTGGCGAACATCTCCGGCGTCGGTGCGTACTCGGCCGGCACGACATTGCCGCCGGCGAAACCGTCTTCCACTACCTCGATGTAGCGCACGTCGGGCGTGAAGATGGAGCTGACGCGCGCCGTGTCCATGCCTCGGGTGAAGAACACCGAGTCGGTCAGGCCACGCAGGGTCCGCAGGAATTCGGCGTTGTAGATGTCGCCGTTCTTCTGCACCGCGGCGAACAGCACCAGGTTGGCTCCGCCGAATTCACGCTGGTACTGCTTGAACACCTGAATATACGGGTGTCCCAGCGGCAGCTGTTTCTCGAATCCGGTCTCGGGCCGCAGGTGCAGGGCCTGCCAGGCCATGAACAGGGTCAGCAAGCCCAGCACTACCAGGGTGCGTGCCCGGCGACCGAATACGATCGGTTCGGTCACGCGGATAAAGAGCTGCGAAAAGCGCCCACGCGCGTCGTGCATGTGTTCTCCCCATCTTTATAGTTGTATGGTCCCGGGCACTGACCGGGTGACCCATGTTGGCACGACGCGGCTCGCTCTACGAGCCCTGCCCTCCACGCCGTCGCCGGGGAGCGACGCTCAGCGGCACAGCACCGGACGCAGGTCCGGCGTTTCCTTCAACTCCACCAAACGGCTGCGGACCTTGCCGGCCACCGGTGACTGGGGAAAGCGCTTGAGGAAGCTGCCCAGTTCGCGCTGCACGCTGGCGGTATCGGTGCAGGTGCAGACGCCGAGACCCACGGCCTCCTCGAGATCGGCCAGGGTCTGGCGCGTGAAGTCCTGGTAAGCGTCCGGATAGCGGCGGACGTACTCGCTCCAGCCGGCGTATTGCTCCTGCAGCACCCCCTCGCCGAAGCGCACGCAGGGCGTGGGCCGCTGGCCCATGTCCAGATAGACCGGCAGCAGGTCCTGGTTCCAGTAGCCGCGGTAGAGGCGGAAGAAGTCGCGGTCGGCGGGCAAGCCCTGCTTCTGTGCCAGCGCATCCAGGAAAGCAGGATCCGGCTGGGCGTAGACGTCATAACCCCGCGAGAGCTTGAAGCCGCGCAGCTCGGCCTGGAGCTTCTGGTACTCGGCATCGTCCAGGGTCTCGATCCAGGCCTGGTCGCCGAAACCCTGTATCTCCATCAGCGCGTCCTGGGCGGCGATGGCCGACGCCATCAGGGGTTCGAGAGACATAGCGGTCTTTGAGCCCTCCACCGAGCCGAGCGCCTGCACATAGGTGCCGATGGCGGCCGGGCGCTCACCCGCATGGACCATGCCGGCAAAACCCAGGGAGAGCAGGATGAGGATGGGGCGCAGGCTCATGGTGATCGGGGTTCCTCAAGTTTGCGGTGACGGGCCGGGCATCTTGCCTGATCCAGGTCATGAATCTCCGGACAAGTGACCCAGAAAGATTAATATTTTCATAACGATACCATGACAAGATAATACTTTGACCCCTTGCTGTCTCAAACGGGACAAAAGTCACGGGGAGTGAAAGTTACTAGCTGACTCAGTCGTCAGGAAAGAGTTCAGCCCTGTATAGTTGCGCCCGTTCAGTACGTACCCTGGCCGTTTGCCGACATGGCGTGAGCCATGGATTACGGGCGAGCCGGAATCTGCAGCGGAATAGTCAGTGTCTCGCGCCTTCGCAGCCGCGGAGCGTCATTGGGGGGGATTTCGTGTCAGCAGCGGCAGTATTGGCCCAGGAAGCGGTCCCGGATTTGCTTGCGCAACAGGCCCCGGCCTTCAACCCGAGCCGTCGATGACCGATCTGCTGCCCAAAGCCAGCCGTAACCTGCCCGTCCGCTGGAAGCTGACGCTGCTGGTGCTGACCGTCGCCCTGACAGCCTTTGCCCCGCTCGCCGTCCACGCCCTGCAGGCGCGCGTGGGTGACAGCCCCGCCGGGGTCGCGGTGCTGGTCGTTGCCGGCATCCTGCTGACGCTGGTCGCCCTGATGGTTCTGGGCTTCGTGCAGTCGATCGTGCGTCCCCTGGACGAACTGGTGCAGGGTGCAGAAGGGCTGATCCGCGGTTCCTGGGATACGCCCCTGCCGGAAAATCGCGGCGACGAGATCGGTGCCGTGGCCTCCGCGCTCGGTGAGTTCCGCGACCGCGCGCAGCGCTGGGACTACCTCGCCCACCATGACTCTCTCACGGGCCTCGCCAATCGCGCGCGCCTGGAAGCCCTGCTCAATGCCGAGGGACCGACGCTGCGTGCCCAGGGCCAGGCACTGGTCGTCACCTATATCGGCCTGGACCAGCTCACGGCCATCAGCGACATGCTGGGTGCTGCTGCCGGAGACGAATTCCTGCGTATCGCGGCCCGCCGCGTGCGCGCCTGCACCGAAGACAGCGGGCGCCTGTTCTATGTCGGTGGCTCCCTGTTCGCCGTGGTCTCGCCGCAACTGCCCAACAACGCGCGCCTGGTGGAGCTGGCGGACCAGCGCACGCGTGCCCTGATCGGCGAGCTGTCGCGGCCGTTCACGCTGGCCGACCAGGAGCTCGACATGACGGTCAACGTCGGCGTCGTCACCTGCCCGCAGGACGGCGACAACTACGAAGAGATCATCGCCAACGCCCAGGCGGCGCTGAGCCACGCGCGTCAGAACCCGGGCAGCGGGTTTCATTTCTATACCCGCCAGATCGCCGAGAAGGTGCGTTCCCGCACCGCGCTGATCAGCCAGCTGCGCCGTGCCGTGCAAGGTGAAGAATTGCGCGTCCATTACCAGCCGGTGTTGGACGTGAGCAGCGGCCGCGTGGTTTGCGCCGAGGCGCTGATGCGCTGGCAGCATCCCACGCGCGGCCTGGTGATGCCGGGCGAGTTCATCCAGGTGGCAGAGGAAACCGGCGCCATCGGCGCCATGGGTGGCTGGTGCCTGGCCAAGGCGCTGTCCGACGCCAAGAGCTGGCGCCAGTCCGGCGGTGCGCCGGTGAAGCTGGCGGTGAACCTGTCGGCGCGCCAGCTCAACGATCCTGGGCTGGTGGATTCCATCCAGCACATCATCGAGCAGATCGACGCGGATCCCACCGACCTGGAACTGGAGCTCACCGAGAGCACCATGATGGGCAACCCGGCCCACAGCGCGCGCGTGCTGCGCAGCCTCAAGTCCATGGGCATCACCCTGTCCGTGGACGACTTCGGCACTGGCTACTCGTCGCTGGCCTACCTGCACCGCTTCCCGCTGGACAAGATCAAGATCGACCGCAGCTTCGTCTCGCGCGTCAATCGCAGCCGCAAGGACGAAATGATCATCCAGGCGACCACGGGCCTGGCCGCGAATCTCGGCCTGGAGGTGGTAGCAGAGGGTGTCGAGACCCGCGAGCAGCTGCAGACGCTGCGTGGGCTGGGTTGCAACATGATGCAGGGCTTCCTGTTCAGCCCGGCGCTGCCGCTGCCGGATTTCATGAACTGGTGCCAGACTCCGGAGATCGCCGAGAAGGCGATGGCTACGGTCAATTGAGTTTTGGGGGTGGGAATGAAAAGGGGCGCCTCGGCGCCCCTTTTCATTTCTGGTCGGCGCTTCAGAAGCCGCGCAGCGTGGCGAAATCGTCCAGGCCGGCGCGGCGCGTGCGCAGGCCGTTCACCGGGGCCGACTCATCCATGTAGCCCAGTGCCATGCCGCAACAGAGCATCAGCTCCGGCGGCATGCCGACGAACTCCGCCACCGTCTTGTGCCAGATCGCCCAGGCCTCCTGCGGGCAGGTATGCAGGCCCTGCTCGCGTGCCGCCAGCATGATGCTCTGCTGGAACATGCCGATATCCATCCACTGGTCGATGCCCATCTGGCGATCGATGGCGAAGAACAGGCCCACCGGTGCGTCGAAGAAGCGGAAGTTGCGCATTACCTGCATCACGCGGGCGCGCTTGTCCTCACGTGGGATTCCCAGCGTGGTGTAGAGATCTTCGCCGCACTCGAAACGCCGCGTGCGATACGGCTCGCCGAGGTTCTTCGGGTAGATGTCGTACTCGCTCCCCTCGCCTGCGGGATTGGACTGCCAGCGCTTCTCCATCAGCGCCACGAACTCGCGCAGCGGCTCGCCGGTGAGCACGTAGACGTGCCAGGGCTGCAGGTTACCGCCGGACGCGGACTGCTTCGCCGCGTCGAGCAGCGCGCGGACTTTCTCCTCCGGCACCGGAGTGTCGAGGAAGGCGCGACAGCTGATCCGTGTCGCCAGGGCTTCTGAAACCTTGATGGTAATTCTCCTAGGCTGCCGCCAATTCTACGGGCTCCGCGCTAGCCTGCACCCTACCCGCTGCATCCTCCAGGATCATGACGGCGGCCTTCTCGCCGACCATGGTGGCGGGTGCGTTGGTGTTGCAGCCAGGCACGGTTGGCATGATCGAGCAGTCCACCACGCGCAGCCCGGCAATGCCGTGCACCCGCAGGCGCGGATCGACCACGGCCATGGGATCGCCAGCCGGCCCCATGCGGCAGGTGCCCACCGGGTGGTAGGCCACCTCGGCGGTGCGGCGTACGAACTCGCGTAGTTCCTCGTCGCTCTGCAGCTCCGGCCCCGGCGACACTTCCACGTCGCGATGCTCGTCGAAGGCCGCCTGTGCCAGCACGCGGCGTGTCTCGCGCACGCCGGCCACCAGGCGATCGATGTCGCGCGGATGCGAGGCGAAGTTCGGGTCGATCACCGGCGGCGCGAGTGGGTCCCCGCTGCGCAGCCTGACGCGCCCACGCGAGAGCGGCCGCAGGTCGTAGTTCATCACCGCGTAGCCGTAGCGGCGGAATGGCCCGCTCAGGTCCAGGCCATGCTTGGCGTTCGGCGTAGGCAGCAGATGCCACTGCAGGTCGGGAATGGTCTCTTCGGGGCGGGATTTGTAGAAACCGCCGGCCTCGGCCATGTTGGAGGTGTACTCGCCACGCCGCGTGAACAGGTACTGCAGCATGGCGATGAACAGGCTCCACCAGCGCGTGGGACGGAAGGAGTAGCTGACGCGGGTCTTGGCCTTCACCTCCACGAATACATCCAGGTGGTCCTGCAGGTTCTCGCCGACACCGGGCAGTTCGTGCTGCAGGGCGATGCCATGGCGCTCGAGTTCATGCTTGGGACCCACGCCGGAAAGCAGCAACAACTGCGGCGACTGGAAGGCGCCGGCCGACAGGATCACTTCCCGCAGCGCGCGCAGTTCCCGTTCCTGTTTGCCTTGCCGGTAGCGGATGCCGACGGCGCGGCCATCTTCCAGTAATACCCGTGTCGCATGCGCGCCGGTCAAGACGGTCAGATTCGGCCGCGATTCCACGGGGCGCAGGTAGGCGCGTGCATTGCTGCAGCGCTGCCCGTCCTTCTGGAAGACATGGTAGAGGCCTACGCCTTCCTGATCCGCGCCATTGAAATCGGGATTGTGGCGGTGGCCCGCCTGCTGCGCCGCCTCGACGAAGGTGTGGCTCAGCGGGTTGGTGGAGCGCCGCGCGGCGATGTTCAGCAGGCCGCCCTTGCCGTGGAACGGCTGGTCGCGCGTTTCGCAGTCGGGCTCGTAGTTCTCGGAGCGGATGAAATGCGGCAGCACTTCTTCATAACTCCAGCCCTCGCAGCCCAGCGCCGCCCAATGGTCGTAGTCACGCCGATGCCCGCGGGTGTAGACCATGCCGTTGATGCTGCTGGAGCCGCCCAGGGTCTTGCCGCGCGGCTGGTAGAGGCGGCGCCCATTGAGGTGATGCTGGGGCTCGCTCCAGAACGACCAGTTGCAGAACTGCCCATTCACCAGCGGCAGCAGCCCGCCGGGCATGGCGATGAAGGGGTTGCGATCGCGCGGCCCTGCTTCCAGCAGGCAGACGCGGTACTGCCCGCTTTCGCTCAGGCGGTTGGCCAGCACGCAGCCGGCGGAGCCGCCGCCGACGATCAGGTAGTCGTAGGCCTCGCCCTGCCCTGTACTCGGCATGCGTTCTTCTCCTCGTTCGATCCACGCCCGCCGTGTCTCGCCGGCAGGTCCTGCGTAAGACTATAGGCTGCGGCCACCCGGCTGTTATGATCGCGCCGGACAGTCGATAGACCGAAACGGACAGGGCATGGAGTCAGGAATTCGCCGGGCCGCCGCCAGCCTGCAGCTGCTGGTGCAGATCGGGGTGGAGCATGGCCTGAGCCCCCTGCAGTGCCTGGAACAGACCGGTCTGGACGCGGCACACCTGTTTGACGCGGATGCCGAGGTCGATGCCGCGCAGGAGTTGCAAGTCATGCGCAACCTCCAACGGCACCTGCCGGGCGTTGCCGGCCTGGGCCTGCTGGCCGGCCTGCGCCTGCGCCTGAGCACGCACGGCATCCTGGGCTACGCGATGCTCAGCAGTGCCACGCTGCGGGAGGCGCTGTCGCTGATGCTGCGCTACCTGGACCTGGCCTACGCCTACTGCGAGGTCAGCACCGAGTCCGATCCGGTGGAGATGCGCATCCTGGTCAATGACCGTCAGGTGCCCGCGGACCTGCGCAGCTTCATCATGGAGCGCGTTGCCGGCGCCGCCTTTGCCCTGGCCCACGAAGTCCTGGGCCGAGCGCCTGAGCTGCGGCGCCTGAGCTTCCGCTTTCCTCGCCCGCCGCATGCCGAGCGGTATCGCCAGCTTGTGGGCGTGGAACCCGAGTTCGGTGCGAGCGCCAACCTGATCGTGGTGGACGCGGGCCTGCTCGACCAGCCGCTGCCGCAGGCCAATGCCCTCACGCAGCGGCTCTGCGAGGAGCAGTGCCGCATGCTGCTCAACCGCCGCCGCCAGCGTGGCGGTGTTGCCGGACAGGTGCGCGACCGCCTGCTGCACTCCTACGACCGCATGCCGGAGATCGAGGAGTTGGCGGCCGCCTTGCACATCACCGGGCGCACCCTGCGTCGCCGCCTGGACGCCGAGGGCACGTCCTATCGCGATCTGGCCGACGAGGTGCGCGGCATGCTCGCGGAGGGCTGGCTGGCGGCGGGCCTGCCGGTGGACGAGGTGTCCTTGCGACTCGGATTCTCGGAACCTTCCGCCTTCATCCGCGCCTTCAAGCGCTGGACCGGCCGCACGCCAGGCGGCCGGCCTCGTGCGGTCGCGGTTCAGGCACGCTCGTAGAAGCCCAGGTCCGCGCGGATTCCCTGCTCGCGCACGAACTCCGACGGGTTGAAGCCTTCCGCGGCGAACTGCCGCTGCACGATCTCCTGCGCCCGGCTCACAGCCTCCGTGCTCTCCCATTCCACCAGAGGGTTGGCAGGGATTCTGACGAAATCGCAGCAAAACTGACTTAACTTGTTGTTTTAATTTTTAAATTTCAAATCAAAGAAGCATTGGCGCGCATTAGGCGCCTGCGGAGTCTTGGACAAAGCCTACAACGGTTGGACGCAGCCTTTGCTTAACTGTTGAGCTGCTTGACCGGCCGGCGGCGGTCGCCGTCGCGCTCCCAAGGCCAATACTCCACGCCCCAACGATTGCGGACCTTGCGAACCATCGCCTGGGAGGCGTCTTCCGATATCTCTGCCTCGAAGCTGAACATCCTGTCGACGATGGCCGACCTCTCGGAACCTGGCTCGGTGTAAGTCAGGCCTTCACGCAGTTCCGCGATTACCGCACGCTCCTTCAGGACTGCGGTGCTGTTGAAAACCCAGTCGACGAAATCGGCCTCGTCGCCATTCCATTCGCCGCAGGGATCGCTGAGATAGTCCACGGCCCATTCTGCGGCCGCCTTGTTGGTGCCGTGCCAGTACAGATGGTCATTCAGAATCGTGCGGCCAGTGATGCCCTCCGCGATATAGGGATTCGCGATGATGCCGCGACGCACGAACGTGCAGGCCTCGACGAAGTTGCCTGAGCGAAACGCGATGCGTCCGGCCTGATACCAGGAACCGGGCTCTTCGTGGCCGTGTGCAACGTAGTGCTTCAGCGCACGCGGGTAGTTCCCTGCCAAGAAGGCGATGTCGCCTTGAAGCATACGAACGCCCAGGTTGTCGGAGGGGCACCATTTCAGGAGCTGACGGCACAACGCCCCCGCGCCCTTGGCATCTTCGCGGTCCATCCGTGACAGCAGCGCACCGTGCGCGACGCGCAGAAAGGGTCGGTTATCGATCTCGAGCCAATGGATTTCGCCTTTGAAGTCAGGCGGGATGAGCTGCATCGCGTGTTCAAGCGTTCCTTCCCACAACTCCCCGGCTTCCTGGCGCAATTCGGCACGCCAATAGCAGCCCGCGATGAAGTTGCTGAGTTCGAGATTGTCGGGCGATTGCTGGAGACGCAGTGCGGCCTCCAGCGCTTGCTGGTTCGACAGTTGGCCTACCTCGACCGCTTCGATGATGCGGTCGAGTTCTTCTTCGGCCGTCCAGTTGCGGGAGAAGTGGCCGGCAGGCCGACCGGACGAGCCTTCGCCCGCAACGGTGAAACGCAATTTGCTCATGACCTTGGATCCTCCTGCGGTTTTTGGCTTTGGCCGAAGATGCGGCCGTTCGAGTTGATGTAGCGGCGGACATCCGGTGCGAGGTGTGATGGCACCAAGACCAGGGTGAAGCCCAGGGCTCGTGCCAGTTTCTCGATCGAGAGCAAGTGCGTTCCGCGACCGCCGCCGCCCTCGATTTTGGATATGTGCTGCACGGATAGCCCCGATCGACTCGACAGCCCAGCGAGCGTCAGTCGTCGCTCGTTCCTGGCTCGTCGAATGGCGCTGGGAATCAGTGATTCGGTCTCCATGTGCCTCCACTATGCCGCTGGTCGGTGCCGCCGCTTCCTACTAGCGTAGGAAAAACGCCTCGTGATTTACGGCTTGCCAGTTCCGAACCGCCGGCCGCGCGGCCGGGAATGCTACTTGGCCTTCTGGAGGCGTCGGATCTCAGCCTTGGCTTCATCCAGTTGGGTCTGAAGCGCCGCGAGCCGTCCTTCGAGCTTGGCGGCCTCGCGCAGGGCGTCGTCGCGATCGCGCTTGTGCTGCTCCGCCGCGGTCGTCAACTGCTCGATCTCTCCGCGGGCGCGCTCCAGGTCCGCTTGGCGCACGGCCTGGTCCTTGGCGGCCTGTTCCTGAGCCCTGAGGAGCGCGTTCTCGGCCGCCGTCACGGCCTCCTGGCGCTTGGCCAGGTCCCGCTGGGCGGTCGCCAGCTCGACCCGAAGCGAGGCGGCGAGCTTGGATGCCTCCGACACCGCGGACTCCAGGGTCGCGGCCTGCTTGGCCGCCGCCACGGTCTCGCGCTCCCGGTCCTGCAGCACGCGCTGCAGTTGGACCTTCTGTTCATCGAGGCGGCCGAGCAGGTGGCGCTCGTTGCCCTCGGCTTGTTCGCGCATCCGGGCCAGATCGCCTACGTGCTTTTGAGCGCTACGTTCGCGCTCGTCGTCTGCCGCCCGGTACTGCGCCTCGGCGGTGGTGGCACGCGTGGTCTGGGTGGCGAGTTCCTTTTCGGTAGCTGCCAGCTTGATGCCGGTGCTTCTCAGCTGCTCGCGCTGCCGCTCCAGCTCCCCATTGAGACTCGCGACATGCTGCTGGAAGACGGTTTTCTCTGTCTCGAACTCGCGGCGCTCCTGGGCCAGCCGCTCCCGCTCCTGGGCCGAGCTCTGTTCGAACGCGGCGCGCTGTTCCGCCAACTCTTCCAGCGCCGTGGCCTGCACCTGCTCGTAGAGCTGGGCCGCGGCCGTGGCGATCGGCGCCGGCAGGTTCAGCCGCGCCGGCAGCGTCTGGAAGTACTGCTTGAGCAGCGTGTTGACCGTTCCCGGCGAGCCGGTGCCGAGGATGCGCCGGACGCCGTCGATGGTCGGGCGCTCGCCCTCGGCGAGCAGCTGGTCGGCGGCGCGGGTGATATCCGCCAAGGTCACGCCGCGCATGAGCTCATCCTGGTTGCTGCCACCGACCGCCTCGTTTTTAGGTCCATTAAGGTCTCCCGATTCACGCGCCCCACCCTTTGCATTTATACTCGTGATAAGAGATGTTTATCACGAATACAACATATAATTCGTTCAATTTACTACATAGTACGTAGGATATATACCGACATGGCCTCAACCCAGCCCTCCCGTAAACGTAGGCCGAAAACTGGCGCCGTGACGTTTCCGGAGACTGTCGCGCTGATCTCACCGTCGGAGCTTGGCGATGCCGCGCGCCGCGCCGCCGAGGAAATCCTGGTCGCCGGCCAGGCCGAGAATACCGTCCGCAGCTACCGCAGCGCCCTGCGCTACTGGTGCGCCTGGGCCCAGGCCCGCTATGGCCAACCGCTCGCCCTGCCCGTCGCCGTGCCGACGGTGCTGCAGTTCCTCGTCGACCACCTGGCCCGCGGACCGATCGACCAGCCGGTCTGCGAGCTGCCGACGACGATCGATGAACTCTTGGTCCAGAGCGAGTTCAAGCGCCAGGCCGGGCCTTTGAAGATGAACACCGTAGTCCACCGGCTGGCGGTGCTCTCCAAGCTCCACCAGCTTCGCCGACAGCCGAATCCCTGCGAAGACCCGCAGGTTCGCCAGCTGCTGTCGAGCGCCAAACGCGCGGCTTCCAAGCGCGGTGAAATCGTCACGAAGAAAACGGCGGCGACCCGGGAACCTCTGGAAGCTATGTTGGCCACCTGCGATGACTCGTTGGAAGGCATGCGGGATCGGGCGCTGCTGCTGTTCGCCTGGTCCAGTGGCGGCCGGCGCCGCTCGGAGGTGGCCGACGCCGTCGTAGAGCGCTTGGTCAAGGCGGATGGCAGCAACTATGCCTATCGGCTGCACCGATCCAAGACCAACCAGGACGGGACGGTCAAGCAGCCGGATAAGCCGATCCGAGGCCAGGCAGCCGCAGCCCTCAAGGCTTGGCTCGACGCGGCTTCCATTTCCGAGGGCGCGATCTTTCGGCGGCTTTGGAAGTCGCGGGTGGGCCCTCCCCTCAACCCGGAGTCCATCGCGAACATCGTACGTAAGCGCGCGCTGCTCGCCGGCCTGGACGGCGACTGGGCAGGCCACAGTATGCGGTCGGGGTTCGTCACCGAGGCTGGACGGAAGAACATCCCCGTGGGTGACGTCATGGCGATGACTGAGCATCGGAAGGTTGATACCGTCATGGGGTACTACCGTAGCGGCGAGCTGGCGACCAACCCGGTCGGCAATCTGCTGGACGAGGCTCTATAAAACATTCAGACAGAGGGTGGATCTGGGTATGGCCGCAATGGTGACACGGACAATAAACCGGCTCCCTTTCCAGGATTTGGAGGCCAAGAGATTCGAGGATCTGGTGCGCCAACTCACCTACGACTTTCGCCCGTGGCGGCGTCTCGAGGCCACTGGGAGATCTGGCGGAGATCAAGGCTTCGATGCGCGTGCGCTGGAGATCGTCGATCTAGCCGGCCTTTCCGTTCAGATATCCCCTGACGACCCAGATGACGCCGAAGAGACTGCTCCTTCGCAGGCAGACAGGCTCTGGCTCATTCAATGCAAGCGCGAGCGCGAGATCGGACCATCGCAGGCTGCCTCTTACCTTTCTCAGATTGAACCGACGTGCAAGGAGGGTCTTCACGGACTCATATTCGCGGCCGCGTGCGACTTCTCGAAGAAAACACGTGACACGATCTATGGGTGGTGCCGCAAGCAGGGGATCGCCGAAGTCTATGTCTGGGGGCGGGGTGAACTGGAAGACATGCTTTTCCAGCCGAAGAACGACTCGCTGCTATTCGCCTACTTCGGGATTTCGCTGTCGATTCGGCGCCGAGCCCTTGCGACCGACCTCAGAGCCGAAATCGCGATCAAGAAAAAGATCAGACGGACCATCCTAACTAGCTCCGCGGGAATTCTGGTGCGGGATCCTACGGCAACTGAGTATCCCGAAGCACCGCCGAATCAGCGGCCAACGCGCTGGCTGGTCGTTCGTGCCGAGCAGCTTACGTTTCTGGGCCTGATGGTGAGCACGGCCTGGCACTACGCCTATGTCGATCTCGAAAGCGGTGAATGGGACGCGGCGGACCAAGTTATCGCCATGGAGCACGACAATCCCTGGACGGTGCAGGACAAAAAGAAAACAGCCAAAGACGAAGCAGCACGAAGGATCTGGGATTCATTGCCGGACGGTCAACGTGGCTGGTTGAAGGTGTCTCGATTCATCCCGTTTCGGAACATCATTGCCATTGATGAGTCTGGCGATGATGTGTTTGAACTACTAAAAGCTCGCATTGGAGAACCGGAGGGGCGCGCTAGTACGGTATGGCGCGTCAGCCCGTGGTACGCACCCCAGCGTTCCGCGCGCAGAAGAGTCGGAGCCAATGCGCAGTGCGAGTTTTGCGCCTCCTCGATCAAACAAAGCTTCGTCCGGCAAATATGGGCCAAGAAAATTTTCTAGTACGCTGCCCCCACCATCGGCTACTGCAACGCTCTCTCCACCGAGCGCCCTCGCGCGCCTGCTGAATTTCAAGCAGAGTGGTCCTCCGAGATTCATCAAGGACGATAGAGCTTCTCGAAGAAGCCGCTGACGCGGACAATCACGGTCACCGGCTTGGTTCCCTTGTTATTCCAATACCACCCGTGAGCACCGTCGAATGGAGCGATGAAATTTCCATGCGCAGCGGTCTGCTCACGATCACGCCAATAGCTACTGAACTGATCGCCGGCGTTCGGGGGCTCACCATGCATGTCGAAGTTCACGGCACCACCCTCTACTTTCCAGGTGAAAACAAAGGAATCGCCCTCGCGCATCGCGGCCTTAATCTCAGCCCCCTCATTCGGCTGGAGGACCAGCATCATCTCCTTCGTCTGGAATGGTGCCTCGTTGGCGATCACCGCCATCTCGGTACTAGGGACGGTACCTGCGGGGCTCGCAGTCGAGACATCCGAGGCGTGCAGCGCGCTCAGGCCCATGACCTTTCCGATACCCGTGGGATCTACACCGAACTCCGCCGGCATGACCGTGGTGACCAACAAGACTGCAGCGCCTGCCAGGGCAATGGCCGTGGCCCTCAGCAACTGCGGAACGCTGGCCTGGATCGGCGAAGCAGAAACGTTTGAGTTAGTCATTGAGATAGAACCCTGCAAGTTGATAGCCGGTGAGTACGAAGCCCGTACCCATCAGCACGACATTGGCGGCGAAGGCCTGGCGCCCGAACGCAGCCGTCCTGCGCCAGAAGCCCATCGCGATCAGAATGCCGGTCAGGGCCAGCAATTGTCCGATCTCCACACCCAGATTGAACGCGAGTATGTTAGGCACCAGTCCGTCCGAGGCCAGTGAGAAATCCTGCAGCTTGGTGGCTAGGCCGAAGCCATGGAACAGGCCGAAGATGAGCACAGCCGCGCGGTTGTCAGGTTGGACGCCAAAGACCGTCTTGAACGCACCGAGGTTGTCCAATGCCTTGTAGACGACCGACAGACCGATGATCGCGTCGACGATGTACGGATTGACGTGGGTGCCGCTGAGAACCCCAAATAGCAAGGTGCTGCTGTGGCCGATCGCGAAGAGGGTCACGTAGAGGCCCACGTCGCGCATCCGGTAGAGGAAGAAGATCACCCCGAACAGAAACAGGAGGTGGTCGTAGCCCGTCACCATGTGCTTCGCGCCCAAGTAAAGGAACGGGATCAGTTGCGCTCCCTCGCTGCCCTCGATAAAGAGCTTGTCATCCTCGGCAACGCCATGCGCCGCCGCTGCACCGGCCAAGAGAAGGCCGGGCAGCAGCAGTGCGAGGGATACCCGCCTCACTTCGATTTAGGCGCAGCCGGCGCCTTCTCGTCGGCCTTCTCGGATTCGGACTCGCCCTCCTGTGCTTTGTCCGCCTTGGTGGCGGCTTTGGGTGCGCCAGCCTTGCGCACAGACTGAGGCTTGACCACAGCGCCCTCTTCTTCCGGTTCGTGGTTTCCGTGAGCCATGGCCAGCGGTGCGCTGAGGCTCAGCAGGATTGCAGCAACAAAGGACTTCTTCATATCAATCTCCAGTGAGATGGAACAGTAGTACAGCAAGGGACCGGCACCCCGGAACGGCCGTAGACCGTGCCGGTGTTCCAGTGGGAATCAGGACGGCCACCTCCGATGCACTTCATCGATCACGAAGGGGTGGCTGTGGCCATGGTCGCTATGCTCGCTTTCGGCCAGATGCGGGTGGTCTGACGAAAGATCGTCATGCCGGTGCACCGGCGCTTCGCTGTCGTCGGCGGACCAGAACCGCGCCGCCGCGATCCAACCCAGCGCGGCGATAGCGGCCATGGTCCATAAGGCCACGCCGATCCCCGCCTGGGCCCCCAGCCATCCCACCAGCGGATAGGTGACGAGCCAGCAAGCATGGGACAGCGAGAACTGTGCAGAGAACAGTGCCGGTCGGTCCTCCTCTCTTGATGAGCGCTTCAGTAGACGCCCACCCGGAGTGACCAGGGCTGCATAGCTGCTGCCCAACAGGGCCCAGCCTCCTAGCAGCAGCACCCAGTGCGCGCTTTCGGCCAGTGACCAGGCCATGGCCAGGGCAGCGAGCAGGATCGTCACGCTCCCGGCCGCCGCCAGCATCACGCTGCGATCCCGATAGCGCTGCAGCAACCGCGGCAGCGCAAAGGCCATGATCATCGACCCCGCGCCGAAAGCAGCTAGGGCCAGAGCCACGGCATGCTCCGACTTGTGAAGCTCGCCCCGCACGATCACGACAGTGTTAACGATGACCATCGCACCGCCGGCAGCCGCCGCGAGGTTCAAGGCCAGCAGGCCGCGCAGGCGGGGCGTTCCGAGAAAGATGCGCATGCCCTGGGTGAGCTTCCGTGTGATGCTGGTCGCCGCAGTCTTGGCCACCGGCCGCGGCAGGACCACCGAAAGAACCAGCAGGGCCGATCCCAGGAAGCCGACAGCGGTCCCCATGAACAAGCCCTGATCGGTGATGATCGTCAGCAGCACCGCCGCCAAGGCTGGGCTCAGCAGGGTCTCCAGGTCATAAGCCAACCGTGCTAGGGACAGGGCCTTGGTGTAGTCCTCCTCCCTGGGGAGCACGTCCGGGATGGTCGCCTGGAAGGTCGGGGTGAAGGCGGCCGAAGCACTCTGGAGCACAAAGATCAGCAGATAGATTTGCCAGATCTGATCCACCCAGGGCAGCACCAGCACGACCAGCAAACGGACCCCATCAAGAGTGACCAGCAGCTTCCTTCGCGGGAACCGCGCAGCGTAGGCCCCGGCGATCGGGGCAATCACCACGTAGGCGATCATCTTGATGGCGAGGGCGGTGCCGAGCACCGCCCCCGCATTTTCGCCCGCCAGCCGGAACGCCAGCAGCCCCAGGGCCACCGTCGCCAGGCCGGTACCTACTAGCGCCACGACCTGGGCGAAGAACAGGTGCCGGTAGGTGCGGTGCCGCAGAACCTCAAACATGGGCCGCTTTCCCAGGGTGGGTAGCCCGCCCAGCCTCCTTGCGATGAGCCAGGCGGTACAGCGCCGGGAGCACCAGCAGCGTCAGCAGCGTGGAACTGATGATGCCGCCAATGACCACCGTCGCCAGCGGGCGCTGGACCTCGGAGCCGATTCCTGTATTGAAGGCCATGGGCACGAAGCCCAGCGCCGCTACCAGGGCCGTCATGAGTACCGGGCGCAAACGGGTGCGGGCACCCTCGCGGATTGCTTCGTCCAGAGCCACGCCATTCTCGCGCAGGCTGCGGATGAAGCTGACCATGACCAGGCCGTTGAGTACCGCGACGCCGGAGAGCGCGATGAATCCGACACCCGCCGAGATCGACAGCGGAATGTCGCGTAGCATCAGCGCGGCAACGCCGCCGGTCAGCGCCAAGGGTACACCGGTGAAGATCAGCAGCGCATCGCGCATCGACCCGAAGGCCAGCCACAGCAGGCCGACGATCAGCGCCAGTGTGATCGGTACGACGATCGCCAGGCGCTGGCTGGCCGACTGCAGCTGCTCGAAAGTGCCGCCGTAGGAGATCCAATAGCCCGGCGGCATCTCCGCGTCGCGGGATACCGCCGCTTGAAGCTCGGCGATGAATCCACCCAGGTCCCGATCACGGACGTTCGACGTCACCACGACCCTGCGCTTGCCATTCTCGCGGTTCACCTGGTTGGGGCCTGGCGCCAATTCCAGCTCGGCCACCTCCCCCAGCGGGACATAGCCGCCCGCCGGAAGTGGCACGGGTAGACGCTCGAGGGCATCGATGTCCTTGCGTAGCTCCTCCTGCAGTCGGATCACCAACGGATGGCGGCGGTCTCCATCAAACACCAGCCCCACGGCTTCTCCGCCGTAGGCCGATGCTACGACCGCTTGCAGGGCGGCGACATCCAAACCGTAGCGCGCCAGGGCTTCGCGCCGGGGCTGAATGCTCAGTACCGGCAGGCCGGTGACCTGCTCCAGAGAGACGTCCTGGGCACCGCGGACGCCCTCGACGATCCCCTCGATCTGCTTGCCAATGCCGGCCAGCACCTCCAGATCATCGCCGTAGACCTTAACCGCAACGTCGGCTCGCACGCCGGACAGCAGCTCGTTGAAGCGCATCTGGATCGGCTGAGTGAACTCGTAGTTGTTGCCGGGGATCGGACGCACCACGGCTTCCAGATCGGCGACGACTTGCGCCTTCGGCTTACGCGGATCTGGCCACTCGCTCCGGTCCTTGAGGATGATGAAGTTGTCGGCGACCGACGGTGGCATCGGATCCGTGGCGATGTCCGCCGTGCCGATCTTGGCGACGATGCGCTCGACCTCCGGCAGCTGCTTCACGGCAGATTCCAGCTGGGCCTGCATGCCCACCGCCTGCGACAGGCTGGTGCCCGGGATGCGCAGGGCATGCATGGCGATGTCACCCTCGTCCAGGTTAGGCAGGAACTCTGACCCCATGCGCGAGGCTGCAAAGCCCATGAGCAGAACCAGTGCAGTGGCCGCTCCGGCCACGGCGACTCGCGCCCGCAGGCTGGCATCCAGCAGTGGGACATAGACACGCTCCGCGAACCGCGCGAAGCGGGTTTCCGAGTGCGGCTTGGGCGCGGGCACCAGCAGCGCGACGGCCGCGGGAACCGCCGTGACCGATAGCACCATGGCAGCGACCAGAGCCATGACTACGGTCTGGGCCATGGGGTGGAACATCTTTCCTTCGACCCCGCTGAGAGCAAAGATCGGCAGGTAGACGGCCGTGATGATGAAGACCCCGAATAGCGCTGGGCGGATCACCTCGCTGGTCGCCTCGTACACGATCTGCAGCCGTTCCTTGAGCAGCATTTCCCGGCCGGGGGCTACCTCCAACGACAATCGCCGCAGGCAGTTCTCGACGATGATCACCGCGCCATCCACGATCAGGCCGAAGTCCAGGGCGCCCAGACTCATCAGGTTCGCCGAGACCCCCGCCTTCACCATGCCCGTGATGGTCAGCAGCATCGTCACCGGGATGACCATGGCGGTCAGCAGCGCCGCCCGGATGTTGCCCAGCAGCAGGAACAGCACCACGATCACCAGCAGCGCGCCTTCGAGCAGGTTCTTCTGCACCGTCTTCAGCGTCTTGTCGACCAGCCAGGTGCGGTCATAGGCCGTGACGACCTGAACGCCCGGCGGCAGCGATGATTGGATGTCCCCGATCTTAGCCGCCACGGCGCCGGCCACGGTTCGGCTGTTCTCGCCAACACGCATCAGCACAGTGCCCAGAACAACCTCATGCCCGTTCTGCGTAGCCGCGCCGGTCCTCAGCTCGCCGCCCGTGGTTACGTTGGCGACATCGCCGACGCGCACCGGGGCATCGCCGACCGTTTTGATGACAATGCTCCGGAGGTCATCCAGGGCGGCGTCACCGGCTCCCACCTGACCGGGGATGCGCAGCAGCATCTGCTGGCCGAAACGCTCGATGTAACCGGCGCCGGCGTTGGCGTTGTTCCGCTTTAGGGCGGCCGCCAGTTCTTCGAGGCTGACGCCGTAGCCCAGCAGCGTGGCCGGGCCCGGCTGTACCAGGTACTGCCGCTCGTAGCCGCCGATGGAGTTGACGTCAGCGACGCCTGCGACTCGCAGCAGTTGGGGACGCACGATCCAGTCCTGCGCCTGACGCAGGTCGGTCGCCGTCAGCGGCGAGCCATCTGCATTGCGCGCACCGGGCGCGGCATCGACGGTGTACATGAAGATCTCGCCGAGGCCGGTCGCTGCGGGTCCCATCGACGGCTCGATGCCGGGAGGCAACTGGCCGGCGACCGCCTGCAGGCGTTCGGCGACTTGCTGACGGGCGAAGAAGGGATCCGTTCCTTCCTCGAAGATCACCGTGACCTGCGACAGGCCATAGCGGGACAGGGATCGCGTGTACTTGAGCCGCGCGAGCCCCGCCATCGAGGTCTCCAGCGGGAAGGTGACGCGCTGCTCGGCTTCCAGCGGCGTATAGCCCGGAGCTTCCGTATTGATCTGGACCTGAACGTTGGTGATGTCCGGAACGGCGTCGATCGGAAGCTTCTGGTAGCTCCAGATGCCGAACAATGCCATGGCCAGGACGATGAGCAGCACTGGGATGCGCTGCCTGATGGAAAGACTCAGTATGCGTTCGAGCATGGTCAATCTCAGTGGTCGTGGCTGGCGCCGGACTTGTCGATGTCGGCCTTGATCAGATAACTGTTTTCGGAAACGTATCGGGCGCCGGGCTCGATGCCGCCAAGGACTTCCACGTGGGTGCTGTCCTGTCGACCGAGCTCGAGCATGCGCACTTCGTAGGTTTCCCCGATCAGCTCGAAGACCACCGTGAAGTCACGGAAGGCCTGCAGCCCGCTGCGCTTCACCGCCAGGGGCACCTCGGCCGCACCAATGCGCACCTCGCCGCGGGCAAAGAGGCCGGGTGTCCATTGGCCAGTGGCGTTGTCCAGCGCGACCCTCGCGGTGTAGACGCCGCTCAGGGTGCCGCGACCGGCTCCCTCCGCCGGGGCGATGCGGACGATCTGGCCGGAAGCCTGAACTTCCCCGCCATCGACCCCGGACAGGGTCACGGGCTGTCCGACGCGGAGCTTGGCGAGGTCGCGCGGGAAGACCGCGAGTTCGACCCAGAGCTTGGTGAAGTCCGCGATCACGAACAGCGGGCCGTTCCCCGCAAACTCGCCAGGGTTGGCATCGCGCTCCAGCACCACGCCGGCAATCGGCGAGGTCACGTTGTAGCTCTGCAGGCTGTCGTTGCTCTCGACAACCGCCAGCCGGTCGCCCGCCTGCACGGTATCGCCGACCGACTTGGATACCTTCTGGATCGTGCCGGGAAAGCGTGCGGTGACGGCGCGCACATGCTCGGCATTGGGAACCACGCGGCCCGTGAGCTTCAGTACCTCCGCGATCGTTGCGGGACCGGCGGCTTCGGTCCGGACGCCGGCATCCTGGGCATTCTTGGCCGAAATGGTGGTACGGCCTTCAAAGCTGTCGAAGGCCCAGCGATGGGCCTTACCGCCCTCCTCTGCCGTCACCACGACGCTGAAGGAATGGGGCTCGGTGACCGTGCCGCTGCCGATCAAATAGCCGTCCTTCGGCGTGAAGGCGAAGCGATTCTGCTTGTTGCCCAGCCGGGTCAGTTCGACGACCACCTTGGCCGAGGTCGGCGGAAGTAGCTTGCCGTTCCGGTACAAGTAGACGTGGTACTCGGGGGGCACGCCGTCCTCGAATATCTGGAGTTCGAGGGCGAAGTCACCGTCACGCAGCATGCGGCCGCGGTTGGGGCCTCGTTCGTACTCCGCTGATGCGGCCTTTTCGCCTCCATGCTCAGCGGCGGGTTCGGCGGACTTCGGATTGCAGGCTCCCAGCGCCAGGCCGAGCGCGATCAGGATGCAGGTCGTGTGGCGATTCATGGGGTGTTTCCTTCGATGAGACGGTCGCCGGTAATGCGTTCGAGTTCGGCGAGCAGCGAGTGATAGCGCAGGGCCGTGTCCAAGCGGGCGCGACGGGCGTCGGCAAGCTCCTGGAGCACCAGCGACAGTTCGAGGTAGCCATAGCGCCCTCGGTCATAGGCGTACTGGGTCTGCTTGAGTGCCTCCTGGCGAGCAGGCAGCACTTCGGTGTCGAGCAAGCGCAGGGCTTCCTTGGCATGGCCGAGTTCCTGGTAGCGCTCGAACAACTGCTCTTCGGCGCGCAGCAGAGCGGCCTGGCCTTCGGCTTGTGTCTGTTCCTGACGGGCGGAGATGAGCGCGGCCTCGTCCCGGGCCCGACGTCCCGCAAGCAGCGGCAGGCTAACGCCGACGACTGCTGCGACATCGTTGCCGTCCTCATAGCGGCGTGCGCCGCCGATGAAGGTCGGTCGCAGTCCAGCAGCCGCCAACGCAGCCTGGCGTTCCGCCTCCAGCGCGGCGGCTTCGGCCAGGCGAGCCCGAGCCGACGGTCTCTGCTTCAGTCGTTGACGCAACTCCGGCAGTGGGCGCAGCGGGGGCAGATCGAACAAGGGCGCTTTGAGTTCGCCAAAGTCCGGCTCGGGAGAGCCCATCGAGACCGCCAATGCGACCCGAGCGCTCATTTCCTCGTGCTCGGCGTGCTCTCGTTCCAGAATTGCCTGGGAAAGAGCAGCCTGGGCACGCGCGCGCTCGGCTACAGGAGCGCGAGCAGAGCTAACTCGAGTGTCTGCGGCCGCCAGACTTTTGCGAGCCAGATCGACCTTCTCTTCGGCAAGACGTAGACGCTCGCGGTCGGCGGCGGCCTCGAAGAAGCGCTGGGCAACCTCAGCCAAGGCGTCGCGGCGGCGCAGTTCCTGGTCGGCCGTCAGGGCCACGGCCCGGGAGTCGGCCGCGCCCAGACGGCTGGACCGCTGGTCGCTTAGCTCCAGGGCTTGGGAAAAGCTCAGGGTCCACAGGGCGCCATCGAGACCGCTGCGGGCTCCGCTGCCGAAGGCATCTTCCAAGAGGACGCTGACCTCGGGCGTGGGAGATCGCCCCGCGAGGCCGCGGTGGGCGGCGGCGGCGGCGCGTTCGGCGCCAAATCCTTGCAGGTCGGGATGCGAAGCTTCTGCTCGCTGCAGGGCATCGCGCAAAGTGAGGGGCTCGGCTGCCAGAACGGGCGCGACGAGCATGAGCGCCGCCGCAAAAGCGGCGGGACGCCAGACAACGGAAATGTACACGGGAAGTCCTCTTCCAGGAACGCGGGTGTACGCCGCGTCCATCAGAGGGCGCGGCGCGCTAAACGGTCGAGAAAGCCTGGGGAGGAGCCTGACTTGGAGGCATCAGGAATCGGGGCGGCCCTGTTACACGCTGATCCGCGAGCAGGGGCAACATGCCGGGAGCCCCATCGACGTCGATAGACAGAGCGGCACTGGGTACTGGCCCGACCGGCGGATGATCCAGAGGGACGCGGGTGCCCAGCTTGCTGCTGTCATCATCCTGGCTGCCTTCCGCATGAGCCTGGGCATGGTCGATATCCAGCGCGGAAACAACGTAGCTGTGCACCTCATCATGCCCGTGCGCATGCCAATGCACATGCGGGCCAAGGCCACTCAGGCCAGCCAGCAGGCAAAGGAACAGCAAGATGGGGACGAGGCGCGCGAACATCAGTAAACAATAGTCGATATCGATCGGAGGACGCCAGCAGCCGGGACTGCGGCAGGCCAGAAACCACCGATTAAGGAGGAGCCGGGCATGGCAGTCCTCATGCGGCGGCGATCTCGACCGTGACGTGGACCAGCTCTTCGTGCACCGCGAGTTGCCGATGGAAGTCCTCGGCTGTTGCATGACCCGCGACCGATAGCCGCAGGATGCAGGCGTACTTACCCGTGGCCACGCGCCAGACATGCAAATCGGAGATCGACGCCTTGACCGGACTTTGGGCAATCACGTCGCGGATTTCTTCGACTACCGGCGCATCCATCTCCGCATCGAGAAGCACGCGGGTCGTGGACTTCAGCAGGCCAACCGCCCAGATACCCACCAGCACCGCCCCGACGATGCCCATCGTCGGATCGAGCCAATCGGCCCCCCAGAGCTTTCCGCCAAAAAGCGCCACGATGGCCAGAACCGAAGTCATCGCGTCGGCCACGACATGCAGATAGGCGGATCTGAGGTTGAGATCTTGCGCGCCATGGTCGTGGCCATGCCCATGGCCATGATCGTGCCCGTGATCATGCCCATGTGGCTGATGCCCTCCGGCGTGCAGCAGCTTTGCGCAGACCAGATTGACCGCCAGGCCAACGAAGGCGATGACGATCGCCTGGTCGTAATGAATCGGAGTGGGTGAGTACAGGCGCTCGATCGATTGATAGGCCATCGAGAAGGCTACGAGCAGGAGCAACAGCGCACTGGTAAAGCCGCCCAGAATCTCGATTTTCCAGGTGCCAAATGCAAAACGATGATCGTTGGCGAGTCGGCGGGCCAAGGAATAGGCCAGCGCTGCCAGACCGAGTGCAAGAGCGTGGGAACTCATGTGCCAGCCGTCGGCCAACAACGCCATCGAGTTATAGACCCAGCCGCCAGCGATCTCGGCCACCATCATCAGCGAAGTGAGTGCTACCACCCAGCGAGTGCGGTTCTCCGCCAGAGGGTTCCCCTCGTTGAAGGCATGGGAGTGCGTCGACATTTGGCCCGGACCTGCGATTGAAATATACTCACCCCCAGTATATAGGATGACCATCCATGGCGCACACCACTGAAAACAAGAAGCCGCTGCTGAATCGCGTCCGGCGAATTCAGGGGCAGCTCAAGAGTCTGGAACTGGCGTTGGAGGAAGGCTCGGAATGTAGCGCCGTGCTGCAGCAGATCGCAGCGGTTCGCGGTGGCATCAACGGGCTCATGATGGAGGTGATAGAGGGCCATCTACGCACCCACTTGGTGCCTGCTGACGGTGGCCACGCCGACGAGCTGGACGGCCTGATAAAGATTTTTCGTTCGTATATGAAATAACCCAACGAGGGCTACTTCATTGCGGTAGGAACGCGTCGGCATCACGAAGGGTGAGTGGCTTCTGCGCGGCTGCGTCACCCAAAGGCCGCCCTCGCCTCCCCGATCAGCCGCCCCTTTCGGAAGCGAAGTCAGGCGCCGAGCCCGGTCCACCACAGATGGGCAATTCCGTTTTTATCGTAAAGAGTGACCCCTGGTTTCCCGCCTGGAGGCGACGACAGAGGCTCATGCCGAGCTGCAGTCGAATCTGCCGCCACCCCTAGTCCGGCAGGGTGCTGGCGCGCAAGTAGGCCCAGTGCTTCGGCTGGCACATGGCCCTCGACGAAATACTCCATGTATCGTCCCACGTGGCATCCTCGGAGAGATGGCGGAGTCTTCAAGGCCCCACGGATGGTCTTGAGTGTTTCGGGCTCGTACATCGTAACGACGTATCCCTTGGACTCCAGTTCCTGTGCCCAGACGAAAGCGCAGCGACAGCCATGAGTGCGATAGATAGTGACCTGTCGCATGGGATCGATAGGAAACCACCGGGGCCACTGCGTCAGGATTCCCGCAAGGACGCTGCAGACAAGTGCGAGTACCACCCACACCTTCACTGTCTTCGATATCCCTTTCCAGCCCCGGGGACTTTCCGGGTGACGAGCCTTTTTCTTGGCCATGTCAGTGCTCTGGCGAAGCGCAAAGCTCAAATTCGACCTGTACGGTCACGTGACGAGCCCCAAACTCTGTGCGCAGGAGCGCCTGCACGTCAGCCGCCACGCCATCAACCGACAGCCCTTCTGATGCCCTCACATGGAGCGAAAAGTAGATGTCGCCGGACGCGACCGTCCAGGCATGCACGTGGTGCACATCCAGAAGCCCGGGAATGGTCTGGAGGAGCGAATCGCGGACACGCTCGGCATCGTGGCCGATGGGGCTCCCTTCCAGCAGTGCATGTGCCGCTTCACGTGTAATGCGCCAGCCGGTGCGCACTATCAGGAGAGCAACGGCGATCGATAGCAGCGGATCCGCCGGGCTCCAGCCCGTCGTCAGGAGGATCAGGGCGGCCCCAATGGCGGCAACTGACCCCAGCAGGTCGCCAACCACGTGCGCCAAGGCGCCACGGCTGTTCAGGTCGGAGCCACCCCGAAGAATGAGGTACGCCAAGACATTCACAACCAGACCGGCCAACGCTACGCCCAGCATCGGCCCAGCCAGGATCGTGACCGGCTCCTGAAGGCGCTGCACCGCCTCAATCGCAATCCACGCTGCGATCAGCAGCAACGACAATCCGTTAACGAATGCCGCCAGTACGCGCGCGCGGCCGTAGCCGTAAGTGCGCCTCGCGTCTGGGGTCCGGCGACTGGCTTGGGCCGCGTACAAAGCCAGTGCCAGAGAGCCGGCGTCGGTGAGCATGTGGCCCGCATCCGCCAGCAGCGCCAACGATCCGCTCCACAGACCTGCGACCACCTCCAGACCCATGAAGCCCGCGGTTAGCGCGAGCGCCCATTTCAGACGCGTGTCGGAGGCGGAGACGGCGTGATCATGTCCGTCGTCGTCACCCGGCTCGGGCTTTTCACCATTCACATGGTCGTGCGCCATGTCTGCTCCTCGATTGACTCAGTGTCGGCATTCCCAGACGCCTGATGACCGCCTCGGGACGGCATTCGGAAAGAAGCGGGGCCGCCACCGCCTCCGCGGCTGCGGCCCCAAAACATGTAGCTGCGCTATAGCCTCTACGGCAGCACCAAAATCGCCGGCAGATTCAACACCTCGCGCAGGTCATGCAGCGCATGAATCGACACTGCGGCGATCACGAACCAGATCACCTCCCCGAACGACCGCCGTAGCGCCGGGGGACTGATCTCCCACCGCTGCGGTTCAACGTAGTCCGTCGTCCGTGGGATGAAGCGAGGCACCAAGACCTGGTAGGTCGCATAGGTCTCTCCATAGTCCGCCAACAGCCTTTGCTCCTCCTCCGCGATAACAAAGTGGTAGTACAGGGCAAAGCCCCCCACGAAGAGTGCCGGAATCGTTAGGGTTTCTGTCGTGATCGCGATCCCCAGCCCACCCAGAAAGGAGAACCCGTACAAAGGATTGCGGGTAAGCGCGTACGGCCCCTCCCTTAGTAGCTGACAGTTCTTGTTTCCCGCCGCATAGCTGCTGCACCAGAGCCGCCCGATCGCGCCGATCGCGGCCAGAACCAGACCGAGCGGCGTGATCAGGTGGACCATCAAACTGTCGCGGCCGTGCAAGGCAGGCTGTGAGATGAGGAAAAGTCCCACAATGGCAACACAGAACAGTCGCGTAACCCAAATCCGCCAGCGGGAAAAGAATGGTCCTTTAGTCATCAGTCCCCTCCTATAGGTAAGGCCTGCTCGACCGGGCTGACGTACACCCAGCCGGAAATGTGAGGGCCCACTTTCGCGACGAAACGGATGATGGAAGTAATGGCTTCGACCTCGCCGTCCTCGCAGACCAGGGACAGGCGGGTCTCGGATATGACGGGACCTGCGGCATCCCGCGAGAAATCCTGTTCGCTGTCGCTCAGCGGCTTGAGGATGCCCTTGACGTCTTGCAGCGTGATATTGCGAAAGCCCGCATCGGCGAGCGCCTGAACCACGTCCGGCGTGCGGACGTGGTGGATAAAGGCCTTGATCAATTTCATGCGTGGGACTCCTGGGCGCGCGCCGGTCCGTCAATGGGCTCCGGCCGGGGCCGCCAGGCCATCCGGTACAGGCCCGGGAGCACCAGCAGCGTGAGCAATGTCGAGGAAATGATTCCGCCAATAACCACCGTGGCCAACGGACGCTGAACTTCGGCGCCGGTGCCGGTGTTCAGGGCCATGGGCAGAAAGCCCAAAGCAGCCACCAGGGCCACCATCAGGATGGGACGCAACCGCATCATGGCGCCCTCACGGATGGCGGTCTCGATATCGATGCCATTGGCCAGGCGGTCGCGGATAGCAGCCACCATGACCACGCCGGTCAGCACCGCCACGCCGGAGAGTGTGATGAAGCCGACGCCTGCGGTGATCGATAGCGGGATGTCGCGCAGCCACAGAGAGATGACGCCGCCGGTCAGGGCCAGGGGCACGCCGCTGAACACCAGGGCCGCGTCCTTGGCCGATCCGAAGGTCATCATCAGCAGGGCGAAAATCATGACCAGCGTGATCGGGACCAGCACCGTCAGGCGCTGCGTGGCCGATTGCAGCTGCTCGAAGGTGCCACCGTAGGCCAGCCAGTAGCCCGGTGGCAGCTTGACCTGCTGCTCGATCTTCGCGCGTGCCTCCGTCACGAAGCCGCCGAGATCACGGCCCCGCACGTTGGCGGAGACCACCAAGCGGCGCTTGCCGTTCTCGCGACTGATCTGGTTCGGGCCTGGCGCGAGGTTGAGCGTGGCAACCTCGCCCAGTGGCACGTAGCCGCCGCGGGAGAGCGGGACGGGCAGGCGCTCCAGGGCAGCCAGGTCGTTGCGCAGGCGCTCCGGCAGTCGGACGATCAGGGAGAAGCGCTGGTCGCCTTCGAATAGCTGGCCTGCCTCCTCGCCGCCCGTGGCCGCAGCCAGCACATCCTGGACGTCCGCGACATTGAGACCGTAGCGGTACAACGCCTCTCGCTTGGGCTCGATCGACAGCACGGGCAAGCCGGCCACCTGCTCGACCTTGACGCCTTCGGCACCCGGAACAGAGCCCAGCACCTTGGCAATCGCATTGCCGTTTTGCAGCAGCAGGTCCAGATCATCGCCATAGACCTTGATGCCGAGGTCCGAGCGCACGCCCGAGATCAACTCATTGAAGCGCAGCTGGATCGGCTGGCTGATTTCGAAAGCATTGCCCGGAATGCCTTCCAGGCGCTTCTCGATCTCCTCGGCCAATTCCGCCTTGGTCTTGCTCGGATCCGGCCAATCCTTGCGGTCCTTCAGCATGACGTAGCCATCGGAGATATTCGGCGGCATGGGATCGGTCGCGACCTCAGCCGTACCCACGCGCGAGAAGTAGGTTTTAACCTCCGGCATCGCTTTGATGGCATTTTCTAACTGGAACTGCATCTCCAGCGATTGCGACAGGCTGGTGCCCGGGATGCGCAGGGCCTGGACCGCGAGATCGCCCTCGTCCAGGCTCGGGATGAACTCCGAGCCCATGCGCGAGGCCAACCAGCCACTGAGGGCGACGAACAACACTGCGCCGGCCAGAAACGGCACGCGCAGACGCAGGGCTGCATCCAGTACAGGCGCGTACAGGCGCTTGGCGCCGGCGACGATGCGGTTGTCCTTTTCCTCGATCCTGCCGCTCAGGAACAGAGCAACCGCCGCGGGAACGAACGTCAGCGACAGCACGAGTGCGGCGAGCAGCGCCATGATCACGGCCAGGGCCATCGGCCGGAACATCTTGCCTTCGACCCCGGTCAGCGCAAGCAACGGCAGGTTGACCAGAATCACGACCAGTACGCTGATCAGGCTGGGAGTGAACACCTCGCGCGTCGCTGCGAAGACGGTGTGGAAGCGCTCCTCCAGGGTTAGCAGACGGCCGAAGTGATGCTGTCGGGAGGCCAGCCGCAGAATGCAGTTCTCGACGATGATGACCGCTCCGTCCACGATCAGGCCGAAGTCCAAGGCACCCAGACTCATCAGGTTGGCGCTGACCTTGGTCTCGACCATGCTGGTCATCAGCATCAGCATCGACAGCGGAATGACCATAGCGGTCAGCAGGGCGGCGCGTACGTTGCCCAGCATCAGCAGCAGCACTGCCACGACCAGGATGGCGCCCTCCAGCAGGTTCTTCTGGACCGTCGCGATGGTCTTGTCGACCAGGACCGTGCGGTCGTAGACCGGCTCTGCGGTAATGCCCTCCGGCAGCGTCTTATCGATCTCAGCCAATTTGGCGGACACCGCGCTGGAGACCGTTCGGCTGTTGCCGCCGATCAGCATGACCGCGGTGCCGAGTACCGCTTCCTCGCCGTCGCGGGTCGCGGCGCCGGTGCGCAGTTGCTTGCCGAAGGCCACTTCGGCGATGTCACGGATGGTGATTGGTACGCCTTCGCGATCGGCGACGATCATGCGCTCGATTGCAGCGATGTCCGCAACCTGCCCTGGGGAGCGGATGAGGTATTGCTCGCCGTTCTTCTCGATGTAGCCTGCTCCGACGCTAGCGTTGTTCTTCTGCAGCGCCTGGACGACGTCGTCAAAGGTCAGTCCGTAAGCCAGCATTCGCGCTGGATCCGGCGTGACGTGGAACTGCTTCTCGAAGCCACCGATGGTGTTGACCTCGGTGACGCCCTTGACCTGGCGCAGCTGTGGCCGGATCACCCAGTCCTGCAAGGTGCGCAGGGCCGTGGCATCCCAAGGCTGCCCGTTGGCCTGCCGGGCCTTCTCGTCGGCATGAACGGTGTAGAGGAAGATCTCGCCCAGGCCCGTGGCGATCGGACCCATCTCGGGCTCGATACCGTCGGGCAACTGGCTCTTGGCCGTCTGCAGGCGCTCGTTGATCAGGTTACGGGCATGGAAGATGTCGGTCCCGTCATCGAAGGCCACCGTTACCTGCGACAAGCCATATCGCGACAGCGAGCGGGTGTACTCGATGCCGGGCAGACCCGCGATCGCGGTCTCGACCAGGTAAGTGATGCGCTGTTCGACCTCCAGCGGCGAGTAGCCTTCGGCCTGGGTGTTGATCTGGACCTGGACGTTGGTGATATCGGGGACAGCATCGATGGGGAGGCGCTGGTAGCTCCAGACACCCGCGGCGGCAACCGCGAGCACCAGGAACATGACTACCCAGCGACGCGCAATGGAAAAGCGCAGCAGTGCGTCAATCATGGGGAAATCCTTTCAGAGCCGGCGCGCAGGCGCCGGTATTGGCTTTGGGCATGGCGGAGATTCATGGGGCGCATGCTCAGTGGCCGTGCTCGGCTTCGCCCTTACCGAGCTCTGCCTTGAGGATGAAGCTGTTGTGCGTGGCATAGGTCTCACCTGCCCGAATCCCCTCCAGCACCTCGGAGGTTTCCCCATCGCTACGGCCGAGCTTCACGGGGCGGGCTTCGAAGCCCTTGCCTTCGGCCACGAAGACGACGTTGCGGCCCTCCAGGTTCTGGACAGCCTCGTTGCGGATGGCCAGGTTGGCGGGGGACTCGGCCAAGATGACATCAGCGGTCACGTACAGGCCCGGCGACCAGCGGCCATCGGCGTTGTCCAGCAGCACGCGCGCCGTCAGCGTCTGATTGCTGCTGCTGCCGAAGGGTGCGACATAAACCAGCTTGCCGGTAACACTACGGTTGGCATCGGCATTCTTTACGCGGACTTCCTGGCCCACACGCACCTTGGCGATATCTCGCGGGAACAGCGATAGCTCAACCCAGACGGTCGACAGGTCGGCCACCGTGAACAAGGCTTTATCGCCGGTCTGTTCGCCAGGATTGGCATTGCGCGCGGTGACCACGCCCGCCAGCGGTGCAGTCACGGCGTAGGTCTGCAGGCTTTCATTGCTCTCGACAGAGGCGAGGCTCTGACCGGGGCGGACGTTGCTGCCGATGGTGGTCGAGACGCTACGGATGACGCCCGGATAGCGTGCAGTGACCTCGCGAATGCGTTCGGCGTTGGGCGCGACGACGCCGTACAGCGGCAGCGTCTCGCGGATCATCGCGGGGCCGGCCTGTGTCAGCTCGATGCCAGCGGCCTTGATCTGCTCAGGCGTCAGCGCCAGGCCTCCTTCGTCATGCTCGCCTTCACCCTCTTTGTGCTCGCCTTCACCTTCCTTATGGCCGGCTTCGCCCTCTTCGTGCTTGCCAGATTCCGCAGCACTGCCGGGCTTGGCCTCCGTCGAGGCGGATTCTGAACCGCCACAGGCGGAAAGCGCCAAGGGCAGCAGCAAGGTCAACACAATCATCTTGGAATTCATGTCGGAGTCTCAATTCGGTTCAGGGGTCGATGCGGCCAGGGGCGCGTTGGTCAGGCGCTCGATTTCGGCACGCAGGGAATGGGCGTTGGCGCTGGCCTCGATCAGGCTGGCCTGCAGGTCCAGGTACTCGCGCTGGGCATCCACCAGCTCCAGGTAGCTGTAACGACCGCGATCGAAGGCGTACTCCGTTTCCCGTAGTGCCTCTTCGGTGCGCGGCAGGATGTCGGTCCTCAGCGACTGCGCTTCGGCCACCGCCCGGCTCAGTTCTCGATGCAGCTCATAGAGCATCGCGCGGGCCTTGACCTCGGCCACGCGCTGCTCAGCGCTGACCAAGTCCCGATTGGCCTGGGCCTCGGCGATGAAGCTCTCCGCACGGCGGCTGCCGAACAACGGGATCGACACTGAGGCCACGAAGCCCTGGTCACCGCCTTCCTGGAAGCGCCGGAAGCCGCCACCCAGCGTCAGGTCGGGCTTACGGGTCGTGGCAGCCAGGCGCAGCTCCGCATCACGCAGCCGCGCTTCGGATGCGAACCGCAGGAAGTCGGGGCTGGAGGCCAGTCGTGTCGAAAGGGACTCGAAGTCGCCGGCGTCTGGCAATGAAAACAGGTCGGCCTGTACCTCGCCCATCAGGCGACCGCTGATGACTGGTTTGGATTCTCCCCAAGTTGCCGCCAGCTGCCGCCGGGCGGTGTCCAGTTCGGTCTCGGCGCGGCGCTCGTCCAGCTTGGCGCGGTCCAGAGCGATACGCGCCCGGTCCAGTTCGGCGTGGGGAGACTTGGCGGCATCGACGCGCCGCTGCGCGCCATTGACGGTGCGCTGCGCCAGTTGCGTCGCCTTGCGGGCCAACTGCAGCTGCTCCTGCTGCGTGGCCACGCTGATGAAGCGGCGGGTGACTTCCGCCAGCACATCCAGTTGGCGCGCCTGCCGCTCCAGGTCCGCGGTACTGCGGCTGGCCTGGGCAGCAGCGATGCGCGCGTCGCGCTTGCCGCCGAGTTCGATTACCTGCGACAACGCAAAGGTGTACTCGGCGGCATCGGTACCTTTCACGGCGCCGGTGCCGAGTACATTCTCGACGTCGATCGACAGTTCTGGCGCTGGCCGCAGCGCAGCCTGCCGGGCGCGGGCGTCCAGGGCCTGGAACTGGAACGCGAAGGTTTGCAGTTCGGGGTTGCCCCCCAGCGCAGCATCGACAGCCTGGCGCAGGGTCAGGCCATCTGCGGCCTGTGCCCACGGCGTAAAGGCGGCCATGGTGAAGAGACACGCGCCCAAGGCACGTGTGGTCAAACGATTCATTGAAACCTCCCATCGGCATCGCGCGTTCAGTCGCGCGAATGCCCCAATGACGCCGCGGCAGCGCAATCACGCCCACGCGGGAACACCTCAGAACTTCAGAGGGAGGTCAGCTGGGGAGGTCCGCGCAAAGGCGGAAGGAGGAAGGCAGGACGCGCCGGAGCAACCGCCGGCAGCATGGGGAGGAGGAAACGGCTCGGGGTCTGGAACAGGATCCAGATCAGAAGCGCCGCGAGAAGCACGACCGGCAGATCATCAAAGCTGATCGACTTGCCGGTCTTGGACACCCCGTCGACGGCGAGGGATACGTCGGTATCCTGGTGCGGCGCGCCATGGCCCGCCGTGTGGTGCAAGCCGATATCCAGGACGTGGAAGCTCGCCGGCGCTTCTTGCCCGTCGAAGCACAGATGCAGATGAGGCCCGGCCACGCGCACCATGAGCAGCATGACGCACATCAGCGTCAGCAGCCGTTGCAGGGTGGGCGAGCGGGTCATGGCGTTACTCTAGCAAAATTGAGCGGGGATCGAATCGGAGCCATCGGAAGCGGCCCCGCAGACGTACCCGCTTAGTACATGGCGCGGGCAGAGTAGTTCCGCGCCCCGGACGGCCCCAGTTGGGGTGGCCCCCTGCCCGATCTTCAGATTAGTCACGGCTTTTTTGTTCATCGAGAGAATGTGCTCCGGCCTCAGGCGACGGCACGGCGGCGGTTATAGGCAAAGCCGGCCATCAGCACGGAGGCACAAACCACCTGAGCCACGATGCCCTGCAAGGTGGGATAGAAGCCGATCCAATCGAACCGGGGCAGATCCAGCAACCTGGCTGAGAGCAAGTTGGCCTCCTGCAGGGCGGCTATACCCTTGCCGGTCAGCATCACCGCCAGGATCGCCATCAGCACCGCGCTGATCGTGAAGAAGGTTCCAATGGGCAGCTTGCGCGAGTAACGCAGCATCAGCCACGCGATCACCGCAAGGGCTGCAATGGCGGCTACCGCACCCGCGATCACCGCATGGCCGGAACCCTGACTCCACAGTGCGACGTAGAACAGGATGGTTTCGAAGACTTCGCGATACACCACCACGAAGGCCAGCAGGAACAGGAACCAGCCCGAGCGACGCGACAAGGCGGCGCCGATCTGCTCCTTGACATACTTCTGCCAGGCGCCAGCCTGACTTTTGCCATGCATCCAGATGCCGACGAACAACAGCACGGCCGCCGCAAACAGAGCGGCGACTCCTTCGGTCAGCTCGCGGCTGGCACCGCTGATGTTGATCAGGTACGTCGCCGCGCCCCAGGTCGCCACGCCCGCCAGCAGGGCGGCGCCCGTACCGGCATGCACGTAGGGCAGCACTTCGGTACGGCCGGCCTTGCGCAGGAACGCGATGATGGCGATCACGATCAACAGGGCTTCCAGGCCCTCGCGCAAGAGGATGGTGAAGGCACCTACAAAGGCAGAGCCGGCGTCCGCTTCAGAGGCCTGCAAGGTCTGCTCCGCCGCGCCGAGCCGGGATTGCAACGCCTCCACTCGGCCGGCGATCTCGTCCACCGGCGCGCCGGCTGACAGGCGTCCGCGCAGTTCCGTCATCGCCATTTCCAGCGAGCGCATCAGTTCGGGATCCTTGACGGCCAGGATCGGCTCCACAGGCTCGAAGCCGTCGAGATAGGCGGAGACGGCCGCTTGGGAGGCGGCGTCGCGATCGCCCTTGCGATAGGCGGCAACCGCCTGTTCCAGTCGATCACGCACAAGCTGCAGCGATCCCTGGGTAGACCGCAGCACTGCGGCCGGATGGCGCCGCAAATAGGCCGTGACGGTCTGGCCTTGCTCGGCACCGAGGCGAGCTTCCAGCGTGGCGGGCGTCATCGTGGCCAGGGCAGCCATGTCCGGGATGGCTTCCTTCGTTGCCGCTTGCTGCCAGAATCGGTCGCCGGCCTCGGCCTGGTTCTGCGGGAAGGCGAACTGCCCGACCACAAAGGCCAGCGCCCAGCGCTCGGTGTCCGGCAGATTCGCGAAGGACGGCATGGCAGTGCCTTCCAGGCCCTGGCTGATGACCTGGTAGAGGGCGAAGACGCTGCGCTCGCGTGCCCGGGCGCTATCCGTGAAATCAACCGGCGGCGGATCCATGCCGGCCGCGAGCGCCCCATCGCCATGCCCACTGGCGCCATGGCAGCCAGAGCAGAGCGTGGCGTACTGCGTCAGCCCCTGCGCGAGGTCCGGCGCTGCCTTCGGCGACAGCGGTACCGGGTAGGCCTCCAGGAGCTTCGCACCCAGCCCGCGAGCCTGCGTGGCCACGGCGCCGGGATCGGCCTTGGCCGCGATGGCAGCCTTCAGATCCTCCGCAGCCTGGACCAGCGCCGGCTGTGCCGGCGTTGGCGCCAGCGCACCGAGCTGGCGGCTCACCGAGTCGGCGAACTCGCTCATCTCGGCATATTCGGCTGCATCGATGATCGTCCCGCTCTTGTCCACAGCGCCGGTGTAGTCGACGGCGATATAGTCGAGCAGGCGCCAAGTGGTCTGGGCGTCACCGGCTGCCAGCGACAAGAAGGGCCACAGGAACACCAAGGCAAGCAGGGGGCGCAGGCGGGTCACGGCTTTAGTTCTTTTCTGAGGAGGAGGAAGACGCCTCTGATGCCTCTTCGGCGATCTCGAGGATTTCGCGGCCGCCCCGGAAGGCGATCGCTGCGACGACCAGGCCAATGACCAGGTCAGGAATCGGTGATTGGGTCCAGAGCACCAGCGCACCGGAGGCGACGATGCCCAGGTTTACCAGCGTGTCGTTGCTGGTGAAGATCCAGGAGGCCGCGAAGTGCGCGCCCTCGTCACGATGGCTGCGCAGCAGCTTGAGGCAGACCAGGTTCAGCGCGGCGTTGCAGGCGGCCCAGATCATCATGGCGACACCGATAGGCTCGGCGCCCGAGAAGAAGCGGCGCAGCACCTCGACCGCCAACATCAGGCTGAAGCCAATCAGCAGCCAGCCGCTGATGCGTGCGGCCCGGGCCTTGTGCGCGGCGCTGCGGCCCTCAGCGTACAGAGAGACTCCGTACACGCCGGCGTCGCCCAGGTTGTCCAGCGCGGCCCCGACCAGCGCTGTGGACTGCGCCCAGGCACCGATGCCACCGCCGGCGACCGACTGGAAAAGATTGATCGCCAGCACCTTGCGCAAGGCCGACCGATTGGCTTGTGCTGCCATTTTGCAGGGGTCACCTGGTTTGCCACAGTTCTCGCTCATGTCGGCTCTTCTATGTCGGGGATTCAGCCCAGCGTCGCCCAGACGCTTTTCTCGTCACCGCAGCCCGGCGACAACCGCCGGATCCAGATGCTGCCGACCAGTTGGACCACGATCAGGCCGATGTGCAGGATCATCAGCAACATTCCGGCCGCCGCCCCGGCCGGAATCGGGATGAGCAGGGCGGCGCCGGCCAAAACCTCGACGATGCTGATGTGACGCTTGACCAGCAGGTGATGCAGCAGGTGCAGGGTCTGGACGGTTAGCAGGGCCATCCAGGTGATGTCAGGCGTGAGCGACATGGGCGATCTCCTTCAATTCGGCGCGGGCCTGGGTGATGACAGAACGAGCCGCCGACAGGCCAAGGCCCGCCATGATTACGGCTACCAGCAAGTCCGGCCAAGCGGCGCCAAAGCCGAACACCCCGCCGGCGGCGAGAATCACCGCGATGTTGCCGATGGCATCGTTGCGCGAGCACAGCCACACCGAGCGCATGTTGGCATCGCCGTCCCGGAAGGCGTAGAGCATGACCGCCACGGTCACGTTGGCAGTCAAAGCCAGGCTGCCGACGACACCCATGGTGTACGCCTCCGGTACCACGCCGTTGATCCCGTTCCAGGCGGCTTGGGCGAGCACGAAGATGCCGTAGAGCCCCATCGTGGCGCCCTTCAGCAGGGCTGCGCGGGAGCGCCAGACCAGGGCCATGGAGAGCACCAGCAGGGAGACGCCGTAGTTGGCCGCATCCCCGAGGAAATCAGCGGCATCGGCAAGCAAGGAGACAGACCCGGCATTCCAGCCCGCCCCTAGCTCGACCACGAACATGACTGCGTTGATGGCCAAAGCAATCCACAGCGCCCGGCGGTAGCGCGGGGTCACCTTGCTCTGGCAGGAATTGCTGGCGCAGCAGGAATCGCCCATGGCGGTCTCCAATGAATCTGGGTGCCATTGAACACCCTGTAGCCGCTACAGGGTCAAGGGGCTAGTATTCGGGCTGACTTTTCCGGAGGGCGACATGCGGATCGGTGAACTGAGTGAAGCCACCGGCGTGGACACCGAGACCATTCGTTACTACGAGCGCTCAGGCCTGCTGGAAGCTCCGGAAAGACAGGCCAACGGCTATCGAGCCTACGGGCCTGTCCATCTGCAGCGGTTGTCCTTCATCCGGCATTGCAGGGCACTTGACATGCCGCTGGCTGACGTACAGCGGCTCCTTAGCTTTGTAGGCCAACCGTCGGCCGACTGCGGAGACATCAACCGGCTGATCGATGCGCATCTGGTCCGGGTCCGGGCCAGGCTAAAGTCGATGCGCGCATTGGAAAAACAGCTGACGACTCTTCGCGCGCACTGTGAAGCTGGCCATACGGCCAGCGACTGCGGCATCCTGCAAGAGCTGGTATCCGCCGCGCACGGAGAGGCCTGTGCATGCCATCCAGACTCCTTGCCGAAAGGCTGAATAGGCCCTGCACTCTAGCCCGTTGCATGTGCTTGAGGTCATCCGGCTCTGCCTGACCTCCACGGCCGCCCAGTTGCTGTACCGCGGCGATGACGTCGCTCAAACAATCAAACTATGGCGAACGACCGAGGTCCTCGAGTATCGGACAATCCGGACGGTGATCGCCGTGACAGGCGCCGACCAGGTGCGTCAGCGTATCGCGCATGCCTTGCATCTCGACGATTTTGGCATCGAGCTCCTCGATATGCCGGGCGGCCAAGCGGCGCACTTCGACACTCTTGCGGCGGCTGTTCTGCCATAGCCCCAGCAAGGCCTCAATCTCCTTCATCGAAAAGCCGAGGTTGCGGCCACGCTTGATGAAACGCAGGACATGCAGATCGCGGTCGGAGTAGATTCGGTAGTTGGACATCGTCCGCTCGACCCGGCTCAGCAAGCCGAGCGACTCATAGTGCCGGATCATCTTTGCCGTCACGCCGGTCGCCTCGGCGGCTTGGCCGATGTTGTGATACCCCTTGCTGAGCGCCTCGGCGGTCTCCAGGTTCGGCTTTGTACGGCGCATTCTAGTCTCCTCGCCCTTGGCCTTCGGGGCGCCATCTGGCCAGTGTAAGTGCATTGGCGACGACACTGACGCTGCTAAGGGCCATCGCGGCTCCAGCAACCATCGGGCTTAGCAGGCCAAAGGCGGCCAGCGGAATGCCGGCCACGTTGTACAGAAAGGCCCAGAAGAGGTTCTGGCGAATCTTCCCGTAGGTCTTTCGCGAGATCTCGATCGCCGCGAACACCAAGGCCGGATCACCACGCATCAGCGTGATGCCGGCGGTGTGCATCGCCACATCCGTACCGGTTGCCATGGCAATGCCGACGTCGGCTGTCGCAAGCGCCGGAGCATCGTTGATGCCATCTCCGACCATCGCCACGCGGCCGCCCTGCTGCTTCACCATCTGGACCTCGTGCGCCTTGGCTGCAGGCAGGACTTCGGCACGCACCTCATCAAGTCCCAGCTGCTGGCCGACCAACCGCGCACTGCCCCAGTTGTCGCCGGTCAGCATGATGGTGCGTATGCCCTGACGACGTAGCACGTCGACGGCGAACCGCGCTGTCGGCTTCAGCGGGTCCCCGAATGCCAGCAGCGCGATCAGGCGAGGTGCCTGCGCGGCTTCCGCCAGCCAGGAGATCGTGCGTCCCTGCGCTTCCAGGGCACTGCTGTGCTCCTGCAGCAGGGTCTCGGGCAGACCCAGTTCGATCATCAGACGCGTGCTGCCGAGTACCAGGCGGCGTCCGGATACAACACCCTCCAGCCCCCTGCCCGGCAAGGCGCGAAATTCGGTGACCTGCGCGGGGATCAGGTCCTTCTGGACAGCGGCCGCCACAACAGCTCGTGCCAGCGGGTGCTCGCTGCCGGATTGCAACGCGGCCGCGATGGCCAGGCTTGCCGCTTCGTCACCATCGAAGGCTTTCAGGACGACCAGTTCCGGCTGGCCGGCCGTCAGCGTGCCGGTCTTGTCGAAAATGACGGTATCGATCTGGTGGCCCATTTCAAGGGCTTCCGCATCCTTGATGAGGATGCCGTGGCGCGCGGCCACGCCGGTCCCGGACATGATGGCCGTGGGAGTCGCCAAGCCCAAGGCGCAGGGGCAGGCGATCACCAGCACGGCCACGGCATGCAGGATGGCCGCTTCCCAATCGCCCGAGAGGACACCCCAACTCAACAGCGTGGCCAACGCGATCACCAGCACGACGGGAACGAACACCGAGCTGACGCGATCGACCAGCTTTTGAATCGGGGCCTTCTTCGCCTGAGCCGACTCCACCATGCGGATCACCCGGGATAGCGTAGATTCGGCGCCCACAGCGATGGTCTCGGCGATCAGCAGGCCCTCGCCATTGACCGCACCGCCGGTCAGGCGACTATGGGACTCTTTTGCTATTGGCATGCTTTCGCCGGTGATCAAGGATTCGTCGACATGGCTGCGTCCCTCCACTACCTTGGAATCGACCGGAATGCGTTCACCGGGCCGGATCACGACGAGGTCGCCGATTGCGACCTGCGCCAGGGGAACCTCCCGGTCTTCGCCGTCACGACGCACACGCGCGACCTCCGGGCGCAGAGCCTGTAGCGCCCGGATGGCTTCAGTGGTCTGGCGCTTGGCTCGCGCCTCCAGCCACTTGCCGAGCAGTACCAACGTGATCACGACTGCCGAGGCTTCGAAATACAGGGTATCCGCCGGACGTCCCTTCAAGATCTGGTACACCGACAAGCCATAGGCCGCGCTAGTCCCGATGGCAACCAGCAGGTCCATGTTGCCGGCGCCCGCCCTCAAAGCCTTCCACGCGGCTCGATAGAACCGGGCACCAAGCAGGAACTGCACGGGGGTGGCTAGTGCCCACTGCATCCAGCCGGGTAGCATCCAGTGTTGTCCGCCGACCATACCGATCATCGGAAGCAGCAACGGCGCGGAGAGAACTGCGGCGGCCGCAACCGACGTCCAGCCAGGCCACCCGCCCTTGCCGGGCACCGACCGCGCAGCCTGCGTCACTGGGCTGGCGGCATAGCCAGCATGTTCCACCGCCGCGGTCAGCGCCGATACGGGTGTTTCGCCGCTGATCCGGACAGTCGCTCGTTCGGTCGCAAGGTTCACCGAGGCGTCGAGCACGCCGGGAATCCCGCGTAGCGCCTTTTCGACGCGCCCGACGCAGGACGCGCAGGTCATTCCTTCGATTGCGAGTTCCACCGTGTTCTCGGCAATCCCGTACCCCGCATCACGTATTGCGCTCTGCAGGGCCTCGATCGAGGTGCTCGGGGCGGCACTGACGGTGGCATTTTCCATTGCCAGATTGACCGTGGCCTCATGGACCCCGGGAACTTTCAGCAGAGCCTTCTCGACCCTGCTGACACAAGAGGCGCAGGTCATGCCCTCGATCTGGAACTGCCAGAGTGCGGCTGCTGTAGATGTATTCATGGTCGATCTCGCTGATATGCGGACACGCTAAGGGTTGCCACGATGGTAAGGTCAAGAGGCGCCGCGAGTTTTCCTCGCTGAGCGCCTCCAGGGCTGGGTCACTGCACCGGGTAGCCGGCGTCGCCGAGTGCCTTGCGCAGCGCGGAGTCGCTTTGAGTCGATTCGACGCGGACGATCTTGCTGGCCAGATCGACTTGGACTTGGGCGCCGTGGTCGGCGGACTGCAAAGCCTTGGTGACACGAGCAACGCAGTGGCCGCAGGTCATGCTGGGGACATGAAACTGATACATGTGACATCTCCATCGAGTACGCGTCCGGTATTGGACGATGACACTCTCCACCTTGCCATCGTGGGAAGGTCAAGCATCGCCTTTCGAAGAGAAGAGCAAAAACCCTGGAGTTCACTTCACTGATGCGAATGACTATCGTTCTCGTATATTCTCCGCGCCGCCACAAACAACGATTGGACAACGAATATGAAACGCAAGATGGCCTGGGGTTTGGCGTCGGCCGCAATCACGGCCAACCCGGTTGCAGCGGAGCCGATCGAGTCGGCCGCCGGCCGGGCGACGCCCACGGTCCTGGAAGCGGTCACTGTCGTCGGCTCGCCGCTGGAGGCGGACGCCCTGGCGGGCAGCAATGCCACGATCGACTCGGAGACCCTGGAAGCTTCCCGGGTCTTCACGACCAATGAGGCACTCCGAAAGGCCCCCGGTGTGAACGTACGCGATGAGGAGGGGCTGGGACTACGTCCCAACATCGGCATTCGCGGCCTGAACCCGACGCGCTCCACGAAGATCCTGCTCCTGGAGGACGGGATACCGTTGGCCTATGCGCCCTACGGCGACAACGCGAGCTACTACCACCCTCCCGTCGACCGATTCGACCGCATCGAAGTGCTGAAGGGTTCGACCATGAACCTTTATGGGCCGCAGACCATCGGCGGCGTCATCAACTACATCACCCCCATTCCACCGCAGGAACTGTCCGCCGGCGTCGCCCTCACGGGAGGAAGCCGGGACTACTTCAATGGTCATGCTTTTGTTGGCGGCAAGGGCTTGCTGCTGGACTACGTCCGCAAGCAAGGTCTGGGCGCTCGCGATAATACGGATACCGAGCTCAACGACCTCAATCTCAAGGGCGTTTTTGACCTGTCGGCCGAGCACCAGCTGATTGCCCGGGCGAACTACTACACCGAAGATTCGACCATCACCTACTCGGGTCTCACGGACGCCGAGTACGCCAATTTCGGAGCCCGCTACAACCCGTTCAAGAATGACGAGTTCGACGCTGAGCGGATCGGGCTGTCCTTGAGCGACCGCTGGACCATCAATCCGGCTTCATCTCTGACTACCCAGGTGTATTGGGCAGATTTCTCGCGAGACTGGTGGAGACAGGCTTCCAGCACCACGGATGGCCAGTGCGGCGCGGCCTTCACTGCGGCCCGGCGTGCCGGCACCGCGGTCGACCCGGATACCTGTGCCAGCGCTCAGGGACGCCTGCGCGACTACTACACCTATGGCGTCGAACCCCGATACCGCCTGAGCCACGCGCTGTTTGGTCTGAACAATGAACTGCAAGCTGGGGTGCGCGCGCACTTCGAATACCAGGACCGCCTGCAGTTGAACGGTACATCGCCCACCGCCCGCACGGGCGCGACTGTAGAGAGCAATGAGCGGCGAACCGACGCCTACTCTGCCTTCATCCAGAACCGCTTTGGCTTCGGCAGGCTGTCTCTGATTCCCAGCCTGCGCCTGGAGAACGTCCGATACGAGCGCAAGAATCAGTTGACCGGTGCCAGCGGTGACTCCGACCTGACCGAACTCCTGCCTGCCCTCGGTCTCAATTACCAGATCGGCGATGCCTACACCGCGTATGCCAGCGTGCATCGCGGCTTCGCCCCGCCCCGTACCGAGGACATCATCAGCAATAGCGGCGCCAGCGTGGATCTGGACGCCGAGCAGAGCGTCAACTACGAGCTCGGCCTGCGCGCGCGACCGGTTGCCGGCGTAGCCCTGGAGCTCACCGCATTCCGCACCGACTTCCGCCGGCAGATCGCCGTGGGCTCGATCGCGGGCGGTAGCACCCCCCTGGCCGTGGGAGAAACGCTGTACCAGGGCATGGAATTCTCCGGCCGCGCTGAGATCGGTCGCCTGCTTGGCTGGAGCCAGCGTCCCTTCATGGAGATCGCCTACACGCTCTTGCCAACGGCGAAGTCGGAAACGCCCTTGCGCTGCGTCGTCGCCTCCGGAGCCACCTGCGCGGCTGGCGATCCGGTTCCGGGCAGCGCGGCGGGCAAGCGGCTGCCATACGCGCCCCGGAACCTCTTTACCGGGACCATCGGCTATGAACATACGGCCGGTTTCGATCTGCGCTTGGAGGGCGTGTTCGTCGACGACCAGTTCAGCGACTTCGCCAACACGGAACAGGCCCCGGCGGATGGAACCGGCCAGATCGGGAAGATCGACAGCAGCCTGATCTGGAACGCGGCAGCGAACTATCGGGTGCCATCGGTCGCGGGTCTGAGTCTCTTCATCACTGGAAAGAACCTGGCCGACAAGGACTACATCGTCGATCGAACCAGGGGCATCCTGACCGGTGCGCCACGCCTGGTGCAGGGCGGTTTCGAGTACAAGTTCTGACGCAATGGGGCCCGGGCGAGCAAGCTCGGGCCCTATAACCCCAGAGTCGGCTCCAGACTCAAGCCTTTATTATTCAGGCAGATGATGAACTTTCCCCACTTGCCAGCGACTAAGCGCTGGTAAGACACTATGACGATGCGCCTGCTCAAGCCCTTTCTGGCCGTACTGCTCGCCTGGACGTTCTCGTTCCAGGCGATGGCCGGCATCGTGGGCATGTCCTGCAGGCACCCGCCGGGCTCGATGCCGGCTCCGGCCGCACAGGCAATGCCGGCGGATCATGCGGCCATGCATCACGACCACGCGGCGATGATGCAGCAGCAGGCAGAACACGCCGGCCATATGATGGCCGCCGCCGATGGCGAGACCAAAGCTATCAAGGTCCCTGGCTGCGAGTGCGGCTGCGACTGTGCCAAGGTCGGCTGTAGCGGCGCCTGCCCCGGTGTCGCTGCTGTCTTCTCTCCCTCCACTCTCGACATTCCCGTCGGGAGTCAGCACGCCGCTCCGGCGTCTGTCGCGCCCTCGGGCGCGCATATCCTCGCCCTGATCCGTCCCCCCAGTATGTCCTGAGTTGAAGCCGCGTTTGCGGCGCAGGTGACCCCTGCCCGCAACCCCGTGGCTATGCCGTGGCCCGAGCGCCGCGGAACAACGCTCATGGATTCCTGGGAGGATTTGTGGTTCCCCGAAAATATCTCTATGTACCGGCGCTTTCCGCAGCGCTGCTCAGTGGCTGCGCGAGCATTCCTGCGGACTGGGGACGGTCCGATGTCGCGGACCTCACCCGCTCGCATGGTCGACCGTCGCCGAATGGCGGCGATGCGGCCGCCTTTACCCGTCAGGCGCTGGACCGGCCGCTGACCCCGGAGATCGCGGTCCAGTTGGCGCTGCTCAACAATCCTGGCTTGCGCCGGGATACGGCCGAACTGGGTTTCGCCGCGGCCCAGGTTTATGACGCCGGACGCCTGGCCAATCCGGTCCTGAGCGCGGTGCGCCTCTCGCCCGGCGACTCCACGGCTGCCAATGCCAGCCTGACGCTCGGCATCGCCGTGAATTTCGTCAACCTGCTGTTCCTGCCTGCCAACTCCCGCTTTGCCGGTGCGCAGTTCGAAAGCGCCAAGCTGTCGCTTGCCTCCAGGACCCTGAATTTGGCGAGCGACGTCGAGGGGGCCTACTACGAGGCGGTGGGTGCCGAGCAGCTGGCACAGATGCGCGAGGCCGTCGCGAACGCCGCACGCGCCTCGGCGGATCTCGGACAGCGCTTCTTCGAGGCCGGCAACATCAACCGCCGCGAGCTGGCCATGGAACAAGCTTCCGCCAGCCAAGCAGAACTTGACGCCCTCGCCGCACGAGCCGAGGCCATCGAGGCACGCAGCAAGCTGCACCGCTTGATGGGTCTCTCATCCTCCCAGGACGTCTGGGCACTCGAAGCCCGCTTGGCCGAACCCCTGCCCCGCGAAGACGAGCTCGACGCGCTGACGAAGCTCGCCGCCGAGTCGCGCCTGGATGTCGCTGGCGCCCGCAAGAACGCCGAAGCCCTGGCTGCTCGCTTCGGACTGGAGCGCCGCATCCGCCTCATCAATGGCATCCAGATCGGCGCGGAACGCGAAAAGGATTTTGACGGCTCCATCAACGTCGGTCCCACCCTGGAGTTGGAACTGCCGATCTTCAACTGGGGCGGCGGTCGCGTCGCGGCGGCGCAGGCCTCGCTCGCCCAGGCCGAGGCCAGTCTCGACGAGGCGGTTCTCGACAGCGGCAACGAGGTGAAGCTGGCCTACGCCAAGCTCGTTTCGGCCAAGACCCGGGCGGAGCGCTACCGCGATGCCCTGATCCCGCAGCGCGAGGCCGTCGTGGCCCGCATGCAGGAAGAGGTCAACTACATGTTGGTCGGCATCTTCGAACTGCTCGTCGCCAAGCAGCAGGAGTACGAAGCCTATGCCGGTTACCTGGAAGCCGTGCGGGACTACTGGATCGCCCGCGCCGAACTCACCCAGGCCGTGGGGCGCAGGCTGCCCAGCAGCGACCAGCCGGTCGAGGCGACGCTCGATCCGGCTGAGCTGACGCGCCCCAAGGGTGCTGCTGCGATGGACCACTCCAGCCACGCAATGCCGGGCATGGACCACTCGAAGATGGGCATGCCGGGCATGGAAGGCATGGACGATATGGAAGGGATGGAAGGCATGAAGCCTGGCAAGGGTCCGACGACGCCGATGGACCACAGCCAGCACGACCAAACCTCCACTCCCGCCAAGGACGCCCAAAGCGGCGACCACGACATGGGCGACATGCCGATGCCCGGCATGAAGCACGAAACGCCGGCGCCGCCTAAGCGGCGCAAGGATATCGAGCAGCCCGTGATCCAGGAGCAGCCGCATGTCCACTGAAACCTTTTCCCCCCGACGCCCCCCGGCGTTTCTCACGTAGGAGTTTCACGATGAACACACTTTTCCGCAGCACCCTGGTTGCCGCCGCCGTTCTGTTTGCGCAGGGCAGCTGGGCCCACGATCCGGCCGAGCACGCCAAGGAAGCCGCCGCCGCGAAGGCCGGCCCCGATTGCGCCTCGATGAAGAACATGGACATGTCGAAGATGGACATGAACGACCCGGTGATGAAGGCGATGCACGAGAAGTGCATGGGCCAGAAGAAGCCGGCCGACGGTATGGGCGGCATGGACCATTCCCAGATGAAGGGCATGGATCAGAAGTCGGGTAGCGCCAAGCCGCCTGCCGACGGTCACGGGGGCCACTGATGGTCACACGACGCGACCTGCTGCAGATGATGGGCGCGAGTGGCGCTGGCCTTCTGGCCAGCGCTCCCGCCCTCGCCCAGCACGACGGCCACAACATGGCCGACATGCCCGGGATGAGCGGAGCCGAGGCCGCCAAAACCCCGGCCCCTGGGCTGAAGGTGCCCTCCACGATCAAGCGGCATCCTCAGGGCTACCTGCCGGTGCGCACGCTCAACGGCTGGACCTTGCCGTACAAGATGAAAGGCGGCGTCAAGGAATTCCACCTGGTCGCCGAGGAGATCGAGCACGAGTTCGCGCCGGGTTCCCGAGCCAAGTGCTGGGGCTACAACGGGACGACCCCGGGGCCGACGATCGAAGCCGTCGAGGGCGACCGCGTTCGCATCTTCGTCACCAACCGGCTGGGCGAACCAACCAGCGTGCACTGGCATGGCATCGATCTTCCCAATGGTTTCGACGGCGTCGGCGGTCTGAACCAGCCTCACATCCAGCCGGGCGAGACCTTCGTCTACGAGTACACGCTCAAGCAGCACGGCTCACACATGTACCACCCGCACGCCGACGAAATGACGCAGATGGCGTTCGGCATGATGGGCATGTTCATCATCCATCCGAAGAACGGCGAAGGCGTCCAGATCGATCGCGACTACACCTTCCTGCTGCACAACTGGGCGCTGCATCCGGGCACCTATCGCCCCGATCCCAGCATCATGCAGGACTTCGATCTGTGGACCTTCAACAGCAAGACCTTCCCGGCAATCGAAAACCTGGTGATGCGCACCGGCGAGCGAGCGCGCATCCGGATCGCCAACCTGTCGATGTGGAATCACCCGATCCACCTGCACAGCAATCCGTTCTGGGTCACCGGTTCGGACGGCGGTCGTTGGCCGGAAGCACAGTGGCGCCGCGAGGTGACCGAGATCGTGGGCGTTGGGCAGATCCGCGATATCGAGTTCGTCGCTACCGAGCCTGGCGACTGGGCCTTCCACTGCCATATGTCGCATCACACGATGGGGCCGATGGGGCACGGCATTCCCAACCTGGTGGGAGTCGATCAGTCCGGCGTGGAAGCCGATATCCGCAAGATGCTGCCCGGCTACGGTGCTATGGGCCGCTACGGCATGGCCGAGCACGGCGGCCATGTGGCCATGGGCCTGAAGGGCCCTGAAAACACGCTGCCAATGATGACCGGCGAAGGACTGTATGGCCCCATCGAGATGGGCGGCATGTTCACGGTCGTGAAGGTGCGCGACAACCAACCGGCCGGGGACTATCGCGATCCGGGCTGGTACCGCAATCCACCGGGCAAGATCGCAAGGCGCATCTCCAGCGATCCCGAATTCGGCAATCCCCCGCGGCGCGATCCGTATGGACCGCGGCAGGAGCCGGCAACGACGCCGACCATGCCGAAGATGGACCACTCCCAACACGGCGGCTGATCTCCCAAAGGCCTGGTTATGAAATTCCTCAAACCCCTGCTCCTGCTATTGGTAGTCGGCGTACTCGGCGCCATCGGCTTCATCTACTCCGGGGCCTATCCCATCGGCGCCGATGACGCTCACACCAAGCCGGTCTACTTGGCCCTGGAGACCCTGCGCGAGCGTTCGATCGCCGCCCGCACCAAGGACATATTGGTGCCCGCCCTCGATGACTCGCAGATGCTGCTGGCCGGCGGCGCGGACTACAACGACATGTGTGCCAGCTGTCACCTGAAGCCCGGGAAGGCCGAGTCGGACATGTCGATCGGCCTATATCCGAAGCCCCCCAATCTGGCCATGCCGGCCGGCATGCACGGGGAAGGACAGGATGAGCACGACCACGGCGACGAGAAGGCCAGCGCTGCCCGCCAGTTCTGGATCATCAAGCATGGCCTGAAGATGACCGCGATGCCGGCCTGGGGTGCCACGCACGACGATCAGCGCATCTGGGCGATGGTGGCGTTCCTCCAGAAGCTGCCCTCGCTGACGCCGGAGCAGTACCAGATCCTTACTTCGCGGGGCGAAGGTGATTCGGGCATGGATCACGACGCGGCGCCGGCTGCGGCGCCTCAGTCAGGCGGCGACGCTCACGGCGGCCATGGCGGCATGGACATGTCGCAAATGCCGATGCCGGAGGCTGGATCGGCCGCGCCGGACGCCGAGAAGGCCGTGGAAGCCTTCCGATCGGCCTTGAGGGCTGGCGATCGGGCTGTCCTCTCGTACTGGCTTACCGACGACCTGCTGGTCTACGAGGGCGGCGGTGCCGAGCGCTCGCGTGACGAGTTCCTGGCCTTGCACGCCGGGGCAGATGCGGCCTTCCTCAAGGCCTCGAAGGTCGATCTGCTCAAGCGCGTTTCCGGTAGCAGCGGCGACAGTGCCTGGGTCAACTCGGAGTACCGCATCCGCGGACAGTCCTCCAAAGGCCGGCCTATCGATGTGCTGAGCACCGAGACCATCCTGCTGCGGAAGACACCCCAGGGCTGGCGGGTCCAACATGTCCATTGGTCCTCGCAGGACTACGCCGCTGTCGCGGGCCCTTCGGCCTGAACACGGAGGACAAGGCGATGAGCGACTGCTGTGGAGACTCCGGAAACACGCCGATGGCACGCGATCCGGTTTGCGGCATGAAGGTGAACCGGGTGACCGCGCTGCGTCACGAATTCCAGGACAAGGTCTTCGTGTTCTGCAGCGAGCGCTGCCGGCAAAAGTTCATCGCCGATCCCGCCCCGTATCTGGCGCCGCCGTCGCAGGCCCCGGATCATGTCGCTCCCCCGCATGCTCAGTCGCTCGATCGCGGCGGGATCTACACCTGCCCCATGCACCCGGAGGTGCGCCAGCCAGGCCCCGGAAACTGCCCGAAGTGCGGCATGGCTCTGGAGCCGGAAGCGCCGTCGCTGGAGCAGGACGACAGCGAACTGCGGCAGATGCGCCGGCGCTTTCGCATCGGCCTTGTGCTGACCTTGCCTTTGCTGGTGCTGTCGATGGCCGAGTTCGTGCCGGGCCTGGACCTGATGCGCCGCATGGGACATGGAGTATGGAGCTGGAGCCAGCTCTTCCTGGCCTCGCCGGTGGTTCTCTGGGCGGGCGCCCCCTTCTTCGTCCGGGGCTGGCAGTCGATCCGTCAGCGCAGCCTCAACATGTTTACGCTCATTGCGTTGGGCATCGGCGCGGCATACGCCTTCAGTATCGTGGCGACCCTGGTTCCGGGATTGCTGCCCGAGACGTTTCGCATGGCCGGCGGTGCGGTGCCGCTCTACTTCGAGGCCGCAGCGGTCATCACGGTGCTGGTGCTGCTGGGACAGGTCCTGGAACTGCGCGCACGCTCGCAAACCTCCAGTGCTATTCGCTCCCTGCTCGAACTGGCGCCCAAGACCGCCCACCGAGTCGACGACCAGGGGAACGAGGCGGACGTGGACGCACGGCACCTGCAAACGGGCGACCGCCTACGGGTGCGGCCTGGCGAGAAGATTCCGGTCGACGCCGAAGTGGTCGAAGGCGAGAGCCATGTCGACGAATCGATGATCACCGGTGAACCCGATCCGGTTCGCAAGCAGGCGGGGGGTAGCGTCACCGGGGGCACGATCAACGGCCGTGGCAGTTTGCTCGTGCGCGCCGCCCGCGTCGGCAAGGACACTCTGCTCGCCCAAATCGTGCAGATGGTCGCCGACGCGCAACGGTCGCGTGCGCCGATCCAGCGCCTCGCCGACGTCGTCTCGGCCTGGTTCGTGCCGACGGTCATCGCCGTGGCCGTGGCCGCCGCTGGGATCTGGGCGCTGGTCGGCCCCCCGCCCCAGTTGGCCACGGCCCTGGTCGTCGCCGTGTCCGTGCTGATCATTGCCTGCCCCTGTGCGCTGGGCCTCGCGACTCCGATGTCGGTGATGGTCGGGATCGGTCGTGGCGCGCAAGGCGGTGTCCTGATCAAGGACGCAGCCGCCCTGGAGCGCCTGGAAAAGATCGACACGCTGGTCGTAGACAAGACCGGCACCCTGACCGAAGGCAGGCCCAGCTTGCGCTCGGTATTGCCCGTCGGCAGGTTTTCCGAAGCTGAGGTGCTTTCCCTGGCCGCCGCCACGGAGTCGCTCAGCGAACACCCCCTGGGCCGTGCGATCGTCGAAGCGGCCGCGCAACGAGCCTCGGGCACCAAGCCGCCCCTCTCGGACTTCGGGTCTGACCCCGGACTCGGCGTCTGGGCGACCGTTGGCGACCACAAGGTCCTGGTGGGCAACCGGCGCCTGATGGAAGCTCGACAGGTCCCAACCGAAGCGCTGATCAGCCCCGCGGAGCTGGCCCGGCTCAAGGGACAAACCGCGGTGTTCGTGGCCATTGACGGCCGGCCCGCCGGCATCCTCGCCATCGCTGATGCGATCAAAGCCTCCACACCCGAGGCGGTCACGACGCTGAAGGCGGCCGGTCTGCGGATCGTGATGCTGACCGGAGACAACGAGCGCACTGCGCGCGCGGTCGCGCAGGAGCTTGGCATTGACGAGGTCATCGCCGACGTCCTGCCGCAGGACAAGGCAAGCGTCGTACAGCGCCTGCGGCGCGAAGGCCGCCGCGTCGCCATGGCGGGCGACGGCGTCAACGATGCTCCCGCACTGAGCGCGGCCGACGTCGGCATCGCGATGGGCACGGGCACGGATGTGGCCATGCAGTCGGCTGGCGTGACCCTGCTCAAGGGTGACCTGCGCGGCATCGTAAGAGGCGTAGCACTGTCCCGCGCCACGATGCGCAACATCCGCCAGAACCTGTTCTTGGCCTTCGTCTACAACGCCCTGGGCGTGCCCATCGCTGCCGGTGTGCTGTATCCATTTTTTGGCCTGCTGCTGTCGCCGATGCTCGCCAGTGCGGCGATGAGCCTGTCATCCGTGTCGGTCGTGGCCAATGCTCTGCGGCTGCGTTCGGCAGAGCTATGGCCGGAGGCCACTTGAGCATCGGCCGCATCACGCCCGCAGAGTTGGGCGAGCGACTTCGGCACTCGCCCACGCCGCTGCTGCTCGATGCCCGACGCCGTGACGCGTTTCGACGTGAGCCGCTGGCGCTGCCGCATGCGGTTCCGATCTACATGGACGAGCAGCCGCCACAGCTTCCCGATCTGCCGCGCACGACGCCGATCGTCGTCTACTGCCTGTGCAACGGACAGGCTTCGAGCACTCGCGTCGCACGTTGGCTCGACGCGGCGGGATACCGCGACATCGCCGTCCTGGACGGCGGATGGCCCGCCTGGCTTGCCGGCGGCGGCGCCACTGCGGTGCTCGCCCCCGAAGCCCGGCGTCGGATTGCCGAGTGGGCGGTCCTGGCCGAGGAACCGCAGGGCGATCTCATTGCGGAAGCCGCATTCCTGCGAGGCCTGGCCCTACCCGCCCGCCGAGAACTGGCCGTACTGTTCGTCGACATGGCCGACTCCACGCGCCTGTTTGCGACCCATGCCCCCGAGCAGGTGCTCGGCCTGGTGCAGGCCTTCATGGAGATCGTGACGGAAATCGCCGTAAGCCACTGCGGCGATGTCCACGACTTCGAAGGCGACGGCGCCATGCTGTACTTCGCCAGTCCCACGGAGAGCCTACCCGCGGCCTTCGCCATTCGTGATGCGCTCGCCGAATGCCGTGTGATTCGCCCCGATCTCCCCGAGGTGCGCATGGCCCTGGACTGCGGTCCGCTGGTTATTGGCCGGATTGGCGGCCGCGAACGCCGTGGACTTTCCTTCATCGGCACGGCTGTGCACACCGCGGCACGCCTGCTCAAGCTCGCTCCGCCGGGCGGCATTGCCGCAACCGAAGCGGTCATGAACCACGCGCGTGCAAGCCAGCAGGAACATGCCGATGCCTTCGCGCGGCACGCAGAGCCGCAACACCTCAAGGGCTTCGACGCCCCCATCTCGGTGTATTTGACTCATCAGTCGTCCAAGGGGAGAAAAACATGAAGCCATACCCGCAGGCCTATCTGCTGACCGCGTTGCTGGTCAGCACCATTCCGGCACTCGCCCAGGATCGTTCCACACCGGAATCCGCGATCTATCCCGTCATTCCCGTGCCGTCACGGAACATGGACCAGGTGGCGACCATGACCCATGGGTTGCAGCCGGCGGCGTTCATGCTGGGTCATGACAGCAAATGGATGGCCGCCTATGAGTACGGCTACGAGCGGATGAACCGTAACCTCGACGGCACCGGACGGATCAGCGAGGGTGAAATCCTGCAGAATTACTTCGCCGCGCCCACCAAGATGAGCATGCAGATGCACATGGGCATGCTGATGTATGCGGCGACTGACGATCTGGCGCTGATGGCGACGCTGCCCTATCTCGTCAAGTCGATGGAGCATCTCACCGCTGACGGCGAGCGATTCAACGAACGCACCAGCGGCATCGGCGATGTCGGACTACGTGCGCAGTACGTCGTCTATGCGCAGCCCGATTTGCGCCATCGCGTTGTGCTCAATGCAGGCCTCAGCCTGCCGACGGGTTCCATCAATGAACGCATGAACGGCATGCGTCTGGAATACCCCATGCAGCTGGGCGCCGGCACCGTTTCCCTGAGTCCTGGAGTCGCCTACCTGGGCCAGGCCGCGCAATGGGGCTGGGGCGCGGAGTTCCTGCCCAACCTGCGCATCGGCGACAACGACAACGGCTATCGCCTCGGCAACGACTATCGGCTGGGCCTGTGGATGATCCGTCGCCTCAACGAGGTGGCCAATGCCTCGGCGCGCGTCGAGGCCCGCCGTGTCGAGAACATCCGCGGCGCCGATGCGGAACTCGATCCCGCCGATGAGCCGACCAAGGATCCATCCCTCCAGGGCGGCAAGCGCCTGGATTTCCTGGTGGGCTTTGACCTGCGCCCCGGCCAGAGCCCCCGCTCCGAGCAACAGCGTGTGTTTCTTGAGGTCGGCGCTCCTCTGTATCAGGACCTGGATGGACCGCAGCTCAAGACCACTTTTCTCGGACGGCTGAACTGGCAATGGCGATTCCTGTAGTCCTCGCCCCCAACGACGCGCAGCCACTTCGCAGTGACCCTATTGGACCTTGAGTTACCGGACATGAAACCAGAACGCTCGTCGCGGAAGAAGCGCCAGTATCTTGGAGCGGGCATGGCGATGCTCGTCGTACTCGCCGTAGTGGCTTCAGTGTTCTGGTGGACTGCCCGCGCGCCAGGGGCAGTCGATGCTGACACCGTCGTCGTCTACAAAAGCCCTACTTGTCACTGTTGCTCCAAATGGGTCGAACATCTGAGGTCGGCCGGGTTCACCGTCTCGGTAAAAAACGAGAACGCCATGACTCCGCTGAAGACGCGGCTCGGGGTTCCAGCCGATCTGGCGTCATGTCATACCGCTCTGGTGCGCGGCTACCTGATCGAGGGCCATGTACCGGCGCAAGACATCCGGCGGTTACTGGCCGAGCATCCAAAGGCCAAGGGTCTCGCGGTGCCCGGCATGCCGATAGGCTCTCCCGGGATGGAACAGGGAGATCGCATCGATCCCTATAAAGTCGTCCTGTTCAGCGATGATGCCCCGCCGTCGGTATTTGCTACTCACGGGCCCGCAGCGCCATGAGTGTGAATCGACGTATCCCGCCGCTGCGGCGGACCGGTGAGCTTCCTGTGCTTCCGGTTCGCAGTGATGCCGAGGCCTTGCCGCGCGTCACCATCGGACGGCTTGCCAAGCTGACGGACACCACGGTCGATACGATCCGGTTTTACGAACGCCTGGGCCTGTTGCCCAAGGCGCGGCGATCGGCGTCGGGATATCGCCACTACAGCGCGGAAGATGTCGATCGATTGAGGTTCATCCGGCGCGTACGGGCCCTGGGTTTCAACCTGGACGAAATCGCCGACATCCTGCGCCTTGAGCATCAGGCTGACGTCAGCGGCAAGCTGGAATCCGGCATCGAACCGAGGGTTCTGGAGATCGAGCGCCGCATCCATGATCTCACCGCCATTCGGGACCGCTTGCGGCAACACACCGGCAAGGCAAAGGGCCGCACCGGGGGGCGCACATCCATCATCGCCGCGCTGTTGGGACCTGACAGCTACCAGACCAGAGCCCGATGAACGCCGCCGTGCCAGTGCTGGCATCAGCGGTCCACACCCGATGGCTCCGCGCGAAGGACCCGGCAAGCGACACTGTCTTGCCGGGCCCTCTGGTCAGCCCGCGTCGGCTAGTGGGCGGCGGCGGCCGTGCCCTGCTGGGTACCGCGTGCCGGGGCCTTGCTCGCCATCTGCCGGCAGGCTTCGGCACAGCGCCGGCAGGCTTCGGCGCACTGCTGGCAGTGGTCAGCGGGATGGCGCTCACATTCCTCGCCGCAGGCCTCGCAGATGTCCGCGCACAGCTGGCAGACCGCGCCGGCAAACTCACTGCCGCGCGCCATCGCCGAAGCGGCAAAGCGGCAGACCTGGGCGCAGTCCATGTCGAGCGCGACGCAGCGGGCCATCTCCCCGACATCGGGTTCCTGCAGGCAGGCCGTGGCGCAGTGGTCGCAGGCGTCGGCGCAGGCCTGGCAGGCCTCTATGCATTCTCGAAATTGTTCGTGGGCCATGTCATTGTCTCCTTGTAAGAAAAGTGGTCCGCGGCCCGACAGGGGCCGCCGCCTTTCGCGTGCAGCAGCCGTGCCGGCTTCAGAAGGACAAGCGCTTCAGCTGCTTGGCCCACAATCTCTGGACCTTGATCCGCTGCCCCTTCCTGCAAATTGGCAGGGCTCCGCCGCAGTCTCTTGCAGACTGCAGCCCCCACCCCTGCCAAGGCGCTTTAATGAACCTTCTTGAACCCGCAGACATCGCCGCCGCGACCCGGAAAATGCTGGAGGTCTGGCGTGAAGACCCCGCCGCAACCTACCGGAGCTGGTTCCTATGGGAGGAGCGACTCAAGAACTTCCGCTCGATCCGGAGGGGCCTTGCCGCGGTGGTCGAGGAAATCGAAGCCGGACGCTTCGGCAACGCCTATCGGGGGGCCTCGCTGGAGACGGTGGTCAGCAGCATCGCGGAGCAGCGCCAGATCTTCAGAGGCGCGGATCATGCCTTTCTGTGGAAGCCGAAATTACGCATCCCGGATATCTATGAGAACCCGGACAATCAACGCGCTTTCGGTCGCTTCCTGAACAGCTGTGCCTGCTGCCAGACCGAAGCACCCGTGTTGGCTGCGATCCAGCAGCTGGACGCACAGCGCATCAAAGGGCTCGGCCCCGCGGCTGCGAACCTGCTGTACTTCCTGCATCCCACCCTGATACCGCCCTTCAATACCGCGATCGTGCGCGGCTACAACCTGCTGACCGGCGCGCAGGCCAAGCTCGGCAGTTGGAAGGAGTATCTGGCCATGCGCAGGGGCATCCTCGAATTCAACCAACGGTACCGCCAGTGGCTTTCCAATGATCTCGGCGCCGTCGGCGGACTGCTGTTCGATATCGGTTCAGGCCGCTATATCGTGCCGGCGATGGGTCGCGAAGAAGACCTGATCGCCCAATGGCGTGCCGATATCGCACTGGTGCGCGAGCAGTCGGCCCGAGTCAGCTGCTCGCTACGGGTGGCGGCCGAGGGCGATCTCACGCATACCGAGGTACAAGGCTGGCTGAGGGACCTGGGCCAGGCACTGGGCTACCTGGTCTGGATCGCCGCCAATGACCGATCGAGGCCCTACGGCGGCGGCCAATTGTCCGACGGCTGTGTCGATAGCTTGCCGGCCAAGATCGCCGCCGCCGGCAGTGTCGAATCGATCCGGCTGATCGATGTGCTGTGGATCGATCCCGACCAGGAGCGGATTGCCGCAGCTTTCGAGGTCGAGCATACGACGAGCATCTACTCGGGCATCGTCCGTATGCTGGACCTTGCCCTCTCCCTCGACGAACCGGCATCCGGCAACTATTTCCTTGTCGCACCCGATGATCGGCAGGAGCAGGTGCGTGCGCAATTGGGCCGACCGGCCTTCAGCCGGATTTCCGATCTGAAGCTCCACTACCTGCCTTACAGCGCGCTGCGCGAGCACCGCACAGCCTTGGCGCGATTCGGTACCGGGCTCAAGGGCCTGCTCAGCCTCGCTGCGCCTTTGCGGTAGCTGTAAGCCCGGGCACCAGCCCGACTCGCGGCGGATTTCGTAGCAAAGCTGCAGGGGTTGGCGCGAGGCTGCGGGACAGCCAAACGTTCAAAGCCAGCGTGCAGAAATTCCGCCAGCCTGCGCTCCAGCCAGCAATACGGCCGGCCCAGCGCGCCGGCACTGACAAAGCCCACATGCCCGCCGCTGTGCGCCAGTTCCAGTGTCACGTGGGGCGACAAGGCCTCTACATTGGGAACGATGTCGGCCGTCATAAAGGGATCATCCAGCGCGTGTACCACGAGTGTCGAACGCTGAATGCTCTTTATAAATTGACCGCAAGAGGCATGCGTGTAGTACTCATCCACGTTGCGGTAACCCGCCAATGGCGCCGTGCAGGCCTCGTCGAACTCAATGAAGTCCTGCGCCGCAAGTGCGGCGGACAAATTGACCATGGGCGACAGCGGAAGGTGCCTATGCTTGCGCCGCAAAGCGATCTTCACCGCGTCGAGCAAGCGCTTCTGGTACACGCGAGAGAAGCCACTTCGCAGGCGCTCTGCACACGGTCGGATGATGAAGGGCACCGAGGCCGCTGCTGCGATATCGATCGGTGCCAACGGGCCCTCTTCCGCCAGTGCCTTGAGGGTAAGGTTGCCGCCCAGCGACCAGCCCAGCGAGGCGATGAACGCCTTGGGTTCGCGCTTTCTAAATAGATGCCAGATGTAGCGCAGGTCTTCGGTGTCGCCCTGGTTGTAGCAGCGGTGCAAGCGGTTCGGCTCCGGCCCCGCGCCGCGCAGTTGCAAAATCACCGTGCGCCAACCTCTCGCGATCAGTTGGCAAGCGGTACCGAGCAGGTACTTGGATTCAAAACCGCCGGCAAGCCCATGTACCAGCACTGCCAGCGGGCCCGTTGCGTTATGGTCCCCGCTCCAACCCAGATCCACGAAGTCTCCATCCATCAACTCCAGCCGCTCGCGCCGAAGGGCGAGCTTGGGCGCGGGCCGCATCAGCGTCGCGAGAGTTTGCAGATGCGCGCCTGACAACAGAGGATGCGGCCGGAAACTGCTTTGCAATATCTGACCGTAGCGCGGGCCACGCGGCGTCGGCTTGAGGGCTCGCATGGTTTTGTGGTTCTGGTCATTTTCAGTGCGCATAGTGAAGTCCACTTATAGGGGCGCAGATCACGAACACTCGCCTTTCTATTTTTGATCCAAGGCCGGCCCGACAGCGTCATGCCGTCCGGACCGGCGCGCGACTTCCATCACTGCAGCGCTGCGCTATTTTGGCCTTTTGTACGCCGCCAGCCAGCGATCCAGCTCGGAGATTTCCTTTTTCTGCGCAGCGATGATGTTCTTGGCCATCTGCAGCATTTCCGGATTCTTGCCCTTCTTGAGTTCGGCTTCGGACATCTCCACGGCTATCTGGTGATGCTTGCGCATATTGGCCGCGAAGTCATAGTCCGCGTCACCGGTCATCGACATACCGTCCATCGGCTTCATCCCGCCCATGTCCTTCATGCCTTCGCCGCTTTTTCCCCCCGCGGTCTTGGTGGTTTCGGCCGCGGCCAGTTGATAGCCATGGCCACGGTCGGTGGACTTCAATATCGAGGACTGACCCGCATTCGCGGGCGCGCCGCCGAGCGCAAGCGCCGCGCCAAGGGCGAGCGCAAGAGGTACTTTGGTGAATCGCTTTGGCTTATTCATGGTGACGCTCCATTGGTGCAATGACCCGGTCGGGTCGTTATCTGATTTTCGAAGGTTGTATCGGCGCGACTTTCGTGTCCGGTACCTATGGGCTATGGTTCTTGGCGATGCCACCACGCGTCGGCGAACATGCCCAGCGATAGCAGAGCCAGGACCATAGCGTCGGCGAACAGGTGCGCAGCGCTCAGTCCCAGCACAGGGCCGAAGAAATCAGCGATCCAGGCTCCGGCAAGAGCCACGAATGCGGCAACCCACAAAAGGCGCGCACAGCGCACTGCGAAGGCGGGGCTCATGCTGCTACCTCTCGTGGCGGAGCGGAGAAATGAAGCAATTGCAGGCAGCTTTGGGCCAAGACCTGGCAAATCTGGATACAGTCACCCATCCCGGACAGGCCTTGAAGCGCATCCGCACAGGCTTGGCTCACCCTCCCGCAGGCTTGGACGACTGCGGTCCGCTCTGGCGCCCCGGCCATCAAGAAGTGCGCGGTCACCAGGCTGAGTTCCGCACAGTTCAGGAGTGTCGCGGTGGGGTCCGTACCAACCCGAATGTCCGCGGCTTGTGGCCGCAAGGCGGCCGCGGAACACAGGCGATGGCACTCGAGAGAGGCCTCGATGCAGAGCTGGATTGACGGCGCTTCGACTTCAGGCATGGCCCAGTCCCACCTTTACGATTGGTTGTCCGTCGTATCGAGGCAGATGGCATGCCACCGCTGGAAGAACTAGCGGCGTCAGCGTCTTATGGCCGAAAACCCTGGATAGTCATCCATTCGTAAAGCGTGAGGTTTGCCGGCGTGCGTGTGCATTTCCTTGCAGACTGCAACCCTTTGCTCGGCGACGTGGGCGGGAGAAAAAACGGGGCGCCTTGTGGCGCCCCGTTCGTTTGCCGTTGACCTCCTTAACGCCGGCAGGGCTCAGGACCGAAGCGTCCCGGATCCTTCACCGCCATAACGGCTTCGTAAGAACCCGGCGACGCAATGCGGGTCGGGCAGTCCTCGCGTTCGACGGCAGCCTTCGGGCCCCAGTGCGCGGGGTCCTTGACCGACATCACCGCCTCGAACGAACCCGGAAGCCCCTCGCCGCGCCGCAATATCGGGGCATCGCCGGCGGCTTTGTGCCCGTAGTGTCCCGGGTCCTTGACGCTCATGATGGCCTCGAAGCTTCCGGGCGACGGGGATTCCTTTACCGGATCCGCCCAGACAGTGGCGGAGACCCCCAACAGCAGCGCAGCAGCGGCTGTCGAGCGGACCAAGCGAGAAGCAAGCAGATGGGTGTTCATGATGATCTCCTTCAGAGAAAACTTACGGGGCGGCAGGGATCGTGCCCCGGGGGCCGACCCAGTTCGTTGAGTGGGGCTGCGGCGCGATGTCGCAGGGCTCCAGGACGGCGACCTCGATACGGCGCTTACTAGTGCCGTCCCAGAGCTGCCGCATCACTGCCGGGGCCATACAGGGCTTGGCCGGCGCGCTGGCGTGAAGGTTGTTGCGGGGGCCATAGTTCGGTGCGGCTTGTGCCGCCTCGACCGGGCCGAGGATCGCAACCAGGCTCAGACCGAGCCGGCGGATCAGGGTGACTGTAGTGTTCATGGATGACCTCTTCGGGCAACAGGAATGCATGGCATGAGGGGCATGCCGGCCTTTGTTGTCGAGGTGAATCCAGGCCCGCACAGGCGCGGGCCCTCGCCGCTCCTACAGTCGCAGGCGGGCCGTAAGCAGGTAGGTGCGGGTTCCGGCAAAGCCCGACGCAGGCGTGACGAGAGCCGTCACTGGCGGTGGCTGCCAAACCCCGTCGGGCGCAAGATGCGACAACGGCGGCGGAGCGGGCGTCTTGTCGGCGGAGAAGGTCGGAAGCGCGTCGGTTTGGGCGTCCTTGACCTGTGCCGGAAGGGCGACGACCTGCTTGCAGCATTTGCCGACGCCGCTGCTGACCTGCGGACACGGCGCCATGGCGTCGGTGCAACAGCAACGTTGCTGCATGGATGCGGCGTCATGGGCACAGGCCAGCGCCACGCGCCAAGGCAGCAGCGTCGCCATGACGATCAGAACGGCCCAGACTCCTCGGCGCACGCGGTTGCTCCTGCCCGGTCTACAGGATTTGGACCGGGCGGTTGCTGTGCCGTTCCGGCGAAGGCCTGTTATGGACTCCCTTCCTTCGGGAGCCGACGTCCGCGGAGCAGCAGGTAGGCCGCCGGCAGCACGATCATCGACAGCAAGGGGGCCGTGATCATGCCGCCCACCATCGGCGCCGCGATCCGCTGCATGACCTCGCTGCCGGTACCCGCTCCGATGAACAAGGGCACCAGGCCCGCGATGATCACCGCCACGGTCATGGCCTTCGGACGTACTCGCAGTACAGCCCCCTCGATCAGGGCTTCGCGCAGGTCGGACTGGCTGCGCATCTGGCCGCGCTCCTGCCGCTCGCCAATGGCGTTGTCCAGGTAGATCAGCATCACGACGCCGAATTCGGCGGCCACGCCGGCCAGGGCGATGAAGCCGACGCCGGAGGCGACCGACAGATGATGGCCCAACAGGTAGATCAGCCAGAATCCACCGACCAGCGCGAAGGGCAACGTCGCCATGATCAGCGCCGCCGAGGCCGCGCTGCGAAAGGTCAGGTACAGCAGCAGGAAAATGATCGCCAGCGTAAAGGGCACGACCACCTGCAGGCGCTTAGTGGCCCGCTCCAGATACTCGAACTGGCCCGACCAGGCGACCGAGTAGCCGGCGGGCAGTTGCACCTGCTCGGCCACCGCCTTGCGAGCCTCGGCGACGTAACCACCGAGATCGCGGCCACGGATATCGACGTAGATCCAGCCGTTCGGGCGGGCGTTCTCCGATTTGATCATGGGCGGACCGTCGGTGATGTGCACGGTCGCGAGGCTGCCCAAGGTGATGGTCTCGCCGCGCATCGTCACCAACGGCAGGTCGCGCAGATCCTGCACTGAATCCCGCAGGGCCCGCGGATAGCGCAGGTTGATCGGAAAGCGCTGCAATCCCTCGACCGTCTCGCCGATGTTCTCGCCGCCGATCGCCAGGGAAACGATGCGCTGCACATCGGCAATGCTCATGCCGTAGCGGGCCGCCGCGAGGCGGTCGGGAACGACCTCAATGTAGCGCCCGCCGGAAACCCGCTCAGAGAAGGCCGAGACGGTGCCGGGCACCTGCTTGACCACAGCCTCAATACGGGCTCCGACCTGCTCGATCACCGCCAGATCCGGGCCAGCGATCTTGATGCCGACCGGCGACTTGATGCCGGTAGCCAGCATGTCGATGCGATTGCGGATCGGCTGGACCCAGACATTGCCCATGCCCGGAATCCTCAGCGCCGCATCCATCTCCTCGATCAGCTTCTCCGTGGTCATGCCTGCTCTCCATTCCGAGTGGGGCTTGAGCCGGACCGTGGTCTCGACCATTTCCAGCGGCGCGGGGTCGGTCGCCGACTCGGCACGCCCGATCTTGCCGAACACCCGCTGCACCTCGGGGAAGGTCTTCAGGATTCGATCGGTCTGCTGCAGCACCTCGGCGGCCTTGCCGACCGCCAGGCCCGGCAGCGCCGTCGGCATGTACAGCAGGTCGCCCTCGTCCAGCGGCGGCATGAACTCGCTGCCGAGCCGCGTGGCCGGCCACAGCGTTGCCAGCGCGGCGATCAGCGCGATCGCCAGCGTGGCTCGGGGATACGCCAGCACCTTGTCGATCACCGGACGGTACATGGCGATCAGCACCCGATTCAGGGGATTGGCAGTCTCATCGACGATTCGGCCCCGGATGAAGGCGACCATCAGGACGGGGATCAGCGTGACCGACAGGGCGGCCGCGGCGGCCATTGCGTAGGTCTTGGTGTAGGCCAGGGGCGCGAACAGCCGACCCTCCTGGGCCTCCAGCGTGAAGACCGGCACGAAGGACAGGGTGATGATCAACAGCGAAAAGAACAGCGCAGGTCCCACCTCACTGGCCGCGTCCGCCATGAGCCGCAGCCGTTCCTCGCCCGCGGGATCCCGGCCGTCGTGCGCATGTCGCCACTGCTCCAGCTTCTTGTGGGCGTTCTCGATCATGACCACCGCCGCGTCGACCATCGCGCCGACCGCGATAGCGATGCCGCCCAGCGACATGATGTTGGCGTTGATGCCCTGGGCGTGCATGACGATGAACGCCGCCAGGATGCCGATCGGCAGGGTGATGATGGCCACCAGGGCCGAGCGCAGGTGCCAGAGGAACAGCGCGCAGACGAGCGCAACGACCAGGAACTCCTCCAGCAGCTTGTGAGACAGGTTCTCCACGGCGCGATCGATCAGCGCCGAACGGTCGTAGGTCTCCACGACTTCAACGCCCTGTGGGAGGCTGGCCTTCAGGGTTTCGAGCTTTGCCTTGACGGCCTCGATCGTCGATTGGGCATTCTCGCCCGAGCGCAGCACGATCACGCCGCCAACGACCTCTCCCTCGCCGTCCAGCTCGGCGATGCCTCGCCGGGTCTCCGGGCCGATCTGAACAGCCGCGATATCGCGCAGCAGGATCGGCGTGCCGTTCTCTCCGAGTCCCACAGGAATCTCGCGGAAGTCGTCGAGCGACTTCAGGTAACCCCTCGCTCGGACCATGTACTCGGTCTCGGCCAGTTCCAGAACCGAGCCGCCCGATTCGCCGTTGGCGGCCTGCACCGCGGCGACGACCGTTTCCAGCGGCAGACGATAGGCCCGCAGCCGATCCGGATCGAGCACGATCTGGTACTGGCGGTTGAAGCCGCCGATAGTGGCGACCTCGGCCACGTTCGGCACCGTCTTCAGTTCGTACTTGAGAAACCAGTCCTGCAGCGCACGCAGCTGGCTGATGTCGTTCTTGCCGCTGCGGTCAACCAGGGCGTACTCGTAAATCCAGCCCACTCCCGTCGCGTCGGGCCCCAGCGCCGCGCGCGCCGTCGCCGGCAGCCGGCCCTGAACCTGAGACAGATACTCCAGGACACGCGAGCGTGCCCAGTAGAGATCAACGCCGTCCTCGAACAGCACATAGACGAAGGACTCGCCGAACAGCGAGTAACCGCGAACCGTCTTGGCATGCGGCACCGACAGCAGCGTCGTGGTCAGCGGATAGGTGACCTGGTCCTCCACGACCTGTGGCGCCTGGCCTGGATAGACGGTCCGGACGATCACCTGCGTGTCGGACAAATCGGGAATCGCGTCCAGCGGCGTGCGCGCCGCCGAGTACAGACCCCAGGCCGTCACAAGCAACGTCGCCAGCAACACCAGGAAGCGGTTGTGGACCGACCAGTGGATCAGGCGGGCGATCACGGCGCCGGCTCGGTGGTCATTGCAGCCTTATCCATCTTTGCCGGACCACCCATGCGTTGATAGGCCCCGCGCAGGCTGGCCTCGGAGTCCAGCAGGAACTGGCCGGATACGACCACCTGCTGCCCTTCGGAAAGTCCCGACAGGATCACCGTCTGGTCCTGTCGCTCGGGGCCCGGCTCGACGTGAACCGGCCGGTAGCGGCCGGCAGCCTCGGCCACCAATACCACGCTGCGATCGCCCGTACGGATGACGGCCTCGCTCGGGACCATGACGACGTCGCGCTTCGCCCCGCCGAAGAGGGTCACGTCCGCGAACATGCCGGGTTTGAAAGCCAAATCGGGATTGTCGAACACCAAGCGCACTTTCAGTGTCCGGGTCTGGGTATCGAGCATTGGGTAGACGTAGTCGACGATGCCTTCGAATACCCGCTCCGGCTGGCTCTTCAGGCGTGCCTCCACAGCCTTGCCCTTCGTGATCCAGCCGGCCTGGGTCTCGGGTATCTCGACCAGGATCCAGATGCTCGACAGGTCGGCAAGCTTCATCAGAGGCATTCCGGGAGTCACCTGCCCCCCTTCGCGGACCATCAATTCGGTCACCACACCGGCCTGTGGGGCGACGATCCCCACCCGACGCTGCGGCCCGGCGGTGCCACCGGTGCCGACGCCGAGCAGGTTGAGCCGGGTCTTGGCGGCATCGATCAAGGTCGGGTCCCCCAGCTTGCGCGCTAGTGCCAACTCCTCCTGTGCCGCCAGAAGATCGGGCGCGTAGACCCCGGCCACGACCTGGCCCCGGCGCACCGTATCGCCGACCGCCCGGACCTCCAGCCGCTCGACCCAGCCGGCGGCGCGCGCTTCCACGGACACGATGCGACGCTCATCGACTGCGACGCTGCCGACGGTGTCGATGCGCTGCCAGAAGGTGCCGCGTTCGACCGGTGCAGTGCGCATGCCGAGGTTCTGGGCCATGCGCGGGTCGATCTCGATACGCATCGTGTTGTCGTCGCGCTGGGCGGACTCTTCGGCGTACTGGGGTTGAAGGTCCATGTCCATGAAGGGCGACTTGCCGGGCTTGTCGAAGTGAACCTCCGGTTTCATGGGGTCGTACCAGTACAGCACCCGGCGCTCGGCGGCAGAGCCACTGGCCGGCGCCGCTGCAGGCTGGTCCTCCCGCTTCACCAGCTTCATGCCACAAATCGGACAGTTGCCGGGATGGTCCTGGCGCACCTGGGGATGCATCGGACAGGTCCAATACGCTTGGCCCTGGGCATCCATCTTTTTCACCAACTCGTGGCGATGCCCTTCTCCCTCCCGGGCGTACCACCAGCCCAAGCCGGCGGCTGCCGCGAGCACGAGGGTCAGAACAATCAAGATCTTCTTATTCATGGTTGGGGTCTCCGGCACCCGAGGCGTTCTCGAAGGCACCGAGATAGCTGAGTTGGATGTAGTGCATGGTGAGGTCGGACTGCAGGTCCAGGCGGGCCATCTGCAGCTCCAGGGCGCCGCGGCGAGCGTCGATCACGTCGCGCAGCAGCCCACGTCCCGACCGCCAGCCCGCGAGCGAAGCGGTGACGCGATTGCCGCTCTGCGGAAGCAGGCCCTCGTCGTAGGCCTTCAGGCGCGCGATCAGTCGTTGCCAATCCTGGTGATTGAGTCGGGCCTCCGAGAGCAGTTGCCGGCGGGCATCATCGACCACCGCGGCCGCGGCCTCCTGCTGAGCATGAGCCGCAGCAACGGCGCGGTCCTGGCGGTTGCGGGTGAAGACCGGCAGATCGATGCCGACCTGCAGCATGGCCATCTCGGAGAACTTCGGCCGGTATCCGTAACCGACTTCGACGCGCCAGTCCGGCTTGTAGGCGGCGGAGGCCAGATCGGCACTGGTCTGAGCCATGGCGACTTGTGCCGCGGCACCAGCCAGGTGCGGGTGCTGCCGCACGCGCTCCAGCACTACGTCCAACGATGGCAATGCCGGAAAGTCAGGCAGATCACTGGCAACGGGGCGGAACGCTTCGTCACCAATCCAGCGAGACAACCCATTGCGGGCGTGCGCAATGCTCTGTTCGGCGGCTGCGGCGGCGTCCTTCAGGCGATCCACTTCCTGGCGCGCGGTCAGGAACTCGGCCTGTGTGGCGCTGCCGGTGCGCAGCGCGATCTCGACGGTCTGCACCTGGATCTCGGTCTCGCGCAGGCTCGCCCGCGCCAGGGTCAGGGTCCGGTCGTACTTCCACACCTGCAACCAGGCCAGGGCCGCGTCCCGCCGAACAGTGCGCCAGGCCAGGTGATGCTCGGCCTGCAGGCGTCCCGCTTCACGTTCGGACAGCTCGCCTCGCAGGCGGCGCTTTTCCGCGCGCGGAAACTCCTGCATCAGGCCGACCTGGATCTGCGTGTCGGAGTCGCGTCCCAGGGACCAGGCGTCCGAGGTGTTGACGGGGATGTCCTGGATGCCCGTCACGAGCTGCGGATCCGGCAGCTGGCGCGCGGCGACCGTCGTTTCCCGCGCGGCCCTCGCCTGGGCCTCCAGGCCGATGAGGATAGGCTGTCCAGACACGGCCAGGCGCTCGACTGCACCGAGCGCCAGCGCGGGGCTGTCGGCTTCGGCCCAGGACGGCAGGACAGCAGCCACCAATAGGGCCGCGGCGACCGCCGACGGCCACCGGTACCGCGCAGGGGCGCGGCGACACGAGGGATACATGCACTCTCTCCACGATAGGACCGCGCAGCGGCCCGAAACAGCTCAGGCGATGCCCGAGCTACGGCTATGCATCAGCCAAGGGAGAAGATGGGAGGTCGCAACAGGGATGTCGGCGCGCGTGCAATTTCACGCACGGCAAACGAACCAGGCTCAACGATATCGCCGCGAGGAGTATCCAGCGTCACGCCGACCGGCGAGGCGATGTGCCCAAGCGCGCAAGTGGTCATGTCCGGGCAATCGGCGTTGCAGCAGGAAGGCTTTCCGGCCTTCTTCGCGTCGGCCTTCTGGCCATGGCAAGGCATGTCCATCTGCATCGCCATGTCAGCGTCGAGTGCCTTGATGAGGTTCGCCCGAGGCGTCGCGGACACGGCATAGCCCTGAAGCAGGAGCACCAGCCCCAGCAGCACGCTCAACCATGTCCGGCCTGTTTTCATGACGTCTATGACTCTAAGTCCCGCTGCGGCGTTCCGCAATGATTTTCATGTGATTACACCCCTCGTTGGTCGACGGACCGAATTCAAGGGCGCAGTCCGGTCCCGGAGTTCACTTCAGGCAATCGGCAGCATGTCCTTGAGGCCTCGACGGTTTCGGCTTCAAAGACTGCTCGGACGGGCGAGGTTCGGCCGAAATAGCTCCTTGAATAGCCAACCATGGACGATGAAGATGCCGCCATGTGGAGAGGCAAGGCCAGCATTCAGCCCGGATGGGCGCTATTCAGCGGCACGGCCGGGGATCACTCCCTGCATCGCCATCACGCCGTTCAGCTCGCGCTAGGCCTGACGGATGCCGTCGAGCTACAGCTGGGAACGGGAAGCCTGGTCCGGACTCCCGGAATCGTCATCCCTGCCGATCACGCCCACCAACTCGTCAGCGGACCGAATCCGCTGCTGTTGCTCTATCTGGAACGAGAGTCCAGCCAGGGCCGAAGACTCGATCAGTGGTGCGGTCCCGGGCCGCGCGCCCTGACCGAAGCTCAGTGTCGACGCCTGGTCGAACTGTTATCGGCCAATGCCCCCGGAATGCTGGAGCTCGCCATTGCCGATTTGCTGGGGTCCGCCCCGGCAGCATCGGAGCCTCCATTCACGGATCCTCGCATCCAGGACTGCCTTGCGACACTGCCGAGCCCCTTGCCCGAGTCGCTGTCCGGCGCCCAGCTGGCGAAAAAGGCCGGCCTGTCGTCCAGTCGCTTCGCACACCTGTTCCGCGCGCATACCGGCATGCCCCTGCGTCCGTACCTGCGTTGGCTGCGCCTGCAGCATGCCCTGGCCGCCATCGCCGATGGCCGCAATCTCACGGAGGCGGCCCATGCCAGTGGCTTTTCGGATTCCGCCCATCTGTCGCGCAGTTTCCGCAGCACCTTCGGGATTGCACCGAATGTCTTGCTGCACCCCCTCCTGTCTCTGCGTGCAAGCGCCTGAGTCCCCCACCCGCCTCTCGGCACTGGATTGAACCCCATGATCATGACGTCCAACATCCGCAAACTGATGCTGACCTTCCACGTCACCGCATCGATCGGCTGGGCCGGCGCGCTGGCCGTGTTCCTGGCGCATTCACTGGTCAGCTTATCCAACCAGGATCCCGCCATCGTGCGAGCGGCCTGTCTGATGATGGGCATCACGGCCTGGTTCGTTATTCTGCCACTCGCCGCGACCTCGCTCGTGACCGGGCTGATGCAAGCCCTGGGCACCGCCTGGGGGTTGTTCCGGCACTATTGGGTGACGATCAAGCTCTTGCTCACGACGTTTGCCACCGCCGTGCTTCTGATGAAACTGACTCCGATCAGCGCGCTCTCGACCGCCGCACAGACCGCCGTCTCGTTACAGGGTTTCGCCGGGCTGAAACTCTCGCTGGTGGTCCATGCCGCGGGAGGTCTTGGAGTGTTGCTCGTGACCACCGCCCTGGCCATCTACAAGCCCGCCGGCCTCACCCCGTACGGCGCTCGGGTGCTAGGCACTCGCAGCGCTGATAAGCGCCATGCTGGAGCAATGACCGGGTTGCCCCGTTGGGTGAAAGGCTTCATCGCCGCCGGGACGGTCCTGTTGCTCGTGCTCGTTGCCATGCTTGTGCACGGTGGCCACGGCCCTGGGGCACATATGTAGGCGCCCAGCCCGTCCGCCGGGAAAGCTGCCCCAGCCGCGCCAGGGTCCTGTGCCGAAACGATAGCCAAAACGTTCAAGCCCGATTCCCGCCTCCTGCGTAGTCTGCTTCCCATCGCAGCATCCAAGGAGCACCCCATGCGGACCGCAGTTCGATACCTCGCCTATCCCCTGGTCCTGGGGACCTTGGCCGTGTACTTGGTCGTACTGGCCGGTCGCGGCGTCGCTTACTGGCCGGCCTTCCCCCTGCTCGTGGTCCTGGGCATCGGCGCCGTGGCCGTGCTGGAGCGGCTGGCCCCGTATGAGCCAGCCTGGAACCGCGACCATGGGGGCGATACCCGGGTCGATATCCTGCACCTGCTGGTGAGCCATGCCCTTATCCAGGGAGCCGTCGCCTCCGCCTTCGGATTGCGGGCGCTATTTCCCGAGTTGCCTGGCTTGTGGCCGACCTCGGCTCCCATGTGGACACAAGTTCTTCTGGCAGGTGCGGTCATGGACCTCGGGCTCTACACCATGCATCGTGCCAGCCACATCAGTGGCTTCCTGTGGCGCCTGCACGCCATCCATCACATGCCCGAACGGCTCTATTGGCTCAACGGCGGCCGCCGTCACCCGTTGTCGGCGCTGGTCCTGGCGGGGCCCGGGTTGATCACCTTGCTGGTGCTGGGGGCGACGCCCATCGCTCTGGGCGCCTGGCTCAGCATCATGAGCATCCACCTGGCGTTCCAGCATGCCAATCTGGACTATCGGCTGGGACCTCTCCGGCATGTACTCGGAGTTGCGGAGATGCACCGGTGGCACCACAAGCGGGAGTTCGAGGATGCACAGGTGAATTTCGGCGAGGTGTTCCTCATCTGGGACCTGCTCTTCGGCACCCATCACGATGCACCGCGAAGCCCTGCGCGCGGCGAGGTCGGCCTCAAGGAGGATGATATTCCCGCGACATACCTGGGGCAGATTCTCTGGCCAATGGGCAAGCGCAATGGACAGGTGAAGCGGCTGGGCATCGTGGGTCGTGGCAATGCGGACCGCTATTGAGTGCCCCGGCGGCGTACTTGGGCTCTCAGGGAATCGAGCTCTGCTCGCGCAGCGTCCCGCATCGCCTCCCTGTCAGGAGGATCATCGCGGTCGAACATTCGCTCCAGTTGAATAGTCCTCGTATCAAAATGGTCGACGGCGTAGTCCAACCAGCTTGGATATCCATCAGGAGGCGGCAGTGTTCCTCGCATATGTCCCCCTGAGTTAACTCCGCGTTGTTTCAATGTTTCGATGGTAGAAAAAACTCCCCACCAACTCGATCCTGAGAGGGGACAAGTAAGGGGCTATTGCTCAAGCTCATAAACGAGTGCAGACTATACTCATCATGAAGACAATCTTCATAACGCAAATGATACGACTGCCCTGACGGGGCTGCCGGCGCGTTATTGAACGCATCTCTGGCAGCCATCGGCTGCCACCTCTTCGAGAGATGCCATGTTGTTCGACTCCCCCTTTGTCAGCCTGCCGGTCAACGACCGAGGCCGTGATTTTTGTATTGGCGACCTCCACGGTTGCCGTCAGATGCTCGACCAATTGCTGACGGCGGTCGACTTCGATCCGCAGCGCGACCGGCTCTTCTCGGTCGGTGACCTCATTCACCGCGGTCCAGAGTCCGCGGCGTGCCTTTGCCTGGCCGAGCAGCCCTGGTTCTTTCCGGTGATGGGCAATCACGAGGCGATGCAGATCGCGGCCTACGCCGGTGCCTATTGGGTCGAAGACTCGAAGCTCGAAACCGGCCTGGAATACCTGGCCGATGCAGATCCACAGGCGATCGCGCGGGAGCACCAGCGCTACCAGGCCATCCTCGATGGTCTTCCTCTGGCGATCGAAACCACCCTGATGGATGGACGGCGCGTGGGCATCGTGCACGCCGGCCTGCGATCGCCCTACCGTTGGGCCGATGTCCAGACGATCTATCGGCGCGATGCCGAACTGGACAGGCCACGCGTGGCCCTGCAGCCCTTGTTGCTCTGGGACAGGCTGCCGGCGGACTTCGTGTTTACCGCGGCATTGCCCGATGCGAAGACACGTATTGCCGCTCTCAACTTGGGCCAACGCCGCCAGCAGTACGCCGTGGGACAGCAGATTCCGGACATCGATTTGTTGATCTCCGGTCACTCCCAAACCCCCGGCGACCAGCCTTTGCGGGCTGGGATGCGTCTGTTCGTGGACACCGGTGCCGGGCTTCCGGATGGCTGGCTATCAATGGTCGACCTGGCCAGTGGGTGCTGCTGGCAGGCTCCCGACCCCCGGATGATGCTGGAGATGCCCGTCCGCATTCTCGATCGATATTTGGAACCAGCGATGGACTTGCCCTGGCTCCCGGAAGGCGAGATTCCAGGCCTGGCAGAGGAGTTGCAGCGCGCCTGGTCGCGCTGATCCCTCCCTCACGACGACATAGAGATCTCCATGCTGTTCGACACCCCTTTTGTGTCCCTCCCCGTCAACAAGCGGGGGCGTGACTTCTGCATCGGCGACCTGCACGGCTGCCGGGAGATGCTGGGCCGTCTGATGGACGCCGTGGCATTCGATCAAGCGCGCGATCGCCTGTTTTCCGCGGGCGATCTCGTGCACCGGGGCCCGGAGTCGGTTCGTTGCCTCAAGCTGACCGAGACCCCCTGGTTTTTCGCGGTCATGGGCAACCACGAGGCCATGCAACAGGGCGCCTATTTCGGCGCAATTCATAGCTCCGGCCGTTCGGTAAGCTCCAGCTGCGAATACGACGGCATGGATGATCCCCTCTGGCCGGGCAAGCCCGAGCAGGCCCGGATGGAAACGATCCTGCAGCGGCTCCCCTTGGCCATGGAGGTCCCACTGCGGGACGGGCGCCGCGTGGGAATCCTGCACGCCGGGCTTCCCGCTGAATGGACCTGGGATGACGTCCGGGCAATCTCCGATCGCGAGGAGTTCCTCTTCGAAAAGCTTCGTCCGGGCATCCAGACGGCGATTCTCTGGGATCGTCAGCCCATCATTGCGGCCACGGCGGCCGTCTATCACACCGAGGAACCGGACCTGCGTGCGCTCTATCCCACGATGAAGCGCTACCAGTTTTCGCAGGTCTGCAAGCCCGTGGCCGGTCTGGATCTGCTGGTCTCCGGGCATACCACCCTCAAGAAGTGGCCTTTGGCGATCGGCAACCGCCAATACATCGACAGGGGCGCCGGGAAGGTGGATGGGCGCTTGCTCCTGGTGGAGCTGGGCACCGAGCACTATTGGGAGGTGCCGGATCCGCGCCACGACCCCAGCCTGCCGGTGTCGGAACACACCGGATTCCAGCGCGCCCGGCACGACCTGCCCTGGCTGACGCCGGAGGAGCAGACCACCATGGAGCGCGCGGGGCTGCCACCGGTCGATCCGAACATCCAACTGTTCTACCCCGGCCTCGGGGACGACAACTTCTAGCACCGCATGAACGTGCCTCTCATGAAGCCTCTACTCCCCCGCTTCTGGACCTGCGACCGAATACCCCGGGGTTAGTGCAGTGCTACCGCCCCGGTCGCCTAACGGTTTGGCAGACGGACTTATAGCCGTCTAAGGCATTGGCCAGATAAGCCAATGATGCGGGTTCGAATCCCGCCCGGGGCACCACTTTGCCTCCAGAGCGATGGAAATACCCGACACCATGACACCGACACCCGACCACGCGGCTCCGTTGCGAATTCGCTACATGAGCGACCTGCACCTCGAGTTCACCGGCTATGCGCCAGATGTCGTCGCCGATGCCCGGGAGGACCTGGTCGTCCTCGCGGGCGACATCGGCACAGGTACGGATGGCATCCACTGGGCCAAGCGCACCTTTCCCGACACCCCGGTGCTCTACATCCTGGGGAATCACGAGTTCTACGGCTACGACTGGGAGCAATTGATCGATGAGGCCTACAGCGCCTGCGACGGCTCCAATGTCCGTCTGCTCGAGAACGACGTCTTCCGATACCGCGGCGTCCGCTTCCTCGGCACCTCGCTCTGGACGAACTTCATGCTTGCCGGGATCTATGGGCAGCCGCAGGCCATGTTGGCCTGCGAGCGAGCGATCAACGACTTCCGCTTCATCCGGTCCGGCGGGCGCAAACTGCTCGCGCGCGAGACGGTCGCGCGCCATGAGCGAAGCGCGGACTGGCTACGGCAAGAGCTGGATGCCAGCGATGAGGCGACCGTGGTGATCACTCACCACGCGCCCTGCCTGCCCGCGCGGCATCCGAAGTTTCCACTGGACGACATCTCCAACACTTTCTTCAGCGATCTGCCGAAGGAGTTTTTTCGGACACCCGCTGCCTGGATTTTTGGCCACACGCACTACTCGATGGAGGCCGTCGGACACCTGGGGACGAAGCTGTACTCGAACCAGCGTGGCTATCCCAGAGAGCATGTCGACTTCGACTGGTGCAAGGTCCTGGAGGTCGCGCCCGGAGACTCGTCGGCGGCCCGGATTGACCGGGAGACCCATCAGTGGTGATCAGGCCTTACGTGCGAGTTTTGGGCGTACTTTACCTAGAGTCCGACCTCGACCTTTTGGGTCGGGACTGCGACCTGATCCGGAGGCTTTATGACGCTCCGGCTTCGCGGCAGTTGCGCCGCCGCGGGCGGTCGTCTCCCGCTTGGGCCGGCTGATCAGCGCCAAGTTCATGGCCTTGCGCGTGGCGGTGACCATCGACTCGGCGGTGACCTCCAACTCGTCGGCGAGCAGGAAGATGGTGCCCAGCGTCGGCTGGTTGCCGCCGCGCTCCAGGACGCCCACATAGGTCTTGTCGAGGCCGCAGGCCATGCTCAAGGCCTCCTGGGATCGCCCGGCCTGGATCCGGCTCGCGCGGAGGGCCACCCCGAAGGCCACGGCCACGGGGTGCCGTTTCTTCTTTTTAGGAGAGGCCACCATCCCGGGGACGATGCAGCCCCGCCGGGTCCTGTTCCACCGAGTATACTCATGAAAATGCAGCGCAGGCTGTTGATTTGCAGAGCATAGTCTGAGAAGCTTAGAGGATATCGAGCCCCGCTAATCCGCAGGAGTAAGCCGCGTATTGGCCCTCCTGCATCCGGAATGGGGCTTCGATGCTGATCTCTCGACGCCCAGCGGACAGTCCGAATTTGCGAGAGCGGCACGGCCCCTTTTAGGTCGTGCTTCTTGAGTTCACGACAGGACTGAGGGCTACCCGGTGTTCCGACTGGTTTATGGAGACTTCGATTTCTCGCTCGTGCTGCCGTTCGAGGCACACGTCGAGGAACGTCTCTATCGCATTATCAGTTTGGCAGATGGGGCGGAAATGGATCCGCCAGAGCTTGCCAGGCGCGCGGCCGATACGCTTTCCGCGGCCCTGGATGCTCACCTCATCCCCCCGACGGTCCCGCAGATCAAGTACGCGCTTGCCATTGCGCAAGAGCTCGCGCTGGAGTTGCCGGCAAACGCCCTGCGATATCGGGAATCCATGAGGGTGTTTCTCAGCACCCATGCGCCCACATTCCGCGAATCCAAAGCCTACCGACGCAGCCAGAGGAGCGCAGGATGACCTGTCCCGAATCTCCCGAGGAGGTGGCCAGCCGGGTCATCGAGGCCCTCGTCCACGGTCAAGCCATCGACTACGTCAACGGCACGACCGACAAGGAATACCCCGAGGTCATGTGGGCCGTATTCGGCCTGCCGCTCACGCGGGAAATTGTCGTAATCGCCAGGGTCGGAGACTTGCGCCTGGGCAAGGCCGCTGCCTCAACCCTGCTGGTTCCTCCCATGGAGGAGCGGGTGTATGGCATTGACGTTTCGGACCAGATTCTGGCAAACGAGCTTTCGGACACGCTCTGGGCGGAACAATCGGAACGCCTCATTGCGGCCGCGCTGCGGCGGCGCGGACACTGAGCATGCCGCGGCGGAGGCTTGTCGCGGTATCCGTGACCCAGATGCGGCGCCGCTGGGGGCATTATCTGGCCTTGTCGCGCTGCGCGGACATCCTGATCTGCCGGCGAGGCATTCCGATCGGCGTCATGATGAGCGTCGCCCGCTATCGTCGCCTGACGGCCGCTGCCGTGAGGGCCAACCGGCCTCGCGCCCCTGTGCCACCCGCCTCCCGCAAACGGCGCCGATAGCTCAATGGCGAAAATCTCGATCCGGGCCTATCGACTCGCGGAACGTCGTGCGGCGCGACGCGGCCTGGCCTTACGTGCAACCTACGCCTATTTCGACCGGCGACGACGGCGCCTCATCGTCATGCTGGATTCCGGCGTGGAGTTGTCGGCCCCGCGACGCTTGCTGCTCCCTTTGAGCGGTGCCCGGGTGGCCGACATGAGTATGATCAGGGTGTCTGCAGCAGGCTACTACCTCCATTGGCCACGCCTTGATGGTTATCTCTGGGTGACGAATCTCATTGGACTGAATTTTCGGCAAGGCCTCGACGAATCATAGTGATCAACTACTCGCCGAGGCGTCCTCGCGCGGTTTCACGACGGTTCTCAACTCCGGCGGTCAGGGAATCGATAGTTTCCGAATTGACGTACCACACCTGTCACCACTCCCCAGATCGAATCTCCCCGGTCGGGCTGCAACGGTCGACTTCGATGCTCTGAGTTCGTCGAGTCGGGTTCAAGCAAAGCGGTTCGTCGTCTAGCCATGAAGCGGTGGACGGTCAGGTCCTGATGCTCCAGCACAGCGAGCACGATATCGCCGGGAGCCGGCTTCAACCGACGATCCACCAGTACGCGGTCGCCATCGAGGATTCCCGCTCGGTCCATCGCATCTCCGCGGACCGTGTACACGAAGGTAGAGCCGGGATCAGGGGACAGTGGGTCGCAGGGGCCGTCGCCGGCAACCCCACCCTCCAGTGCGCTTGTTGCCATCTCCCGCACGAGGTTTAACTCGATTCCTTGGGCCGACGATCTTCGTCCCCGCGCACCCTGTCGTCCGGCCTGGGCGTGCGTCCCACGGGAATACTCCTGAAGCTGGGCCAGCATGGAATCGACCAGCGAGGTCGGCACTCGCATGACCCGCGTTTCTTCCCCGTGATATCGCCCCGAGCCGGCCGGCCTTCCGGCACCCGCTCGACGTCCGCCACGCCTAGCCATGCGCGGCTCTCCGCGTGATGCCCGCGCCGTCGAGTGGCGGGCGCCATCGGGCATGTCTTCCCGACGCCATCAGGCGTCGGCCGCAACTATGAGGGTTCTGAATCATTTTCCTTGCAAAAAAGGGCTTTCCCGGGATTTTGATATACGTTACAATAATCATGTTGGCAAGCTTCGAACCGGCACCAGGGGAACGGCAATGCGACAAAATCAGAGGTCTTCTCAGGCAGTCGCCCCACTGCGGGCCGCGCCCCTGGCGCTTCGTCTGGTGGAGGCCTGGGAAGCCGAACGGGCACAGCGGGGCCGCGCGAAGCGCGGATTGCGCGTCGAATTGAAGATGTGCGTAGCGGACCGCGGCGATTCCCCCGCCAGAAGCCAGGCAACGCTTCGGCTCATCGAGCGGTGGTGCTTGACCGATTGCCGCCCGCGTCGATTGCAGGCCGATGGCTCGATCATCGAGGTCACATTGAACTCGACGGACGGTTCGATTGATCGGGCTGCGCAAGAGCTGCTCGAGCGGATTCGCAGCGTCGGGAATGATCGCGACTGCGAGGTCGATGTGGTGATCCGCCACCGCGCCACCAGCCGAGTCTGGAGCTAAGCTCCCTCGCCTCTCGGTGGCCACGGTCGAGGAAACCGCATACCCGCGATTGCTTCCGGAGCCTCGGCCCCGGGAACTCAACGACCATTACACCCCTTCCAACGACGAGAAGGCGTGGGCAAAGAAGAACGCCAATTCCGCCACCAAGCGCGTCGCGCTTCTGGTGCTGCTCAAATGCGCCCAGCGCCTGGGATTCTTCCCGCGGCTAAAGGATGTTCCTCGCCCATACCTGGATTACATCACCCTTGCGAGTGATTTCAAGCGTCCCCTGACAGGCGACGAAATCAGGATGGCCGATGATGGCGGCGTCCGCCATCGCAATCTCAATCTCCTCCGCAAGCGTTTGGATATTCGTCCGCTCGACGATGAAGATTGGATGATCGAGCGAGCCGCGACGGCGGCGCTGACTCAGCATCACCTCACAGACATCATCAATGTGCTGCTTGAGGAGCTCATTCACTATCAGTATGAGCTACCCGGATTTACGACCCTGGAGCGTATGGCACGCCGCGCCCGGGAAAAGGTCGAGACCCTGCACTACGGTTCCATAGCCGACCCATTGCCGTCGCAGCTCCGCAAGAAGATCGATGCCTTGTTCGAGACCGCCGGCTCCAGTACATCCGCCTGGAACGCGTTGAAGCAGGAGCCCAGGCGTCCGACCAACAATGCCGTGCGCGATTATCTGGACCATGTCCGCCAGGTGCAGCAACTCTCGGTCGGCCTTCCGGAGGTCTCCGAGATACCGGTCAGCAAGCTCAAGCACTATCGCGTGCTGGCGCGAGCCCAGAATGCCACCGAAATGCTCGAGTTGGTTCCTCGGAAGCGATACGCGTTGGCCGTCATCTTCATTCGATCCTGCCATGCCCGCGCTCTGGATGACGCCGCTGATCTATATATCCGCTTGCACGACAAGCTCCGGGCCTCGGCCGAGCGCCGACTCCGTCAATACCAGATCGAGCGCGCCAAGGCGATCGATCTTCTGGTCGAGCGATTCCACGGCACCTTGAAGGCGTACCAGACCGATGCCAGCGCGGTGAAAAGGCTGCAGGCCATCGAGAACAGCATTGGAAATGACGCCGCGATGCTCCTGGAGCTATGCGAGGAGCATCTCGCGTTCTCAGGCTCGAACTACCTGCCCTTCATGCTCAATCGCTACCCGGGATCCAGATCCCTCTTCCTAAACTGCCTGGAGGTGATCAAGCCAAAATCGACGAACGAAAACCAAGGGATGGAGAAGCTGATAGAAGCTCTTCATCGCCTCCGGCATGCCCGAGCCGAGCATGTCTCGCTGTCAGAATTGGGGATCAATGCCAAATCCGATCTCGCCTGGATGAGCAATGCCTGGCGGCAGCTGGTGTTTGATGACGGTACGGGGTCCACTTCTCCTGGAGATCTCGTTCATCGCAAGGCCTTTGAGCTCTGTGTCATCTCGCGGATTCGCGATGACCTGGGCAACGGCGATCTGTTCATCCAGAGCGGCGAGAAGTACGACGACTATCGCGAGCAGTTGGCGGACATGGATACCGTCGAAAAGGAGCTGCCTGAATACGGCGAAATGGCGGGCATCGAGGTCGACGCGGCCGAAGCGGTAGCTCGGTTACGCACAGAGCTCGCAGAGCTGGCGACCGAGGTGGACAAGCGCTTCAAGCACAATACCCACGCCTCGATCGTCGATGGGAATTTGTCGCTGCGCAATCTGAAGAAGACCATGCAGCCGGCCGCCGCGGAAAAGCTCGATCTCATGATTCGGGATCGCTTGCTCCCAGTCAGCATTCTGGATGTGCTGATCGACGTGGAGCGCTGGCTGAACCTGCATCGCCACTTCAAGCACTTGGCAGGCACGGAAACCCGGATTGAAGACCTTCCAAAGCGCTTTGTCACCTCGTTGTTCTGCTATGGCTGTAACCTCGGTGCCGTCCAGACCAGCAGATCGGTCAAGGGGATCAGCCGCCGGCAGATCAGTTGGCTCAATCTCAAATACGTGACGGAGGAAGCACTCGATAAGGCGACAGTCGAGGTTACCAATGCCTTTGCCAAGTACGATCTGCCCGAGTACTGGGGCAGCGGCAAAACCGCATCCGCGGATGGCATGAAGTGGGATCTCTACGAGCAGAACGCAGTCTCCGAGTATCACATCCGCTACGGGGGCTACGGCGGCATCGGCTACTACCACGTATCCGATCGGTACATCGCCTTCTTCAGCAGGTTTTTTCCCTGCGGAGCGTATGAAGGCGTGTACCTTCTCGACGCCATGGTCGAGAACGAGTCCGATCTAAAGCCCGATACCGTCCACGGCGATACGCACGCTCAGAACCTGGCGATTTTTGGCATCTCTCACCTGCTGGGCATTCGGCTGATGCCCCGAATCAGAGGCATCAAGAAGCTAAACTTCTACAGGCCTGCCGCAGGGGCGAGGTACAAGCATATCGACGATCTGTTTACGGGGACGATCAACTGGAAGCTGATTCAGGCCCACTACAATGAGATGCTCCGCGTGGCGGTGTCGATCAAGCTCGGCAAGATCACGGCTTCAACGATCCTGAGACGCTTCGGCAACAAGAATCAGAGCCGGTTGGCCATGGCGTTCCGGGAGCTTGGAAAGGTCATTCGCACCAAGTTCCTCCTGCGGTTCATCGACAACCCTGACTTCCGCAAGCTAATCAGCGCGGCCACCAACAAGAGCGAGGCCTTCAACAACTTCATCCAGTGGGTGTTCTTCGGCAGCGAGGGCATCATTCAGGAGAACGTCGCCCACGAGCAGCGGAAGATGATCAAGTACAGCCACCTGGTGGCGAACATGGTCTGTCTCTACAACGTCCAGCATATGACGAGGGTGATCCGCGAACTGAGGGCGGAGGGGGTGGAGGTCACCGCCGATATGGTCGGCTACCTTTCCCCGTATCGAACTTGGCATATCAACCGGTTCGGCGACTACGTGGTGGACTACGACCGCCCCGGGGATCCGATGGATTGGACGTTGAAAGTATTCGATTAGTAACAACTACTTAGGCTCAATTTGCTGCGATTCCGTCAGAATCCCTGCCAACCCTCCACCAGGGTGATCACGTTGAACTCGCCGGGGCCGCTGCTTTGTGTCAGCACCATCTGCCGCAGGCAGCCGGGCAAGCCGCGCAGCGTCTGCTGGATATGCTGCATCTGCGCCACGAAGGCCGGTACTGCCTCAGGCGGTACCACGAACTTGTCGATACGGTGGATGCTGGCCGATCCGGACATGAAAAGACTCCTGTCGATACGAGCGGAATGCCCGTTCCGACAGGAGTCTGGGACCTCAAGCGCGCTTGAGGTCAAGCACGGCAAATCTGCCTTCAGCCGCGCAGCTTCTCCACCGCCGTCTGCAGGCGCGCAATGGCGCCCGGCACGTCGGCCAGCTTGTCCAGGCCAAACAGGCCGACACGGAACGTGCGGAAGTCCGGGCCCTCGCCGCACATCAGCGGCACGCCGCCCGCACTCTGCAGGCCCTGCGCCACGAATTTCTTGGCGTTGCTGATATCGGGATCGGCGGTGTACGACACCACCACGCCCGGTGCCTCGAAGCCCGGCGCTGCCACGCTGGGATAGCCGTTGGCCACCAGCATCTCGCGCACGCCACGTCCCAGGGCCCACTGCGCCTCGCGCAGCGGTTCCAGGCCCTGCGCCACGGTCTCCTTCATGGCATCGCGCAGGCGCAGCAGGCCTTCGGTCGGCATGGTGGCGTGGTAGGCATGGCCGCCATCCTCGTAGGCCTGCATGATCTGCTGCCACTTCTTCAGGTCGGCGGCGAAGCTGCTGCTCTGCGTCTGCGCGAGGCGCGCCTTGGCCTCGGCGCCCAGCATGATCAGCGCCGCGCAGGGCGTGGAGCTCCAGACCTTCTGCGGTGCCGTGAGCAGGATGTCGATGCCGCAGGCCTGCATGTCCACCCACACCGCGCCAGAGGCCACGCAGTCCAGCACGAACAGGCCGCCATGGGCGTGCACCGCGGCCGCCACGCGCTTGAGGTAGCCGTCCGGCAGGATCATGCCGGAGGCGGTCTCCACGTGCGGGGCGAACACCAGGTCTGGTTTCTCGCGGCGGATCGCCTCCTCCACTTCTTCGATCGGTGCCGGCGCCCAAGGCTGCTGCGCTCCCGGGCTGGCCTGGCGCGCCTGCAGCACGGTCTCCCCGGCCACGATGCCGCCCATCTCGAAGATCTGCGACCAGCGGTAGCTGAACCAGCCGTTGCGGATCACCAGGCAGCGCTTGCCGCCGGCGAACTGACGCGCGATTGCCTCCATGCCGAAGGAACCGCCACCGGGCAGCACGATCACGGCCTCGGCCTTGTAGACCGATTTCAGGGTCGTGGAGATCTCCCGCATGGCCTGCTGGAACAGCTGAGACATGTGGTTGACCGCGCGGTCGGTGAAGACGACCGAGTACTCGAGCAGTCCATCAGGGTCGGCGGTGCGGAAGTGACGCGACATCAGCAGGTTCTCCTTGGCGGGCGGTATGACACGCCGGATCGCATGGCCGGGCATTGTGGAGGGTGGGTGAAGCCGAGGCAATCGGAGCGGAACGGCTCAGGACCGTAAGGCTTCATTCTGGCGCCGGGGGGCTTTTGGGCGTACCGTGGGGCTGTCGGGTCGTCGATCCGGCTCAGCTGCGACCCCGGGAAACCCAGGCTGCTCCTGCTTTACCACAGCGCCCGAGGATTCTCATGGCTACCTTTGTTCAAGACCTTTTCACCGTCGCCATGGGTGGCGGTTCCGTGCGGCGCTTTGGCGGCATCGCCGTGCTGCAGCTCCCCAGCATCGCGCTCGTCACTACGCCGCAGGAATTCCAGGACGCACAGCGCTGGGCCCGCGGCCGCAATACCACGGGTGATGAAGCCCAGGATCGTGCACAGATGCTGGCTCAGCTGCAGACGATCATTGCGCCGCCAGGCACCGGCCTCGATACCCGCGGTCAAGCCAGCCAGCTCTCGAAGCTGGCGGGAATCATGAGGTCGGAGGGCATGGACCTGGAAGCCTGGTGCTTCCCGCAGGCGATCCGGGACAGCCTGCCTCCGGCGCCGCCCGTGGAGCCTCCTGCACCCGTCCCCGGTCGCCTCGTACGTCGCAGCAACTGATGGTAAACGCCACCCGCCGGCCGGCCGCTTCAGGTTCTTCCTCGCAAGCGCGAGGGGACGTGCGCATCCTGAATCCGGAGACGCGACGCGTCGCCCTCATCACCGACTGGGGATATACCGTCGCCAGCATCCTCTCCGGTGAGCTGAGGCCGCACGATCTCGTCGAGGGTGCGTTCGAGACGGCGGGACGTGCCCTCTGGACCAATCTCTCGACCGGGCAGCCGGTCAGCGTGACGATAACCCACGTGCAGGCGACGCTGCTCGGCGCGGACCAGCTCGTACGCCGCTAGGATTCGCGCGCACTGCAGGGGGTGCGGCCGACATGGTGCCTGGCACGAGCTCCTCGGCGAGAAACCGCTTGCGGTGCATGGCCGGCCCTCGCTTCCATGAGCAGATGAAGCTGCCGTCCGTCTCGTTGAACGCGGCCACCTTCATGCGGATGTTGCTGCCCACCCATTCAACGGTGTCGCCGACTTCGAACTTCACTTTTTCCATGACTGCCTCTGTTGGCGGTTTTCAGGTCATTGCCGGATCTGCCCCGGCTACGGCGCGGGCTGCGGCCCTGGCGTCTTGCGCTTGATCTCGACGCTTTCGTCGATGTTGTGAGGGATGGACCACTCGTCCATCTGCAGGCCGCCCTGCTTCAGGCCCGCGATCAGACGCTGCAGAACAGGCCGGCTGCCGCGCGTCGCGATGCCGGCACCGGTGCGGGCGAGGATCGTTTCGAAGCGTGCGACGAAAAAGCTGCGGTCGCGGTGCACGTTCCCCAGCGACGATCGCGCGCGTGCCCAGGCCTGGACCTGCTGGAATTCCTGGGCGCTCGTGGCGAAAGCCATGGCCGGCAAGGTAACGACGACCCAGTCGCCATAACGGGACGTACGCCCACCGCCACTGAGGGCACTGAGCAGCAGATTGAGGACGAGCACGGGAGCTCCGGATACACGATCACGACGGCGGCGTTCGGCGGCCAGGTCGCGAATCTGGGAGCTTTGGGGAGACGGAGCGGCAAGCCAAGTGAGAAGCTCGCCGTCTTGATTCAGTATGCGCGCTGGAGCCCAGGCTGTCGTCCGCCATCCGCCGGACGGTAGCGCTCAGTGCTGGATAGCCAGGAGAACTCCTAGCGCGGCGAGATCGGCTGCACCAGGATCCACAGGCCGGCGACGGTGAACAGCATCATCAGCACCAGCATCGGCATCTGGCTCAGCACCGCCCTGCCTCGTGAGGGGAACAGGCGCAGCGCTTCCACGTGGGCCAGGTAAACGCTGACGATATGGCCGAACACGATCAGCGCCACCTGGGTGTGCCAGACGGTGCCCATCTCCGGCAGGATCGGCGCGCGGAACAGGCCCGAGCTGCCGAACAGGTTCCAACCCCAGCCGAAAGGATCGGACAACAGGCTGGTGATCTTCACGCCCTGGGTCAGGATCAGCGTGTAATAGTGAGTGATGTGGTAGACCAGCGCGATCGGCAGTAGCGAGTAGGCAAAGGCCAGTGCCAGCTCGCGCAGTGAATGCTCGCTGCGGGTCAGCAGCTTCGCCAGCCAGACGAACAGCAGATATACCCCCAGGTAGATGAACGGCGACAGCAGCAGCCAGATGGTCTCGTAGGCCACGTACCAGGGCCGCAGCTGCACGAAGGCATAGATCGGCGACTGCCCCAGCCAGTGCCTCAGCAGCCCGGTGGCGTCGCCCCAGAACAACTTGTACCAGGGCACCGTGGTGTGCAGGCCGTCGTAGGCGGTGGACGACAGCATGAACAGCACGAACAGCAGCAGGCTCACGTGCTCCGCACGCTGCTGCAGCAGCCCCGAGAAGGGTGCGCGCAGCAGCAGGCGACCACGTTGGCCCGGCTCGGTCGCCGGGCGGTAGTCCAGCGGTGCCATCAGCGCGATCAGGCGCAGGAACACGGCGAGGAAGTCGCAGTAGCGGAACCAGGCCGCCGCGCCTACCAGCCACACGCCCACCAGGCTGATGGCGCTGTAGGCCAGCAGCATCTTGGCCAGGAACAGCGGCCGCATGTGCGTGAACAGCTCCAGCCAGATGAAGGCCATGTAGAAGGCCAGTGCCGGCCAGTAGGCCAGCGCCGCCGGGTACGCGAAGCGGCCGTGCTCGTAGCTCTTCCACAAGCGGCCGATACCGCGGGAGATCAGGCGCCAGGGGTTCAGCAGCGCATAGAGATCGCCCACCAATGCGCAGAGATAGGCGAAACCCAGCATGAAGACGATCCAGAAGAACGTCATGCTGAAGTTGCGGTAGGGATCGCGGCTGCCGAGGAAGCCGGTCACCAGGCACAGCAGCAGGCACAGCAGGCTCAGCGCCTTCAGCAGCGGCAGGCTGCGCCGCAGCCAGCGCGCCAGCGCGCTGTCGCTGAGGTCACGCTGCGGCTGCGGCGTCTTGGCCTCCGACACGGTGACGAAGTAACCCACCACCAGGAACGACAGCAGCAGCGCTCCCGCGGCACCGTAGAGATACAGCCACAGCGGCACCGGCAGGTTGTAGATCCGGCCGAAGGAATGCGCCTGCGCGAGGGCGGGAAAGAAAAGCGCCGCCACGAGGGCGGCGCTCTTGATCTTGCTGTGGATCACGTTGGGATCAGCGATCGACTGTCTTTTCCCACATCTGCAGATAGGCTTCGGCCGAGTTGTAGAGCGCGTCCAGGGCTTCCTGGCCACCCTCCAGCCGGATCTCCTCGACGTAATCCGCCACCATGCCGTAATGCGCGGTGCCGACCTCGTCCACATTCCAGGTCTTGCCGCTTTCCGGCACGGTGAGCAGGTCGAACTTCAGCGGCTTGATGCCGGCGAACTGCGGGCCCCAGTCCGAACCCTGGAACAGCGTGAACGGATACTGCACCGGCTTGCTGCCGGCGCCGCGTGGGCCAGCGCGGTCGGCGATGCCGTTGGCGTCCATGCCATAGCCGACGGCCATCGGACGGCCCTCAGGCCAGATCGGCTTGAGCTTCTCGATGAATTCGACATGGCCTTTGCCGTTGGGCTTGAACGGATAGATCAGGCCGCCCAGGTCCAGGATTTCCTTGGCCTGCTGCAGCGAGATGCCACCGTGGCCGCCATGCGCGGAGATCAGCGGATACGGCGGGTTCTGCGCCTTGGCCATGTAGATCATGCTGTCCTTGATCGACAGTTCGGCATGGTCGATGTCGATGATGAACCTCTTGTCCATCAGCTTCTGCACGGCGTACTGGCCCAGTTCCGTCATGCCGCGGGCGTTGCACTGGCGCTTGCCCGCGGGGTACAGCGGCAGGGTGCCGCCGAGGGTGTTCAGCACGATCTCCGTCAACGGCGTGCTGGGGATCGAGGTCGCCATCACCGAACCGGCCGGATAGAAATAGGTGTCGCCCTCGCCGCCATTGGGGCAGTCGTAGGTGTTCCAGAAATGGCCGGTGCCCCAGAAGCCGACGATATTGATCACCAGGTTGTTGAAGATGCCGGTACCGCCCAGGGCGCTGTCGACGTCGTGGTACGGGAAGATCTCGCGCACGCCCAGGTCCCAGACTTCCTCGACCTGCCGGTCGATGTCCTCACGGGTACATCCGGCAACCTCACCGATGCCCAGCAGGGACTTGCTGGTGCAGTCGAACAGATTGGAGAACTCCAGGCCCGGCACCACGGCCAGCTTGCCCTCGTTGATCACCTCGCGTGCCTGCGTGGGGTCGCCGACGATGCGGAACCAGCCCTTGCCCGGACCGCCTTCCTGGGCATCGACGTAATCCTGCAGGGTCTTCAGATACTTGATCTGATTGATGCCCAGCTTCATGTCGTTGCACTCGTACTGCGGTGCTTCCGTCGGCTTGACCGTGGTCATGTAAATCCGGGCGACTTCGCAGAGTGCCGCGATATTGGTGCCCTCGGAGACCATGATGCGCAGGCCCGCCTTCCAGGCGCGCTCCACCCACTTGTAGTACATGGCCTGGTGCAGCTGCGACACGTTGCCCGGCCAATCGACGAAGTCCGGCCAGCCCTTGGTGTCATGCGTGACCAGCGGCGTCAGGTCCAGGATCAGCGCCTCGGGATCGCGGATACCGTTGGGGCCATGGAATTCCTCGCAGTCTTCCATGGCGTGAGGCACGCCGAAGCGGTGATACATCTGGCCATAGAGCACGCCGCCCGCGGAGGGGCCGACGTCCAGGGTGCCGTCGGACATCTCATGGCCCATGGCCATGTGCGTGTGCACCTCGGCGAAGCCGACGACCGGCTTGTCGGTCCCACGTCCCTTGAAGGTGTCGCCGACGACGCCGGTGCCGAGTTCCGGGTAGGCAGTGCAGCCGGTGGCCGGCTCGAAGCTGAAGGACGAAGGTGCCGTGGCCAGCACCAGCTTGCCAGCCGTATCCGCGCCCAGTGACTGGTCGCCGACGCGTTGGGTGATGGTGTAGCGGCCCGGGGACGAGGTATCGATGGACCAGTCGGAGCCTTCTTCCGCCCAGCCGACCTGGCTCACCTGACCGCCCTTGGCGGTCAGGATGGAGGAATTGCGGTCGTGGAACAGGTAACGGCCGAGGGCCGTCGGCTTCATGTAGAACGGCTCGGCGGCAGCCGCGTCCGCGGCGGAGGCCACGTAACCACTGCCCTCGCGCTTGACGTAGCCAACGCCTTCGGCCTTCAGCACGTAGCAATGATTGGCCAGGTCATAGCGCGTCTTGGGCGCCGGATTGGGGTTGCTGTTGGTGTCGCCGACGGAGTCCGAGCGGCTACAGCCGCTGAGGGTTGCCAATGCCAGTACTGCAAGTGCTGCCGACTTACGTGAAAACAAGATGCCATCTCCCCATGCTATAGGGAGAATCCTAAGTCCAGGCGGCCTTAGCAGCCAGTGTAGGAAAACACCTAGGTTGTATTTCCCATCGGCCTGCTCGTTTCGACGGCTGAGCTTCCGTTTTCCCCGACAAGCCGCACCGCCTCTGCCAGCGCCTGCACCGACAAGGGAGCCGAGCCCTCGGCCTTGTTGCTGACCGTGACATAGGCCGGTTGCCCCTTCCCCGTCACCCCTGCGATCAGCTTGGCCAGCGCCTGGCGGGTGGCCAGGTCCGCGTCCTGCAGGCGGTCGTAGGGTTCGTAGAGCCGCGCGGCGTTCTCGTAGCCAAAGGCGCCATGCAGCGGGTTCAGGTTCCAGCGGCAGACCAGCGGCCCGGGCCACAGCGCCCGCAGGATCGGCAACTGTTCGTCGATGCGCGGCATCTTGGCGTGCAGACCCATGCAATAGGTCACGCCGGTGTCCTTGAGGGCCTCCACGAAGCGAGGGGTCAGCCACTCCCGGTCACGCACTTCCACCGCCACCGCGACCCCCGGGGTCCGCGGCAACGCCCGCAGCAGGGCATGCAGGCCGTCCACCAGTTCCGGCATGCGCAGCAGCAAGTGGCCGGGCAAGGGGCTGAGCTGGAACACCAGGGCTCCCAGCTTGTGCCCCAGCCCCTCGGTGGCCGGCTCCACGAAACTGCGCAGGGCCAGGGCCGGGTCGAGGAACTGCGGATTCATCTGCAGCCCCCTGCCCGACTCATCACGGACCTGTGCGTCGGCCACCAGGCTGGGCGCCTTGACCACGAAGCGGAAGTCCTCCGGGGCCTGCGCTGCGTAAGCGCCGTACTGGCCGATGTCCAGCGGCCGGTAGAACGCCCGGTCCAGGCTCACCGTGCGGAACAGCGGATGCTGTACGTAGGCGCCCAGGCCGTGGCGCGACAGCATGGAGTCGGAATATTCCTGGTCCCAGACCGTGCCGATCCAGCCGGCATAGGTCCAGGACGAGGTGCCCAGCCGCAGTGTCGGCGGCAGCGCGGCCGCCAGGCCGCGCAAGGCCGGATCATGGGCAGCCGGCTGCACCTTGGCCCCGCGCTTGCGCGAGGGCGGCGGCGGGGCGTCCGGCGGCGGGTCGGCTTCGGGAAAGAGGGAGTCCTGCATGAGCGGCATCTTGTCTCCCTTCTCCCTCCGGGAGAAGGGCTGGGCGAGGGAATGGACTCCCGAGGTAGGGCAACGCATGGAGCAGTTGCCGAGATGAGGGACGCACGATCAGCAAGCAGCGAAGCTGAATCCGGCGGCGTCCCTCACCCTCGATCCCTCTCCCGGAGGGAGAGGGAAGAAAGAATCATTCGGCGGGCTCGATCACCAGCAGCAGGTCCTTGGCCTCGATGCGCGTGCCCTTGGGGGTGACCACTTCCTTCACCGTACCGGCGAAAGGCGCGGTCAGCAGGGTCTCCATCTTCATGGCCTCGATCGCCAGCAGCGGATCGCCCAGCTCCACCTTCTGGCCGTCCTTGACCGCTACGTTGACCACCACGCCCGGCATCGGCGCGGCGATATGGCTGGTCTGGCCCGGCTCGGCACGGCGGCGCTGCTTGGCGGCGCCGGCGTGCGCCTTCTCGGTGACGCTGACCACGCGCTGCTGGCCGTTGAGCTCGAAGAACACCTTGCGCTCGCCGTTCTCGTTGGCGGCGCTGGTGGTGACGAAGCGGATCACCAGGGTCTTGCCCTTCTGCAGGTCCACGCTGAGCTCTTCGTGCTCGCCCAGCCCGTAGAAGAACTGCTGGCTCGGCAGCTGGCTGAGATCGCCGTAGTTCTTGCGGTGCTGCGCGTACTCGGTGAAGACCTTGGGGTACATCAGCCAGGAGGCCACGTCGGTCTCGCTGGCATCAGGCGTGCCGAGCACAGCCGCGGTTTCCTTGCGGGCGGCATCCAGGTCCTGCGGCGGCAGATGCTCGCCGGGACGTGCGGTGCTGGGCGTGGCGCCCTTGAGGATCTTCTTCTGCAGCGCCGTCGGCCAACCGCCCGGCGGCTGGCCCAGCTCGCCGCGGAACAACTCGACGACGGACTCGGGGAAGTTGATGTCCTTGGCCGGATCGGCAACGTCGGCCGCCGTGATGCCGGAACTGATCATGTACAGCGCCATGTCGCCCACGACCTTGGAGGTGGGCGTGACCTTGACGATGTCGCCGAACAGCTCGTTGACCTGGGCGTAGGCCTCGGCCACTTCCGGCCAGCGATGCTCCACACCCATCGACCGTGCCTGCTCGCGCAGGTTGGTGTACTGGCCGCCAGGCATGGCATGGCGGTAGACGTCGGCGGTGCCGCTGCGGATCTCGCTCTCGAAGGCGCCGTAGGTCTGGCGCACCACTTCCCAGTAGCGGGAAATCTCGCGCAGCGCCTGCGTATCCAGGCCGGTGTCACGCGGCCCGTCCTTCAGCGAGGCAGCAATGGATTCCAGGTTCGGCTGAGAGGTCAGTCCACTCCAGGAGCCGATGGCACCGTCCACCGCATCGCAGCCTGCTTCCGCCGCTGCGAGCACGCTGGCGGCGCTGATGCCGCTGGTGTCGTGCGTGTGGAAGTGGATCGGCAGAGCGGTTTCCTCGCGCAGGGTCTTCACCAGCAGGCGGATCGCCTCGGGACGGCAAACGCCGGCCATGTCCTTGATGCCAAGGATATGGGCGCCGGCGGCCTCCAGCTCCTTGGCCATGCTGACGTAGTACTTGAGGTCGTACTTGTTGCGGCCCTTGGCCATGACGTCGCCGGTGTAGCAGATCGCCGCCTCGGCCAGCGCGCCAGTTTCGCGCACCGCGTCGATCGCCACGCGCATGTTCTCGACCCAGTTCAGCGAGTCGAAGATGCGGAACACGTCGATGCCCTCATTCGCCGCCTGCGCGACGAAGTGGCGCACCACGTTATCCGGGTAGTTCTTGTAGCCCACCGCATTGGAGGCACGCAGCAGCATCTGTAACAACATATTGGGCATGCGGCTGCGCAGCTCGCGCAGGCGCGCCCAGGGGTCCTCATGCAGGAAGCGCATGGCCACGTCGAAGGTCGCGCCGCCCCAGCACTCCAGCGACAGCAGCTGCGGCAGCAGCTGCGAGTAGTACGGCGCGATGCGGACCATGTCGTGCGTGCGCATGCGCGTGGCGATCAGCGACTGGTGCGCGTCGCGCATCGTGGTGTCGGTGAACAGCACCTGCGGTTGCTCGCGCAGCCACTTGGCAAAGCCCTCGGCACCCAACTGCTGCAGGCGCTGCTTGTTGCCGTCCGGCACCGTGCCCGGCAGCGCCCGCGGCAGCGGCGCCACCGGCATGCTGGCCGGGCGCACGCGGCTGCGCACCTCGGGCTGGCCGTTGACGATCACGTCGCCCAGGTAGCTCAGCAGCTTGGTGGCGCGATCCTGGCGCTCGGGGAACTTGAACAGGTCCGGCGTTTCGTCGATGAAGCGCGTGGTGCACTCGCCGGACCGGAACAGCGGGTGCGCAATGACGTTCTCGAGGAACTGCAGGTTGGTGGACAGGCCGCGGATACGGAACTCGCGCAGCGCGCGGTCCATGCGGCAGATCGCCTCATCGGACTCCGCGCCCCAGGCCGTGACCTTCACCAGCAAGGAATCGTAGGCGGTGCCGATCACCGCGCCGGAATAGGCCGTGCCGCCGTCCAGGCGGATGCCGAAGCCGGCCGGGCTGCGGTAGGCCAGCAGGCGGCCGTAGTCCGGCAGGAAGCCGTTCTGCGGGTTCTCGGTGGTCACGCGGCACTGCAGGGCGTGACCGCTGAGGCGGATCTGGTCCTGCGGCGGGACGCCGGAGGCCGGGGTGCCCAGCTTGGCTCCGCCCGCCACCAGGATCTGCGCCTTCACCAGGTCCACGCCGGTCACCTGCTCGGTGACGGTGTGCTCCACCTGAATGCGCGGATTGACCTCGATGAAATAGAACTTGTCGCTGTCGCGGTCGAACAGGAACTCTACCGTACCGGCGTTGCTGTACTGCGCCGCGTGGCCGATGCGCAGTGCCGCCTCGCACAGGGCCTGGCGGTTGGCCGGGTCGTTCTCGAGATAGGGCGCCGGAGCGCGCTCGACCACCTTCTGGTGGCGGCGCTGCACCGAGCAGTCACGTTCGTAGAGGTGCACCAGGCCACCGTGGCGGTCGCCCAGGATCTGCACTTCCACGTGGCTGGCGCGGCGGATCAGCTTCTCCAGATAGACCTCGTCGTTGCCGAAGGCGGCACCGGCCTCGCGCCGGGCGGCCGTCACCGAGGTGATCAGGTCGGCCTCGGTCTCGATCGCGCGCATGCCGCGGCCGCCGCCACCCCAGCTGGCCTTGCACATCAGCGGATAGCCGACACCGGCGGCCAGCTTGATGATGGCCGCATCGTCCTTGGGCAGGGGGCCGGTGGCCGGGATCGTGGGTACGTTGGCGCTGTCGGCCAGCTGCTTGGCCGCCACCTTGTTGCCGAGGCGGCGCATGGCATCCGGCGACGGACCGACGAACACAATGCCGTCGCGGGCGCAGGCCTCGGCGAAGTCGGGGTTCTCGGAGAGGAAGCCATAGCCCGGGTGGATCGCATCCACGCCGGCCTCGCGGGCCACGGCCAGGATGCCCTCGATATCCAGGTAGGCCGCCAGCGGCTTGCCCGCCTGCCCCACCTTGTAGCTCTGGTCCGCCTTGAAACGGTGCAGTGCGAAGCGGTCTTCTTCCGAATAGATCGCTACGGTCTCGATACCGAGCTCGGCAGAGGCCCGCATCACGCGGATGGCAATCTCACCACGGTTGGCGACGAGCAGGCGCTTGAACGGGCGGGAGTTCGGCATGGCGAGGGTTTTCCTTCTGATGAACTTCGGAAGGATAAACAGCTTCCGTGCCAGTCGCACCACCCATTGGGAGAGGTTGAATGGACGCCCGGTGTACATCCGTTCCATGAGTTCCGGGCCACGAGTGGCCCGGCCGGGGCGTCCTCAGGCTGCCGGGGCTCCGCCATGGATGGCGTCACCCCGGCTTTTCACAGCTAGCGCCCCAGGATTTCCTGGTTGTGCTCACCCAGCTTCGGGCTGGCGCCGTTCAGGGTCTTGGCATGGCTGAACTGGATGGGATTGGCGAACACCGGCTTGCCGTTCTGCTGCTGCACGATGCCGCGGGCCTGCACCTGCGGGTTGGCCAGCACCTCGTCCATGTCCAGGATCGCGGAAATGCAGGTGTCACCGTCGGCCAGCAGGGCTTCCCACTCGTCGCGGGTCCTGGACTTGAACAGCTCCGCCAGGCCCTGGCGCAGCGGCTCGCCCTTGGGGCCCACGGCAAAGGGCATCTTCAGCAGGTCCGGTCGGCCAACCATCTGACAGACGTTGGCGAAGAACTTGTACTCCAGCGCGCCGCAGGCAATGTGCTTGCCGTCGGCGGTCTCGTAGATACGGTAGTTGGGCGTGGCGCCCGAGAGGATGTCGCCACCGCGCTGTGCCGGCTTGCCGGTGCTGCGCATACCAGCCAGGGTCAGTACCTGCAGGGCCAGGGTGCCGTCCATCATCGCCACGTCCACGAAGCTGCCCTGCCCCGAGGCGCGGGCGCCGATCACGGCCGCCAGGATGCCGACCACGCAGGTCAGCGCGCCGCCGGCCAGGTCGGCCACCTGGAAGTTGCCGGCGGAGGGAGCATCGCCTGCCGCGCCGGTCTGGCTCAGCTCGCCGGCGTAGCCGCGGTAGTTCATGTCGTGGCCCGGACGGTTGCGGTACGGGCCGGTATGGCCGTAGCCGGTCAGCGAGGCGAACACCAGCTTCGGGTTGATGGCCCGCAAGGTCTCGTAGTCGCAGCCCAGCTTGCCCATCACGTCGGGGCGGAAGGACTCGATCACCACGTCGGCGCTTTTCACCAGCTCCTTGAATGCCGCCACGTCCTCGACCTTGCGCAGGTCCAGGGTCACGGACTTCTTGCCGCCGTTGACCACCTCGAACATCTCCGGCGTCAGGCGCGCGTAGTCGCCGCCGTTGGGCTCCTCGATCTTGATCACCTCGGCGCCGAGCTGGGCCAGGTAGAGCGTGGCGAAGGGGCCGGGCAGCAGGCGCGACAGGTCCAGCACGCGGATGCCGGCCAGGAGGGGGTTCAGCGACATGGGGACTCCAATGGAATGGGGTTCAGGACAGCGGATTGTAGGAAGCCGGACGGCATGATCGCATCGTTAGTCGGCGACGCGCGCTACCCGGCTGGCGTCCTCGCCCTCCACCAGCACGAAGTCTCCGGTGGAACCGGCCAGGCGCGCCTCGCGGAACGGCTGGTACTCGGGGCTTTGGTAGAAGCGATGGGCCGCCTCGCGCGACGGGAACTCCAGGACCAGGAAGGTATGCGGCAAGGGCCGCTCGCCCTCCAGCTTCTCGACCTTGCCGGTGCGCGCCAGGTAGCGCCCACCGTGCGCCTCGACCATGGGCGTGACCTTCTGGATGTAGTCCTTCACCCAGGCGCGGTCAGTGACGACGATCTCGGCAATGGCATAGCACTTCATGAGGCGCTCCTTCTCAGAAACCGTCGAGACCGCAATGCCGGTCCATGAAGACCTTCATGCGGCGCAGGTACTTGCCCTGGTGCAGGTGCAGCAGGTGATTGCCCGGGAACCAGTGCAGGTGGCTGCCGGGGAAATGCTCGTGCAGCAGGCGCACGTGGCGCGGTGGCGTGAAGCGGTCGCCTGCCCCGCCGATCACCAGCACCTTGTCGCCATTGATCTTCGGCGCATAGGTCAGCGGATTGTGCACCGCCAAGGCATGGCGCAGATCGGCCAGGCTGACGCCGGCACGCTCCAGCGTAGCGCCCATCAGCGTGCCGGTGGGCTGCCATTCGCGCGCGATGTCCACGATGCTGGCCACCGGCGAATTCGGGATGCAGAACGCCAGCCGTGGATCGACCGTGGCCAGCAGCGCCGAGGTATAGCCACCCAGCGACAGCCCAGACACTCCCATCTTCGGAGCGCCGCGGCGCTCCAGGAAGTCCAGCAGCACGCGCAGGTCGCGCACCGCATGGACGATGGCCTCGTTGAAGCAGGGCAAGCCGTTGGCGAACAGGCCGTAGCCGCTGAACCAGTCGCCCCGCTCCACGCGGTAGCCATGGAACGGCATGGTGTAGAGCAGGACGTCGTAGCCCTGCTTGTAGAACCAGCGCAGCGAGAACATCTGCGCGTTGAACCAATAGGCATCCACGCCGAAGCCGTGGACCATGACCAGCGTCGGGCGCGGCTTGCCGCGGTGGAACCAGTACTGGGCATAGCCGCTGCGGTTGCGGAAGCTGCGCGCGTAGCGCTGCGCCAGCTCCGGATTCAGCGGCTGATGGCCGCTGTCGAAGCGCAGCAGCCGGTAATTCACCCCGAAGGGTCGGTAGGACAGCACGCGGGGCTTCAACTGCTCCACGTGGATGCCCTGGCGCGAGCGTCCGAAGACCGTCTCGCTGTCGTGCGTATCCGCCAGCGCTTCGTGCGGCTGCATCAGCCGCATCTGCTCGTGGATGCGTTCAGGCGTCAGGAAACTGCGCCCCAGGGCTGCGGTGACCGCAACGCCGAGCACCGAGCGCAAGGCCCGGTCCAGCGCGGCACTGGCGCCGACCTTGAAGCGATGGTCGGCGTCGAGTTCGGTGCCGTCCGCCTGCCGGAAGAAATCCTCCGGCAGGCGTTGCCACCAGGCCTCTGCCGCGGTGGCGGTGGCCGGCATCAGGCCAGCTTCGAGGCGTCGAAGAAGTTGCCCATGCGCTGGGCCAGCATCAGGTCGCCGTCGACCTGCAGCTTGCCGGTCATGAAGGCGGTCATGCCGTTCAGCTCGCCCTTCAGCAGCGCCACCAGGTCATCGTCTTCCATCGTCACGGCGAGTTCCGGGGCCGCGGCGGTGCCTTCGACCACGTTGCAGCTGCCGCCCTTGATGACGACATGGGCCGGCGTGGAGATGTTGAACTGGATCGTGCAATCGGTGCCGGAAGCGGCATCGGCATTGAAGGCGGCGGGCAGCTTCTTGAGGAACGCGGAGGCGCTCATGGGTGTTACTCCAGGTGGATAAGGAAGTTGTTGTGGAGGGAGTGACGCGACTTGCGTCACTCTCGATGAAGAGGGTCAGTCCCGACGGTACAGGGTCACGACGCAGGCGCCGCCCAGGCCGAGGTTGTGCTGCAGGGCGATGTTGGCGCCCTGCACCTGGCGGGCATCGGCGGTGCCGCGCAGCTGCCAGACCAGCTCGGTGCACTGGGCCAGGCCGGTGGCGCCCAGCGGATGTCCCTTGGACAGCAGGCCGCCCGAGGGATTGGTCACCACCTTGCCGCCATAGGTGTTGTCGCCGTCCCAGATGAATTTCTCGGCGCCGCCCTCGGGGCAGAGGCCCAGGCCTTCATAGGTCAGCAGCTCGTTGGCTGTGAAGCAGTCGTGCAGTTCCACCACCTGCACGTCCTCGGGGCCGATGCCGCTGGCCTCGTAGACCTGGCGGGCGGCTTCCTTGGTCATGTCGTAGCCCACCATCTTGATCAGGCTGCGCTCGTCAAAGCTGCTGGCGTAGTCGGTGGTCATGGACTGCGCGGCGATGTACACCGGCTTGGAAATTCCATGCTTCTTGGCGAATTCGTCGGAGCAAAGGATTGCGGCACCGGCGCCGCAGGTCGGCGGGCAGCACTGGAAGCGGGTCAGCGGATCGAAGACCTCCTCGGAGGCCATGATCTCGGCCAGGCTCAGCTTCTGGCCGAACAGGGCATACGGGTTGCGGCTGGCGTGATCGCGGGCCTTCTCGGAGATCTTGCCGAAGGTCTCCTTCTTGGTGCCGTGCTGGAAGCGGTACTCGCGGCCGGCGCCGCCGAACATCTGCGCGGCAGGCGGTGCGGCGCTCATGCCCTGCACGTCGATCATGACCTGGGCGTGGCGGCCCATCGGCGGCTCGCGGTCGTCGAACTTGTTGCCCAGCGCACCCTTCTCCATCTTCTCGAAGCCCAGTGCCAGCACGCATTCGGCGGCACCGCTCTCGATCGCCTGGCGCGCCAGCCACAGCGCGGTGGAGCCGGTGGAGCAGTTGTTGTTGACGTTGACCACGGGAATGCCCGTGAGGCCCAGTTCGTAGACCGCACGCTGGCCGCAGGTGGAGTCGCCGTAGACATAGCCGACATAGGCCTGCTGCACGTCCTTGTAGGCAATGCCGGCATCGGCCAGTGCCTTGGTGCCGGCCTCCTTGGCCATCTCGTAGTACTCGGGGCTGGCGCCGGGCTTGGCGAACTTGGTCATGCCCACGCCGATGACATTGACGCGACGTTTCATGTGTTTCTCCGGTTTTCGTTCGGGTGGGTTCAGATCAGCTTGCTCAACACCGACAGTTCCTGCGCCAGGCGGACGTCGCCGTCCACGCGCAACTTGCCGCGCTGGTACAGGTCCTGCACCTGGGCCTCGCCCTTGACCAGGGCCACCAGGTCCTCGTCGGCGATGCCGAACACGGCATTGGCTTCACCGGCCACGCCCTGCTCCACCTTCGGCGCCTGGCCGGAGAGGTCCACCAGCCAGCTGGCCTCGGGGCTCTTCAGGTTGAAGCGGATCACCTGGCCCTTGAGGCCGTTGACGGCCTTCGGATCACTGCCCAGTCGCTGCTGCAGGGCGGCGAAGATCTCGCCGCCGCGGCCCGGCTTGGCCGCCGCCGGTGCGGCCGCAGCCGCAGCCTTCGGCGCCGCGGCGCCGCCGGCGCCTCGTGCCTTCACGACTTCTTCCAGCAGCTTCGGATCGAGCTTCTGCAGGAAGCCGAGCTTCTGCGAGGCCATGACGTTGCCGCTGACCTTCATCTTGCCGCCGAAGTACAGCTTGTTCGGGTCCGCCTTGCCGGTGGACATGGCGATGAAGTCATCCTCGCTCAATTCCAGCGTCACGTCCGGGCTGGCGGCATCGCCCTGCTTCACCGTGCCGTCGCCGGACTTCAGGTCCAGGTGCCAGGCGCTGTCGGGATCGGTCAGCTTGAACTGGAACAGGGTCTTGATCTGATCGCCCAGGCCTTTGTTCGTCGCCAGGTGCTTGCCGATCGCAGCGAAGATGTCGGCCGAGCCGGGGCCGCTGGCTGCCGCGGCCGGAGCGGCGGCCGGTGCGGCACCGGCGCGGGCGGCCACGGCTTCCGCCAGCAGCTTGGGGTCCAGCTTCTGCAGGAAGCCGAGCTTCTGCGAGGCCATGACGTTGCCGCTGACTTTCATCTTGCCGCCGAAGTACAGCTTGTTCGGGTCGGCCTTGCCGGTAGACATGGCGATGAAATCGTCCTCGCTCAGCTCCAGGGTGACGTCGGCCGCGGCCGCGTTGCCCTGCTGGACCTCGCCATTGCCGGATTTCAGGTCCAGGTACCAGCTGGAATCCGGCGACTTCAGCTGGAACTGGAACACCGTCTTGATCTGGTCGCCCAGGCCCTTGTTCGCCACCAGATGCTTGCCGATCGCGCTGAACACATCCGCCGACACCGGGCCGCTGGCGGCCGCCGGAGCAGCCGCGGCGGCCACGGCCTTGACCGGCGCCTTGCGCTGCGGGATCTGCTCGTAGAGCTCCACCGCCGCGCCCTTGATGACGACCTTGTCGCGCTCCTTGACCTTGGTCTCGAAGATGATGCGCGTCTCGGACTCCTTCCACATGCGCGTCACCAGGGTCTCACCCGGGAACACGCTCTCGGCGAAACGCACCTTGATGCTCTTGAAGCGGCGCGGATCGTTGTTGAGGAAGCTCTTGATCACATGACGGCCAACGTGGCCGTAGGTGCAGAGGCCGTGCAGGATCGGCTTGTCGAAGCCGAAGGCCTTGGCAAAGGCTGGGTCCACGTGCAGCGGATTCCAGTCGCCGGACAGGCGGTACAGCAGGGCCTGGTTGGGGTCGGTCTTCTCCTCGACCACCGCATCCGGCTCGCGCGCCGGCGGCACGTTCACGTCCTGCGAGGGGCCACGGTCACCGCCCCAGCCGCCCGCGCCGCGGACGAAGGTGGTGATCTCGTTGTAGGCCACTTCCTCGCCGGTCTCGTCGGTGGTGGACACCGCCATGATCACGACGGCATTCGGCGCCTTGTCGTAGGCGGCCTTCATGCGGAAGGTGCTCTTGAGCTTGCCCTTGGGCGCCAGCGGCAGCTTGAGTTCGGTGTACTGCTCACCGTGCAGCACGCGCTCGAAGCCGAAGTTGAAGCCCTTGACCGGCTGCTTGCCTTCCTTGGCCAGGGCCAGCATGGCGTTCATCGGCGGCATCACGGCATAGGTCGGCAGCGCGTAGAACTTGTCGCCCTTCAGCTCGTTGACATAGGCCAGCTCCTTGTCGTCGAGCGGGTTGTTGGCCGCACCGACGCCGAGGGCATACAGCGCCAGGTCGCGCTGGTCGTAGGAGGACTCCAGCGTCACCTTGGACCTGGAGGCCTCGTCCAGGTCGATGAACTCGTTGCCGCCCAGCGACTTCGCGCTCATGTTCGACAGCAGCGGCGCCATCGACTCGTTGATGTTGGTCGGGTACTCGCCGTCCTTGAAGTCGGTGACCTTGGCCCAGTTCTTGGCTACTTCTTCCGGGCCGAAGCCGCGGCCGACCTTGAATGAGTGCCCGCGCGTACGCTCCCAGCGCAGCTTGGCGTGATAGCCGGCGCCCACTTCAAACAGGCCGCCGGTTTCCTTGCAGTCCTCGTGGCAGAGCCAGCCGACCAGCGGGCTGACGTACTCCGGCTTCAGCGCATCGATCAGCTCCGGCGGCAGCACCGTCTCGGTCAGGCGGCTGCCCGCGATCGGTGCGATGGTATTGACGTGGACGTTCTTGCTGCGGCCTTCCTGCGCCAGGGTGTTGGACAGGCCTACCAGCGCCAGCTTGGCCGCCGAGTAGTTGGCCTGGCCGAAGTTGCCCACCAGCCCCGAGGTGGAGGTCATGTGGATGTAGTTGCCGCTTTCCTGCTCCTTGAAGTGCGTGGACGCAGCGCGGCTGACGTAGTAGGCGCCGTACAAATGCACCTTGAGCACGGCGTCCCATGCGTCCACGCTCATCTTGTGGAAGAAGCGGTCACGCAGGATGCCCGCGTTGTTGACCACCACATCGATGCGGCCAAAGTGGTCGATGGCGGTCTGGATGATGCGCGCTGCGCCTGCGGCGTCGGACACGCTGTCGGTGTTGGCCGCAGCCTGACCACCCAGAGCGACGATCTCGTTGACGACTTTTTGTGCGGGCCCCGCGTCCTGGCCTTCGCCAGAGACCGAAGCGCCGATGTCATTGACCACCACCTTGGCACCTTCGCGCGCCATGGCCAATGCGATGTCGCGGCCAATGCC
>JBPOHT010000020.1:0-109790 GCA_052035235.1 Pseudomonadota bacterium | reverse complement strand
AGAGCCAGACGGTCCCAGGACCTTTTCGCGGATGCAGCGGCAGAGCCCTACTCGGTTGTCTGCCGAACCGTCTGTGCCGGCGCGGAGCCTTGCGCCTGTAGCCCGAGGTGCACCTGGGCTCATGGGGATATTTTAGGTTTGGGGGCTCTGGGGACCTAACGGAGTTCCGTATTTTTGCGGGGCTTGGCTGGCGAACCGCGTTCACCCTTCGACGGGCTCAGGGCGAACGGTTGGGCGATCACATTTCACTTCTACAGAAACCCTCTCCCCTGCCCCTCTCCCACGAGGGGAGAGGGAGAACACTCGCAGATCTTGGATGGCTTGTGCGCTTGAATGAGCGCAGCGAATGCTTGTGACGTTCGGGCCCCTTCTAGAAGCGCCCGCCTGGTGGTCGGGCGCAGGGTCGAGCCGGACAGGATGTCCGGCCGAGGGGCCTCAGGCCATGGATGGCCTGTGGGCCCGACCCGTCGCAGCCGACCACCGTGCAGGTTGCCCCGCCTCAGCGGGGCCGCGGATGGAGGGTGTGTTTCTCTTGGTTACTTCTCTTTTCACAAGAAAAGAGAAGTAACTCGCCCTTGGGCGAAATAAACCTTCAAAGATCAACAGCGCCTGACCGGCGTAGTCGCCGGCACTCCGGCTTCATCTGATTGACGCGAGCGCGTTGCCCCTCACCTTAGCCCTCTCCCCGCAAGCGGGGAGAGGGGATACCTGCGTAAAATCGTCTGATCGCCAGCTTTGCCAGCCCCATGCCCGCCAAATCCCGCCTCTACCGCATCCAGTTCACCAACCGCGACCAGGCCTACGAGGTCTATGCGAGGGAAGTCAGCCATGGTTCCATGCTGGGTTTCGTGGAAATCGGCAAGCTGGTGTTCGGCGAGCGCAGCAGCATCGTCGTGGACCCGGGCGAGGAAAAGCTCAAGAACGAATTCGAGAACGTGGAGCGCTTCTACGTGCCGGTTCATGCGGTGATCCGCATCGACGAGGTCAACAAGCAGGGCACGGCGCGTATCCTCGGCGAGGGTGGCAAGGTCACGCCGTTTCCCGCGCCCTACAGTTTCGGCGGCGGCGAGCCGCGCAAATAGCAGGAGATGACGATGGCGCTGGATACCCTGGCACGCTGGCACGAGGTCGCGAAGAAGCAGGACATTGTTGGGCTGGATGGCCTGCTCGCGGACAATGTCGTGTTCCACTCCCCGGTGGTGCATACGCCCCAGGTGGGCAAGGCGATCACCAAGCTGTACCTCGCCGGGGCCTTCCACGTGCTGTTCAACGACAGCTTCCGCTACGTTCGCGAGGTGGTGTCGAAGAACGAAGCGGTGCTGGAGTTCTCGGTGGAGATCGACGGCATCGCGGTCAACGGCGTGGACATGATCCGCTGGAACGACGAAGGCCACATCGAGGACTTCAAGGTCCTGCTGCGGCCGCTGAAGGCGATCAACCTGGTGCACGAGAAGATGGGTGCCATGCTGGAAAATATGAAGAACAGCGGCAGGCCACGCCAGTAAATCTTAGGATCTGCTCATGGGAAGCTATGCGCATCTTTTCACTACCAATGCGATGTCCTCACAAGACATCGAGGTAGATGGCGTCGATCAGGGCTTTGGGTATTTGCTGCAGAAGTACCACCTTCCGGCATTTTGGACTGCACTTTTTACGGAAGAAGACTTAAAAGCTGATAAGTCAGGTGACGACCAAGATGATTCTGAGTCGCAATGGATATTGATCGCAGAAAAGAATAAAGCGTTGCAGACGTTGTCGTCTCGAGAGGCGCAGCTCATCCGTACTCTAGGGACGCATGTGGCACCCCTCATCGTGCAGTTCGCTCAGTATCTTGAACAGTCGAAAGGTGGGTATGTCATTGTGCAGACAGATGATCTTGCGGGCATGCTTGAGGATTCCCAATTCTTTTGGCCGGATGAGCTGAAGTATTGCATTGGAGTAGTAGCTGGATTGGAGCCGGCACCTGCGTTCATCGCAATCCCTCAGGAAAGGAAGGGCCTTCTAGGGTGGCTTTTCCCAAGGAAAACTAAGTCATATCGACTCGGAACAGCCCTTGGATATGACTCTTTTCCGTCATGGGGACATGACGTCGGCGGAGTTCGGTACGTCTACCGGCTCGCTGGGGATAGGGTGGATGACGTTTCCTGGCAAGAAAGCGCTCTTGCGGCTCAATAAAAAGCCCGCCATGTAGGCGGGCTTTTTTGTTGCAGCTACCAGGGCATCAGGGCGACGGGTCGAAGCCGCGCACGGCGCAGGGCTCGTTGCCGCAGACGTTGATGACGCGGCCGTTGGGCTTCAGGAACTCGCCCTTCTGGTCCTGCGCACGGGGATCCTTGCGCGGGAAGCTGTGCGGGTCGGCGCCGTAGCCCAGTTCCGGACGCGGCGGGCGGTTGTCGATCGGCGGCGTGGCGACGCCGTCGGGGTTCGAGGTGCCGTCCATCTTCAGCAGCGGGCCGCTGTCCCAGACCACCAGCGCCGAGCCGTTGTGCGGGTAGGTCATGCAGGGGATGCCGTAGTAGGGCTCGTCGTCGTGGTGGCGGCGGTGGATGCCCAGGCCGTCCGGGTCCATCTCCACCAGCGGATGCACGCCGGGGAACACGGCGGGGCCGCGCTGCGTGCGCGAGCCGCCGACCACGGCGGGGCAGTGGACCTTGGCGCCAATGGTGCGGGCGGCGACCTCGGCGGTGGTCATCGACACCTGGTGGTCGCCGAAGGCCGGGTGCAGCAGCACGCGCTTGGGCGGCGTGTTGGGGTAGGGCTCGTTGGCGCGCAGGTGCTGCACGTAACCGTTCATCTCCGAGCGGTCCCACAGCATCTGGATCAGCGCCAGCGTGAAGGCCTGGTCCAGCGAGGCGGGGTAGGCGGTGTAGAAGAACGCGGCGTAGGTGTCGAAGTCCACCGAGCGCTGCAGCAGCGTCGAGTAGTTCATGCCCGGCACGCCGAGCACGCCGGCGCGGATGTCCGGCGACAGGGCCACCAGCGAGCCGCCCATGATGCCGCCCTGGGAGTTGCCGTCATAGAACAGTTCGCCACGGTCGATCACGCAGCGGTCGCCGACGCGGAAGGCGGCGTTGCTGCAGAAGCCCTGCTCGTTGATCAGCGCGCGGCCGATGAACATCCAGTTGAGGAAACCCTGCTGGCCGCGGTCGGTCAGCGTGGTGAAGTTGCTCATGTCGAGCAGCAGCGTCAGCACGTTGAAGACGTCGCCCTCGGACATGCCGATCCAGTCCGCGGCGCAGAACATCAGGCGCTGGTTCTGGGCGGTGTCGCCGATGTGGCCGCCGCCGACCTCGCCCTGGCTGCCGAGCAGGCCGTGACCGTAGAGCGTGGGGCGCACGGTATTGACGCCGGTGGCCTCGGCGGCATTGGCGGCGTTGCCGAAGGCCACGCGCGGGATGCGGCAGGTGTAGGTGGCGCTCATCGTGCCGCTTTGCGTCGGCAGGCCGTCGGTGCTGCCGCTGTAGTTGAAGCGCGAGCCGGGGGCGCCGGAGCCGGTGAGGAACTTGGGCACGGTGACAGTGCCCTTGACCTGGCGGGCGATGGTGGCGTTCTGCTCGACGTTGAAGTCGGTGACTTCATCGACGGTGAACGGCGGCGCGGCGTTGCCCAGGTCGGCGAAGGCGGTGTCGCGGATCTTCAGCGCGCGTTCGCTGAGGTTGCGCTCGCTGGCCACGGTGAAGTCCCAGGCCAGGTAGAGCTCGGAGCGCTTGATGCCGGCCTTGCCGAGCGTGGCGAAGAGATCTTCCATGTGCGGGCGGCGCTGGTTGATCGCGGCGCGTCCGCTCTTGTGGTTGTCGCGGAAGATGCGGAAGGCCGGGGAGGGCTCGATGATCTCGCCCTCAGCGTTCTTCATGTTGCGCATGGCCACGATGTAGCGGTGGCCTTCCTCGAAATTCTTGGCCGGGCGCACGATCAGCGCCGGGCCCGGGTCGGCCAGCGGATTCTCCGGCAGCGGCACGAGGTCACAGATCGACTCCACCGTGCGTAGCAGGCTGGTGAGCTGGTCCAGCTCCAGCAGGCCGGTGACGACGGTGAGCGGGTCCGGCAGGTCGCAGACGCCGGACTTGGTGAGGTTGGCGTCCATCTCCGACCAGATCAGGTGGCGCTCCAGCGTGTCGGCGTCAATCACCACGATCGGCTGGTCGGCGCGCAGGCTGGCCTCGATGTCGGTGATGGGCACCGCGCCGGTCTTGGCCAGGTCCACGCCGGGGATGCGGGTGAGGATCGCGTTGCCGGGAGAGAAGCCGTCGTTCTTGTTCCAGTCGGTCGGGGTGATCGGCTTGAGCAGGATGTTGCGCGGCATGGCGGCCAGCTGCAGGTTCAGGCGGCGGCCGGTGTCCATGCTGGCGTCGGCCACGGTGAAGAAGTCGTTGGGCCAGGGGAAGGTGCAGTAGTTAGGGTCCAGCGGATCGCAGGTGCCGGGCGTCAGGTCCAGGCCGAGCTGGCCGTCGATGGAGGGCTTCTCCTCGGGAATCGGCTCGGGATTGCCGGTCTGGCCACCGGGGGCCACGGAGGAGCTGCTATGGCAGGCGGCGAGGCCGGCCAGCAGCAATGCGAGCGCGAGACGGCCGCAGCCATCGGGGATGAATCTGGACACCATGACTCTCCTCTGGGGTGGCAGCGAGGCTTGCTGCACCGGTCTTTCTGGCGACGGCGGGGATCGCCGTGCCGGCCTGCCGTACACCGCGGCGGCTTGTCACAGAATGGTAATGATCGGACCCGGGGGACGCAGTGGTAGTTTTTGCCCTCCGGGACCCGGCCGGGGCAGTATGGGAGGCCGCAACGCCGCGGCTGCAGGTCGGGGGAGCTGCAGATGAAGAAGATTTTGCTCATGGCGCTGGCACTGCTGCTGCCGGTGGTCTCTCAGGCCCAGGTGCTCAAGCCGGTGGTGAAGCTGGAGCTCGATCCGCAGATCGAGTGGCGGCGGCTGGGCGAGGTGGTGACCGCACGCTGGAGCATCCGCCGCGCCGGCAACTGCGTGCTGAGTTCCAGCGTGCCGGCCAGTGACTACCTGCTGCCCGCGGCGCCCGGCGCCGACGGCAGCCAGACCATGACGCTGCAGCACACCGGAATGTACGGCTACCGCCTGACCTGCGACGGCAATGACGGCGTGACCTACGTCGTCCTCAAGGACTTCCGCGTCACCGACGGCAGCGAGGTCGGCACGCGGCCGCCGCAGGCGGAGAGCTATTTCATCTTCGCCAGCGATGTTTTTGTCGGTAACCCCGGCGTGCCGGTGGCGGATCTGCGCTTCGGCGTGGCTGTCAGCGGCGAGCTGATCTGGAGCTTTCCCTACGCGGCCAGTTGCGTGGCTTCCAGCGACGGCCAGGCCGCGCTGTATCAACCCTGGTCCGGGGTGCTGGACACGCGCGGGCGCCAGCGCATCAGCTTCGTGCGCCCGCTGGGGCCGCTGTCGGCGGAGTACGCGTACACCCTGCGCTGCAGCAACGCCCTGGGTACCGACGAGCGCTCGGTAAAGCCCCGGTAGCGGGGCCAGCCGGGGCTGCGGCCCCGGCGGTGACACCTTTCCGCCGTCCGCGGCCCGGTCCGGAACCTGCAGTGGGTGGATCGCGGCCCTCGCCACCCTGACCCCGACCAGTAGTTTTTTCCGACAGGGATGGGGTGGCCCGTGGCACGGGCCCCGTTGTTGCACTGCGATCTTCAATCCAGACAAGCACTTGAAAGGCCCAGACTTTTCCCGGCCAGCCCTGGCGCGCGTCAGAAAACCGTCATGGGTAAGGTAAATCCCTACAACACGTAAGGAATGTTCCGCTACGGGCGTAAGCCATCCTCGCCAACTATGGCCTCACGGTGAATGAGGCGAGGAGAGAACAAATGAAGCCCAACATGAACATGCGGACCAGCCAGAACATGGCGATGACGCCGCAACTGCTGCAGTCGATCCGGCTGCTGCAGCTGTCCTCGCTGGAGCTCGAGCAGGAACTGCGCGAGGCGCTGGAAAGCAATGTGATGCTGGAGCAGGAGGAGGGTGAATCCTCCGCCGACGAGGCCGCCCCGCTGGAGACCGCGCCGGCTGCGGAAGTCCACGAGGAAGTCACCGGCATGGACGCCGCCGCCCACGACAAGGTCGAGGCCGACTTCGACTGGAGCAGCGCCGAGAGCTGGTCCGGCGGCGAGCCCTCCGACGACGACGACCGCCCCTGGGAGGAGCGCCATGCCGCCGCCGCCCATACCGACGCCCGCATGTCCGCGCTGGAGCAGCTGCGCCTGACCATCGAAGGCCGCCGCGAGGCCCTGATCGCCGAGGCGATCATCGAGGCCATCGACGACAACGGCTACCTGGAGCAGCCGCTGGATTCGATCATCGCCCGCCTGGGCCCCAACTTCGCCGCCGGCCTGGACGAGGTGGAGATGGTGCTGGAGAAGGTGCAGGGCGTGGAGCCCACCGGCTTTGCCGCCCGCAACCTCGCCGAGTGCCTGTGCCTGCAGATCCGCATGCTGCCGGAGCGCACCCCCGGCCGTGACCTGGCCGAGTTCCTGGCCGCCGGCGCGCTGGAACTGCTGGCCGCCCAGCGCACGCAGGAGCTGCAGCAGCTGCTGGGCGTGAGCCGCGCCGAGATCGGGCAGGCCGTGGCCTTGATCCGCACGCTGAACCCCAAGCCCGCCGCCGCGCTGTCCGCGCCGGCCGAGGCCGTGACCCCCGACCTGATGGTGACCGGCATGGCCGGCGCCTGGAAGGTGGAGCTGAATGCCGAACGCCTGCCGCGTGTGCGGGTGAACAAGCTGTACGAGCGTCTGATGACCCAGACCGGCACCCACAAGGGCCTGCGCGACCAGCTGCAGGAAGCGCGCTGGCTGGTGCGCGGCCTGGAGATCCGCCACCAGACGCTGCTGCGCACGGCGCGCGTGATCTTCCAGCGCCAGCAGGCCTTCCTGGAGCGCGGTGAAGTCGGCATGGCGCCGCTGACGCTGCGCGAGGTGGCCGAGGCCATCGCCATGCACGAGTCCACCGTATGCCGCGTGACCAGCAACAAGTGGGTGCAGACCCCCTGGGGCGTGTACGAGCTGAAGGCCTTCTTCCCCAGCCAGATCACCGGCCTGGCCGGCGAGACCTCCGGCACCGCGGTGAAGGCCATGATCCGCCGCATCATCGACGGCGAAGGCCGCGGCGCGCCGCTGTGCGACGGCGACATCGCCGCGCTGCTGGCCCGCCAGGGCATCCGCGTTGCCCGCCGCACCGTCGCCAAGTACCGCGAAGCCATGAAGATCGCGCCCGCCAAGGAGCGCGCCGCACCCTCACCCCGAGCCGCCGGATGGGCGGGCTGACACCACAGAAGCAGGACGCAAGGAGCAGGACATGACTACTCTCAGGACATTGCTAATCGACGACAACAAGGCCTTCGTCGTGCTGGCACGCCATCTTCTGGCCGGCACGCAGGTCGAGGTCGTCGGCGAGGGTTACGACGGCTACGACGCCGTGCGCCTGGCCGAGGAAATCCGCCCCGATCTGATCATCATGGACCTGGCCATGCCCGGCATGGGCGGCCTGCAGGCCACGCGCCTGATCAAGGCCCAGGATCACCCGCCGCGCGTGGTGATCGCCAGCCACTACGACGATGCCGCGCACCGCGAATTCGCCGCCCAGTCGGGTGCCGACGGTTTCATCAACAAGCAGGACTATGAGCACAACATCGCCCAGCTCCTGCGTGAGTTCTCCCGCGGAGAAGCCAATGTCTGAATCCCGCGTCCTGGTGGTTGATTCCGATGCCTCGCGCCTGCAGACGCTGGGCGCGATCCTGCAGTTCATCGACCACAGCCCCGTGATGGTGGAGTCGGTCGCCGAACTGAACCTGGCGCAGCAGCGCCAGCAGGACTGGCTGGCCGTGGTGGTGGGTGACACCGCCGACGAGGCCGGCTTCGGCGCCTTCGTCGACTGGCTCAAGCGCGACCGCTACCACCCGCCGCTGCTGGTGCTGCAGCCGCGCCACGAGGCGGCCATGCAGCGCCACAACCTGGATGCCAGCGCCTGCATGTCGCTGGACTACCCGGTGAAGTACCCCCAGCTGCACGAGATCCTGCGCCGCGCCAGCCTGCTGCGCATGGACCTGCACCAGCAGTCGATGCGCCTGGCCGGCCCCACCGGCAACTCGCCGGCGATCCGCCGCACGCGCCGCCTGATCGAGCAGGTCGCCGGCTTCGATACCACCGTGCTGATCACCGGCGAGTCCGGCACCGGCAAGGAAGTGGTGGCCCGCGCCGTCCACTCCTGCTCGACGCGCCGTGACAAGCCCTTCGTCGCCGTCAACTGCGGCGCGATCCCGTCCGAACTGCTGGAGAGCGAGCTGTTCGGCCACGAGAAGGGCGCGTTCACCGGCGCCATCACCTCGCGCAAGGGCCGCTTCGAGATGGCTGACGGCGGCACGCTGTTCCTGGACGAGATCGGCGACATGTCGCTGCCGATGCAGGTCAAGATCCTGCGCGCCCTGCAGGAGCGCACCTACGAGCGCGTTGGCTCCAACCGCAGCGTGCGCTGCGACGTGCGAGTGATCGCCGCCACCCACCGCAACCTCGAGGACTCCATCGTCAAGGGCACGTTCCGCGAAGACCTGTTCTACCGCCTGAATGTGTTCCCGATCGAGATGCCGCCGCTGCGCGAACGCCTGGAGGATCTGCCGCTGCTGATCGACGACCTGATCGCCGGCAACGAGCGCAACGGCCACGGTTCGGTGCGCCTGGCGCCGGACGCGGTGCATGCGCTGCGGGCCTATCACTGGCCGGGCAACGTACGCGAGCTGTCCAACCTGATCGAGCGCCTGGCGGTGCTGCACCCCAGCGCCGCGGTCGGCGCCCAGTTGCTGCCCCAGCGCTATCGCGCCGGCCAGCCGACGCTGGCCGCGGCCGAAGAGCCGGCCGAGGAGCGCCACGAGGCGATGCTGGCCGCCGCCGGCCTGCTGCCGCCGCCGTCCACCGCCAGCGCCATTGCCGCCCTGAGCACGTTGCCGCCGGAAGGCGTCAACCTCAAGGACCACATCGAGGGCATCGAGCTGGCGCTGATCCGCCAGGCGCTGGCCCAGTCCCAGGGGGTCGTCGCCCACGCCGCCAAGCTGCTCAACACCCGCCGCACCACGCTGGTGGAGAAGCTGCGCAAGTATGGCCTGACGCGCGAGCTGGCGGGCGAGGGCGAGCAGCTGAGCGCTTGAGATAGCAGGGGACGAGGGCATGGATGCCCGAGGTAGGGCAACGCAGGAGCGGTTGCCGAGAGGGTTTCTGTAACTCTGGACGTAAGCAACATGCCTCGGACTGCTACAGACACCCTCTCTCCCGCTTTTGGCTTACCTGGGAGTGACATTGAGTCACTTCCAGAGTTGGAGCCAAAAGCCTCTCCCGCAAGCGGGAGAGAGGAGACAAGACGCCAGAACCTTGACGAACTACCACCCGAAAACCGCGCCATAAACCCGTTTCCTGCGGGAACAGGTCTTGCAACCTACCCCGCAAACCGGACCGGAAGCCCGAGATGAACGAAATCGGAATCAACAACGTGCTGTCGCAAATCCGCGCGATGCAGGCCCAGACCGCACAGCGGCCGGCCGGTGTCGCGGCGGCGCAGCCGGTGGCACAGAAGGCCGGGTTCGATTCGGTGCTGAAGTCCGCCGTGGACAGCGTCAACCAGGCGCAGCAGGACAGCTCGCGCCTGCAGACCGCCTTCGCCATGGGTGACAAGAGCGTCGACCTGGCCTCGGTGATGGTGGCCGGCGCCAAGTCGCAGGTGCAGTTCAAGGGCATGGTCGAAGTCCGCAATCGCCTGGTCAGTGCGTACCAGGACATCATGAACATGCCCATTTAAGGACGGCCATGAATCGCTCCGACGGTGGCTGCTTCTCCCCCTCTCCCCACTACCGACTCCGTCGGTGGTCCCCCCCTCTCCCGCAAGGGGCGAGGGGATGCGGCGTCGCTGCGCGACAGGATTAACTCGCCATGGCCGAACTCGCCCTTCCTTCTCCCGCGCGCAGCCTCAAGGACATCCCCGCGCTGCGCCAGCTGATCATGCTGGTCGGTGTTGCTGTCGCGGTGGCGGCGGGCTTCACGGTGTTCAACTGGTCGCAGAAGCCGGACCTGGCGCCGCTCTACGGCAATCTGGCCGACAAGGACGCCGCCGAGATCGGCGAGGCCTTGCGCGCCGCCAAGATTCCCTTTCAGGTGGATACCGCCACCGGCGCCGTCTCGGTGCCGGCGGCACAGGTTCACGAAGCACGCCTCAAGCTGGCATCGCAGGGCCTGCCGCGCGGCAGTGCCCAGGGCTTCGAGATGATCCAGCAGGAGCAGGGCTTCGGTACCAGCCAGTTCATCGAGACCGCTCGCTACCAGCATGCGCTGGAGACCGAGCTGGCGCGCAGCGTCTCCACCTTGCAGCCGGTGCGCGCCGCGCGCGTGCACCTGGCGCTGCCCAAGGCCTCTGCCTTTGCCCGCAATCGCGAGGCCGCCAGCGCCTCGGTGCTGGTGGAGCTGCACTCCGGCCGCACGCTGGAACCCGACCAGGTGGCCTCCATCGTCCATATGGTGGCCAGCAGCGTGTCCAACCTGCAGCCCTCCGCCGTCACCGTGGTGGACCAGAACGGCCGCCTGCTGACGCGCGATGACGGCGGTAGCCCGCTGGGCCAGAGCAGCGAGCAGTTCGACTATGCCCGCCGCGTGGAAGCCGACTACGTGCGCCGTATCGAGCAACTGCTGACGCCGATGCTCGGGGCCGGCCGCGTCAGTGCCCAGGTCACCGCCGATCTCGATTTCTCCGTGACCGAGGAAGCGCGCGAGACCTACAAGCCCGACTCGGCCACGGTGCGCAGCGAGCAGACCTCCGAGGAGCAGCAGCGCTCGCCCTCCGGCCCCGCTGCCGGCATTCCCGGCGCCACCAGCAACCAGCCGCCGCCGCAGACCGCCAACCCGCCGCTGAACCAGCTCAGCGGTGCCAGCGGCAGCGCCGACGCACCGCTGTCGCAGAGCAAGCAGAGCTCGCGCAGCTACGAGATCGACCGCACCCTGAGCCACACGCGCCAGCCGGTCGGCAGCGTGCGCCGCCTGTCGGTGGCGGTGCTGGTGGATTACGTGCCGCGCGTCGGGGCCGACAAGAAGGTCACGATGGTGGCGCTCGGCAAGCCGGAGCTGGACAAGGTCAATGCACTGGTGCGCGAGGCCGTGGGTTTCAGCGAGCAGCGCGGCGACAGCCTCAGCGTGCAGAACGCGGCCTTCGTGCAGCCCGATGCCGTCACCCCCGATGACCTGCCGATCTGGCAGAACCCGCAGCTGCGCGACGGCCTGCGCCACCTCGGCGGCGCACTAATCGTGCTGGCGCTGATCTTCGCGGTGCTGCGCCCGGTGCTGAAGCAATTGCTGGCCGCCCCGCTGGCGCCGCGCGCCGCCCAGGGTGCGCTGTCGGGTGGCGGCGCGGCCGGCATGGTGGCCGACGACGTGCGCGTGGTCTCCGACGGCCCCGTGGCCCTGGGCCGAGGCCCAGGCGGCAGCGCTGTCGCCGCCCTGCCGGATCCCTATGACGAGAAGCTGCAGACCGCGCGCAGTGCCGTCACCCAGGATCCCAAGCGTGTAGCCCAGGTCGTCAAGAACTGGATTGGACAAGAGTGATGGGCGACGCCACTACACCCGCAGGCGGCATCAGCGGCGCCGAGCGCGCCGCGATCCTCCTCATGTCGCTCGGCGAGGCCGAGGCGGCGGAGGTGCTCAAGCACATGGGCGCCAAGGACGTGCAGAAGGTTGGCCAGGCCATGGCTTCGTTGACCAATGTCTCGCGTGAGCGCGCCAACGAGGTGATGGACCGCTTCGTCATGGAGCTGGACAACCAGACCGCGCTGGGCGTAGGCGCCGACGACTACGTGCGCCGCGTGCTGGTAGGTGCCCTGGGCGAGGACAAGGCCTCGGGCCTGATCGACCGCATCCTGCTGGGCCGCAACAGCAAGGGTCTGGAAGCGCTCAAGTGGATGGAGACCCGCGCGGTCGCCGACCTGGTGCGCAACGAGCATCCGCAGATCGTCGCCATCGTTCTGGCCTACCTGGATCCCGACCAGGCCGCCGAGGTGCTGGAGCTGCTGCCCGAACGCATGCGCGGCGACGTGCTGATGCGCATCGCGCGACTCGACGGCATCCAGCCGGCGGCGCTGCGCGAGCTCGACGAGATCATGGAGAAGCAGTTCTCCGGCGGCGGCAACCTCAAGTCCTCCAGCGTCGGCGGGCTCAAGGTGGCAGCCGGCATCCTCAACCTGATGGACTCCTCGATGGAGCAGACCATCGTCGCGCGCATCGGCGAAGTGGATGCCGACCTGTCGCAGCGCATCCAGGACCTGATGTTCGTGTTCGACGATCTCGGCGAGGTCGACGACCGCGGCATCCAGACCCTGCTGCGCGATCTGTCCACGGAAACCCTGGGCATGGCGCTGAAGGGCGCCGATGCCCGCATCAAGGACAAGTTCGTCAGGAACATGTCCAAGCGCGCCGGCGAGATGCTGCTGGAGGACATGGAGGCCAAGGGCCCGGCCCGCGTTTCCGACGTCGAGGCGGCGCAGAAGGAAATCCTGGCGGCCGCCCGCCGCCTGGCCGACGCCGGCACGATCTCGCTGGGCGGCAAGGGAGAGGACTTTGTCTGAGACCTTTGCCACGGCCCGCTGGGAGCCGCCGGTTTTCGCCGCCCCGGGCCGCTGCCCGGAAGACGTGGTGCTGCATACCGCGCAGCAGCTGGACGAGATGGAAGCCGCCGCCTACCAGGAGGGCTTTGCCCGCGGTCATGGCGAAGGCTACGCCGCCGGCCTGCAGCAGGCGCGCAACGAAGCCGCGCGCCTGCGTGAGCTGGTTGCGCACCTGGCGCGCCCGCTGGCGCAGATCGACGAGGAAGTGGAGCGCACCCTGGTGGCGATGACCGTGGAGGTCGCGCGCCGGCTGGTGCAGCAGGAGCTGGAACTGGACCCCACGCGCGTACTCGGCGTGGTGCGCGAGGCTATCGGCGCGCTCGATGGCGCCGGCCGCGAGCTGCGCGTGATGGCGCACCCGGACGACGCCGAGTTGCTGCAGCAGCACCTGGTGGCGCCGCCGGAGGCCAGCTCGCTGCGCGTGATCGCGGACCGCAGCCTGATGCGTGGCGACTGCCGCGTTTCCAGCGAGTTCGCGCAGGTGGATGCGCGCCTCGATACCCGCCAGGCCAACCTGGCGCAGAGCATCATGGGTGAATCCGAGTGAGCTGCCGATGAGTGAATTCGCCGCCTCCCGCAACAAGTTCCTGAGCCGTCGCCTGAAGGCGCAGTCCGCCCAGGTGGCGCATGCGCGCACGCTGATGGTGGAAGGCACGCTCAAGCGGGTCGTCGGCCTGACGCTGGAGGCCGTGGGCTGCCAGGTGCAGATCGGCGCGCGCTGCCGCGTGGCCAATGCCGACGGCACCGGCCTGGAGGCCGAGGTCGTGGGCTTCTCCGGCGACCGCACCTTCCTGATGCCCACCGGCGACATGCAGGGCCTGAAGCCCAATGCCCGCGTGATCCCCATCCGTCACGCCGCCGAAGTGGCGGTGGGCGAGGGCCTGCTGGGCCGCGTGCTCGATGGCGAAGGGCGCCCCCTGGACGGCAAGGGCCGGCTCGACTGCAATGGCTACGCGCGCCTGCAGGGCGCGCCGATCAATCCGCTGTCACGCACGCCGATCAGCGAGCCGCTGGACGTGGGCGTGCGCACCATCAACTCCCTGCTCAGCGTCGGCCGCGGCCAGCGCCTGGGCCTGTTCGCCGGCACCGGCGTGGGCAAGTCCACGCTGCTGGGCATGATGACCCGCTTCACCAAGGCCGACGTCATCGTCGTGGGCCTGGTCGGCGAGCGTGGCCGAGAGGTGCGCGATTTCCTCGACCACAACCTGGGCCCCGAGGGCCTGCGCCGCGCCGTGGTGGTGGCGACGCCGGCCGACCGCTCGCCGCTGATGCGCCTGCGCGGCGCTTACCTGGCGACCGCCATCGCGGAGTATTTCCGTGACCAGGGCCGCCACGTGTTGCTGCTGATGGATTCGCTGACCCGCTTCGCCCAGGCCCAACGCGAGATCGGCCTGGCGGTGGGCGAGCCGCCGACCACGCGGGGTTATCCGCCCTCGGTGTTCGCCAAGCTGCCGGCACTGGTGGAACGCGCCGGCAACGGTATCGACGGCTGCGGTTCGATCACGGCGTTCTACACCGTGTTGACCGAGGGCGACGATCCCAACGATCCCATCGCCGATACCGCGCGCGGCATCCTCGACGGGCATATCGTGCTGTCGCGCGCCATTGCCGATGCCGGCCTGTATCCCGCCATCGACATCGAGGCCTCGATCTCGCGCGTGGCCAACGAGATCACCGCACCGGAGCACCAGCAGCGCATGCGCCAGTTCAAGGCACTGTTCAGTGCCTACCAGCGCAACCGCGACCTGATCAATATCGGCGCCTACCAGAAGGGTTCCGACGCCCGCGTGGACGCGGCCATCGCCCGCTGGCCACGCATCGAGGAATTCCTGCGCCAGGACGTGCGCGAGCCTGCGAGCTTCGACATCAGCCGCGGCGCACTGGATGCCCTGCTCACCACCTGAGGGAACGAATGAATTCGCGCCGACTGGTACCGCTGCAGACGCTCGCCGACCAGCGCGAGGACGAGGCGGCACGACGCCTGGCCGACGTACAGCGCCGCCATGCCGACCAGGAAGCACGGTTGGTGGAGCTGCGCCGCTACGCCGACGAATACGCCAACGCCCCGGCCGGCCCCACGGCGGCACTGATGCTCAACCGCCAGGCCTTCCTCGGACGACTGCGCGAGGCCGAGCGCTTCCAGGTGCAGGCGGTGGAGGAGGCACGCCTGGCCGTGGAGGCCGAGCGCGCCGCCTGGCTGCTCAAGCGCCGCGACGTTTCCGTGCTGGACCAACTTGCCGCCTGCTATCGCGGCCGTGAGCAGCGCCAGGACGAGCGCCGCGAGCAGCGCGGCGCGGATGAACTGGCCCTGCGCCGCTTTGCCGCGGCCCGGGAAAGCCTGCCGTGACGGCCATGCCCGCGGTGACAGCGCCATCGGCGGCGCCGGCCGCTGCGAATGCGGCCGCTCCGGCTGCGGCGGATGCCACGCTGCTGCCGATGTTCAGCCTGCTGTTGCCGGATGCCGTGGACGCGGCGCCACCCGCCACGGACGCTGCCGAGCCCTTGCCGGAAGGCGAGAGCGATGCTCCTGCGGCGAGCGCGGGGCTGGTGGACTGGTTGCTGGCCATGGCACCGCCTCCGGCCACCCAGGCGCAACCGGCACCGGTTGCCGCCGATGCTGTCATCGATCTGCCCGCAATGGCGGTTGCGGCCGAGCCGGACGCAGCGCCGATCGCCGCCAACCCCGAGATTCCCGAGGCGCTGCTGCAGGCGCAGCCGGACGCTCCGGCCCCCGCTCCCTCATTCAGCCTGGTGGCGTCGCTGCCGGCCCAGTCCGCCGTCAGCGCGACAGCGGCACCCGCTGCGCCGCTGTCCTCGACGCCGGCCCTGCCGCCGCTGTCGCTGGACGATCCGGACTGGAGCGCTTCGCTCAGCGAGCGCGTCAACTGGGCCACGGAATCAGGGCTGTCGGAAGCGACCATCGACCTGCACCCGGAGGAACTGGGGCCGATCCGCATCCGCATCGAGACACAGGGCTCGCTGGCGGATGTGTCCTTCCAGGCGGCGAACGCCGCCACGCGTGAGCTGCTGGCGCAGTCGTTGCCGCAGCTGCGCGGCCTGCTGAACGGGCAGGGCATGGACATGGGCCGCTCGCAGGTCGCGGCGATGCCGGTCTCGCGTCGCGGCGAGGCGCGGGGCTTGGCCGATGAAGCGGCGCCGGTGACCGGTCGCCGGCTCTACCGCGTTGGCCTGGTCGACGATTACGCCTGAAGGCTGCCCGGCACCGCGAGCGCCACCGGTGCGGAGCTGGACGGCCTGCGCCGTGGCTCTTCCGGCTCCTCTTCTTCGATCATGAACGAGCCCAGCACGGTCATCACCATCAGCAGGCCGCCGAACACGATGCCGGTTATGTTGAGTCCGCTGTAGCGATCGTTGCGGTCGTGTGCTGGCGCGACGCTGGCATTGACCTGGTTGGCCAGCGCCTGCACCGGCATGAACACCAGCACGACCAGTGCCGAGATCCAATCCCAGGGTTCCGGCAGCTTCCAGCTCAGCGCAACCACGATGTACAGGCCCGTCAGCAGTCCCGCGCTGTACGAGGGACGCAGGCCGGCCGCCAGTGCATCGTCCCGCACCCGGCTGAACAGGCCATGGACGAAGAAGATCGAGAAGATGGTGCGCATGATGGGCATGATGTCGCTGCGATCACGCTGCTTGATCTTCACCCAGTTCTGGTAGAGCCAGTACAGGTTGTAGAACGTCAGCGTGCAGAACGACATCACCAGCAGCTTGCGGGTGGAGACCGCGAACCAGGGCGCGTCGTCGCCGGCAGCGCTGGCGGCGGCCCAGGCCGGCGGAGCGCTGGTCTCGGGTGCCGTCGGGGCGCCCCAGCCTCTCGCAGCCGCGGCGGGCGGGGGAGGCGGAGGGACGGGCGGAGGGACCGGGAGCGTCACCTCGGCCGCCGGCAGAAGGCCGCGCACCGAGGACGCTGCGATCCATTCCGCCATGCCCTCGCGCCACAGCAGGGCGTTAGGCTGCAGGCCGCCTTCGGCGGCGATGCGCTTCAGCTCCTGCGCGCTGATCGGTCCCTGCTGCTGGCTGCCGTTGGCATACCACCAGACCTTGGCGCCGCTGTCGTGGCCTTCCTGCATGCGTGCCTCAGGACCCCAGCTTGCCGTTGAGGTAATCCTCCAGCAGCACCAGGCGGTCGTTGCCCCAGAACATCTGGCCCTCCACGAAGAAGGTCGGCGCACCGAACACGCCACGTTCCACGGCCTCGTCGGTATTGGCGCGCAGCAGGTCCTTGGCGGGCTGCTCCTGCGCCGCGGCCAGCAGGGCGGCGCCGTCGAAGCCGGCGGCGTCGGCCACGGCCTTGAGCACCTCGGCCTGACTGATGTCGGCATCCTTGGTCCAATAGGCCGTCATCACGGCCTTGGCCCAGTCGCCGACCCGCTCGGGCGGCAGCGCGCAGCCGATGCGGCCGGCGGTCAGGCTGTTCACCGGGAACACGCGGGGGAAGAACAGCGGCACGCCGTAGTGCTTGGCCCAGAGCCGCAGGTCCTTGAACAGGTACTTGCCCTTGGCCGGGATCATGGCCGGCGCGCGGTTGCCGGTGGCCTCGAAGGCCTTGCCCAGCACGAAGGGGCGCCATTGCAGGCTGCAGTCGCAGCGCTGCGCCAGGGCCTCGATCTGCGTGGCCGCCAGGTAGGTGTAGGGACTGGCTGCATCCCAGAAGAATTCGATGGTCCGCTGCGTCATTGCTGGTTCTCCCAAGGTTTATACCCGCATACTACCGGGAGAGGCCGGGGCATGGCATGACGTATGCATGACCTGCGGCGCGCCAGCCATTTGCGTGGCGTCGGGGCAGACCTACAATGCCGCCCCCGCCGGACAGACCAGCGAGACGAGAGGCGATGACGTATTGCGTAGCGATCAAGGTGAACGACGGACTCGTCTTCGCCGGAGACACCCGCACCACCGCGGGCGTGGACGACGTGCGCTCGCACCCCAAGCTGCATACCTTCGAGATACCGGGCGAACGTGTGTTCGTCCTGCTGTCGGCCGGCAACCTGGCTACCACCCAGTCGGTGCTGAACCACGCCTGGCGTGACTGGAACGGCGACCCGGACGGCGTCAGCCTGCGCAGCGTGCGCCACATGTACGACGCCGCCGAGTACATCGGCCAGCTGCTGGTGCGCTCGCAGCGCGATTTTTCGCAGGGCGGGCAATACAGCAATGTGGATTTCCGCGCGACCCTGATCCTGGGCGGCCAGATCCTGGGTGAGGAACCGGCCCTGTACCTGGTGTACCCGGAAGGCAACTGCATCGCCACCTCGCCGGAAACGCCCTACCTGCAGATTGGCGAGAGCAAGTACGGCAAGCCGATCCTGGATCGCATGATCAAGATGAGCCAGACCTCGCTGGAGGACGCGGCCCGCTGCGCCCTGGTGTCGCTGGACTCCACCATGAAGTCCAACCTCACGGTGGGCCCGCCGCTGGACGTGGCGATCATGCAGCGCGACTCCCTGGCCATCGCCCGGCGCCTGCGACTGGACCTGGACACCCCCTATTACGCCGCCCTGAAGAAGGCCTGGGGCGAGCAGCTGGAGAAGGTGTTCCGCGAGGCCCTGCCCAAGTTCGAGTGGGAAGCGGACCCCAACCAGCAGAACCTGCCCCTGCCGCCGCAGATCGGCTGACCCCGCAGCGGCTTGCCCCCACGCCCCGGCCGGTCGAAGATGCGCCGACCGTCCCGGGGGATCCATGGATTTGCTGACGCTGTTGCCCAGCGGCCTGCTGGCCCTGCTTGCCATCGGCATGTCGCTGGCATTCTGGAGCGCCGACCGCGGCTCGCCCACCACCCGCTCGCTGGCCCTGGCCCTGGTGGCCATGGGGGTGTCGGTGGGTTTGGGCATGCCCTTGCATGCCCTGAACGCGATGCCCACCTGGGCGCGCTGGCTGGCCTTGGCCGATGCGCTGGCGATCTATGCGTTCCTCGAATGGATCCTGCGGGTGCGCCAGCAGAGCTCCGCCGGTGATCTCGACCCCCGTTTTGCCGACCGCCTGCTGCGCGCCGGCCAGGCCGGCAGCCTGGTATTTGCCGCCGCCGGCCTGCTGGCGCCGGAGCTGCGTGTCAACGTCTTCCTGAACGCCTTCGGCAGTGGCAGCCTGGAGGCCGTGCTGCGCCCCGGGTTCTGGCTGTTCGCCGGGCCGCTGTTCCTGGCGATTTTCGCCGCCGTGGTGGGCAGCCTGCTGTTCCTGCGCCGCCAGCCGGACCGGCCGGAATACGTCCGCGCGCTGGGCTGCATCGCCGCCACCCCCTTCCTCGGCTTCGCCATGGTCATGCCTGAGGACGCCGCCGTGCTGAGCATGACGCTGGGCCTGCTGCTGATCCTGGCGGCGACCATGCACTACCTGGTGATCCAGGGCCAACGCGGCGAGTTCATGGCGCGCTTCCTGTCGCGCCGCGTCGCGGAGCTGGTGCGCCAGCGCGGCCTACAGCAGGCCATGCGCGAGAGCAACCTGGAGCTGACCGTGGTCAGCGTGGACCTGCGCGGCTTCACCGCCTATTCGCAGGCGCAGACCTCGGTGCAGGTAATCGGCGTGCTGCGCGAGTACTACCGCCTGGCCTGCGAGGTGGTGGCACGCTACGACGGCACCATCAAGGACCTGGCTGGCGACGGCATCCTGGTGCTGGTGGGCGCGCCGCTGCCGGTGCCGGACCATGCCGCCCGTGCGCTGGAGATGGCTGACGGCATCCGTGCGGTGGTGGGCGCCGCGGCGCGACGCTGGTCGGTGGGGGCACCGCCCCTGGGCGTGGGTATCGGCATTGCCAGTGGCACGGTGACGGTGGGGGCGATCGACGCGGGCGACCGCTACGAGTACACCGCGGTGGGCTCCGCCGTGAACCTGGCCTCGCGGCTCTGCGAGGAGGCGGCCGACGGCGAAATCCTGGCCGCGGAGCGCACGCTGGAGTTGGCCGGCGCCGCCGCACCGACGCGGCTGGAGCCGCGGGCGCCGGTGCAGGTCAAGGGCTTCGCGGAGCCGGTGCCGCACCGCAACCTGGGCGGGGCGCTGGCGGCCTAGACGGCCCATCCGTTCCTTGAACGTCATACCGGCGAAAGCCGGTATCCAGTACCGCAAATTCCCCTGGTGTTCGGGGACTGGATGCCGGCTTCCGCCGGCATGACGGGATTTTTGAGTCGCCCGTCTCAGGCCGCCTGGAACCAGGCCTTGCTGACGCCGTCGTGCACGTTGGCCAGGCCCACCTGGATTTCGTCCATCACTTCGCTGATGCCGCCCAGCATCAGGCGATCCACGTCGGCGTCCATCACCAGCGCCCGGCAGCGGTCCAGCGTGCGCTGCAGCGGGCGGTCCGGCGGCAGCTTGGGCAGGGTCTGCGAGATGGAGTTGAGGCAGTAGGTGACGCTGCGCGGGAACTCGCGGTTCTGCAGCAGGAAGCGCAGCACGTTGGGGCCGTTGACGCGGCCGCGCACGTGGCGGCGGAACATCTGGTAGGCCATCAGCGAGCGCAGCACGCCCATCCACTGGATGTTCTGGAACGGGGCCAGGTCCTCGGCGGTCTTGGGCTTGATCAGGCTGGACGAGCGCACGTCGATGATGCGCGTAGTCATGTCGGCCTGTTCGATCGACGCGCCGATGCGCAGGAAGTGGTAGCCCACATCGGTGCTCATGTTGGCGCCGATCATGCCGTAGATCAGCAGTGCGCCGTCGATGATCTGCTGCAGGAAGTCCTGGCGCTTGGAGCGGGTGAGGGCCTTGTCGCCCTTTTCCTGCAACAGGTAGTGCAGGTCGTTGAGCCGCTCCCAGACCTCGCGCGGCGCACATTCGCGGATGGTGCGCAGGATTTCGCGGGCGTTCTGCAGCGAGCAGATGATGGAGGCGGGATTCTGCTCGTCCAGCAGCAGGAAACGCATGATCTGCGCCTCGCTGGAGGCGCCCTCGTAGCGCTCACGGAACTGCTCTTCCTGCCCGAGGATCTGCACCAGGGGCAGCCAGCCGAATTCGACCTGCCGTGGCAGGTCGAAGATCAGGTGACCGTGGACGTTGACGATGCGGGCGGTGTTCTCGGCCCGCTGCAGGTAGCGCCCGAACCAGTAGAGGTTGTCAGCGACGCGCGAGAGCATCAGAGGCTCTCCCCGAACGATGTAGGCATCAGGCGGCCTCCGCGCCGGTTGACTGCGATTGCGATTGCGACGACGAGGCCTCGGCTGTGCCGTCCATGTCCACGATCCAGGTGTCCTTGGCGCCGCCGCCCTGCGAGCTGTTGACCACCAGCGAGCCCTTGACCATGGCCACGCGCGTCAGGCCGCCGGTGGTGACGTAGGTGCTGTCGCCGCGTGACAGGATGAAGGGGCGCAGGTCCAGGTGGCGCGGCTCGATGCCGCCTTCGGTCAGGGTTGGTGCGGTGGACAGCGACAGGGTGGGCTGGGCCATGTAGTTGCGCGGGTTGGCCAGGATCAGCTCGCGGAACTGCTCGCGCTGGGCCTTGGTGGAGTTGGGGCCGATCAGCATGCCGTAGCCGCCCGACTCGTTGGCCGGCTTGACCACCAGCTTGTCGAGGTTGGCCAGCACGTAGTCGCGCTGCTTGGGATCCATGCAGAGGTAGCTGGGCACGTTGGGCAGGATCGCGTCCTCGCCCAGGTAGTAGCGGATCATCGCCGGCACGAAGGAATACACCACCTTGTCGTCGGCCACGCCGGCGCCCGGTGCGTTGACCAGGGCGACCTTGCCCTTGAGCCAGGCGCGCATCACGCCCTTCACGCCCAGCATGGAGTCGGGGTTGAAGGCCTCCGGGTCCAGGAACAGGTCGTCGATGCGGCGGTAGATCACGTCCACCCGCTGGGGCCCGTAGATGGTGCGCATGTAGACGCAGTCGTCATCGCCCACCGACAGGTCCTGGCCCTCGACCAATTCAATGCCCATCTGCTGGGCCAGCCAGCAGTGCTCGAAGTAGGCCGAGTTGTAGATGCCCGGGGTCAGCAGGACGATGTTGGGCACCTCGCCGGGGCGGGGTGACATCGCCGCCAGGGTGTCGTAGAGCTGTGCCGGGTAGTCGTCCACCGGCAGGATGTTCATGTTCTCGAAGATTTCCGGGAACACGCGCTTGGTCACCAGGCGGTTTTCCACCATGTAGCTGACGCCGGAGGGCACCCGCAGGTTGTCCTCCAGCACGTACAGCGTGCCGTCCGAGTGGCGCACCAGGTCGCTGCCGCAGATGTGTGCCCAGATGCCGTTCTTGGGGCGCATGCCCACGCACTGCGGGCGGAAATTGACCGACTCCTCCAGCAGGTTGGCGGGGAACACCTTGTCCTTGACGATCTTCTGGTCGCCGTAGATGTCCTGGATGAAGTGGTTCAGGGCCTGCACGCGCTGCTTGAGGCCGGCCTCGGTGCGCTGCCACTCGGTCCGCGGGATGGTGCGGGGGATGATGTCGAAGGGCCAGGCGCGGTCAACGTTCTTGCCTTCGGTGTAAACCGTGAAGGTGATGCCCATGACCCGGATCGCCAGTTCGGCGGCCAGGCGGCGCTCGCCCAGCTCCGTTTCGGAGAGGTCGTCCAGGTATTCGGCCAGATGCCGCGCTGCCGGCCGGGGCTGGCCGGGCGCCTCGAACAGCTCGTCGTAGAACTTTTCGCAGCGGTACTGCCGCCAGTCGATCCCGGTACCCATCGGTAGGCCGTCCAAGGCTGTGTGATCCTGTGTTGTCGGTAAACTAGCACAGCCTTAGCAAAACATAGGCCATCCCAGGTCACGGCGGGCCTTGCCGGCGATCCGGGCATCCGCAAGCTGTCACGCCGGTGTAAAATCGGCCGAATTCCAGGCTTCTCCATGACATCCACCAAAGCGCTTGAATTCAAGGGGCGCATGCTGTCGGTCAGCCGGCTGCGTGTCCTCGCTCACGATCCACTCACGGTGGAGGAGCAGATTCGCGACTTCGCCAAGTCCATGCCGCCGGCCATGCAGGGCATGCCGGTGGTGATCGAGGCGGAGCAGGCGCTGGAGCTGGGCGGCATCCTGTCGGCCCTGCGCGCGGCCGGCCTGCAGCCCCTGGGGGTCAGCGATGGCCCCCTGAACGAGTCGGCCCGCAACTGGGGCCTGGCGGTGCTGCCGCCGGAAGGCCGCGGGGCCCGTCCGGCGTCCGCCCGTGCCGAGGCTCCGGCCGAGCCCGCGCCGGCTCCTGCAGCCCCGCCGCCCCCGGCTCCCGCGCCGGCTCCGGCCGCTGTCGCCCCGGCCCCGGCCCAGCGCGCTCCCACCAGGATCGTCACCGACCCGGTCCGTTCCGGCCAGCAGATCTATGCTGCCGGGGCCGACCTGGTGGCCATGAACCTGGTGGGCGCCGGCGCCGAGGTGGTGGCGGACGGCTGTGTCCATGTCTACGGCGCCGCCCGCGGGCGGGTCATCGCCGGGGCCAGCGGCGACACCCAGGCGCGCATCTTCTGCCGCCGATTCGAGGCGGAGCTGGTGGCCATCGCCGGCGTCTACGCCGTGGCGGACCAGATGCAGGGCGACCTGCGCGGCAAGCCCGTGCAGGCCTGGCTGGTCGATGGCAAGCTGAAGATCGAGAGATTGGACTGGTGATGGCCCCGACCATCGCCCAAACCTTGGATGCGGCCCGTGGGCCGCATTCCGTGCATTCCGACTGATTACTTAGAAAAGGGCTTCCAGTGGCGAAAATCGTGGTAGTGACTTCCGGCAAGGGCGGCGTGGGCAAGACCACCACCAGTGCCTCCTTTGCCACGGGCCTGGCCATGCGCGGCAAGAAGACCGTGGTCATCGACTTCGACGTCGGCCTGCGCAACCTTGACCTGATCATGGGCTGCGAGCGCCGCGTGGTGTTCGACTTCGTCAACGTGATCCACGGCGAGGCCAACCTGCGCCAGGCACTGATCAAGGACAAGCAGCACGAGAACCTGTTCGTGCTGGCCGCCAGCCAGACGCGCGACAAGGATGCGCTCAGCACCGAGGGCGTCGAGAAGGTGCTCAAGGACCTGGCACAGGACTTCGACTACATCATCTGCGACTCGCCGGCCGGCATCGAGAAGGGCGCCCACCTGGCGATGTATTTCGCCGACGAGGCCCTGGTGGTGACCAACCCCGAGGTGTCCTCGGTGCGTGACTCCGACCGCGTGCTGGGCCTGCTGGCCAGCAAGACCCAGAAGGTGGAGAGCGGCGCCGGCAAGGTGCGCGAGCACCTGGTGGTGACGCGCTACAACCCGGCCCGCGTCGAGAAGGGCGAGATGCTGTCGGTGGATGACGTCAGGGAAATCCTGGCGATCCCGCTGCTCGGCGTGGTGCCCGAGTCGCCGGCCGTGTTGACCTCGTCCAACGCTGGCACCCCGGTGATCGCCTCGCGCGAGACCGACGCCGGCCAGGCCTATGACGACCTGGTGGCCCGCTTCCTGGGCGAGGAGCGGCCGCACCGCTTCCTCACCGCGGAGAAGAAGGGCTTCTTCAACAAGCTGTTCGGGGCCTGATCATGGATTGGCTCAAGTTCTTCAAGTCGGAGCCCAAGAACACGGCGTCCATCGCCAAGGATCGTCTCAAGGTGGTCGTCGCGCACCAGCGCGAGGGGCGCCCGGGCAGCGGTCCGGCCTACATCGGCCAGTTGCGCGAGGAGATCCTGGCCGTGGTGCGCAAGTACGTGCAGGTGCCGGACAGCGCCGTCAACGTGCAGCTGCAGCGCGAGGATGGGCTCGAGGTGCTGGAAATGAACATCGCGCTGCCGGACGCGCAGCGCTAAGTCTCGTCCGCAAAAGACCAAAGGCCCCGCACCGCCATGAGGCGGCGCCGGGCCTTTTTCATTCCTGCAGCCTGGCGGCAGTGCGCCGGCAGGTGCCTGGCGTCGACGTCCTCGCTGGCGCAAGTACATTTCAGCCCGGTGAGCTGGTCGTCCTCGACCACCGCCTCGGGGGATGACCTGCAGGGTTTCGCCCTGGAAGCCCTCCCGAAAATCCGGCCTTTCTTACAGTGGGCGGTCCAGGCGGAAACGCTTGCGCAGCACCCGGTCCATCAGCCAGCCCGGAATCCAGCGCTGCAGCGCCGGCATTGCGCGGCTGCCGTTGCCGATGCGGATCAGTGCCGGCGGGCGCGAAGACAGGATGGCGTCGGCCAGCCTGCGGCAGAAGGCCACGGTGTCGGTGGAGTGCTGCTGCGAGGCGCCGGCGCGCGCCATGATGGCGTCGGCCACGGCGGCGTAGGCCGAAGACGTGGCGGCGCGGGGACCGGCGCCGGCCATGGCGGTGGCGCCGAACTGCGACTGGATGGCGCCGGGCTGCACCGTCATCACGTGGAGGCCGAAAGCTGCCAGCTCCATGCGCAGCGCGTCGGACAGCGCATGCACCGCCGCCTTGGTCGCGCAGTAGGCGCCGGAGAAGGGTGTCACCAGGATGCCGGAGACACTGCCGATGTTCACCACCATGCCACTGCGCCGCGCCATCATCGGCGGCAGCAGGGCCTGGGTGACGGCCATCAGCGACAGCACGTTGGTGTCAAACTGGCGGCGCAGTTCGGTGGCGGGCATCTCCGCCAGCGGGCCCATGGCGCCGTAGCCGGCGTTGTTGACCAGCACATCCGGGACCACGCCCTCGGCCTGCAGACGCGCTGCCAGGGCGGCGATGCTGGCCGGGTCGTCCACGTCCAGCGCCGCGCTGCGGATTCCGCGGGCCTCCAGGTCCTGCAGGCTTTCCAGCCGGCGCGCGGTGGCCCACACGGCGTGGCCGCGGCCCTGCAGCTCCAGCGCCAGCTGGCGTCCGATGCCGCTGGAGCAGCCGGTGATCAGGACGGTCTTCATGCGTTCTGGTCGCGCAGGTCCTTGCGCAGGATCTTGCCGACGTTGGTCTTGGGCAGGGACTCGACGAAAGTGACGTGCCGGGGGACCTTGTAGCCGGTGAGGTTCTCGCGGCAGAACTGCAGCAGTGCCTCGGCCGTCAGCGCCGGGTCGCGGCGCACCACGAACAGCTTGGGTGCTTCGCCGGACTTGTCGTCGGGCACGCCGATGCAGGCGCACTCCAGCACGCCGGGGTGCAGCGCGGCCACGGCCTCGATCTCGTTGGGGTACACGTTGAAGCCGGACACCAGGATCATGTCCTTCTTGCGATCCACGATGCGGAAGTAGCCCTGCTCGTCCATCACCGCGACGTCGCCGGTGCGCAGACAGCCGTCGGGGGTGAAGACCTTGTCGTTCTCTTCCGGCTTCTGCCAGTAACCCTGCATCACCTGCGGGCCCTGCACGCAGAGTTCGCCGGCCTGGCCCTGCGACAGAGACCGGTTGTCGTCGTCGCGGATATCCACGAACGTGGAGGGCAGGGGCAGGCCGATGGTGCCGTTCCAGTCCGGCTTGTGCAGCGGGTTGAAGCAGACGCCGGGCGAGCATTCGGTGAGGCCGTAGGCCTCGGTCAGGGGCTTGCCGGTGACCTCGCGCCAGCGCTCGGCCACGGCCTGCTGCACGGCGGTGCCGCCGCCGAGGCTGAGCTTGAGTGCGGAGAAGTCCAGGTTGGCGAAGCCCTTGGTGTTGAGCAGGCCGTTGAACAGGGTGTTGACGCCGGTGAGCGCGGTGAAGCGGTGGCGCGACAGCTCGCAGACGAAGCCGGGCAGGTCGCGTGGGTTGGTGATCAGCACGTTGCGCCCGCCCAGCGACATGAACACCAGGGCGTTCGCGACCAGGGCAAAGACGTGGTACAGCGGCAGCGCGGTGACCACGGTCTCCTCGCCTTCGCGCAGCAGCGGCGACAGCCAGGCGCGGCACTGCAGCAGGTTGGCCACGATGTTGCCGTGCGTCAGCGTGGCACCCTTGGACAGGCCGGTGGTGCCGCCGGTGTACTGCAGGAAGGCGATGTCCTCATGCGTCAGTTCGATGCGCATGTAGGGCTGGGCCTTGCCGCGTGCCAGTGCGGCGCGCAGCGGCACGGTGCCGTCGATGTGCCAGGACGGCACCAGCTTCTTCAGGTACTTGGCGCCGGCGTTGAGCAGCAGGCTCCTGGGGAAGGGCAGCAGGTCGCCGAGCTGGGTGGTGATGACGCATTCCAGCGGCGTCTGCTTGAGCACCTTCTCCAGCGTGCCGCAGAAGTTCTCCGCCACCACGATGGCGCGGGCACCGCTGTCGCGCAGCTGATGTTCCAGCTCGCGCGGCGTGTATAGCGGGTTGACGTTCACCACCGTCATGCCGGCGCGCAGGATGCCGAACAGTGCCACCGGGTACTGCAGCAGGTTGGGCATCATCACCGCGACGCGGTCGCCCTTGTGGAAGCCCAGGACGTTCTGCAGGTAGGAGGCGAAGTCCTGCGTGGAGCGGTCCAGCTCGTCGTAGCTCAGGCTGGCGCCGAGACAGTCGAAGGCGATGCGGTCGCGGAAGCGCGCGATGCTCTGTTCCAGCAGGTCAACCGCCGAGGCGTAGAGGCTGGTGTCGATGTCCGCGGGCACGCCCTCGCTGTATTGCTGCAGCCAGGGGCGCTCCGCCGAAACTGCTGTGCTCATGATGAATCCGTCTTCGGGGGCGCGAAGTGTAGCGGTTTGATGTCGGGCGGGGGGCTCAGTTCCCTGGCCGCGTCAGCCATTGCTTGAGGCTGATGCCTGCGCCGTGCCGCTCGAAGGCCTGCTCGGCACCTTCCAGCAAGGCGTGCACCTCCGGCGACAGCGGATCGTGGCTTTGCGGCATGGTGTCGTTGCCGGCGCGGGCCAGGCGCCACAGGCGCGCCAGGGGGATGGAGTCCAGGTCCATGGCCGGCACCAGCCGGGTCCGCTCGGCCCCGGACTCGATCAGCAGGCCGTGGTAGATCAGGTTGTCGGTGACGCGGGCGACATGCTCCGGCGCGGCGTTCAGCGCCAGGCTCAGTTCTTCCTCGGTGTAGGCCGGCTCGCCGGACAGGAAACGGCGGCCGGTCATGCCCATGACCATCAGCGACAGGTATTCGATCTGCTTGCCGGACAGCAGCGGCGGGATCCGGTGTGCCTTGATCTGCTCCGGGTGCTGCACGTAGTAGGCCAGCTGGCAGCCGGTAAGCAGGATCAGCCAGCCCAGGTACAGCCAGATCAGCAGCAGGATCACGATCGCGAAGCCGGAGTAGATCGCGTTGTAGCTGGTGGCGCCGATGACGATGGAGGCGAAGATCGCCGCGCCGGTCTGCCATAGCACGCCGGCCAGGGCGCCGCCGTAGAACGCCGCGCGCAGTTGCACGCGGGTGTTGGGCATGAAGGCGTAGAGGAAGGTGAACAGGCCCACGATCAGCAGGTAGGGCAGCAGCTTGGTCAGCATGAAGATCAGCAGGCCGAAGGGCTCGATGCCGACGATCCAGGCCATGGCGCCGCTGTTCATCACCGTGCCGGTCATGCCCAGGGCCAGGACCACCAGCAGCGGGCCCACCGTGATCACGGCGAGGTATTCACCCAGGCGCTGCGACAGCGGCCGCGGCCGGTCGATGCGCCAGATGAAATTGAAGCTCTCCTCCACCTTGCGGATCATGGAGATGACCGAGAAGAACAGCAGGGCGACGCCGGCGAAGCCCAGCACGCTGACGTTCACCTTCTCGACGAAGCCGATGATGTTGTCGGTGATGACCGTGGCCTGGCTGCCCAGCGGCCGCAGGGCCTCCAGCAGGACCGGCTCCAGGGAGTTGTGTACGCCCAGGGCCTTGAGCATGGAGAAGGCCAGGGCCAGCAGGGGCACGATGGACAGCAGAGTGGTGTAGACCAGCCCCATGGCCCGCATGTTGAGCTGTCCTTCGATCAGGTCCCGGACCAATACAAAGACATAGCGGGCCAACCGCACGAGGTTTTGCGGGTAGCGGGCCACCTGGTCGAGGTCCCAGAGGCCGTGCAGGAACTGCTGGATGCGCTGCTTCATGCCCCAACCTTACCTGATGCAGTAGGAAAAATCCCCTTGTAATCCGAGGGTTCCGCTGTATTTCCTCGGATTTTCAGGGGCTTCTGCCGTTCGTCGGCACGGCGCTGGCGGCGCGTTGACATCCCCGGGGTCGGCCAATATGATGCACTGCAACAATGTTGCATCGCAGCAATTGTTGGGGAATGGGTGTCTGGGAACTTTGTTGCTGATCAGGAGAATTTTTAGTGAACGTTGAAACCATCATCACCGATGTCAAAACCCGCGGCGAAGTCGTCGTGGCCCGTGGCCAGGACGTTGTCGAGTCCAGCTTCGAGACCCTGAAGGCCGCCAACGCGATCGTCGTTGAAGGCGTGAAGTCGCTGGTCGACACCAATGTCGCCGCCGGCAAGGATCTGCTCGCCGTGGCGCAGACCAGCTTCAGCAAGGCCAAGACGGACGGCGTGAAGGCCGTTGCCGCCAATCCGGTCGCCTACCTGCCGGAAGGCAAGGATCGCGTCGTGGCTGCCTACACCGACAGCGTCGCCGTCGTCGCCAAGACCAGCGATGAGCTGGTGAAGACGATCAAGGCCGGTTACGAGACCATCTCCGCCAAGATTGCCGGCGAAGACCTGGAGTCCGTGGTCGCCGAAGCCGCCACCGAAGCCAAGAAGACCGTGAAGAAGACGGTTTCCAAGGCCAAGAAGGCTGTGAAGGCCTAAGTCTCGGCCCGGGAATGCGTTCCCTCGCTATCTGACGGATGGCGATCTGAGGGCCGGGGGAAACTCCGGCCCTTTTTTGTGGAAACGAGGTAAACGATGAGTCAGTTAGTGAAGGCCACGCAGGAAAAGAGCGAGATCTACCTGGATCGCGTCTTCGGCGGTGTCGCACTCATCGCACTGCACGAGGCCGGCTCGCTCCAGGGTCACCTGGAAGGGGTCAACGAGCGCCTGCGCGTGGCCCGCAAGGCCCGCAGCCTGGGCGAATTGCTGCGCGACCAGATCGACCTGCTGCCGGAAACCCGCAACCGCTTCGTCCGCGATCATCATGTGCGGCGGGGGTTGTGGAACGGGTTTGTGAGTGATTTGACTGCGCCGGTGAAGAAAGCGGCTTAGGACGCGCGACGCAGGGAGCATTCCCTGGTGTCTGCTTGGATTTTTGTTCCCTCTCCCGCTGGCGGGAGAGGGCTAGGGTGAGGGTGGTGGTGGGGCGGTTACGCACCTCGCCGCCGATTGAGGGTTCCCCCTCTCGGCAACTGCTCCTGCGTTGCCCTACCTCGGGCATCCATGCCCTCGTCCCCTGCCCCTCTCCCGCGAGGGGAGAGGGAGTTAGTGCGGTGGCGCCGCCCGTGGCGGGACCTCACTTCCCGACGGGACCCCGGCTCGGCTGAAAACGTCCTTCGGACGTTTTCAGCCTCCCCCAACCTCACTCTCCCTCGGTCCGGATTCATTCTCTCCGACCTCGGTCTTCTTGGCCGCCGACTTCTTCGCGCCCGAGCGCTTGCGCGTGGTCTTGCGGGCGCGGGGCAGCGGGGCGTCGTCGTCGGCGTCGTCGCCCGGCATCACGCGCGCCACGATGTTCTTCCAGGGGCCGCGCTTGCGCAGGTTGTCGAGGTTCTGCTTGACGAAGCCGGCGGCGTCGAACTCGCCGGCGGCGCCGACCTTGTCGCGCAGGAAGGCGACGATGTCGTCCTGCAGGCCGGCCACGTCGGGCAGGCCCAGGAAGCGGCGCAGTTCCTCGGGCTTCACGTCGATTTCGATCTTGATCTGCATGCTGAGCTCCAGGTGATCAGGCGGCGACCACGAACAGGCCGATGACGCAGCCGAGGCTCGCCAGCCAGGTCAGCGAGCGGGCGGAGGGCTTGTCGGTGATGTAGAAAGCGCCGTAGACCAGGCGCAGGGCGATGAAGGCCATGGCCAGGGTGTCGGCGGTGGCGTTGGGGCCGCGGACGATGTGGCAGATGATGACCGCGGCGGCAAACGGGGCGAAGGCCTCGAAGCTGTTCAGGTGGGCCCAGTGGGCACGCAGGCGCCAGCCTTCGTTCTGCTCCAGCGAGCGGCGCGGCGTGGAATTGTCGTAGCGACGGCTCCACTTGGCACCCATCGCGAAGGCATAGGGCAGCACCGCCGCTACCAGCACGCACCAGAAGGCAATCGTCATTCCGTCACTCCCCGAATAGTAGTTATGACGGGTTTATAGCATGGGCGTTCAGGCGCCCGTGAGCCGCCGCTGGGCCTCGCGGTAGCGGGCGCCGGTGCGCTCGACGATCTCGTCCGGCAGGGCCGGGCCGGGGGCCTTCTTGTCCCAGTCCAGGGTTTCCAGGTAGTCGCGCACGATCTGCTTGTCGAAGCTCGGCGGGCTGATGCCGGGGCGGTAGCCCTCGGCGTCCCAGAAGCGCGAGGAGTCCGGGGTCAGCACCTCGTCGATCAGGTGCAGGCGGCCATCCTCGTCCAGGCCGAACTCGAACTTGGTGTCGGCGATGATGATGCCGCGGCCCAGGGCGTACTCGGCGGCCTGGCGGTAGATCGTGAGCGTCACGTCGCGCAGCTGCGCGGCCAGGTCCTTGCCGAGCTTGGCCTCGACCTCGGCGAAGGAGATGTTCTCGTCGTGCTGGCCGGCCGGGGCCTTGTCGGCGGGGGTGAAGATCGGCTCGGGCAGCTGCTGCGCCAGCTGCAGGCCGGCGGGCAGGGGGATGCCGCAGACCGCGCCCGTGCGCTGGTAGTCCTTCCAGCCGCTGCCGATCAGGTAGCCGCGCGCCACGCATTCCACCGGGATCGCCTTGAGCTTCTTGACCACCACGGCGCGGCCCTGGCACTCGGCCAGCTCGGCCGGGGTCAGCCAGTCGGCCAGGTTGATGCCGGGCGCGGAGTGGTTGGGGATCAGCCCGGCGAAGCGCTGCATCCAGAACTCGGTCACGGCGTTGAGCACGGCGCCCTTGCCCGGGATGGGGCGGGGCATGATCACGTCGAAGGCGGACAGGCGGTCGCTGGTGACGATCAGCATGTGCTTGTCGCCCAGGGCGAAGATGTCGCGCACCTTGCCTCCGTGGATGCGGGGCAGGCTGGTGATCGTCGATTCGTAGAGGGCGGCCATGTGAGGGCTACAGTAGGCGGGGAAAAATCGGATAATACGCGTCCCATCGCCGGTGCCGCCAATGTCCAAGAGCAAGCTTCCGCCCCTGATCGCGCCTTCCATCCTGTCCGCCGACCTGGCCCGCCTGGGCGAGGACGTGCAGCGCGTGCTGGCGGCCGGTGCCGACATCGTCCATTTCGACGTGATGGACAACCATTACGTGCCGAACCTGACCTTCGGGCCCACCATCTGCGAGGCCCTGCGCAAGTACGGCATCAAGGCGCCGATCGACGTGCACCTGATGGTGGAGCCGGTGGACGCCCTGGCCCAGCTGTTCTGCAAGGCCGGCGCCGACTACGTGACCTTCCATCCGGAGGCGACCAAGCATGTGGACCGCAGCCTGCAGGCGATCCGCGATGCCGGCTGCAAGTCCGGACTGGTGTTCAACCCGGCCACGCCGCTGAGCTACCTGGACTACGTCATGGACAAGGTCGACATGGTGCTGCTGATGTCGGTCAACCCGGGCTTCGGCGGGCAGTCCTTCCTGCCCTCGGCCCTGACCAAGCTGAGCCAGGCCCGGGCCAAGATCGACGCCTACACCGCCGCCACCGGCCGTGAGATCCGCCTGGAGATCGACGGCGGGGTGAAGGTGGACAACATCGGCGAGATCGCCGCCGCCGGCGCCGATACCTTCGTGGCCGGCTCGGCCATCTTCAATGCCAAGGACTATGCCGGCACGATCCAGGCGATGCGCAGCGCCATCGCCAACGGCTAGAATGGCGGCATGAAGACCTTCCGCAAGCTCGCAGCGCAGACGCCGTCGGCACGATGGCGCTGGTGACGATTGATCATCTGAAACTGTAAAGTTCAATCAATAATCACACTCGCCGCGCCCGCGGCGGGGCGCGTCAAAAGGAAGTCTGATGTCTGCCAACTACAACCGCATCGCGCTCACGCGTGAACTGCCGGGCGATCTCGACACCGCCGTCGGGGTCTATCTCAAGCTTGCCCACAAGCCCTATTCCTACCTGCTGGAATCCGTCCATGGCGGCGACCAGTGGGGCCGTTACAGCTTCATCGGCCTGCCCTGCCGCGAGGTGCTGAAGGTGCGCGGCCACCACGTGACGGTGGAGCGCGACGGCCGCCCGGTGGAAGAGGCCGAGGTCGCCGATCCCATTGCCTTCGTGCGGGAATACCAGCAGCGGGTGCGCCCGCAGCCGTCGGAAAAGCCGCTGCGCTTCAGCGGTGGCCTGGTGGGCTACTTCGGCTACGACTGTGTGCGCTACTTCGAGCCGCGCCTGGACCGGCCCAAGCCGGACCCGGTGGGCACGCCGGACATCCTGCTGATGCTGTCCGAAGAAGTGGTGGTGTTCGACAACCTGCGCGCCACCATGACCCTGGTGGTGCACGCCGACCCGTCTTCGAAGGAGGACCTGGAGCGTGCCGAGCGCCGGCTGGACGAGATCGCCAGCAAGCTGGCCGAGCCGCTGGCCCTGCCGCGGGCGCCGCATCACAGCGGCCCCGCCAAGCCGCTGGATTTCCACTCCGGCTTCGGTGAGGAGCGCTTCTGCGCGGCGGTGAACCGCGTCAAGGAATACATCGCGGCGGGCGATTGCATGCAGGTGGTGCCGTCGCAGCGGATGTCGGCGCCGTTCAAGGCCGACCCGGCGCGGCTGTACCGCGCCATCCGCCGTCTGAACCCTTCGCCCTACATGTACTGCATGGACCTGGGTGATCACCACGTGGTGGGTTCCAGCCCGGAGATCCTGGTGCGCGTGCAGGACGGCGGCGTCACCGTGCGCCCCATCGCCGGCACCCGCAAGCGCGGCGCCACGCCCGAGGAGGACCACGCGCTGGAGCAGGAGCTGCTGGCCGATCCGAAGGAGATCGCCGAGCACCTGATGCTGATCGACCTGGGCCGCAATGACGTGGGCCGCGTCTCCGGCACCGGCAGCGTCAAGCTGACCGACAAGATGGTGATCGAGCGCTACAGCCACGTGATGCACATCGTCAGCAACGTCACCGGCCAGCTCAAGCCCGGCGTGGATGCGCTGGATGCCCTGGCCGCCACCTTCCCGGCGGGCACGCTCTCCGGTGCGCCCAAGGTGCGTGCCATGGAGATCATCCAGGAACTGGAGCCGGTCAAGCGCGGCATCTACGGCGGCGCCGTCGGCTACCTCGGCTGGGATGGCAACATGGACACGGCGATTGCGATCCGCACCGCGGTGATCAAGGACGGCCAGGTGCACGTGCAGGCCGGTGCCGGCGTGGTGGCCGACTCGGTGCCCGAATCGGAGTGGACCGAAACCATGAACAAGGCGCGCGCAATGATGAACGCCGCCGCGGAGGCTTCGTCATGATCGTCATGGTGGATAACTATGACTCCTTCACCTACAACCTCGTGCAGTACTTCGGGGAGCTGGGGGCGGAGGTCGCGGTGCACCGCAACGACCAGATCACGGTGGACGAGGTGGCGGCGCTCAAGCCCAGCCACATCATCCTGTCGCCGGGCCCCTGCACGCCGAACGAGGCGGGCATCTGCCTGGACCTGATCGCGCAGCTCAAGGGGCAGTTCCCGATCCTGGGCGTGTGCCTGGGCCACCAGTCCATCGGCCAGGCCTTCGGTGGCGTGGTGAAGCGCGCCCGCGAGGTCATGCACGGCAAGGTCAGCCCGATCCACCATGCCGACACCGGCGTGTTCCGCGGCCTGCCCAGCCCCTACACGGCGACGCGCTACCACTCGCTGATCGTGGAGGAAGCGACGCTGCCCAAGGAACTGGAGATCACGGCCTGGACACAGAAGCCGGACGGCAGCCGCGACGAGATCATGGGCCTGCGCCACAGGACGCTGCCGATCGAGGGCGTGCAGTTCCATCCGGAGTCGATCCTGACGGAGCACGGGCACCAGTTGCTGAAGAATTTCCTGGAGGCATATTGATCATGAGCATCACTCCGCAGGAAGCGCTGCAGCGCCTGATCGAGCATCGCGAGATCTTCCCCGACGAGATGATGGACCTGATGCGCCAGATCATGCGCGGCGAGGTGTCGCCGGTGATGATGTCGGCGATCCTCACCGGCCTGCGGGTGAAGAAGGAGACGGTGGGCGAGATCGCCGCCGCCGCGCAGGTGATGCGTGAGTTCGCGCTCAAGGTGGAGACACCGCCGCATCCGCATTTCGTCGATATCGTCGGCACCGGCGGCGACGGCGCACACACCTTCAACATCTCCACTGCGTCGATCTTCGTGGCGGCGGCGGCGGGTGCGCGCGTGGCCAAGCACGGCAACCGCAGCGTCTCCTCCAAGTCCGGCTCGGCCGACGTGCTGGAGGCGCTGGGCGCGGTGATCGAGCTGCAGCCGGCGCAGGTCGCTGCCTGCATCGAGCGCTGCGGCATCGGCTTCATGTTCGCGCCGATCCACCACCCGGCGATGAAGGCCGTGGGGCCGGTGCGCAAGGAGATGGGCGTGCGCACGGTGTTCAACATCCTGGGCCCGCTGACCAACCCGGCCGGCGCGCCGAACATGCTGATGGGCGTGTTCCACCCGGACCTGGTCGGCATCCAGGTGCGGGCGCTGCAGAAGCTCGGCGTGCAACGCGCGCTGGTGGTCTGGGGCAAGGACAACCTCGACGAGATCACGCTCGGCGCCAGTACGCTGGTGGGTGAGCTGGTGGACGGCCAGGTGCGCGAGTACGAGATCCACCCGGAGGACTTCGGCCTGGCCATGTCCTCCACCCGGCAGTTGCGCGTGGACGATGCGCAGGAGTCGAAGGCGCGCCTGCTGGAGGCGCTGGACAACCGTGACGGCGTGGCCCGCGACATCGTCTCGCTCAATGCCGGCGCCGCCCTCTACGCCGCCAATCTGGTGACCAGCATCCACGACGGCATCGCCAAGGCCCGCCACGCCATCGGCAGCGGCGCCGCGCGCGCCAAGCTGGACGAGTTCGTGGCGGCTACCCGCAGCATCGCCGGGAAATGATCAACCTGTAGGAGCCAGCAAGCTGGCTCCTACAGATCAGGAAACCAACATGGCCGACATCCTCGAACGCATCGTTGAAGTGAAGCGCGACGAAATCCGTGCGCTGAAGCAGAAGTACTCCCTGTCCACGCTGGAAGAGCTGGCCGGTGCTGCCGACCGCGTCCGTGGCTTCCAGGCGGCGCTGCGCTCGGCCGTGACCGCCGGACGCGCTGGCGTGATCGCCGAGATCAAGAAGGCCTCGCCCAGCAAGGGCGTGATCCGGGCCGACTTCGACCCGGCCTGGATCGCCGGCGAGTACGCCGCGCATGGCGCTGCCTGCCTGTCGGTGCTGACCGACGAGCGCTTCTTCCAGGGCCACAACGATTACCTGGTGGCGGCCCGCAAGGCGGTGGCGTTGCCGGCGATCCGCAAGGATTTCCTGGTGGATCCGCTGCAGGTGATCGAGGCGCGCGCCATCGGCGCCGACTGCGTGCTGTTGATCGCTGCCTGCCTGTCGGTGGGGCAGCTGCGCGAGCTCTACGGCCTGGCGCAGTCGCTGGGCATGGACGTGCTGGTGGAAATCCACGACGGCGTTGAGTTGGACCAAGTGCTGTCGGCCCAGCTGGCCGGGCCGCTGTTGCTGGGTATCAACAACCGCAACCTGCGGACCTTCGAGACCAGCCTGGACACGACGCTGGACCTTCTGCCGCGCTTGCCCAAGGACTGCGAGGTGGTGACCGAAAGCGGCATCGCCGTGCCGGACGACGTGAAGCGCATGCGCGACGCCGAGGTGCACCGCTTCCTGATCGGCGAGTCCCTGATGCGCCAGCCCAGTCCCGGCCAGGCTCTGGCGAAACTGGTGGCCTGAAACGAAGCCTGAAACGAAGCCTGAAACGAAAAGAGCCGGCGTAAGCCGGCTCTTTAGTTGTGAGGCCTGCTGCGGCTCAGGGCTTCTTGATGCCCAGCACCAGGATGCTGCGGCCCTGGGAGGCGACCATGCCGTCCTCTTCCAGCTTCTTCAGCACGCGGCCGGCCATTTCGCGGGAGCAGCCGACGATGCGCGCCAGTTCCTGGCGGCTGACCTTGACCAGCACGCCGCGGGGATTGGGCAGGGCGTCCGGCTTCTTCGACAGGTCCAGCAGGGCATGGGCCAGGCGGCCGGCCACGTCGAGGAAGGCCAGGTCGCCGAGGCGACGGCTGGTGTCACGCAGGCGCGCGGACAGCTGGCCGGCGACCTCGAACATGATCTCCGGGTGCTGGCGCACGAAGCCGCGGAAGGCCTGGTAGCCGATCTCGGCCACCAGCGTCGGGCTGCGGGTGCGGACGATCGCCGTGCGGGTCTGCTGCTCCGGGAACAGGCACATCTCGCCGAAGAAGTCGCCGGGGTTCAGGTAGGCCAGCACGATCTCGCGGCCATTCTCGTCTTCCAGCAGAATGCTGACCGAGCCTTCCAGGATGTAGAAGAGAGACTGGGGATCGTCGCCCGCGTGGATCAGCGTGTGCTTCGGCGGATAGCTTTTCTTATGGGCCTGCGCCACGAAGGCCTGCACGGCCGGCTTGTCCAGCATCGGAAACTCCCTCTCCCCAAAAAGGTACTTCGCCGCTTGATTTGAGCGAAAATACCACAATGATCCGTATCTTACCGTCAGACAAACGCTCCGGAGCCCTGTGAAAGCACGCATCAAGTGGGCCGAAAAGGCCACGTTCATCGCCGAAAGCGGCAGCGGCCATGCCATCGTCATCGACGGCCCGCCGGATATCGGCGGCCGCAACCTGGGCCCCCGGCCGATGGAGCTCCTGCTGATGGGGGTTGGCGCCTGCTCGGCGGTGGACGTGCTCTACATCCTGCAGAAGGCGCGCCAGACCGTGACCGATGTCTGGTGCGAGCTGGACAGCAAGCGCGCCGAAACCGATCCCAAGGTTTTCACCGATATTCACCTGCATTTCGTGGTGACGGGCCGGAATCTGGCGGAAAATCACGTCAAAAGGGCCGTGGAGCTCTCCGCCGAGAAGTATTGCTCGGCCTCCATCATGCTCAAGAAGGGTGGGGTCAACGTGACCTACGACTACGAGATTCGCGCGGCTGAATGAGCCGCCGGCACCGGTTGTCGCGAAACTGACGCGGAATCGGTGATAAAATTACGCGTTACTACCCCTGCGGCGACCCCGCGGGGGTCCGTTTTTGTATTCCTGAGGACACCTCCTTGGCCAAGGCTAGAACCAAACCCACCAACAACCCGAAGCTCAAGCTGCTGGGTTTCAACAACCTGACCAAGTCGCTGTCGTTCAACATCTACGACATCTGCTATGCCCGTTCGCGCGAGCACCAGCAGGAATACATCGAGTACATCGACGAGGCCTATAACGCCGAGCGCCTGACCGACATCCTGACGGAGGTTGCCAACATCATCGGCGCCAACGTCCTCAACGTGGCGCGCCAGGACTACGACCCGCAGGGCGCCTCGGTGACCATGCTGATCTCGGAAGGCCACCTGGATGGCCTGCCGACCCCGGGCAAGAAGGACAAGGGCAAGAAGGACTCGGTGGTAGCGCATCTGGACAAGTCGCACATCACCGTCCACACCTATCCGGAAACCCATCCGGACAACGGCATCTCGACCTTCCGCGCCGACATCGACGTGTCGACCTGCGGCAAGATCTCGCCGCTGAAGGCCCTGAACTACCTGATCAAGTCCTTCGAGTCCGACATCGTGGTGATGGACTACCGCGTGCGCGGCTTCACCCGCAACGTACGCGGCATGAAGCACTTCATCGACCACCAGGTGGACTCCATCCAGAACTTCATCGCGCCGGACCTGGGCGACAAGTACCAGATGGTGGACGTCAACGTGTACCAGGAATACATCTTCCACACGAAGATGCGCCTGAAGGAACTGGACCTGGACACCTACCTGTTCGGCGAAGGTGCCTCCGAGCTGCCGCCCAAGGAAGCGCGCCGCATCCGCGAGCGCGTCAACCACGAGATCATGGAGATCTTCTACGGCAAGAACATCCAGCGCTGAAGGTCAGGTGCGGGACATGGAAAAGGCGGCCTTCGGGCCGCCTTTTTCGTTGGTTCCAGGGTTCCCCTCTCCCACCGGGAGAGGGGGCAGGGGTGAGGGGCGCGGATGAAGCGGAGCGCTGCTGCCAGATGTTCGCGCGTCCCTCACCCGCGCTACGCGCGACCTCTCCCGAGGGGAGAGGCAAGAGGGCCAGAAGTCGCGCTCAGAACTTGTACGCGCCCTTCTTCATCACGTCCGCCACGCGCCGCATCAGCTCGCGCACCGGGTAGGGCAGGGGGCGGGCGCCGGCTTCCTGAGCCTCGCTGGCGTGGCGGGCCTCGTCGTCGCGCATGGTCTTGAGGATGGCGCGGCTGCGCTGGTCGGCGTCCGGCAGCTCGCGCAGGTGCTCGTCCAGGTGCTCGGAGACCTGCTTTTCGGTCTCCTCGACGAAGCCCAGGCTCCAGCGGTCGCCGGCCAGGCCGGCGGCGGCGCCGATGGCGAAGGAGCCGGCGTACCACAGCGGCTGCAGCTTGCTGGGACTGGAGCCCAGTTCGCGCAGGCGCTCCTCGCACCACTGCAGGTGGTCCTGCTCCTCGTGGGCGGCGGCCAGCAGGTGGTCGCGCACCTTGCCGTCGCGGGCGACGAAGGCCTGGCCGTGGTACAGGGCCTGGGCGGCGATCTCGCCGGCGTGGTTGATGCGCATCAGCCCGGCGGTGTGCAGGCGCTCGGGTTCGGCCAGCTCGGCTTCCGGCAGGCGGTCGGCCGGGTTGGCGCGGTGCGCCGGCTTGGGCGCCAGCAGGGCCAGGCCCTGGCCCAGGCGGTTCAGGAGACGGTCGGCGGGGGTGTAGTCGCGGCTCATGGCTTGATTCTAGAGCTTCCGGCATCATTTTTCGTTGACGCCGCCGAACGGCGCCGGCCGGGTAGAATGGCCGATCCCTTTTCAACGGTCCGCCGCCTTGCGTCTTACCCTCAACCAGCTGTCCGCGCATCTCGCCCAGGGGCTGGCGCCCCTGTACGTCGTCGCGGGCGAGGAACCGCTGCTGATGCAGGAGTCGCTGGACGCGATCCGCGCCGCCGCCCGCAAGGCGGGGTTCTCGGAGCGCGAGGTGCTGGATGTCGAACGCGGATTCAACTGGCAGCAGCTGGCCGATTCCTGCGCCAGCATGTCGCTGTTCGCCACCCAGCGCATCGTCGAGCTGAACCTGCCGAACGGCGCGCCGGGCGTGGAGGGCAGCAAGATGCTGCAGCAGCTGATTCCGCAGCTGTCGCGCGACACGCTGTTCATCCTGCAGTCTGGCCCCATCGAGTGGCGCTCGCGCCAGGGCAGTTGGTACCAGGCCCTGGAGAACGCGGGAGCATCGCTGTACTTCGAGCCGATGAAGCCAGCCGAATTTCCCGGCTGGCTGGCGGCGCGCGCCAAGGCTGCCAAGCTGCAGATCGACGCCGACGCCATGAAGCTGCTGGTGGAGCGCACCGAGGGCAACCTGCTGGCCGCGGCGCAGGACCTGGAGAAGCTCAAGCTGCTGTTCCCAGGCCAGACCATCGGACTGGAGCAGCTGGAGCAGGCGGTGGCCGACAGTGCGCGCTACGAGGCCTTCGACCTCAATGCCCGCGCCCTGACCGGCGACGGCGCTGGCGCGGTGCGCAGCCTGGAGCGCCTGCGCGAGGAGGGGGTGGCGGCCCTGGAAATCCTGGGCGCGCTGGTCTGGAGCCTGCGGCAGCTGTCCAAGGCCTCGCTGGCCTTCGCCCGCACCCGCGACGCCAATGCGGCCTGCTATGACGCCGGTATCCAGAAGGCGCGCATGGAGCCTTACCTGAAGGCCCTGCCGCGCAGCCGGCCCGGCGAGATCATGGAGTGGCTGCGCCTCTGTGCCCGCATCGACCAGGGGGTCAAGACCGGCCAGGAAGCGGCGGCCTGGGAAGACTTGCTAACATTGGTGCTCAACATCAGCGGTACCCGGAAAACTGAAGCCGTATGAGTCCCACCACCAACACCAAGGCAAAAGCGGCGAAAGCCGACGATATTGCCGCCTACATGCGCGAAAAGGGCGTTAAAGCGCGGGCTGCCAGCCGTGCGCTGGCGCGCGCCGACACCGGCGCCAAGAACGCCTGCCTGTTCGCGCTGGCCGAAATCCTGATCGCCGAGTCCAAGGCCATCCTCGAGGCCAACGCCATCGACATGCGCGAGGGCCGCTCGCGCAAGCTGGATGACGCGCTGCTGGACCGTCTCGAGCTGAACCCCGACCGCATCGCCGCCATGGCGGACGGTGTGCGCCAGGTCGCCGCCCTGCCGGACCCGGTGGGTGAGCTGAGCGACCTGAAGCTGCGCCCCTCCGGCATCCAGGTGGGCCGCATGCGCGCGCCGCTGGGCGTGGTGGGCATCATCTACGAGTCGCGTCCCAACGTGACGGCCGACGCCGCGGTGCTGTGCCTGAAGTCGGGCAATGCCGCGATCCTGCGCGGCGGCTCCGAGGCGCTGCAGTCCAACCTGGCGATTGCCCGCTGCATCGAGCGTGCGCTGACCGACACCGGCCTGCCGCGCGACGCGGTGCAGGTGCTGGACATCACCGACCGCCGCACCGTCACCGAGATGGTGGCGATGCCGGAATTCATCGACGTCATCATCCCGCGTGGCGGCAAGGGCCTGGTCGCGGCCGTGGCCGAGGCCGCGCGCGTGCCGGTGATCAAGCACCTGGACGGCATCTGCCACGTCTACATCGACGCCGAGGCCGACCTGGAGAAGGCGGTGGCGGTGGCGGTGAACGCCAAGACCCAGCGCTACGGCACCTGCAACACCATGGAGACGCTGCTGGTCGATGCGCCCGTGGCCGAGCGCGTGCTGCCGACCCTGGGCCAGATCTACGCCGAGGCTGGCGTGGAGATCCGCGGCTGCGAGCGCACCCGCCGCATCCTCACCGACGCCCGCCCGGCGACCGAAGAGGACTGGCGCACCGAGTACCTGGCGCCGATCCTGTCGGTGCGCGTGGTCGACGGCCTGGACCAGGCGATCGACCACATCGAAACCTACGGCTCGCACCACACCGATTCGATCGTCACCGAGAACTACAGCAAGGTACGCCGCTTCCTGCGTGAAGTGGACTCCAGCTCGGTGATGGTCAATGCCTCGACCCGCTTCGCCGACGGCTACGAGTACGGCCTGGGCGCGGAGATCGGCATCAGCACCGACAAGTTCCACGCCCGCGGGCCGGTCGGCCTGGAAGGCCTGACCTCGCTGAAGTGGGTGGTGCTGGGTGATGGCAGTGTCAGATGATCCGAGGATGAGCGCCTGAAAGGCCCGATCGGCATCTTCGGCGGCGCCTTCGCGCCGTTCCACCACGGGCATCTGCGCCTGGCCATCGAGGCGCGCGAGCGCCTGGAGCTGGACCAGGTGCGCCTGGTGCCCACGGCGTTGCCGGCACACCGCTCGGCCTCCAAGGTGTCGCCGCAGCGGCGCCTGGAATGGCTCAAGCTCGGCATCCGCCGCGAGCCGGGCCTGGTGGCCGACGATGGCGAGATCCGCCGTGGCGGCGTGTCCTATACCGTGGATACGCTGGCCGCGTTGCGCGCCGAATTCCCGGAGACGCCGCTGGTGCTGCTGATGGGTGCGGATGCCTTCGCCCACCTGCATTGCTGGAACCGCTGGCCGCAACTGCTGGAGCTGGCGCACCTGGTGGTGATCGCCCGCGCCGACACGCGGCTGGAGCCGCCGCCGGAAACCGCCGCCGTGCTGGCGGGCCGCGAGACCTCCGATCCAGCCGTACTGCGGCAGGGGCCCGCCGGACGCTGGATGCGCCTGGACGTGCCGGTGCTGGATATTTCCTCTACGCGCATCCGTCGCCTGCTCAAGCTGGGGCAGTCGGTGCGGGGCTTGGTGCCCGATGCCATACTCAATTCGCTGACCGCCGCCGATACCGCGGCGCTGACACAGGACGACGATGCCAAAACCCACTAAGCTGGTCCAGATTGCCAAGGAAGCCCTCGAAGACATCAAGGGCACTGACATCAAGGTGCTGGATGTCGCGCACCTGACCACGGTGACGGACTGGATGATCCTCTGCACCGGCACCTCCACCCGCCACGTCAAGTCGCTGGCCGACAACGTGGCCGATACCGCGCGCGAAGCCGGCTACCGGCCGCTGGGCATGGAAGGCGCCGACGGCAGCGACTGGGTGCTGGTGGACCTGGGCAGCGTGGTGGTGCATGTGATGCAGGCGCAGGCCCGCATCCACTACCAGCTGGAAAAGCTCTGGGATATCGCTCCGCCGGAAGAACCGGAAGAGGCGAAGCCCAAGAAGAAGGCTGCGGCCAAGCCCAAGGCCGAGGGCAAGCCCAAGGTCGCCAAGAAAACTGCCGCGAAACCTGCCGCGAAACCTGCCGCCAAGGCCCCCGCGAAGAAGTCCGCGGCACGCAAGCCGGCGGCCAAGTCGCCGGCCGCCAAGAAGGCCGTCGCGAAGAAGCCCGCGGTGAAGAAGGCTCCGGCGAAGAAGAAGTAGGCCGGATGAAGATCCACCTGATCGCCGTGGGCACGCGCATGCCCGGCTGGGTGGAGACCGCCTACGACGACTACAGCGGCCGCATGCCGCGCGAGTGCCGCGTGCAGCTGGTGGAGATCCCGGTGGCGGAACGCGGCAAGAACGCCGATATCGCGCGGCTCAAGCAGGCCGAGGGCGAGAAGATCCTCAAGGCCGTGCCGCGCGACTGCGCGATCATCGCGCTGGACGAGCATGGCGAATCCCTGGGCAGCAAGGAGTGGTCCGGCGAGCTGAAGCGCTGGATGGCCTCCGGTCGCGATACCTGTCTGCTGATCGGCGGCCCCGACGGCCACGCGCCGGAGGTGCTGCAACGCGCCGACCGCCGCTGGTCGCTGTCGCGCCTGACGCTGCCTCACGGCATGGTGCGGGTGATGGTGGCCGAGCAGCTCTACCGGGCCTGGACGCTGCTGTCGAACCACCCCTATCACCGTGCCTGATTGCCGCGCCTGATCACCTCGCCTGGGGCTTCCAGGCAAGGCGCACGACCTTCCTCGTCACAAAGGCGGGAGATTTTCCCCGGCGGGCCGGGCAGAATCCGTCCATGACCGACTTTTATCTCGCCTCCCGTTCACCCCGGCGCCAGGAGCTGCTGCAGCAGCTCGGCCTCGATTTCGAAGTGCTGCCCGCCGACATTCCCGAAGAGCCCGGCCCCGCCGAAGCGCCTGCCGACTATGCCCTGCGCATGGCCCGCGAGAAGGCCCTGGCCGCGCAGGCCCTGGCGCCGCGCCCGCTGCCGGTGCTGGGCGCCGATACCGACGTGGTGCTGGACGGCCGCATCCTGGGCAAGCCGCGCGACCGCGCCCATGCGCTGGAGCTGTTGGCGGCGCTGGCCGACCGCGAGCACGAGGTCTATTCGGCCGTGGCGCTGGTGCAGGGCGACCGCGTGGAGACGCAGCTGTCGGTGACGCGCGTGCGCTTCGGGGCGGTAACGCCCGCGGCCGCAGCGGCCTACTGGGACAGCGGCGAGCCGGCGGACAAGGCTGGCGGCTACGGTATACAGGGCCTGGGCGCTCAGTTCATCCGCGAGATCCAGGGCAGCTACAGCGGCGTGGTGGGCCTGCCGCTGTACGAGACGGTGGAGCTGCTGGGCGCCTTCGGTATCGGGGGCGCGAAGTGAGCACCGAGATCCTGGTCAACATCGGCCCGCAGGAGACCCGCGTGGCCCTGGTTGAGGGCGGCGCGACGCAGGAGGTGCACGTGCAGCGCGCCTCGCGCCACGGCCTCACCGGCAATATCTACAAGGGCGTGGTGCAGCGCGTGCTGCCCGGCATGCAGGCGGCCTTTGTCGAGATCGGCCTGGAGCGCACGGCCTTCCTGCACGTGGCAGACATGGTGCCTTCGCCCAACGGCAGCGGCCATGCGCCGGAACTGCCGCCGATCACGCAACTTGTCCACGAGAGCCAGCAAGTGCTGGTGCAGATCGTCAAGGATCCCATCGGCAGCAAGGGCGCACGTCTCACCAAGCTGCTGTCCGTGCCTTCGCGCTACCTGGTGCTGTTGCCGCACGAGCGCAACGTCGGAGTGTCGGCGCGCATCGAGAACGAGGCGGAGCGTCTGCGGCTCAAGGGCATCCTGGAGCAGGTACAGCAGGAGCTGGCACCGAACTTCGGCGTGATTGCCCGCACCGCGGCAGAGAACGCCGAGCCCGAGGCCCTGGCCAATGATCTGCGCTTCCTGCTGCGCCTGTGGACCTCGATCAGCGAGCTGTCGCTGACCGCCAAGCCCGGAACCATGGTGCATGGCGACCTGCCGCTGTCGATGCGCATCCTGCGCGACCTGATGGGCACCGACGTCGAGCGCATCCGTATCGACAACATGGGCGAGTTCCATCGCGTGCAGCAGTTCGCCCAGGTCTTCGTGCCGCATGCGGCGCCCAAGATCGAGTTGTACCAGGGCGCGGCGCCGATCTTCGATCTCTACGGCGCCGAGGATGACATCAGCCGTGCGCTGGACCGGCGCGTGGAGCTGAAGTCCGGCGGGCACATCTTCATCGACCAGACCGAGGCGATGACCACGGTCGACGTCAACACCGGTGCCTACACCGGCCACCGCAACCTGGAGGAGACGGTCCTGAAGACCAACCTCGAGGCGGCGCAGGCCATCGCGCGGCAACTGCGGCTGCGCAACCTCGGCGGCATCATCATCCTGGACTTCATCGACATGCGGTCCGACGACCACCGCGCGCAGGTGCTGCGCGCGCTGGAGCGTGCCCTGTCCGGCGACCATGCCCGCACCCAGGTCTACCCGTTCTCGCCGCTGGGGCTGGTGGAGATGACGCGCAAGCGCACGCGCGACTCGCTGGGCCACATCCTCTGCGAGCCCTGCCCGACCTGCGAGGGCCGGGGCACGGTCAAGACGGTGGAGACGGTGTGCCACGAGATCGCCCGCGAGGTACAGCGCGCGGCGCGTCAGTTCGAGGCCAAGGGCTTCCTGGTGCTGGCGGCCACGGACGTGATCCAGCGCCTGATCGGCGAGGAATCCCTGGGGTTGGCGGAACTCGAGGCCAGTCTCAACCGTCCCATTCGTCTCCAGGCCGAATCGACCTATGGCCAGGAGAGTTTCGACGTCGTGCCGTTATAAGCACTACAGGCTGCCGCTTACGGGGGCTTCCACCCCCGGACGTACGGCGGCAAGAAGCTGTTTTTCCGCCGTTTGCTGCGCTGTGCATGCTCTACAATATGCACGCGCAGGGTTTTTATTTTGATTGTATACCGGCGCAATTGTGCATGAAAAATCACAACTCTCCGGCCCGCCGCGGTATCCTCCCATCCTTCATGTCTGACGCAGTCTCCTGATGGAACGGGTAAGGCGCCGCTATTGGACCTGGGCTGTGACCCTGTTCGCCGGTACGGTGATCTTTGCCGCGGCCGTCAGCGGCGTGTTCCAACTGGCCGTACTGGCGTTGCCCAGCTATCGCGAGGAAATCTCCGCCTGGGTCACCCGCGTGGCCGACCGTCCGGTGGATATCGGCGGCATCAACCTGGTATGGCGTGGTGTGTATCCCCGCCTGGACCTCACCGATATCACGCTCTACGACGAGGATGGCAGCGAAGCCCTGACCGCCGATCGCGTCAGCCTGGGGTTCTCTACCGCGCGCCTGTTGCTGGGTGAGCTGATGCCGACGCGCATCGAGCTCAACGGTCTCAGCATCGCCGCCGACGTGGACGAGAACGGGCAACTCAGTGTCGCCGGCTTCGACGCCCTGGGCGGCCAGGCGTTCCCGAAGAACGACCGCCTCATCAAGGAACTGCGCCGCTTCCAGCGCGTGCGCCTGAGCAACTGCGAGGTGCGCTTCACGCATGCCGGCCTGGGCCGCAGCCCGGCGGAGTTCACGCTGGTGGCCGGCGAGATCGATCGTACGCGCTCCGGCTTCGACGCCGAGGCGGACATCCGCCTGCCGCCGGTCTACGGTGAGCGCGTGGAGCTGGCGGCGAGCATCGACGGCGATGTTGCCGATCCGCGCAGCTGGAGCGGCGACTTCAGTGCCGAGCTGCGGCGCATGGCTCCCCAGGCCTGGATCAGGAACTGGCTGCTGCCCGGTGCGCAGGTGCAGGCCACGGACCTGACGCTGCGCGCCAAGGGCGAGCTGGGGCAGGGGCGCCTGCAGAAGATGCAGCTGCGCGCCGAGAGCGATGCCTTCGTGGTGGCGCGCGCCGGCCGAGCCTGGCAGGGCAAGGAGCTGGACGCACAGGCCACCGTCATCGCCGAGGATCGCGGCTGGCGTCTGGATATCGACCGCCTGGAGCAGGACGACCAGCCTATGCTGCGTGGCCACCTGCGCTACCGCCCGCTGGAGCAGCAGGGCTACGAGCTGGACGCCGACATCGACGACCTGCAGCTGGGCCAGTTCACGCCTTGGCTGGCCTATCTGCGCGATGCCTCGCCGGGGCTGCGCCGCGCCGCCGGACTCAGCGGCGAGCTCGATGGCCTGGTGCTGCGCCTGCGGCGAGCCGAAGACGGGCTGCACTACTCGCTGAAGTCGGATTTCCGCGAGATCGCCCTGGCCGGTGATCCGGCGCTGGGCCTGCGCCGCCTCAGCGGCCAGTTCAGCACCACCGAGGCCGCTGGCCGCCTGAAGCTGGCCGAAGCGCCGGTGGAGCTGCGCCTGCCGCGCGAGTTCAAGGCACCGCTGGCCTTCGAAGCCCTGAACGCCGAACTGCAATGGCAGCGCGCCGCCGCGGGCTGGATCCTGCGCGCACCGGACTTCGCCTGGCGCCTGGCCGGCAGCAAGGGCAGCGGTCGCCTGGAACTGCAGCTGCCGGACGCGGAGGGTGCTTCGCCGGTGATCGACCTGGCGGCGCGCTTCAGCGCCGAGAATGCGGTGGCGCTGAAGCCCTTCATGCCGGTGCACTGGGGCGAGCACCTGCGTGACTGGCTGCAGCAGGCGATCCGGCAGGGACGCGTGCCGCGCGGTGACCTGGCGATCCGTGGGGCGCTGTCGGATTTCCCGTTCGACAAGGGCCGTGCCGGCGAATGGAAGCTTGATCTCGACGTCACCGGCGCCGACCTGGCCTTTGCGCCGGACTGGCCTGCGATCTCGGACATCGATGCGCGCCTGGCTTTCCGCGGTAACGGCCTGACGATCGAGGGCGACAAGGGCCGGCTGGCCGGCAACCGTATCGGCAGCGTCCGCGCCAGGATCGCGGACTTCCACGACAGCCTGCTGCACATCGACGGCGAAGTGGCCGGCGAGACGGCGCGCTTCTACGACTTCCTGCGCAACTCGCCGCTGCGCAAGCCGCTGGCTGGGCTGGTCAACCACACCCGTGCCTCCGGGCCGGCGCGCGTGGCCGTGAGCCTGGACATCCCGCTGCACCATGTCGATGCCACCGAAGTGGCGGGTACCGTGGGCCTGGATGGCGTGCAACTGTTCTACGAGGGCCTGGACTACCCGGTCGATGATATCCGCGGCGAGCTGAGCTTCACCGGCCATGGCGTGGAGTCGAAGCAGCTCGACGCGCGCCTGGGCGAGCTGGTGCTGGATGCGCACATCGAGCCGCGCGCCAAGACCGCTGGAGTAGTGGTGGTGGAGTTCCCGTTCGCGCCCAAGCCCTCGGGCGGCATCAGCGACTACATCCCGGACCTGGTACGCGGCAAGCTCTCCGGTGAGTCGCGCTGGCGTGCGGAGCTGCCGCTGGACGCCACCGACGCGGCACTGGTGCTGACCAGCGACCTGCGCGGCACGGCGGTGCAACTGCCGGCGCCGCTGGGCAAGGCGGCGGCAGAGAGCTCGCCGATCCGCCTCAGCTTCGGAGCCGACACGGCGCCGATGCGCATCCGTCTCGACTATGGCCAGCGGCTGGGGGCGGACATCGCCTATGCCCGCGAAGGACAGGCGCTGAAGCCTCGCGCCGCACAGCTCAAGCTGGGTGGTGGCATGCCGCCGCCGGCGGATGGGCGCGGCATGGTGGTGACCGGCGATCTGCCGGAACTCGACGCCGGCCCCTGGGCGACGATCCTCTTTCCGCCCAGCGCCCCCGGCAATGCCGCGGCCACGCCGGACGGCCTGAACCTGCGTGAGGTCGACCTGTCCGCCAAGCGCTGGATGTTCGACGACTTCGTTCTCGGCGGCATGCGCCTGCGCTGGAACCCCTCGACGGAAGGCTGGCGTGCCGATCTCAGCGGCGATGCCGCCGAGGGCGAGTTGCGCTACGCCCGCGCCGGTACGGGCCTGCTGACCGGCCGTCTCAAGCGCCTGGGCGTGCAGACGCGGCCGCAGCCTCCGGTCACCGCGGCGGCGGGCGAGGCGGCACCGGCGCGCGATCCGCGGCAGTGGCCGCTGCTCGATCTCGATGTGCAGCACCTGATGGCCGCGGACCAGGAGTTGGGCCACCTGCAGTTGCGCAGCTCGCGCATCACCGAGGGCCAGCGCCTGGATGCGCTGTCGATCACCGGCGGCAAGCTCGACCTGACGGCGACCGGCAACTGGCAGCGCAATGCCGCGGGTTCCACCGCCGCGCTCAAGTTCGAGCTCGGCAGTTCCGACGCCGCCGCCGTGCTGCAGTCGCTGGGCTTCAATCCGACGCTGACGGCCAAGTCCAGCCGCTTCACCGGCGAACTCAGCTGGAATGCCGCGCCGCGACTCGACTGGCAGCAGGCCAGCGGCCGCGTCCGCATGGACGTGGAGAACGGTGCGCTCAAGGCCGTGGAGCCCGGTGCCGGCCGCGTGCTGGGCCTGCTCAACCTCTACGCCATCCCGCGTCGCCTGATGCTGGATTTCCGCGACGTGGTGAGCTCGGGCCTGGGCTTCGACAAGCTCAGCGGCAGCTTCCAGCTCGGCGAGGGCCAGGCCCGCACCAGCGACATGGAGATCAGCAGCACCTCGCTGCGCATGGAGATGCGCGGGCGCATCGGCCTGGTGGCGCGCGATTTCGACCAGACCGTGAAGGTTTATCCCGATGTGTCCTCCGGCGTGACCTTGGGAGCAGCCCTGCTTGGCGGCCCGGCGGTGGGCGCGCTGGTGCTGCTGGCGCAGCAGGTGCTGGACAAGCCGATCGACCAGGTCACCCAGCTCAGCTACCGTGTGACCGGCGGTTGGGACAACCCGCGCGTCGAGCGCGGAAACTGAAGCGGAGACGCACATGAATCCGGCTATCGCAGCGATCCAGATGAACAGCTCCGACCGCCTGCCGGACAACCTGGAGGCCGCCGGCCAGCTGCTGCGCGAAGCCGCGCGCCAGGGCGCCTGGCTGGCGGTGCTGCCGGAGAATTTTGCCTTCATGGGTGCGCGTGAGCGCGACAAGCTGGCGCATGCCGAGGTGCCGGGGCAGGGGCCGATCCACGACTTCCTCTCGGCGATCTCGCGCGAGCTGGGGCTGTGGGTGGTGGCCGGCACCATTCCCCAGGCGGTGCCGCAGGACCCGAACCGCGTACTGGCGGCCAACCCGGTCTATGCCGCGGACGGCAGCCTGTCGACGCGCTACGACAAGATCCACCTGTTCGACGTGGAAGTGCCCGGCGGCGAGAGCTATCGCGAGTCCAACAGCATCCGCCCGGGCGATCCCGACACGGTGGTGGCGCAGACGGCGGGCGGCGGGGTCGGCCTGTCGGTCTGCTACGACCTGCGCTTCCCCGAGCTGTATCGCCGCCTGGCCGCCGACGGGGCCGAAATCCTCTGCGTGCCCTCGGCTTTCACGGCGAAAACCGGTGAGGCGCACTGGGAAACCTTGCTCCGTGCCCGCGCCATCGAGAACCAGTGCGTCGTCGTGGCGTCCAACCAGTGGGGCGAACATGCCGGCGGCCGCCGTACCTGGGGTCACAGCATGATCGTCGGACCTTGGGGCGAGGTGCTGGCCTGCCAGGCCGAAGGTGCCGGCGTGGTGCTGGCACGCCCCGACCGTGCGGCGCAGGCGAAGCTGCGTCAGGATTTCCCCGTGCTGTCGCACCGCCGGCTCGCGTGAGACCATCAGGACCATGAACGACACACCGATTGCAGTTGCCCGCCAGACCCTGCTCGAGCCCACCGGCATCGACGACACCGCGCTGTCGCGCCTGCTCGACGGCCTGATGAAGCCCGGTATCGAGGAGGCGGATCTCTACTTCCAGCACTCGCTGACCGAAGCCTGGTCGCTGGAGGACGGCATCATCAAGAGCGGCTCGCACCACGTGGAGCAGGGTGTGGGTGTGCGCGCCGTGGCTGGCGACAAGCAGGGCCTGGCCTATTCCGACGAGCTGCGCTTGGAAGCGCTGAGCGATGCCGCCGGTGCGGCTGGCGCCATCGTGCGCCAGGGCCAGCAGGGCGCCGTGCAGGCCTTTGCGCGCCGCGCGGAGCCCAAGCCGCTGTACCCGGCCATCAACCCGATCCAGTCGATGGCCACGCCGGAGAAGCTGGCGCTGTTGCGCCGCGCCGATGCCGCGGCGCGCGCCGCCGACAGCCGCGTGCAGCAGGTCAACGTCAACCTGGCGGTGAACTTCGAGGCGGTGCTGATCGCCGCCACCGACGGTACCCTGGCCGGCGACGTGCGCCCGCTGGTGCGCATGGACGTCAGCGTCATCGTGGAACACAACGGCCGTCGCGAGCAGGCCCATGCCGGCGCCGGTGGGCGAGGCACCATTGCCGAGTTCCTGGGCGGCGACCAGCCCGAGACGCTGGCGCTGCAGGCCGTGCGCCAGGCCCTGGTGCAGCTCGACGCCGTGCCGGCCCCGGCCGGCACCATGACCGTGGTGCTCGGCCCCGGCTGGCCGGGCGTGCTGCTGCACGAGGCGGTGGGCCATGGCCTGGAAGGCGACTTCAACCGCAAGGGCACCTCGGCCTTCTCCGGCCGCATCGGCCAGAAGGTGGCCTCCGAGCTCTGCACCATCGTCGACGACGGCACGCTGCTGAACCGCCGCGGTTCGCTGAGCGTGGACGACGAGGGCACGCAGACCCAGTGCACCACGCTGATCGAGAACGGCATCCTGCGCGGCTACATCCATGACAAGCTCAACGCGCGCCTGACCGGCGTGCGCCCCACCGGCAACGGCCGCCGCGAGTCCTATGCGGCGCTGCCGATGCCACGCATGACCAACACCTACATGCTGCCCGGCCCGCACGATCCGCAGGAGATCATCGCCTCGGTGAAGAAGGGCATCTACGCCGTGAACTTCGGGGGCGGCCAGGTGGACATCACCTCCGGCAACTTCGTGTTCTCGGCCAACGAGGCCTACCTGATCGAGGACGGTCGCGTGACGCGCCCGGTGAAGGGCGCCACGCTGATCGGCAACGGCCCGGAAGCGCTGACGCGCGTCAGCATGGTCGGCCATGACCTGAAGCTGGATACCGGCGTCGGCATCTGCGGCAAGGACGGCCAGAGCGTGCCGGTGGGCGTAGGCCAGCCGACGCTGAAGATCGACGGCCTGACGGTTGGCGGTACCCAGGGATGATCCACCTGCGCTTCGAGAGCCGGCTGGCGGCGCCGGCGCAGGATGTATTGTCCGAGGCGCTGACCATGCGCGGCGTCAACGCCGAGCTGATGCCGCTGGTGCGCATGAGCTACCCGCGCGAGGCCGAGAACTTCGACCTGCAGCAGGCACCGCTGAAGCAGACGCTGTTCCAGAGCTGGCTGCTGCTGGGCGGCGTGATCCCGGTGGACCGCCATGCGCTGACCTTCGAGGCGCTGTACGACAACGGCTTTGACGAGCGCTCCACGTCCTGGGTGCAGCGCGTGTGGATCCACCGCCGCCGCATCATCGAGCAGGGCAAGGGTTGCATCGTTACCGACGAGCTTGAATTCCAGCCGCGGCTGCCTTTGCCCGGAGGGCTGGCCGCCGCGCTGGCCCGGCGTGTTTTCGAGCATCGCCATGCACGGCTGCGCGACCGCTACGGCGTGCTGCCCGACTGAAGGCGGTTGACCGCGCCCGCGGTTCTTGATTAATTGCGATCCATGGCAAAGAGGCCTCCAGGGAAACTGCGGATCATCGGTGGGGAGTGGCGCAGCCGTATCGTCGAGTTCGACGGCGACAGCGGCGCCCGGCCCACGCCGGACCGCGTGCGCCAGACGGTGTTCGACTGGCTGGCTCCCACCATCCACGGCACCCGCTGCCTGGACTTGTTTGCCGGCAGTGGCGCCATGGGCCTGGAGGCGCTGTCGCGCGGGGCCACGCATTGCACCTTCGTGGAGAACGGCAACCGCCAGGCCACGATGATCAAGGCCGCCCTGCTGCACTTCAAGGCACCGACCACGAGCTGGGACGTCACCGGCATGGACGCGGTCTACTTCCTCGACCAGAGCTGGCACCGCTATCACGTGGTGTTCCTCGATCCGCCCTATGCCAGCCCGCTGCTGGATCGCGCGCTGCAGGAGCTGCCGCGCGTGCTGGTGCCGGACCAGAACCGCATCTACCTGGAGTGGCCTGCGGGCAAGCCGCTGACGCTGCCGCCGGGTTACGAGTTGCTGCGGGAGAAGCAGGCCGGTCAGGTATGCTTCGGCCTGGCGCGGTACCAGCATCCCCCCAAGTAAACCTTTGCGCGCGCCGCGCGCCCGGTCATGGATGACCGGAGCGGAACACAGCCTCACGGATGGCCCCACCAAGGAAGCACATGTCCGTCATCGCGGCCTATAGCGGCACCTTCGATCCGATCACCCTGGGTCATCTCGACATCATCACGCGCGCTTCGAAGATGTTCCCGAAGCTGATCGTCGCGGTGGGCTACAACATCGCCAAGAACCCCAAGTTCAGCCCCGAGGAACGCGTGGCGCTGATCCGCGAGGTGGTCCACGACCTGCCCAACGTGGAAGTGAAGTCCTTCAGCGGCCTGGTGGTGGATTTTGCACGCGAGAATGGCGTGACGGTGCTGGTGCGCGGTGTGCGCACGGTGGGCGACGTGGAGTACGAAAAGCAGATGGCGGTGATGAACCGCGATCTCTACGCCAATCTCGACACGGTACTACTGGCGCCTTCGCCGGAGTATGCGCACCTGTCGTCGTCGCTGGTGCGTGAGCTGGCGGGGTTGGGTGCGCCGGTGGAGAAGCTGGTGCCGAAGGCGGTGGTGCCGGTGTTGTTGCAGCGATTCGGCAGAGACGGAAAGAAGTAACAGCGTCATCTCCCTCTCCCCTTGCGGGAGAGGGTTGGGGAGAGGGGGCTACCTATGAAACCTTCTGAAGGTGTTCAGTGGTAGCGGTCCTAGACCGCTCAGGCTTTGCTGCTCTCTGATGGGTTATTTCGCCTAAGGGCGAGTTACTTTTCTTTGCTTGTGCAAAGAAAAGTAACCAAAAGAAAGCACACCCTCCATCCGCGGCCCCGCTTAGGCGGGGCAACCCGCCTGGCGGTCGGTCGCGACGGGTCGGGCCCACAGGCCATCCCTGGCCTGAGGGCCCTCGGCCGGACATCCTGTCCGGCTCGACCCTGCGCCCGACCACCAGGCGGGCGCTTCTGGAAGGGGCCCGAACATCAAAAGCATTCGCTGCGCTCATTCAAGCGCACAAGCCATCCAAGACAAAGCCGATGCTTCCCTCTCCCCTTGCGGGGGAGGGGTGGCCGCAAGGCAAGGAACCCGGGTGGGAACTTCCCTGCCCCGAGAGGGGTAAAATACCCGTATGGCCCTCAAGATCACCCACGAGTGCATCAACTGCGACGTCTGCGAGCCGGTGTGCCCGAACCAGGCGATCTCGCAGGGCGTGGAGATCTATGAGATCGACCCCGCGCTGTGCACCGAGTGCGTGGGGCACCACGATGCCCCGCAGTGCCAGCTGGTCTGCCCGGTAGCCTGCATCCCGCTGGACCCCGATCACGTCGAGACGCCGGAGCAACTGACGGCGAAGTACCACAAGCTCATCCGCCTGGTCTCATGAAACGCGCCTCTCTGCTGCTGCTCTGCTGTCTCGTCCTGCCGGCCCGCGCGGCGGAACTGCCGGGCGACGCCTGTGCCACGGCCCATCCGCTGGCCACCGAGGCCTGCCTGGAAGTGCTGCGCGATGGCGGCAATGCCTTCGACGCGGTGGTGGCGGCCAGCGCCGCCATCGCGGTGACCGAGCCCACCGGCTCGGGCCTGGGTGGCGGCGGTTTCTGGCTGCTGCACCGCGAGGAGGACGGCGGCGAGACCTTTGTCGATGGGCGCGAGACGGCGCCAGCGGCGGCTACCGAGACCATGTTCCAGTCGGCGGACGGCAAGGCGGTGGACGCGCGCTCGCGCGACGGCGCGCTGGGTGCCGGCATCCCCGGCGAGCCGGCGGCGCTGGTGCATATCGCCGACACCTACGGGCGCCTGCCGCTGGAGCGGGTGCTGGCGCCGGCGATCCGCTATGCGGCGGAAGGTTTCCCGGTGGACGCCAAGCTGGCGGCCACGATCCAGGGCAACCTGTCGCGCCTGTCCCCGGGTGCCCGCGACATCCTGACGCCCGGCGGCAAGCCGTTGCAGGCCGGCGACACGCTGCGCCAGCCCGACCTGGCTCGCGTGCTCAAGGCGCTGGCGAAAGATGGAATGGCGGGCTTCTACGAGGGCGAGGTGGCGAAGAAGCTGGTGGCCGGTGTGCGCGCGGCCGGCGGCATCTGGAGCGAGGAGGACCTGCGGCGTTATCGCGTGGTGGAACGCGCGCCGCTGGTGACCTGGTTCCGCGAGTACCGCATCGTCACGGCGCCGCCGCCCTCGGCGGGCGGCATCGGCCTGGCGCAGATATTCCAGCAGCTCGAGGCCCTGGGCTGGAAGAACGACGGCTCCACCGCCTCGCGTCACCTGATGATCGAGGCCATGCGCCGCGCCTACCGTGACCGCGCCAGTTACCTGGGTGATCCGGACTTCGTCGATATCCCGGTAGGGCGCCTGAGCTCGCGCGACCATGCGCTGCAGATGGCGTCCAGCATCCGGAAGGACCGCGCCACCCCCAGTGCGACGCTGCCGGTCTCGCCGGAGGGCGGCAATACCACGCATATCTCGGTGATCGACCGCGAGGGCAACCGCGCGGCGGCGACGCTGTCGATCAACCTGCCGTTCGGCTCCGGCTTCGTGGTGCCCGGCACGGGGCTGTTCCTCAACGACGAGATGGATGATTTCTCGGCTGCCACCGCGGCCAGCAATGCCTACGGCCTGATCGGTTCGGTGCCCAACCGCATCGCGCCGGGCAAGCGCCCGCTGTCATCGATGACGCCGACCTTCGTCGAGGGGCCGCGCGGCGCGCTGGTGATCGGCACCCCCGGCGGCAGCCGCATCATCACCATGGTGGCGCTGGGCATCCTCGGCTGGATCGACGGCCTGCCGGCGGCGCAGATCGCGGCGCTGCCGCGCTACCACCACCAGTACCTGCCGGACGTGGTGCAGTTCGAGCCCGGCGCGCTGCCGGAGGCGCAGCAGGCGGAGCTCAAGCGGATGGGGCACACGCTGAAGCAGCTGGGGCCGGACAGCCTCAACCTGTTGCCGGGCAGCTACGGCAACCTGCAGCTGGTGAGCTGGGACCCCAGGACGAACAAGCTGGATGCGGCGGCCGATCCGCGTGCGGTGGGGGCGGGTACGGTGCAGGGGCGCGACGGCAAGTAACGCCTTTCCGTTCATGGAGCCCGTCGGCCCTGAGTGCCGCGCTTGCGCGGTGTATCGAAGGACTCGGTGTGAACGGGGTGGGGTGACTCCCAGGGGTGTTGAAGCTCAGGCCGCGCGCCGCATCTCTCCGCGCGGCTTCTTCGAGGAAGGCGGTGGCGGCTTGAGCCCGGCGATCTCGCGCAGCTCCTGTGCGGCGATGGCCTGGGGGCGGCGCACCAGGCGGTCGAAGCGGCCGCTCTTGCCCAGGCGCCGGATCAGGCGCAGGTGCTCGTCGATCTGCTCGACGTAGGGGTTGTGGCCGCCGAAATGGTGGTCCATGTAGTGGTACACGCCCTGGAAGTAGCCGTCGAGGCGCTCTTCCCAGAGCTTCTTGTTGAACTCCGGCGTGTTGCGCAGCAGGTCTTCCACCTGGGGGTACATGACCTTGGGCCCGCCCGGGATGCCGGGGCCGGCCATGCCGCAGATCACGAACTCGCGGAACAGGTAGGTCTTGCACTTCTCCAGGTAACAGCGGTCGGAGGTCTGCGCGATGATGTCGGCGCTGCCCAGCATGAACCCCAGCATGCGGTCCTTGGGGTGGCGCACGCGGATCTTGTCCAGCTCGATCTCGTAGCCGGTGAAGTGCACCACCTGGCGCGTCAGCTCCGCGGCATCGCCGAAGCCTACCTGGGGCAGGAAGTCGGCCAGGAACTCACCGCTGCGATGGACGTGGTTGAGCGTGAACTCGGCGCCGTTCCAGGCGCTGTCGCTGCTGCGGCGGATATAGCCGGCGTCGTGGAACAGTGCGATCAGGATGCCCAGCTGGGTGCGGCGCTCGCCGAGGCGCTGCGCCGCCGGCACGTTGCGCTCGTGGCCGTCCAGCAGGCGGGCCATGGCCAGGGCGCAGTCCAGGCTGTGCTGGGCGTCGTGGTACCAGGTGTCGCAGCCCATGTAGCCGGGCAGGGTGCCGGCGTAGAGGCGGGTGAAGACGTCGAAGGCCTTGTGCAGGGGCTTCAGGTCCATGCCGGGATAGAGGGCGCTCACGATGCCGCAGACGGCGTCCTTCACTTCCTCCGGATGCGAAATCCGGACGGTATCGGTGACGTCGTAGTGGTTGCGCCTCTTCCGCAGAAGACTCATCGGGCTCCTCCCCCCTATTCAGGGGTTTCGTAAGCCATCATATCCCTGTCCCCATCCCCTGAATACGTGATGGGGCTCACATTCAGACTGTGAATTCCGACACGACCGGGGCATGGTCCGACGGACGTTCCAGGCGCCGGGGTTCCAGGTGGACCTGTACCCCGGTGCAGGCGGCTGCCAGGGGCTCCGACAGCAGCACATGGTCGATGCGCAGGCCCAGGTTGCGGCGGAAGCCGGCCTGCCGGTAGTCCCACCAGGTGAAGGTGGCCGGGGGGTGGTCGAACAGGCGGAAGCTGTCCTTCAGGCCCAGGTCCAGCAGGGCGCGGAAGGCGGCGCGCTCGGGCTCCGAGCAGAGGATGCCGCCTTCCCAGACGGCCGGGTCGTGGGTGTCTTCCGGGGCGGGGGCGATGTTGTAGTCGCCGGTCACCGCAAGCTTCGGATATTTCTGGATTTCTGACTTCAGATACTGGTGCAGGCCGGCGAGCCAGCGCAGCTTGTATTCGTATTTCTCGCTACCCACGGCCTGGCCGTTGACGACGTAGACATTGACCACCCGGACCCCGCCGACCGTGGCGGCGATGACGCGGCGCTGCTCGTCGGCGAAGCCGTCCATGTCGCGGGAGACGTCGACCAGCGGCTGGCGCGACAGCAGGGCCACGCCGTTGTAGGTCTTCTGGCCGTTGTGCGCGGCGAAATAGCCGGCGGCTTCCAGCTCCGCGAAGGGGAACTGCTCGTCCACGCACTTGGTTTCCTGGATGCCGACCACGTCGGGTTCGGCGGTTTTGAGCCAGTCCAGCAGGTGCGGCAGGCGGACCCGCAGGCTGTTGACGTTCCAGGAGGCGATCTTCATGGGCAGGAGGCTAGGCGGACGGAGCGTGAAGTCTACCCAAAAGAGCAAAACCCCCTCTGCCGCGGGATCGGAGGAAATCCCTGGTTGCGGCAGAGAGGGCTAGCCCACTGCAAAACTGGCCGCGCGCTCCCCGGAGGGGCGGGCGGGTACTGCCTTGACTCAGGCCGCTTCCAGCAGCCCCGTGTGCCGCAGCAGCGGCTCGATGCTGGGCTTGCGCCCGCGGAACTCCACGAACAGGTCCATGGCTTCCTTGGAACCGCCCTGCGCCAGGATCGTGTCGCGAAACTTGTGCCCGGTCTCGGGCGCGAAGTTGCTCTCCTCGAACGCGGCGAAGGCGTCGGCCGACAGCACCTCGGCCCACTTGTAGCTGTAGTAGCCCGCGGCATAGCCGCCGGCGAAGATGTGGCTGAAGCTCCAGGGCATGCGGTTGAAGGACGGCGGGCGCATCACGGCGACGATGTCGCGCACCGCGTCCAGCGTTTCCAGCACGCGAGAGCCCTGGGCCGGGTCGTAGTCGCGGTGCAGGCGCAGGTCGAACAGCGAGAACTCGATCTGCCGCACGTTGGCCAGGCCGGTGAGGAAGGAGCGGCTACCGCGCAGCTTGGCGATCATCTCCTCCGGCATCGGCGCGCCGGTCTGCCAGTGCCGCGCGAAGCCGCGCAGGGTGGCGGGGTCATAGCACCAGTTCTCCATGAACTGGCTGGGCAACTCGACCGCATCCCAGGCCACGCCGTGGATGCCGGCCACCGAGGCCTCGTCGACCTGGGTCAGCAGGTGGTGCAGGCCGTGGCCGAATTCGTGGAACAGGGTCAGGGCTTCGTCATGCGTCAGCAGCGCGGGCTGGCCCGGCAGCGGCGGCGTGAAGTTGCAGACCAGATAAGCCACCGGCTGCTGCAGGCCCGAGGCCGTGCGGCGGCGGTTGACGCACTCGTCCATCCAGGCGCCGCTGCGCTTTTCCGGGCGGGCGTAGGGGTCCAGGTAGAACATGCCGAACTGGCGGCCTTCGGCGTTCTTGAGCGCATAGGTGGTCACGTCGGCATGCCAGACCGGCACGCCCTCGGCCTTCTCCACGCGGATGCCGTAGATGCGCTCCACCAGGTCGAACATGCCCTGCACCACACCCGGCAGCGGGAAATAGGGGCGCAGCTCCTCTTCGGACAGGCCGAGCTTCTGCTCCTTGAGCTTCTCGGCGTAGTAGGGCGAGTCCCAGGGCTGGAGGTCGTTCAGGCCGTCGAGCTGGTTGGCGAAGGCCTTGAGCTCATCGACCTCGGCCTGGGCGCGCGGCTTGGCGCGCGTGGCCAGGTCCAGCAGGAACTTCTCCACTTCGTCCGGCGACTCGGCCATCTTGGTGGCCACCGAGACCTCGGCGAAATTGCGGTAGCCCAGCAGCTGCGCCTGCTCGTGGCGCAGCTTGAGGATTTCTTCCATCAGCTCGCTGTTGTCGAACTGGCCGGCCAGCGGGCCCTGGCTGGAGGCGCGTGTGGCGTAGGCCTCGTACAGCTCGCGGCGCAGCTCGCGGTTGGTGGCGTAGGTGATGACGGCGTCATAGCTGGGGAAGTCCAGCGTCAGCAGCCAGCCCTCCTGGCCCTTGGCCTTGGCCTTGTCGGCCGCGGACTGCTTCGCCGCTTCGGTCATGCCGTCCAGCAGCGACACATCGGTGACGGGCTTGCTCCAGGCCTGGATGGCGTCCATCAGGTTCTCTTCGAACTTGGTCTGGAGCTCCGACAGGCGCAGGCTGATGTCCTTGTAGCGCGCCTTCTGCTCGGCAGGCAGGGCGATGCCGGAGAGCTTGAAGTCGCGCAGGGCGTCGTTGACCACCTTGCGGCGGGCGAAGCCGTAGGTCTTGAACTCGGCGCTGTCGGCCAGCGCCTGGTAGGCGCGGTACATCGGCTCGGACTGCGACAGCTCGATACCGTACTCGGTGACCTTGGGCAGGCAGGCGTTGAAGGCAGCGCGCCACTCGGCGGTGCTGGTGACGCTGAACAGGTGCGACACCGGGCCCCAGGCGCGGTGCACGCGGTCGCCCATCTCTTCCAGCGGCTCGATCAGGCTGTCCCAGCTCGGCTGCGTGTTGTTGGCCAGCAGTGCCTCCACCTCGCTGCGGTTCTGCGCCAGCACGGCGTCGATCGCCGGCTCGGCATGCGCCGGCAGGACCTGGTCGAAGACGGGGAGGGGCGTGAGGCCCGCGGCAGCCAGCAGGGGGTTGGTCATGGTTCTCGTGGGGTACAAGGGAGGCTTCTACTTGGGCCCTATTGTCCCCCCCTTCAAGGCCCGGGCACGAGACCTCGCCGCGGCCATTTCCGCAGAGGGTTGTTTCGGGGGGGAATTTAGCGGGGTGCCAGGACAGCGGTACTGACGCCGGATGTGATTTTTTATTTACTTAAATAAATAAATAAATCAAATTGGCTCAAGCTCAGCCGCCGACCACACCCCGGGCCTGGAGGGCGAAAACCGCGGCGCAGCCCAGGGCGAGGAAGCCCAGAAGGCTAAAAAATGTCCACCAGCGCTGGCGGCGCAGCAGCTGCTCGGCACTCAGGGTGGACAGCAGGAAGGGGCGGCCGTCGCGGCTGCGGTCCAGCACGTGGATGTCGGGATCCAGTGAGCGTTCCAGCTGGCGTCCGCGCACCGCGTCCATCGCAGCGCGGCGCACGGTCTCCCATTCCTGCGCGTCGATCTCGCCGTTGCCGTCGGCGTCGAAGCGCCCCAGCAGGGCCTCGCGATCGCGCTTCCATTCCGCCAGCAGTTCGCGCAGCTCGGTGGCCGTATCGAACTGTGGGGCGTTGCTCTGCGAGCGGAACTGGCCGAGCGCCAGCAGGTAGTCGCCGAACTGCACCAGCTTCTCGCTGTAGCGGTAGTCGCCGCCGCCGAACCAGCGCTTGCCGACGGGTGGCCCTTCCGGGCGTTGTGTGCGGCCGCGCCACTGGCGTTCCAGGCTGGGGTACACCGTGGCGCCGGCGGGGTCGACGATGCAGTCGCCGGTCTCGTCGGTCAGCTGGAACAGCTCGCCGCTGGTCTCGGCCTCCACCGTGACCCACTCGGTGCTGCGCTTGCCGTTGCGGTAAGTCGTCTCCTGGCGCTCGATGCGATACCACCACCAGCAGCAGCGCACGCCACTCAGCGGTGAGTGGATTTCCGGGCCCGGCAGCAGGCGCGCATGGCCTTGCAGGCGCGTGTAGCCCTGGGCCGCGGAGCGGATGCGTGATACCGGGGTGTCCTGGATCAGCCGCGAATGGCGCAGGTAGCGGAAGGCCAGCGCGAACAGCAGCAGGGCGCCAGTCGCGACGAGCAGGGTCCAGAACCAGAAGTGGCCGGCGTCGGCGTGACGCAGGCTGCCGGCGAGCTCTTGCAGGAAGGAGGTCATCGGAAGAGGCGAGGCGGCCGGCGGACCGCGGCCGCAGGCACGCCGGGGCGCGGCGTCAGGAGTTGAACAGGGACTTCACGTCGACGTCGCGCTTCTCCTGCTCGGAGAATTCCAGCAGCACGGCGGACTTGAAGCCGGCCAGGCGGGCGACGATGACGTCCGGGAACTGCTCGATGCGCACGTTGTTGACGTTGACGCTCTCGTTGTAGAACTCGCGGCGGTCGGAGATGGCGTTTTCCAGGCCGGTGATGCGGCCCAGCAGCTGCTGGATCGACTGGTTGGCCTTCAGCTCGGGGTAGGCCTCCACCGTGGCCACGATGCCACCCAGGCCGGCCCGCATCAGGCCCTCGGCGGCACCCACGCCCTTGACGTCGCCGGCTTCCCGGGCGGTCTGGGCGCCGGATCGGGCCTTCATGACCTTTTCCAGGGTGTCACGCTCGAACTGCATGTACTGCTTGCAGGTCTCCACCAGCTTGGGCAGCTCGTCGTGGCGCTGCTTGAGCAGCACGTCGATGTTGCTCCAGGCCTTGGTGATGCCGTGCTTGAGGCCCACCAGGCCGTTGTAGATCACGATGCCGTACAGCAGGACCGCCGCCGCGACCGCCAGCCAGATGAAGCCGCTGATCATGATTTATCCGCCCCTGTGGAACCGGCCCCTGGTGTCCGGGGTCCGTAGTTTGGCCCAAAGGATGCGTGAAAATGCCCTGCCGCGCTACCATATCGCCCTTCATTTTCAGCACAAACCCGCCTAACCAGAAGGTTTTTCCGTGCGCAAGCTGATCACCCTGTTTTCCCTCGTGCTGCTGGCCGGCTGTACCGGTCCGGGCGTCCTCAATGCCTTCACGCCCTCATCGGGCTACAACCAGGCGATGAACCTGCCCTTCGACCCGGCCAGCGGCCAGACGCTGGACGTCTACACGCCGGAGGGCGCGCGCAACGCCCCGGTGGTGGTGTTCTTCTACGGTGGGCGCTGGAGCGAGGGTGACAAGCAGGAGTACCGCTTCGTCGGCCAGGCGCTGGCGTCCCGCGGCATCGTCGCCGTGGTTCCCAACTACCGGAAGTATCCGCAGGTGCGCTTCCCGACCTTCGTCGAGGACGGCGCGCAGGCGGTGAAGTGGGCCAAGAACAACGCCGCGGCCTACGGCGGCAACCCGGACCAGCTGTTCGTCATGGGCCATTCCTCCGGCGCGCACATCGCCGCGATGCTGGCGCTGAACGAGAGCTACCTGAAGAAGGTGGGCGGTTCGCGCAGCTGGCTGCGCGGCATGATCGGCCTGGCCGGCCCCTACAACTTCCTGCCGATTACCGACCCGGTGCTGCGCGACATCTTCGGCCCGCCGGAGCGCTTCGAGCAGTCGCAGCCGATCTTCTTCGCCGACGGCCAGAACCCGCCGCTGCTGCTGCTGCACGGCGAGAACGACGAGATCGTCTGGCCGGCCAACACCCGCAGCCTGGCCAAGGCCGTGGCCAACGCCGGCGGCCCGGTGGAGACGGTGATCTACCCCAAGATGAGCCACACGCTGATCATCGGCGCCTTCGGATCGGTGCTGCGCGGCTCCACCGACGTGGTCGACCACGTGGACGAGTTCGTCAAGCGCATGGCCACCTACCAGCGGCCCTCGTCGCAGGCCCCGTCCGACATCCAGTCGATGCCCCTGGAGATCCAGACCATGCCGCTGGAGATCGAGTCGGTACCGCTGACCTCGCCATGATCCGGCCGTTCCAGGGCATCTGGCCGAAGGTCGGTGAGCGTGTCTACATCGACCCCTCGGCCCAGGTCATCGGCGACGTGGCCCTGGGCGACGATGCCTCGGTCTGGTCGCTGGTGTCGATCCGCGGCGACGTCAACCGTATCCGCATCGGAGCGCGCAGCAACGTGCAGGACAACTCGGTGCTGCACGTCACCCATGACGGCCCTTACTCGCCGGGCGGCGCCGACCTGCAGATCGGTGACGACGTAACCATCGGCCATGGCGTGATCCTGCATGCCTGCCGCATCGGCAACCGCTGCCTGATCGGCATGGGCGTGATCGTGATGGACAAGGTGGTGGTGGAGGACGACGTCCTGATCGCTGCCGGCAGCACGGTGCCGCCGGGCAAGACGCTCAAGAGCGGCTGGCTGTACCGCGGCGCCCCGGCCCAGGCGGCGCGCGAGCTGACCGCCGACGAGGTCGCCTCGCTGAAGTACTCGGCCGACAACTACGTGAAGGTCAAGAACAAGTATCTCGGCTGAGGGAGCCGGGTGCGGCAGGCAGGGGAGGGAACAAGGATGTCCGAACCACTCTGGAGCCCACGCCGCCTTCAGCGCGGCGCCACCACGCTGGGCGCCTACGCCCATTACCTGCGCGATGCCGGCCTGTTCGACAGCGACGGCGAGAATTACCAGGCGCTGTGGCAGTGGTCGGTGGCCGATCCCGCCCGGTTCTGGGAGACGGTCTGGAAGTTCTGCGACGTGCGCTACAGTCGTCCGCACACGCAGGTGCTGGACGACCCCTCCCGCCTGCCCGGAGCCCGCTGGTTCGAGGGCGCGCGCCTCAACTTTGCCGAGAACCTGCTGCGCTTCAGCGACAGCACCGCGGCCCTGGTCGCGCTGGACGAACGCGGCCGCCGCCACGAGGTCTCCTATGCTGAGCTGCAGGAGCGCGTGCGCGCCCTGGCGGCGGCGCTGAAGCGGGACGGAGTGCAGGCGGGCGACCGCGTCGCCGCCTTCCTGCCCAATTGCGCCGAGGCGGTGATCGGCATGCTGGCCACCACCAGCCTGGGTGCCACCTGGTCATCCTGCTCGCCGGATTTCGGGTTCAACGGCGTGCTCGATCGCTTCGGCCAGATCGCCCCCAAGGTGCTGATCGCCTGTGATGGCTACCGCTACGGCGGCAAGGGCATGGACACGATGGAGCGTGTCGCGCAGATCGAGGCGGCGTTGCCGAGCCTGCGCCGCGTGGTGGTGGTGCCGTACCTGAACGAGGTGCCGGCGCTGTCGTCGCTGAAGCAGGGCGTGCTGTTTGGTGATTATCGCGGCGAGGGCAAGCTGGAGTTCGCCCAGCTGCCTTTCGACCACCCGCTGTACATCCTCTATTCCTCCGGCACCACCGGCCAGCCGAAGTGCATCGTCCACGGTGCCGGTGGCACGCTGCTGCAGCACCTCAAGGAGCACATGCTCCATGGCGACCTGCAGACCGGCGATCGCCTGTTCTTCTTCACCACCTGCGGCTGGATGATGTGGAACTGGCTAGCGTCCGGCCTGGCCGTGGGCGCCACCCTAGTGCTCTACGACGGCTCGCCCTTCCACCCCGGCCCCGCCGCGCTGCTGGAGATGGCCGAGCGCGAGCAGTTGACCCATCTCGGCTGCAGCCCCAAGTACCTCTCGGCACTGGAGAAGAGCGGCTGGGTGCCGAAGGATCACGTGAAGCTGGACCCGTTGCGCATGCTGTTGTCCACCGGATCGCCGCTGGCGCCGGAGCAGTACGACTACGTCTACGGCTCGATCAAGCGCGACCTGCAGCTGGCCTCGATATCGGGTGGCACCGACATCGCGTCCTGCTTCGCCCTGGGCAACCCCTGGAGTCCGGTCTTTCGCGGCGAGATACAGGGCCCCGGCCTGGGCATGGCGCTGGAGGTCTACGACGAGCTGGGCAAGCCGGTGCGTGGCCAGTCCGGCGAGCTGGTCTGCACCAAGGCCTTTCCGTCGATGCCGGTGGCCTTCCTGGGCGACCCGGACGGCAGCCGCTACCGGACGGCGTACTTCGAGCGCTTCCCCGATGTCTGGTGCCAGGGCGATTGCGCCGAGTTCACCGTGCATGGCGGCCTGGTCATCTCCGGCCGCTCGGACGCCACCCTGAACCCCGGGGGCGTGCGTATCGGCACCGCCGAGATCTACCGCGTGGTGGACGCCCAGCCGGAAGTGCTGGAGTCGGTGGTGGTGGGCCAGCGGGTGGACAACGACGACCGCGTGATCCTGTTCGTGCGCTTGCGCGAGGGGGTGGAATGGAGCGAGGCCCTGGGCGCCCGCATCGCCAGGGCCATCCGCACGGGACTGACCCCGCGGCACGTTCCGGCCCGGATCCTGGCCTGCCCCGAGGTTCCGCGCACGATCAGCGGTAAAATCACCGAAATCGCCGTCCGGGAGCTGATCCATGGCCGGACGGTCAGGAACGCCGACGCCCTGGCCAACCCGCAGTCGCTGGACTACTTCAAGAATCTTTCACCTGAGGCACTTAGATGACCAAGAAACTCGTCCTTCTCCGCCACGGCCAGAGCCAGTGGAACCTCGACAACCGCTTCACCGGCTGGGTCGACGTGGACATCACCGAGCAGGGCGCGCGCGAGGCCAAGGCCGCCGGCGAGCTGATGAAGGCCGAGGGCCTGCACTTCGACTGCGCCCACACCTCGGTGCTCAAGCGCGCCATTCGCACCATGTATACCGCGCTGGATGTGATGGACCAGATGTGGATTCCGGTGAACAAGACCTGGCGCCTCAACGAGCGCCACTACGGCGCCCTGCAGGGCCTGGACAAGGCCGAGACCACCGCCAAGCACGGCGAGGAGCAGGTGAAGGTCTGGCGCCGTTCCTATGACATCCCGCCTCCGGCGATGGACATCAAGGACCCCGGCCACCCGGCCAACGATCCGCGCTACGCCAAGCTCGACGCCCAGGCGCTGCCCGGCACCGAATCGCTGGCCACCACGCTGGACCGCGTGCTGCCCTACTGGCATGACGCCATCGCGCCGCAGCTCAAGGCTGGCCAGACCGTGCTGGTCACGGCCCACGGCAATTCGCTGCGTGCGCTGTACAAGTACCTGAACAACGTGTCGCCCAAGGAAATCCTGGAGCTGAACATCCCCACCGGCATCCCGCTGCTGTTCGAGCTGAACGACGACCTGACGGTGAAGTCGTTCCGCTACCTCGGCGATCCCGAGGCGGCGAAGAAGGCGGCCGAGGCGGTGGCGAACCAGGCGAAGGCGAAGGGCTGACGCCAACGGTGTTCGCGGCCAACGGCCGCTCCTACAAAAACATTCTCCGTAGGAGCGGCCGTTGGCCGCGAAAGAGCCTGCAGTGAGTGACAGCCTCAAGCCAGGCAACAAGGCCTTGCGGCGGGGTCGTGCATCCATGCCGCAGCACGCATATCACGTGACCTTCACGGTTGCGCGAAGGGCTGCGATTTTCTCTGATCTGCTCTTGGGTCGCGCCGTTGCGCGCTGCCTGAACTCTCCCGAACTGATACGGGATGCCTCAAGCCTGGCTTGGGTGCTCATGCCCGATCATCTTCATTGGTTGGTGCAGTTGGGAGATCAGCTTCGGCTGGATCAACTCGTGCGCCGGGTGAAGTCGGCCAGTTCGCAGCGCGTCAATCAGCTGCTTGGAGTGTCTGGGGTGCTCTGGCAACCCGGCTACTATGACCATCTCATTCGGGACGATGAAAATCTCCGGGATGCGGCGCGCTACATCGTTGCCAATCCGCTGCGCGCAGGGTTGGTTGAAAGGCTCGGCGACTATCCGCTCTGGGATGCGGTGTGGATAGGTGAAGAGCGAGGCTCATTGCCGGTTTGAGATGGCCTCCCTAGATGAGTGAAAAACAAAAAAGCCGCGGGAAGATTCCCGCGGCTTTTTTAATGGGCGTTGCAGGGGTCAGTGCGCGTGCCCGTCTCCCGCCACACCCAACCAAGCCAGGCCCGCAGGCACGAAGCCGAGGTCGAAGTGGCCAGCCTCCTCGACATGCTCCAGGTCGATGGCGACGATGGCGCGATCCCACGGGGAGCTGGCGTAGATCAGCTCCGCCGCGCCGCTGGCGGCCAGGCGCGAGACGCCGGTGCCGCTGCCCACCGAGGGCACCGCCTGCACGCCGCCCTTGCGGGTCCAGTCACCGGTGTCCACCACGTGCAGCATGCCGGTGGCATCGAGCACGGCGAGGTGGTGGCCGGCAGCGTCGATCAGGTGCTGCGAGCGCGTGGCCGAGGCAGCCGGGTTGCCGTCCCAGTCCAGCTCGGTGGCCGTGCCCGCCGCGGGGTCGATCACGTACAGCGTGCCGTCACCGGCGAAAGCCGCGAACTGCGCCAGCTCCGGATGCCCAGCGATCTGGGTGATGCGCTTGGGCGTGGCGATCTTGCTGTCGGTAAACGTGTCGCCCTGCTGGCGGACGACCAGCACGCCGTCCTGGCAGCCGAAGGCTGAATAATCCTCGTTGGAGGAGCCGCCGTGCAGGCTCTCGCAGGACGTGGCGAGGGCGGTGCCGGCGTGGAAGTGATCGCCGTGCAGCTCGTAGGGCAGGACCTGGTTGCGCGCGGTGTTCACGGTCAGCACGTAGCCAGGACGCGGCTCGGCGATGCCATGGACCGGGCCGGGCAGCGTCTGCCTCGCCACGATCGTGCCGCCGCCACTGCCGAGGCTGGCATCGGTGAACAGTTCGAACTTCGCGGCTGCGGCGTCTTCGCCGTCGTAGAACAGCGCGGCCTGGTCTTCATGCTCGCGGTAGTGCGCCGGCTTGATGCCGGTGAGGCTCAGCGCGAGCTTGACCGGGTCGTCGGCGTGCGTGTGATCGCCATGCAGCCAGATGCCGCCGTCAATGAAATCCACCTGTCCGCCCGTGGCCTGCACCACGACGGCGTAGCGCCGGCCGGGGCTGGCATGGACGGCGCTGACCGGATTCGACAGCGTGAAGCTTTCAATCAGTTCGCCATGGTCCAGGTCGTAGACGTGGACCTTGTTACTGGCGTCTTCGCCGAAGACCAGGCGACCGGTCGATTCGGTGTGGCTGTGATCGTCATCGGCCGGCAGGGTGTCGTTGTCGTTGCAGGCAGCCAGGGACAGCGCCACACAGATCAGGGCAGGGCGCAGCAGGGTGGAGGTGTTGAAGCGGATGTGAGACATGATGGATTCCTTGAAGGATTGGGTATGACGGATTCCGGGCGTGACGCCGCAGCGCCGCCCGTTGGAGAGGTCGTGCATGGATTGGCCGGGGCTCAGACCGGCGGACGGAAGTCGATGCGCATGCCGGCGAACAGTGAACGTCCGGGCAGCGGTGCCACGTCCTTGAGGAAGGACGTGCTCAGGCGCATCTTCTCGTCCAGCAGGTTGCGTCCCTGCAGGTAGAAGGTGGTGCTGGTGCTGCCGGCTTCGAGCGTGTAGGCCAGGTCCGCGGAGAGCAGGTCGTAGCCCGGTGTCGGCGTTTCCAGTGCCGCCGTGCGGTCCTGCTCCTGCGAGCGCATGTAGCGCAGGCTGCCGTCGAAGGGGCCGAAGCTGGCCTCTGCGCCGATGCCCAGGCGCGTCGGCGTGGTGCGCGGTAGGTTGCTGCCGTCGTCCTTGAGCTTGCCGCGCACGGTGTCGCCGAAGGCCTTGAGGCTCAGGCGGAAAGGACCACGGACCACCAGCTTGTAGCCCGCCGAGACCTCGGCGCCGTAGAACGTCGCGTCCTTCTGGATGTAATCCACCAGCAGCAACTCACCGTCGGGCTGAAGGGCGCCGCTTTCGTCCACGCGGTCGGCCTCGCCGTCGCCATCGCTGTCGACCTCGCGCAGGGCGATGTAGTCGTTGATGCGGTTGTAGAAGACGCCGAGGTCCCAGGTCCAGCGGCCCTGGTCGCGGCTGAGGCTGATGTCGAGGTTGTTGGCGGTTTCCTTGTCCAGGCCCAGGTTGCCGCGCTCGTAGGACAGCGTGGCAAGGTGCGGACCGTTGGCGTACAGCTCTTCCGCCGAAGGGGCGCGCTGCGCGCGCTGGGCGTTGAGCCGCAGGTGCAGGTGTTCCGCCAGCAGGAAGTTGATGCCGGCGGAGAGCGTGAGCGGCGTGTAGTCCAGGTCTGGGAGCGCGGCATCGGGCTCATGGCGGCTGCGGTCCATGCGGGCCCCGAGTTCCAGCAGGTGCGGGCCGATCTCGCGGTTCTCCACCAGGAACAGGCCCAGCCCCTGGGTCTGCACCGGTGGAACGAAGGCCTCCGCGCCGATGGCTTCGAAGTCGCGGTTGCCCAGGTGCAGGCCGGCGACACCGGTCCATCCGCGCAGCGGCTTGTGCTTGAGTTGCACGCGCCCGTCGAGCTCGCGCACCTTGAAGGTGGTGTGCACCTCGCCCTCGGCGGAGACCTCGCGATGCTCGTAGTCGTTGATGCCTGCGCGGGCTTCCAGTTTCTCGAAACCGGGCAGCGGTGAATTCAGGATGCCGCGCAGGTCCAGGCGGGTCTGCTCCAGGTCGATACGGATGCCTTCATGGCTGTGGGCCTCTTCCTCGCCCGCCTCGTGTTCATGCGCATGGGCGTGACCGGGGATGCCGTAGTTGGTCTCGAAGCGACTCAATGCCGCGCCCAGCATGCCGCGCTCGCCGGCCCAGGCCACCGAGGCGCCGTAGCTTTCGGCTTCCAGGCGGCTGTTGGCGAGGGTGTCGAACTGCGGCTCTTCGTGCTCGTGGTCATGATCATGATCATGGTCATGACCGTTGCCACCCTCGGTCTGGCGCTCGGCGAAGCCGGGGATGTCGAAGTCGCCGGCCTTGCGGCGGGCGTACTGTGCGCCGAACTGCAGCGGGCCCTTGCCATAGCGCGCCTTGAGCGCGCCGTTGCGCTCGTCGGCGTTGTCGCCGTAGGACAGGTCGCTGCGCAGTTGCAGGCCAGGGGTTACGGCATCGGACAGGCGGTCATCCACGATGTTGACCACGCCCGCCGAGGCGCCGCCGCCGTAGATCAGCGTGGCCGGGCCCTTGATGATCTCCACCTGATCCGCGTTCAGCGGGTCGCTGGCCACGGCATGGTCGGCGCTGATGGTGGAGGCGTCCATCGAGCCGATGCCGTTCTCCAGCACCTGCACGCGGCCGTCACCCTGGCCGCGCAGCACGGGACGGCCGACGCCGGGACCGAAGCTCGCGTTGGAGACACCGGGCTGGTCGGCGAGCACGTCGCCGATGGTGCCGCGCTGGCGTCGCTGCAGATCGGCGCCGGACAGCACGTCCACCGGGTGGACCAGTTCGTCGGTGGTCTGGCCCAGCGGACTGGCCTGGACCTGCACCGGCGCCAGTTTCACGGCCGATTCAGCTGGTGTTTCAGCCGTGGCAAGGAGTGGAAAGGCCGCGGCGGCCAGGGTCAGGCCTCGCAGACGGAATGATTTGAGTACAGCAGATTTGCGGCGCGCGGCCAGCAGGCCTCGCGCACCGCGGATAGCAGATGCGTTCATGATGTTTCCCGAAATGACACAGGACGGCGAGCGCGGACGCGCACACCGGTGTTCAGGCGGATGCTTCAGGCCTGGGTTTCGGGAGGACCGCGGATGGGTTGAAGACGGTGCTGTGCCGTGACGGTGACGACGGCCGCGACGGTGGCCGGAACTTCCTGCGTATACACCGCGAGCTTCGGTACGGCGACGGCAGGAGGCGCACCGGAGGCCAGGTTGTGCGCATGGACGCAGAGATGGCAGTCGAGGTCGCCGCCCAGGGCGGGGTGTTCCAGCTCGTGCGCGAGCACCAGCCATTGGCCGGCCAGCAGGGCCAGGATCAGCAGCAAGGAATGGTGCGCGCGCACGCGCATGGGCCGGCCCCCGCGCGAAGCGCGGGGGCCGGGTCCAGTGCCGTGTCCTGGCCGCGGCGGGGGCCGCTGGCTACAGGCTTTCATGGATCAGCCCAGGGTCTGCTGATGGCGCCCTACAACGAGAACCGCAGGCCGGCGTAGATGCCGCGTCCCGGCGCCGGCACCGCGTCCTTGATGAAGGACGTGGCGCGGCGGATGTCCTCGTCGAGCAGGTTGGTACCGCGCAGGTACAGCGAGGTACCGGACTGCTCGTCGCCCTGCACGCGCCAGGTCAGGCTGGCATTGAGCAGGTTGTAGCCCGCGGTCTGCGTCTCCAGGGAGGCGATGCGGTCCTGGCGGTCCACGCGGATGTAGTCGAGGCTGCCGGCGAATTGCTGCCAGCGGCCGTCCAGGCCCAGGCCCCAGCGCTGCGGCGTGATGCGCGGCAGGTTGCCGCCGTCCTCGAGTTCACCGCGCACCTGGTCGGTGAACAGGCGCAGGTCCAGATGCAGCGGCCCCTGGTTCAGCAGCGCGTAGCCGGCGGAGGCCTCGTAGCCCCAGAACTTCGCGTCGGCCTGGCGGTAGTCCACCAGCATGAAGTCACCCGCCGGGTCGAGCACGCCGTCTTCGTCCACGCGGTCGGCCACGCCATCGGCATCCTGGTCGCTCTCGGCGAGGTAGATGTAGTTGGCGACGCGGTTGTAGTAGACGCTGGCCTGCAGGCTCCAGCGCTCGCGGTGATAGTCGTAGCCCAGCTCCAGGTTCTGCGCGCGCTCCTTGCCGATGCCGTTGTCGCCGCGCTCGTAGGTGGCGGTGGCGGCATGCGGACCTTCGGCGTAGAGCTCCTCGGGCGCCGGCGAGCGCTCGGAGCTGGTGGCGTAGAGCTTCAGGTGCGAGTACGGGCCGAGGTTGAACACCGAGCCCAGCGAGAAGCTCAGCGGCGTGAAGTCGCGTGCCGGCAGGCTCTCGGGATCGTTGGTGTTGCGGTCCACGCGGACGCCGATCTCGAGCTTGCCGAGGCTCCACGGGCGCTCCTCCACGACGAACAGGCCGGCCTGGCGGCTCAATACCGGCGGCACGTAGGCCTCGTCGCCGATGGCCTGGAAGTCGCGCCAGTTGAGCTGCAGGCCGACCACGCCGCGGAAGCCGGCCAGCGGCGCGTGTACCGTTTCCACGCGACCCTGGTATTGGCGGTTGTCGAAGCGCGTGCCGGGTACGCCGGGCTCCTCGAATTCGGTGTGCTCGTACTCGGAGCTGCCGAGGCGCAGCTTCACTGATTCCAGGCCCGCCATCGGGTTGCGGAAGATGCCCTGGGCATCGACGCGGGTCTGGTGCATGTCGATGTAGGCGGCCTCTTCCACCGGTAGGCCGTACTGCGACTCGAAGCGGCTGACCGCCAGCCCCAGGGTGCGGCTGTCCTCGATCCAGGAATAAGAGGCGCCGCCGGAGCGAGCCTCGACATCGCTGTTCGGCAAGCGCCCGCGCGGGCCGCTGCCGTCGACGTTGGCGGGACCTGCCAGGTCGTAGTCGCCCGCTTTGCGCCAGCCGAAATCGGCGCGCAGCTGGTGCGGGCCGCTGCCGTAGCCGGCTTCACCGCTGAAGGCGCCGGCATCGCCGTTGCTGCCCCAGGAGGTGTCGAAGCCGCCATGCAGGCCCTCGCGGACCTCCTCAGGCAGGCGTGCGTCACGCACGTTGACCACGCCACCGGAAGCGCCGTTGCCGTAGAGCAGGGTGGCGGGGCCCTTGAGGATCTCCACCTGCTCGGCGTGCGCGGGGTCGATCGTCACGGCGTGGTCCGGACTCAGTTCGGAGACGTCCATGGTGGACAGGCCGTTCTGCAGCACCTCCACGCGCGGGCCGGCCTGGCCGCGAATCACCGGGCGCCCGGCGCCACGGCCGAAGTCGGTGGTAGCGATGCCCGGCTCGTTCTCCAGGGTCTCGCCGAGGGTGCCGCGGCGCTTGCGCTGCAAATCCTCGTCGGCGAGCACGGTGACCGGCTGCACCAGCTCATCGGCGGTACGGCCCAGGGCGCTGGCCTGCACGACGACCGGGGCCAGTTCGATGGCCGGAGCGACTTCATCGGCTGCGGCGGTGAAAGGGAAGCTCATCGCCGCGGCGGGCAGTGCGAGCAGCGGGAACAGCGAAGGGAAACGGCGCGCGGCAGGCAGGGCCTGCGCGCCGCGGGAAGCGGAAGCGTTCATGGTGAATCCCGAAAGAAATGGACAAGGCAGCGCAGGCCGGCGGCCTGCGCGCAAAGCGGTGCAGCAGCTTCAGGCCTGGGTTTCGGGAGGGCCGCGGATGGGGCAGGCGCGGCGCGGTGAGGCGTAGGTGACGAGGGCTACGGCCGCCTGGGGTGCTTCGTGCGCGAAAGCCACGAAGCTGACCTGCGTGTTGCTGGCGGGCAATCCGGAGGCCAGGCTCTGCACATGGGCGCAGAGCTGGCAGTGCACGTCGGCGCCGATGGCCGGGTGCAGGCTGTCATGGGCGAACGCCAGCCACTGGCCCAGCAGCAGGGCCATGACAAGCAGCAGGGACTGGCGGGTCCGGATTCTCACGGGCGGCACGTTACGCGCTGATGCGGGCGCAAGTCCAGTCTGGCGATTCAGCCGCGGCAGCGCCCGCTCGGTCGCGCGGAGGCATCGACAAGCCCGTGCTGTTGCAGGAACAGGAGGGCATCGCCGGCGTCGTGCTCGAACCAGGCCGCGGCGCTGCCCAGCACGAAGTTGTAGCCCCAGGCGTCCATGTCGGCGAACAGGCGGACCCGGGAATAGCCGGGGAGATCATCCGCCAGCAAGGCCTGCAGGTAGCAGACCCCCATTTCCTCCTGGTCGTTGCCGTTGGCGTCGGTATGCAGCGTGCTGCGGCGTGCGGCGTCCACGCAGACCCAGTGGCAGGCCTCGTGCAGGGCGGAGTGCACGGGCGTGTCGGCGCGCAGGTAGAGCCCGTCCCCTACCAGGCCGGCCTCGGTCTCGCCCCAGTAGCTGCCAGGGATGGTGGTGCCGGGCGGCAGCCAATGCAGCCGCAGGCCATAGGGCGCCAGCAGCGCCTCGAGCGCGCCCGCCGCCAGTTCGCTTGTCCGCATCACGTCCGGGTCCATGGCGCATTTTACGATGCCGACCCGGAACGCTGTAGGGAACCGTGGCCACCCGCCAAGCGTCCATGCTGAGATACTTGGAATGGCCCCGGGCGCGTGAGTCGCAACGGCATCCTGGGTGACAGGGCGAAACGCCCGAACGAATGGACCTGACATGGAACCTGCAAGCTTGCTGGTCGGCGATATCGGAGGGACCAACGTCCGCTTCGCACTGGCCTCGCCCGGCGAGGGTCGGCCACGGCTGGAGGCGGTGATGCCGCTGCGCTGTGCGGACTTCCCTGGCTTGGCGGAAGCCGCGGCGCACTACTTCGCACAGACCGGCGCTGCGCGACCCCGGAGAGCGTTGCTGGCGGTAGCCGCCCCGGTGACGGCGGACCGCGTCCGCATCACCAACAATCCCTGGGTTTTCTCGGTAAGCGACACTGCGGTGTCGCTGGGTTTATCGCTGCGCGTGATCAACGATTTTGCGGCGGTGAGTCGTGCCTTGCCGCTGTTGCACGGCGAGGACCTGGCCCCGATTGGCCAGGTGCCCACGCCCAAGGGGCGACCGCGGCAGGCCTATGCCGTGCTAGGCCCGGGCACCGGCCTGGGCGTCAGCGGACTGATCGCCGAGGGTTCGCACATGACCGTGATCGAATCCGAGGGCGGGCACATGGACTTTGCGCCGGTCGACGTAACCGAGGCGGAGATCCTGCGCCTGCTGGCGGAGCGCCATGGCCGGGTTTCCGGCGAGCGCCTGGTGTCCGGCATGGGCATCGTCAACGTCTATCACGCGCTCTGCGAGATGGCCGGGCGCACTCCTCAGGCGGAGACGCCCGCGGATATCTCCGCACTGGCGGAGCTCGAGCCGGAAGGCCTCGCCGCGCAGGCGCTGGACCGTGTCTGCGCCATGCTCGGCGGCATCGCCGGCGACATCGCGCTGGCCTTCGGCGCCTGGCAGGGCGTGTTCCTGCATGGCGGCGTGGCGCAGAAGCTGTTGCCGCGCCTGCAGCGCGGTGCCTTCCGCCAGCGCTTCGAGACCAAGGGGTGCCATGCGCCGCTGATGCGTGCGGTCCCGACGCAGTTGATCCTGCATCCGCAGGCGGGGTTGCTGGGCGCGGCGGCGATGGGCTTGCACGCCGGAGCCTGATCGCCAGGCGTTGGCGCAGGGCCGGTGATTGATTTGCACCGTGCTCCTCGCGTCATATCGGCTAGCACCGGTATGACGCGAGGATGAAATCCCTTGATCAGAACGTATAGGCCAGGAAGGCGGTGAGGCTGTCGCGGTCGCGCAGGGTGTCGTTGGAGCCGCTGGAGCCGCGGTAGAAGAGGCCGCTGGACCAGTCCTTGAAGAAGTAGAACTCGGACCCGATCTGGAAGAACGTGCGGCCTTCCGCAAAGCCCTGGTAGCCGGATTTCGGCAGCGGCGAGATGCCCTGCACGTCATGGCCCCAGATCAGCCAGGGCTTCATGTTCACGCCGAGGAAGACGTCGTTGTATTCCATCATGACGCTGATGCGGTAACCCCAGGCGAAGTCGTCGGCGAAGCCGTCGGTCTGCTGGGTCGGCGTCAGGCGCAGGCCCGGCACGCCACCAGCGCCGCTGCCGTCGGCACCGGGGCTGGCGTGTGTGTTCTTGTGCAGGATGAAGCCTTCGAACTGCAGCTGGTCGCGGTCCGGCATGTCGATGACATGGGTCAGGCCGCCTTCGAGCAGCAGCAGGATCTGGTCGGTGCCGATATCGAAGGGCAGGTCTGAGCGGGATAGCGCCTTGATCGCGGACAGGTTGAGCTGGCCAACCTTCATGCGCTCGTAGCCGCGGATGATCTGTCCTTCCTGGATCGAGCGCTCCGGGATGCTGTTGTCGTAGCCGCGGTACACGCTGAGGAAGTCCGGGATGAAGTTGCGCGCACTGGGGATGGTGGCGAGCTGAGGCAAACCGACGACGATGTCCTGACGCGGGAACAGCGGCTGGGCGGCGGACATGATCACGTCGGTCAGGGCCACCTGCAGCGGCAGGTTGGGGCGGTAGGCGTATTCGCCCGACAGCGACCAGCTTCCCACCGTGGTGTTGAAGCTGATGCCGTACATCTGGATGTTCTCGGGGTAGTCCAGGAAGCCCTTGGGCGTGTCGAATGGCAGGGCGTCGTTGCCATTGCTCAGGTCGATGTCGATCGGCGGGATGCCGCCCAGGTCGATGCCCACGTAGTGGTAGAGCAGGTCGGCCAGGTCCAGCGAGCCGCTGACCAGCAGCGGGCAGTCGAGCACGGCGCCGACGATGTTGGTGGAGTCGCGGATGCAGGATTCGTCGCCCGCGACCATGCTCAGATAGGGCACGCGGCTGTGGTAGTTCGCGGCGTAGAAGCTGAACTGCGTGCCGCCGAGCAGTTCGTCAACCCGCCAGTTCAGGCGTAGGCCGTACTGGCTGCCGTCCTGGGGGTCATTGCTGCCGATCATCCGCGCCGTGGCGGAGCTGTCGGTGAGCAGGGTGGCCAGGCCGGAGATGTGGTGCTCGCCGGTGGGGTCCTCCGGCGTCTGTCCCTGGGTAAGGATGAAATAGTCGCGACCGTTGGCGGCCTCGAACAGCGACATGAAGCCGCCGGCCGCGGCGGCCCGCGCGGGTCGCCAGCCGAACTGGTAGGACACCTCGGCGTCGAGCGTATCGGTGAGGTCGGCCGAGATCACCGCCAGCGGTACGGGCTGGAAGGCGTCGGGAATCTGCGCGCCGGGCATCCAGAAGATGTTCTCGTCGGGCGGATTGATCTCGGCCAGGCTGTTGAGGGCCACCAGGTTGCTTTCGCCCCAGCGCAGTACCTGCTGGCCTACCGCGACGTTCACGGTGTGGCCAGCGGCGTCGAAGCTGTGCGAGATGTAGGCCTGCAGCAGGTCGATGTCGGTGCCCAGGTCGCGCTCCACGGCCTGCGAGCGACGGGTGCGCCCCGGCTGGTGCGTGGTGTCCGGGTGATGGTCCCAGGCATCGACGTTCACGGCGTCGAAGAAACCGACGCCCGACAGCTTCACCAGGGTTTCGCCCCAGGTCAGGGTCATGTCGGCCTTGAGGCGGGCGACCGCCGAGGTCAGGTCGTACTGGTCGTAGTTGAGGTTGCCGTCGTCGAAGGCATGGCCGATGAAGGCGCCCTGGGCGTCCACCAGCCGCTGGTTGGGCTCGGAGTCGCCGCCCAGGTCGATGCAGTCGTCGCGCGCGCAGAGGCCCTGCTGCCCGGGCACATTGAGCTTGCCCACCAGCCGGTTGTCGCGTTCTTCCATGCGCCACATGGCGCCGATGCTGGCGCGGCCCGTCAGCGAGACGTTGGCGTCTCCCCATTGGTAGTCCATCGCCGCTGCCTGGCCGCAGCTCATCAGCCCCGCCAGCAGACCTGCCCCGCGGGCACGAGCGCCCGTCACAGCAAAGTGGTTCATTGCCGTCTCTCTCCTATGCCTGATTGTTGGCCGCCTCTGAAGGGCGGCTTGTGGTTGGCGCTGCTAACCCATTCCGACGCGCCGGTGAAAGTCCTGCAGGACCTGCTCGATGGCCGGTTCCAGTGCGATGCCGCTGCTGTTGAGGAAGCCCGCCACCATCTGGTAGTGCCCGATCAGGATCGTGATCTCGATCAGCAGCGGCTCACGGTAGTGCGCCGCCAGCGCCCCCCAGGTGGCGGTGGAGATCGCCTGCTCGCGGGCCATGTCGTCGCAGGCCTGCAGCAGGGCGCGCTCGCGCTCATCCTGAGCCTGCGCCGGCCCCTGCGAGACGCGCAGCACATCCGAGTCGGACAGGCCCACGCCGAGGCCGATCTCCAGGTGCTGGCCCCACTCGTAGCGGCAGCGGCAGTTCCAGCCGGTGCGCAGGATGATCTTCTCGCGCTCCTGGGCCTTGAGGCGGCCTCCGGGCATCAGGCGCGAGGCGAAGAACAGCCAGGGCCAGAACAGGCGGCGGTTGATGTGGAACACCGGGAACAGGTCCGGCAACTGCTTGCGGCCGAACATCCGCGCGCCGCCGGAGACGGCGCGGAACAGCAGGCCGCGCTGCGAGGGCGGCGGCGGACGCAGGCGTGGCTCGGCGTAGCGGACCCAGCCGCCCTCGGGTTGGAGTTCGGTGATGCTCACGCGGCGGAACCTCCCTGCTGCTCCTTGCGGTACTGGCCGGGCGTCTGTCCGCCGCTGGCCTGCTTGAACCAGCGCAGGAAGGCCTGGTGCGAATTGAAGCCGAGGAAGTCGGCGATCACGGTAACGGAGTCGGTACTGCCGCGCAGGCGGCCCTGTGCCAGATCCAACCGCACCTCATCGAGCAGCTCGCGGTAGCCGCTGCCGGCCTCGATCAGCTTGCGGTGCAGGCTGCGGCCGCTCATGCCCAGCTGCTCGGCCACGCGGTCGCGCATCGGCACGCCTTCGATGATCATCGACTGGATCAGGTGGCGCACCTCGTCGGTCAGCGCGCGCGTCTGCCCGCGCTCCGCCAGCAGCGCCTGGGCATGGCGCTCCAGCAGGTCCTTGAGCATGGCGTCGCCATGCGGCAGGCGCATCTGCAGGACGTGGTCGGGGAAATTCAGGCTCGACTCGGGACGGTCGAAGTACACCGGGCAGCCGAAGTGCTGGAAGTACTCGCGCGCCGCCTCCGGCGCCTCGGCGCGGGAGTGGCTGAAGCACACCGACTGCAGCATCTGCCGGCCGAGCAGCACGCGCGTGATCGCCGCGAAGGTGCCCAACACGTATTCGGTGGCCTGGCGCTGCAGTGCCGGCCCGCCCACCAGGCATTCCCAGCAGACCTGCAGCTCGCCCGGCACGCGCCGCACCGAGGAGCGGCCGATGTTGCTGAGCAGGCCGCGGTAGCGGATCACCATGTCCAGGGCGTCGGAGAAGGTGGTGCAGGCCTCCAGCACCAGGCCCAGCGGGCCGAAGGATGCCGGCTTGATGTCCTGGGCGGAATGCAGGCCTATCAGGGGATCGGGGTAGCGCTCCGAGATGGCCGAGAGCACGGACTCGATGACCGACAAAGGTACACGCCCTTCGCCGTCCACCAGCTTCTCCCGCGACAGGCCCACCTCGCCCAGCAGGTCGTCGAAGCGCATGCCGATGGCTTCCCCGCGGCCGATCATGTGCTGCAGATGGCGTGCGGAGATCCAGCCCGACAGGGGTTTGGCTGCGGTCATCGACATGGGTGGCGGCGAGGGATTCCGGTTTGAGGGTCCTGTAGCAAATCCTGCCATGCCCCCTGGGGAGGGGGGATCATGGCCGATTTTGGTCCATGCCATGGCCGCTTTCGAGCCTGTCCGGCGGCAGGGGGGCTGCCTACCATGCCCTTCATACGACGCAATCCCGGCGGGACCACCCCATGAAAAATTTCCAGCAGAAGAAGGCCTTCGTCACCGGGGCTGCCAGCGGCATCGGCCGCGCCACCGCCGTGGCCCTGGGCCGTGAGGGGGCGGAACTGTTCCTCACCGACATCAACGCCGCCGCCCTGGAGTCGGTGGCGGCCGAGATCCGCCAGGCGGGCGGCAAGGTGTCCATGAGCCGGGCGCTGGACGTGTCGGACTACGAGGCGGTGCGGGCCTATGCCCGCGACATCCACGCCGCCCACGGCAGCATGGACCTGGTGCTGAACGTCGCCGGCATCGCCATCTGGGGCGCGGTGGAGAACATGGAGCACCGTCAGTGGCGCCAGGTGATCGACGTCAACCTGATGGGGCCGATCCACGTCATCGAGAGCTTCCTGCCGGAGATGGTGCGCGCCGGCCGTGGCGGGCACCTGGTCAACGTGTCCTCGGCCGCCGGCCTGTTCGGCCTGCCCTGGCATGCGGCCTACAGCGGTAGCAAGTTCGGGCTGCGCGGCGTCTCCGAGGTGCTGCGCTTCGACCTGCGCCGGCACAACATCGACGTCAGCCTGGTCTGCCCGGGTGGCGTCGATACCGGCCTGGTGCAGACGGTGCAGATCGCGGGCATCGACACCAGCGCGCCCTTCATGACCAAGCTGCGAAAGATGTTCCAGGCCCACGCCATCTCGCCCGAGAAGGCGGCCAAGGCGATCCTGTCCGGCATCCGTGCGCGCCGCTACATGGTGTTCACGTCCATGGATATCCGCCTGGGATTTTTCTTCCAGGGCAAGTTCCCCATCACCTACGACATGGTGATGCGCATCATGAATCACGTGATGCACAAGGTGATGCAGCGCCAAGCGCGCGTCCGGGCGGACGCCGCCACGCGCGAGGGCCTGCAGTGAGGCGCGCGGCACTGCTGCTGGCCGCGCTGCTGCTGTCGGCCTGCGGTGCCAGCTCGGACCCGATGGCGCCAGGGGCGGGGCCGGACACGCCGGTGCCGGGCGAGGACGCACCCAAGGTCAGCGAGATCGTCAGCTTCCAGACCAGCGATGGCGCGGAGTTGCATGTGATGCTCACCGGCTACGGTGACCTGCGCGCGCGGCCGGTGATCGTCCAGTTCAGCCCTTACGGCGATATCGGGCGTGACCTGCCGGACTTCGGCCCCGCCTACAACTATGCCTACGTCAACGTGCGCGGCACCGGCCAGAGCAGCGGCGTGTGGTCCGCCATCGGCGTGCGCGACCAGCAGGACCTTGCGGAATTCCTCGGCTGGGCCTGCGGCCAGCCCTGGAGCAGCGGCCGCCTGGGACTCTATGGCTTCTCGGCCAGCGCCATCGCGGTCTACAACTCGATGCACCAGAAGCTGGAGTGCGTGCAGGCCGCAGCGCTGATGGCCGGCAGCGCCGATCTCTATCGTGACCTGCTGTACCCGGGCGGCATGTTCAACCTGGTACCGGGAGCGGCGGTGGGCCTGGGTGTGGGACTGCCGCTGGTCGCCGGAGGTTTCGTCGACTTCTTCCAGAGCGGCCAGTTGCCAATGGACGCGATCTTCTCCGGCGTGGGTTTCCTGGGCACGATCCTGCAGGTGATCCTGAACGTGGACGAGAACCAGTTCTGGCTCGACCGCACGCAGCGTTATGAGACCAACCCCAACCGTTTCCCGGTGCTGGCAGATACCGGCTTCTACGACGTGGAATCGCGCGGGCCCTTCGAGAGCTACAAGCTGCTGCGAGACCAGGGCATACCGGTGCACCTGCGTGTGTTCGGCGCGCACGACGGCTATCCCAAGGGCACCCCGGGGCCGATGCCGGAATACAAGCGCTGGTTCGATCATCACCTGCTGGGGATCAACAACGGCATTGACCGCGAGCCGCGCGTGCAACTGCTGATCGGCCACGGCAGCTACGAGGCGCAGATCGAGGGAGCCGTCACCAAGGTCGATGCCAGCGACTGGCCCGTGCCCGGCACGCGCTGGCAGACTTTCTTCCTGGATCCCAAGCGCGGACACGGCACGCTCTCGCTGAACGACGGCGGCCTGTCGCCCGTGGCGCCGCAGGGCAAGAGCACGCTGCCCTACCTGGCCGTCACCTCCTTGCCCACCGCCACCGATCCCAACACCACCAGTGTCGTGTCCCTGGCCGGTGCCGGCACGCTGTTTGATTTCTTCCCGATTCTGACGCAGCTGGCGTTGATGGAGCCGCTGTCGCTGAGCTGGACCACACCCGAGTTCACCCAGGACGTGGACGTGGTCGGCCCCGCGACGCTGACGGTATTCGCCTCGTCTGCCTTGCTGGAGGCCGACCTGCATGCGGTGGTCGCCGACGTCTGGCCGGACGGCAGCGCCCATGCCGTGGGGCTGGGCCGCCTGCGCACCGGCTATCCGCACATCGTCGAGGAGCGCACGGTGCGCGACAGCCGCGGCGAGATCGTGCAGCCCTACAACGACTTCAGCGCCAAGGACCGCGCCTTGCCGGGGCAGACGCGCGAGTACCACGTGGAGTTCTGGCCGATCGGCAACCGCTTTGCCGCCGGCCACCGGCTGCGCCTGTATCTGGTCGGTGCCGCCACCTACACCGTGCCTACGCCGAGCCTGAATTTCGTCTCCTTGGGCGGGGACACGCCCTCACGCCTGCAGGTGCCGGTGCTGCCGGGCAGCGATGCCTGTGCCGCCATCGGCCAACCCTGCTGAGTGGCTTGGCCAGTCGTGGCGCGCCGGGGCATCATCCCGGCCGCCATGACCCATCAACCGCATAGCGAAGAATCCCGGCGCCCGAGCTTCGTCGTCGGCAAGGGCTATGCAATGTTCGAAGGGCCCACGGGCGACAACGTGCCGCATCGGCATGCGGCCTTCCAGGTCGCCATCGCCGCGCAGGGCGTGACCATCAGCGACGGCACGCGGCTGCATGGCGCGACGGTGCTGGTGGTGCCGCCGCTGCTGCGGCACCAGATGCAGCCCATCGCCTGGCTGCGCAATTATTTCGTGGAGCCGCACAGCCGCTTTGCCGACCTGCTGCGCGAGGGCTGCCGCGACGGCATCGCGGCGATGCCGCAACTGGCCGATTTGCGCGAGGAGCAGATCCGCGACCTGGGGGCGAGCGCTTCGCTGCGCGTGGATGCACGCCTGCAGCAGGTGATGCAGGCCTTGTCGGACCCTGATGATCGGCGTGCGATGCCGATGCTGGCCCAGGCCGCAGGCCTCTCGCCGCAGCGCTTGCGCGCGCTGGCGCAGGAGCAGTTGGGCATGCCGCTGGCACGCTGGCGCATCTGGCAACGCTTCGGCCTGGCGGCGCAGACGGTGGCGGGGGGCGGCAGCCTCGCCGATGCCGCGCTGGCCGCGGGCTTCGCCGACCAGGCGCACCTCAGCCGCCAGATGCGCGAGATGTTCGGCGTGCCGCCGTCGCAGGTGCTGCCGCTGCTGCGCGCTCAGCCGGCCTTGTCGGCGACGTAGATCGAGATCGAGCCGGTGATCGTCGGGATCACGTCGGTCTCGCGCACGTTGCAGAAGCCGGCCTCGGCGATCAGCTCCGGCAGGATGCCGTCGGCATTGGGCTGCGTGTCCGCGAAGCCGTCGGCGAACTGCACCACCTTGAACGCCGCCCGCATCAGGCGGCTGCGCTGCAGGCCGAAGTCCGCGATCACCAAGCGCCCGCCGGGGCGCAGCCGCTCGTGCATCGAGGCCAGGATGGCGCGCTTCACCGGCATGGGGCATTGGTGCAGCACCAGGCTGGAGATGAGCTTGTCGGGTCGCAGTTCCGGCAGCACAGCATCCAGCTCGTTGCCCATGCCGCTACGGAATTCCACGGCTGCACCGGCCTGCTGCGCCTTGCTGCGTGCCAGCGCCAGCATGCGCGGGTCGGGGTCCACGCCGAGGATGCGGGCCTGGGGCTGCAGCGCCTGCATCATCAGCACCTGGCTGCCCGATCCACAGCCCACGTCCAGCACCACGTCGCCCGGTGCCAGCGCCAGCCGCTGCGCCGCCGCACCGCGCCAGCGGCGCTCGCCGGTCAGCGCAATGATGGCGTCGTAGAGCTGCCCCGCGCCGAAGCGGCCCAGGGCAGGGGTGTAGGCCGGTTGTGCCATGTCTTGATCCTCCAGCGATTCGTCCAGGCTTGCAGTGTGGTGTCGGCGGCCCCCGGTGTCTTGAAGAAAACGCTCGTCCTGGCGGGCGCTTCCAGATGATTTCCCATTCGGCAAAAAGCTGTAATGCGCCGCTCCTATGCTGGGCGATTGATGCAGGGAAAGCCCATGATTCCAACGATGATCCGCCGCCGTGCCCGGAGCGGCGTCTGTGTCCTGGCTGCGCTGGTCGCCGCCCTCACCCTGGCTGGCTGCGGCAGTTCCACGCCGGCCACGCAGGGTCCGCCGCCGGTGGGTCCGCTGGAACCCTTCGACGCCGCCGCCTACGTCGATCCCTTCGCGGCGACCCAGGACGACTTCGGGCAGGACCTGCCTGGCGCCTACGTGCCCAGCGGCCTGGCTAAGCTGAATCCGGTGACCTGGCCCTACAAATCGCACAGCGGCTACGACTACAAGGTGCCGATGATCGCCGGCTTTACCCATACCAATCTCGACGGCGTGGGCGGCAGCGGCGGTGGTGGCGACCTGCTGGTGGTGCCGATCAAGGGCCGCTATGGCGGCTCGCGCCGGCCGCCTTTGCTGGGAGAGGCCAACAGCAACGGCTCGCTGTCCTATCTGCCCTACGCGAAGTTCTACAGCCACGCCGCGGAGAGTGCGGAGCCTGGCTACTACGAAGTGAAGCTGCTGGACCTGAATCCGGAACTCTCGAACCTGGCGGGCCTGCTGCCGGGCGCGATCCATGCCGAGATGACGGCCGACACGCGCAGCGGCTGGGACCGCTACACCTTTCCCGCCGGCACCAACACCGCCACCCTGGTGCTCGACCTGTCGATGAACTTCCGTGACCGGCTGCATGCCACGCTGGACGTCGCCTCGCTGCCCGATGGCCGCGCCGCCCTCTCCGGGCAGCTCGACGGCAACTTCAACGGCGCCGACTACCGCATCTACTACCACGCCGAGACCACGCTGCCGGTGCGCTCCGTGCGCACCTGGGGTCCCGATGGAGCGCTCGGTAGTGCCACCAGCCAGAACGGCATCGATGCCGGCGCGATCCTGGAGTTCGACACCTCCAGCGACAAGGCCGTGGGCCTCAAGGTCACGCTGTCGCCGATCAGCGCTGAGCAAGCGCGCATCGACATGGGCCGCGAGCTCGCTGACCGCAGCTTCGAGCAGGTCCGGGCCGACGCCTACCAGCAGTGGAACGACCTGCTGTCGCGCGTGAGGGTGAAGGCATCGGCGAAGTCCGATCCTGACGGCAAGCTGCAGAAGCTGTTCTACACCCATCTCTACAAGATGTTCGGCACGCCGGTTAACGCCACCAGCACCACCGGGCTCTATCGTGGCATCGACGGTGAAATCCGTAGCGCGCAGGGCTACATCCACTACGACGGCTTCGCCACCTGGGACGACTTTCGCAAGTACGGCGTGATCGCGCTGGTGGACCCGCCGCGCTACCGCGACATGATGCGCTCGATGGTGGACCTGTTCGCCGACCTGTCCCACACCGGCGAGACCGACCCCGGCACCCTGGTGCACAGCGTGCCGACGGTGCGCTTCGAGCGCTCCGCCGTGGCGATTGCCGACGCGGTGGCCAAGGGCGTGGCGCTGCCGCGGCTGGGCGAGGCCTATGCGACCCTCAAGGCCTACTCGAACGGCCGCTGGGATCAAGCCAATACCGCGCTCGGCTATTTCCCCGACATCGTCGGCGACCAGTTGGGCACCGCCTACGACGACTGGGCCATGTCGATCATTGCGCGAGCCCTGGGCCACGGCGCCGATGCCGACGCGCTGGCGCAGCGGGCAACGCAGTACCGGACGATCTTCAACAAGGGCGGCTGGAACTCGCCCGGCGGCGAGCAGATCGGCCTGCTGTGGCCCAAGCGCGCGGATGGCTCCTGGGGCAGCGCGGACCCGGAGGCCTTCGGCGACGCCAATCTCTACCAGGGCACGCTGTGGCAGTACAACTGGTACAACGCCGGCGATCTCGGCGGGCTGATGCAGCTGATGGGCGGGCAGGCACAGTTCGCCGAAGCCGTCGGGTTCTTCTTCGGCGAGCAGGCCCTCGACGACTGCGGGCGCATGCTGCACTCCAACGCCAACGAGATCGACCTGATCGGCCCCTACCTCTTCATCTTCGCCGGACAGCCGAGCCGCGCGCAGCACTGGGTGCGGCAGATCTACGGCGGCAGTTCCTGCAACCGCTACATCGCCGACGGCGGCAACCCACTGGCGGGCACCAGCAACGGCGAATACATGCGCCCCCGGAAGATGGAGGTCTTCCGCCTGGATCCGCAGGGCTTCCTCGTGACCATGGACAACGACGCCGGCACCATGTCCTCGATCTTCGTCGCCGCTGCGCTAGGCCTGTTCCCGGCGATTCCCGGAACCGACACCTACGTCATCGGCTCACCGTTCTTCGAGCAGATCAGCTTCCCGAGCACCGACAGCGGCCGCTTCACCATCTCCGCGTCGGACGTCTCGCCGGAGTCTTACTACATCCAGTCGGCCCGGCTTGGCAGCTGCGCGTTGTCGCGCGCCTGGATCCGGTACAGCGATATCGCGTCGGGCGGCGCGCTGGATTTCGCGATGGGCGCCAGCGCATCGGACTGGGGCGCGGACGGCGCACTGCCGCCGAGCCTGAGCGACACGCTGCCGGTGGCCGGCTGGAGTCCGCGCAGCGTCGAGATGGCGGCCTGCCCGAGGGCGCGCTAAGTATGTCGGCGGCTTCCACTCTCCACAGCGAGAGTGGAAGCGCGCACACTGCCCGCATGAAAATCGGAATCGACCTCGGCGGCACCAAGATCGAGGGCATTGTGATGGGCGAGGACTCGTCCATCCTCGCCCGTCAGCGCATTGCGACACCGGCGGGCGATTACGCGGCGACGCTGCAAGCCTGCGCCGGGCTGGTGGCGAACCTGGAGCGGGAGGTCGGTCAGTCTGGACTGAAGCCGGGTTTCGGCACACCGGGCGCGATCTCTCGGATCACGGGGCGCATGAAGAATTGCAGCTCCACCTGCCTCAACGGCCAGCCCCTACGGCAAGACCTGGAACGTGTCCTGGGGCGCGCCGTGCGCATCGCCAACGACGCCGACTGCATGGCGCTGTCCGAGGCCAGCGATGGCGCCGCGGCGGGTGCCGCGGTGGTCTTCGGTGTGATCCTCGGCACGGGGGTGGGTGGCGGCATCGTGGTGAACGGCCGGCTGCTGAACGGCCCCAATGCCATCGCCGGTGAGTGGGGTCACAACCCCTTGCCCTGGCCGCGGCCGGAGTGGGACGAGATCCCCGGGCCGCTGAACTACGACGGGCGCCATGGCGCCATCGAGAGCTGGCTATCAGGGGAAAGCCTGGCGGCGGATCATCGGCGCGTGAACGGCGAGGCGTTGCGCGGTGAGGAGATCGTGTCTCGTGCGGAAGCGGGAGATACGCGCTGCGAGGCGACCCTGGCGCGCTACGAGGACCGCCTGGCCCGCGCGCTGGCCCACGTCATCAACCTGATCGACCCCGACGTGATCGTGTTGGGCGGCGGCCTGTCGCGGCTGCAGCGGCTCTACCGCAACGTGCCGGCGCTGTGGGGGCAGTGGGTGTTCTCGGACAGCGTCGAGACGCGGCTGATGCCGGCGATGCATGGGGACAGCAGTGGGGTGCGTGGCGCAGCGTGGCTTTGGCCCAAGGGATGATCGCCACGGGACGGTGCTTTGCCGTTCACCCTTCGACAAGCTCAGGGCGAACGGCTTGAGAGAGGGCAACGGTCTCTTGGCTGGTAGATAAACAGAGTCAGAATCTGTTGTCCTACCCACACCTCATCCCATCGGCATCGGCCGCTTTTCCATGAAGGCCAGCACGCCGCGCACGACGCGGTACAGCCACCAGACGGCCACCACCAGGTAGACCACGAAGCCCACCAGCACCCACATCAGGATGGTAGCGATCACCAGCCACAGGAAGCCCCACCAGAAGGTGTGGATCAGCCAGCGGTGGTGGCTGCGGATGAATTCGTTGCTCGTTTCGTTGATCTTGATGTGGTCGATGATCACGCCGACGATCGCGGCGGTCCAGAACGTGAAGGGCGCGACGATGTGCAGGATGTAGGCGACCAGCAGGGTGCTGCGCTCCTGCTCGGGGATGGCGTTGTCGACGGGTGGCGGTTGGTTCATCGCTGGGTTCTCGCGTTGAGGGCGGGAAGGGTAAACGGTACTGACTGCATCGCGGCTGAATCGGCGGAATCAGGGACGCATGACCCAGCTGCCGTTGATCTTCAGGCGCTCGGTGGCGATGCGGCGGTATTGCTGCGCGTCCTCGTAGCGGGCGAAGCCGCCGAGCACTACGCGGTGACGCGGGCCGGTCGGCGTGTCGCTGGCGAGCACGTCCACCGGGTAGCCCAGCGCGGCGAGCCGCGCGGCTTCGCCGGTGGCCTGCTTTTCCGTGCCCACCGACAGCAGTACCAGGCGGTAGCGGCCGCCGGCATTGAGTGCCGGTTCCTGCGGGCGCATCTCGGTGGAGGGCAGCCAGGTCTCGAGCTTGTCCGGCGGAGTGGGGGAGATCGGCTTGGGCGGCTGGCCACGCGGCACTACGTAGAAGGTCCTGGGCTGGTCCATGGTCTGCGCGGGGGCATCCGGCCCCCAGACCTGCACCGAGCCTTCGAGCAGGCAGAGCAGGTCTTGCGTGTCGTCGCTCTTGCCGAACACGTCGGTGCCGCGGATGCCGGTGGTGACGGTGGGGCCGATGTGGACGTCCAGGTCGCGCTTGCGGAACTGCGACATTGCGCCGGTGGTAAAGCGGAAGGCGCCCTTGGCCAGCTTCAGCACGCCCTTGAGCAGGCCGGTGTCGCTGCCGTCGTCGATCACCTGCAGGGCCGGCATCTCGAAGTCGGCGCCTTCGCCGAGCTTGATGGTGCTGCTGTCCTCCAGTTCCAGGTGCAGGCGGCCGCCGGCTCCGGTGGAAATGCGATCGCCGGGGAAGACGGTGGCGCCGGGGCGCAGGGGCTCGCGCTGGTCGCTGCGTTCCAGCCACATCGGAGGCTGCAGGGTCATCGCGCGCGCCAGTTCCGGCGCCTGGGCCGTGGCGGCTCCGCTGGCCAGCAGCATCGCGCAGGCAAGCGCCTGCAATCTCCCCTGCAACCGCATGCGAATCTCCCCGTCCCTGGTGCGGTCGAGTATAGGCAGGCGGTCGTGCAAAATGAAAAAGGCAGGCGCGAAGCCTGCCTTTTCCTACAGCCTTGTCGGAATCCGACCGGGTATCAGCCCTTGTAGTCGCGGATGCCCTTGGCGATTTCCTCGCGCGCGGCGGCGGCGTCGCGCCAGCCGGAAATCTTGACCCACTTGCCCTTCTCCAGCAGCTTGTAGGAGCTGTAGAAGTGATGGATCTCGTTCTTCACGCGCTCCGGCACGTCGGCCAGGTCCTTGAGGTGGTCGTAGGCGCCGTTGCTGACCTTGTCCACCGGCACGGCGAGCAGCTTGGCGTCGGTGCCCTTCTCGTCCTCGGTGTCGAGCACGCAGATGGCGCGGCACTTGATGATGGAGCCGGCCACCACCGGGTGCGGGGTGATCACCAGCACGTCCACCGGGTCGCCGTCGCCGGCCAGGGTCTTGGGCACGTAGCCGTAGTTGGCCGGGTAGGACATGGCCACGTTCATGAAGCGGTCGACCATTAGCAGGCCGGTGTCCTTGTCCACCTCGTACTTCACCGGCGGGCCGTAGGCCGGGATTTCGATGACGACGTAAAACTCGTTCGGGGCCTTGTCGCCCGGACCCAGTGCTTCGATGCCCATGTGCTTGATTAACCTCATTAGTTGCCGGCTGGCGGGGGTGCGACAAGCCAGGGGCCAGGGAGCACGGACGATGCGCCGGCGTTCCCTGGCCCCTAGGCTAGAGCCCCATAGTTTAATAAACTGCCGGCAGCCACGCATTTCCACCGGGCAAATGTCGCCGGTGGCCGTTTCAACCCCGGCGGGGGACTTCCTAAAGCGCCGCGGGTTCTACATAGAAAGAGGCTGAAAACAAGATGAGACTCGTACTGCTGGGTGCGCCCGGCTCGGGCAAGGGCACCCAGGGTGAGAAGTTGGTCGCCCATTTCGGTATTCCCAAGATTTCCACCGGTGACGCCCTGCGCGCCGCCGTCAAGGCCGGCACGGAGCTGGGCAAGAAGGCCAAGGCGACGATGGACGCCGGCGGCCTGGTGGCCAATGAGATCGTGATCGGCATCGTCGAAGAGCGCCTGGGCCAGGCGGACGCGCAGAAGGGCTTCATCCTCGACGGCTTCCCGCGCAACACGGCGCAGGCCGAGGTGCTGGACGGCATGCTCAAGCGCCTGGGCCAGCCGGGCATCGACAAGGCCGTGCACCTGCATGTGACCGACGAGGAGATCGTCAAGCGCCTGCTGGACCGCGCGGAGAAGGAAGGCCGCGAGGACGACAAGGAAGACGTCATCCGCAAGCGTATCGAGGTCTACAACGCCGAGACGCGCCCGCTGCTGGACTACTACAGCAAGCAGGGCAAGGTCGTGACGGTGGAAGGCATTGGCAGCCTGGAAGACATCTTCAACCGGATTCTCGCGGTCGCGCGCTGAGTCGGTTGGTGCAACGAGAAAGGCCCGCTAGCGCGGGCCTTTCTCGTTGGTACGTCTTTGGAGCAGTGACGCCATCCATGGCGCGACTTCTGCTCGCCCATCCAGCCCCTGGGCATGTTTGGTTACTTCGGCCTGACATTGAGTCAGGCCTCAGCGGGACCAAACATTCCTTGGCCGCCCGTGATTCGCCACGCTTTGGCGATGACATTGAGTCATCGCCAAAGCGTGGCGAATCACCCGCAAGCGGGCGAGGGGAGCAAAAGATCAAAGCTTCAACAACTCCTCACCCGCCACCTGCCGGCGCCAGCCCTGCAGCAGCGGCACCTGGGCCTGATCGCCCTGCAGCAGGACCGCCAGCATGTCGGCGCGCGGCGCGATGAAGGTCGGCGGCAGCTTCAGGCCGGCGGCGATGTCGGCCAGCCGGGCCTGCAGGGTCTTGAGCCGCGCTTTCTGTTCCGGCGCGAGCTGGTCGTCGGTGGCCAGCACCTCCGCGGGTGCCGCCATGCCCTGTGCCACCAGGGCCAGCAGGCGTTCGCCGTGCCGCTCCAGGGTCTTGGGCGGCAGCACCTTGAGGGCTTCCATCTGCGCCAGCGTCTGCGGCTTGCGCTCTGCCAGGCGATAGACCGGATCATCATCCAGGATCCACTTGCGCGGACGGTTGCGCTCCTGGGCCTCGACCTCGCGCCAGGCGACCAGCGCGGCGGCGATCTGCTGCTCGCGTGCCGGCAGGCGCGCCAGGCCCTTCAGGCGCTGCCAGGCGTCTTCCGGGGCGGTGTGATAGCGCGCCGGATCGCAGAGGCGGGCGCAGTCCTCCTGCAGCCAGGTCAGGCGCCCGGCCTGCACCAGTTCCTCGCGCAGGCGCGGATAGATTTCGGCCAGGTACTTCACGTCGGCGGCGGCATAGGCCAGCTCGGCCTCGCTCAGGGGGCGCCGCGCCCAGTCGGTGCGCGACAGGCTCTTGTCCAGGCTCACGCCGCAGAGCTTCTCGATCAGGCCGGCATAGCCGATCTGGTCGCCATAGCCCAGCAGGGTGGCGGCGATCTGGGTGTCGAACAGCGGCGCCGGCGCGGCGCCGGTGAGCTGCACGAAAATCTCGTAGTCCTGGCTGGCCGAGTGCAGCACCTTGGTGGTCTGCGGCTGCGCCAGCACCTCCAGCAGGGGCGACAGGTCCTTGATCGCCAGGGGGTCGATGCAGACCGACTGGCTGCCGTCGCCGACCTGGATCAGGCAGAGGCGGGCGTGGTAGGTGTCCACGCGGACGAATTCGGTGTCGATCGCCAGCCAGTCGCGGCCGGCCCAACCCTGGGCCAGGGCCGCCAGGGGGGCGGGGGTATTGATGAACGGGGTGGACATGGGAGTCTTGTCGGTTATTCCCATTAGAATACCGGCTTTACGCACCAGACCGCCGACATGCTCGCCTCTGTTTCCTCTGCGACCCTGAAGATCCTGTTCTTTCGTGCTGGCCCCGAGGACTTCCCCTTCGAGGCGGGCCGCAACCTGTTGCTGGCCTGCATCGCCTTCGCGGTGCTGGCCAATGCCGCGCTGCTGAGCTTCCTGGTGCCGCCGGGCGTGGCCCTGGCCGGTGCGGCCGTGAACACCGCCTTCCTGGCGCTGTTCACGCGCTTTGCCCTGGCCACGCGCAAGCTCGACAACCGCTTCCAGCAGACCTTCAACGCCCTGCTGACCACCACGGCGGTGCTGACCCTGTTCATGCTGCCGTTCTTCGCCAAGCTGGCTCCGGTGCTCGCCCAGATCGCCGAACTGCTGCAGAAGGACCCCTCTTTGGCCAACAAGCCCGAAATGCTGCCGACGCCGCCGTCCTCGGCGACCAGCGCGCTGATGCTGCTGGGCATCTGGCAGATCGCGGTGATCTGCCGCATCTTCATGAAGGCCGCCGGTGGCTGGGCGATGATGGCCTTCATCGGCATCCTGTTCCTGATGGTGGGCCTGCAGCTCGGCGCCGCCTGAAATCCCAGCCATGCATATCCATATCCTCGGCATCTGCGGCACCTTCATGGCCGGCATCGCGGCGATCGCGCGCGAGGCCGGGCACACCGTCACCGGCTCCGACGCCAATGCCTGGCCGCCGATGTCCACGCAACTGGAGCAGCTCGGCATCGCGGTGATGCGCGGTTACGAGCCCGACCACCTGATGCCGCGCCCCGACATGGTGGTGGTGGGCAACGTGGTCACGCGCGGCAACCCGGCGATGGAATACGTGCTCAACGAAGGCCTGCCCTACATCTCCGGCCCGCAGTGGCTGGCGGAGAACGTGCTGCAGGGCCGCCACGTACTGGCGGTGGCCGGCACCCACGGCAAGACCACCACCACCAGCATCCTGGCCTGGCTGCTGGAGCATGCGGGCCTGGAGCCCGGCTTCCTGGTGGGCGGCGTGCCGATGAACTTCGGCCTGTCCGCGCGTCTGGGCAAGGGCAAGACCTTCGTGATCGAGGCCGACGAGTACGACACGGCGTTCTTCGACAAGCGCAGCAAGTTCGTCCACTACCGCCCGCGTACCTGCATCCTCAACAACCTCGAGTTCGACCACGCCGACATCTTCCCGGACCTGGCCGCCATCGAGCGCCAGTTCCACCACTTGGTGCGCACGGTGCCGGGGCAGGGACGGCTGGTGGTCAACGGTGCCGACACCGCGCTGGCGCGGGTGCTGGAGCAGGGCTGCTGGAGTGAGCGCGAGGCGTTCGACAGCGAATTGGGCTGGCGCGCCGAGCCCAATGCCGAGGGCTTCCGCCTGTTTGTACATGGCGAGGACCAGGGCCAGGTGGTCTCCCCGCTGGCCGGCACGCACAACCGCTCCAATACGCTGGCCGCCTTCGCGGCGGCACACCATGTCGGCGTGCCGGTGGCGACGCTGATCGAGGGCATGGCGCAGTTCCAGAGCGTCAAGCGGCGCCTGGAGCTGGTGGGCGAGGTGCGCGGCGTGAAGGTCTATGACGACTTTGCCCACCACCCCACGGCGATCACGGTGACGGTGGACGCGCTGCGCCAGCAGCCGGGTACCGGGCGCATCCTCGCCGTGCTGGAGCCGCGCTCCAACACCATGCGCATGGGCTCCCATGCCACGGAGCTGGCGCACAGCCTGCAGGGAGCGGACAAGGTTTTCGTCTACGCCCGCCCGGACCTGAAGTGGGATGCGGCGGCAGCATTGCAGGAGGTTGGCCCGCGCCTGCGCGTGCATAACGACCTGGCGCTGCTGGTCGCTGCCATCTCCGGCGAGGCTCAGGAAGGCGACCGCGTGCTGGTGATGTCCAACGGCGATTTCGGTGGTATCCACGGCAAGTTGCTGAAAGAATTGGGAAGCTGAGTTTTCTCGGGCTGCATCCGCCCGCGTCTTGCGCCCGTACCTCTGGTATCCGACCCGTCTGCCCACCATGGGCAGGGCGGCTCCCGTCGGATTCCATTGGAGGGAACCATGCAGAACACAGGATTTACCCTGCGCTCAGGCTTGTTGCTGACGGCAATAGCGGGCATCGCCGGTTGCAGCAGCTCCGACAAGAAGTTGGCCGGGGCGACGCCCGGCGACACGGTCATCGTGACCTCCAGCACCACGGGCCAGCGGGTCCTGACCTTCAACAGCGCCACCCCGGGCAGCCTGCGCACCGCACGACCCGTCACCGGCCTGGCCGGCGGCGAGCGCATCGTCGGCGCCGATTTCCGGCCGGCCGACGGCAATCTCTACGCCGTGACCAGCGCCAGCCGCATCCTGCGGCTCGATCCGGCGACGGGCGTGGCCTCGGCTCCCGTCACGCTCAGCGTGACCCTCGACGCCGCCGCTACCGATTTCGGCGTGGACTTCAATCCGGTGCCGGACCGCCTGCGCGTGGTCAGCAATACCGGGCAAAACCTCCGCATCAACGTGGCGGACGGAGCGACCACGGTTGACGGCACGCTGAAGCAGGATCGCCGTACGGCGACGACGACCGACGTGTCCGGCATCACCGCCACGGCCTACACCATGAGCTTCAAGGAGGCCTGTCGCACGACGATCTATTACATCAACAGCGCCACCGGCAACCTGATGACCTCGGCCGATCCCAACGCGGGCACCGTGTTCACGGTCGGCAGCCTGGGCCTGGGCGTGCCGACGGCCGTCAACGGCTTCGACGTGCTGACCGGCACGGCGGCCGATGGCCTGCCCACCAACAGTGCCGTCGCGGTGCTGAGCACCGGCGGAGCCCCGACCCTCTACAGCATCAACCTCACCACCGGCGCGGCGACCGCCGCCGGCCCGGTGGCCGTGAGCGCTGGCGAGCAGATCGTGGCGCTGACCAGCCCGGTGGCCGCTTCGCCGACGAAGCAGGCACGCGGTGAACTGGTGGCACTGACCGCCAGCAACAAGCTGGTGAGCTTCAACCGCGGTTCCCCGGCCAAGCTCTGCACGGCGTCGACGGCGGTGAGCGGCCTGGCTACCGGCGAGAACGTGGTGGGCATCGATACGCGCCCTGCCACCGGCGAGCTCTATGGCTTGACCGATGCCAGCCGCCTGGTGGTGATCAACCCGGATACCGGCGCCGCGACCGAACGCGCGGTGCTGAGCACGGCCCTGCCGGCCGGCGTCAGCTTCGGCGTGGACTTCAACCCGGTGCCGGATCGCCTGCGCGTGGTCGCCTCCAACGGCGCGAACCTGCGCATCGATCCGCGGGCGGGCATCACGCCCAACGTGACCACCGATGTGTCCTTGTCCGGCAGCAGCACGGCGAACGTCACCGCGGTGGCCTACAGCAACAGCCTGCGCAGCGCCGCCGAGAATGTGAACAGCGGCGCCAGCACCACGCTGTTCGGCGTGGACACCACGCGTGACCGCCTGGTGCGGATCGGCAACGATCCGGCGAGCGGCGGTTCCTGCGCGCCGGTTGCCCCGGCGCTGCCGGATGCCGGCAATCCGAACTGCGGCGTGGTGGCCGATGTCGGCGCGATGCCCTTGGGCTTCAACCTCGAGGCGGTCTCCGCGATGGAGATCGATGGTGCCAATGGCGCGGCGCTGCTGGCGGGCTCCGCTGCGGCGGCAACCAATGCCCAGCTCTACACGGTCAACCTGGCTACCGGCGCGGCGGCCCTGGCGACCGGAGCGGCGGCGTCCAGCACCATCGGCGGCGGCGAGCTGATCCGTGGCCTGGCGCTGGTGCCGGCGACCCTGCCGGGCGCCTCGGTCACCGTGTTCGCGCTGCTGGAGAACGGTACCGACCTGGTCAGCTTCCTGCCGTCCGCTGCGGCCACGCCCTCGGCGGCGACGGCGATCACGGGGCTGGCCGGTGGCGAGACCCTGCTCGACATCGACTTCCGCGTGACCGGCAACGGCCCGCGCAATCGCCAGCTCGTCGGCGTCAGCAACCAAAACCGCCTGTACGACATCAACCCGACCACGGGTGTGGCCAGCAACGGCCGTGTGCTGAAGACGGCGGCAGGAGTGGATGTGGTGCTGAGCGGCGGCACGGCCCTGGACTTCAATCCGGTGCCGGACCTGCTGCGCCTGATCACCAGCAGTGGCCAGAACCTGCGCATCAACGTGGATTCGGCCACGGGCGTGACCATGGACAGCACGATCAGCGGCGCGACTACCGGCCTGATGGCGGCTGCCTACACCAACAGCTTCGTGGGCACTGCGGCCACGGCCCTGTACGGCATCGACGCGGCGACGGGTGCACTGGTGCGGGTCGGTGCCGATCCGGCGACCGGCGGTGCCTGCACCGCTCCGGCCGACGCGGGTAACCCGAACTGCGGCGTGGTCACCACGGTGGGCCTGCTGGGAGTCGTGACGCCGCCGCTGAGCCAGCTGGGCGACATGGACATCGTCGGCGGGCGCAACGGCTATGCCCTGGCGGCGCTGCAGCCCTCGGGCGGCGGTCTGTCGACCCTGGTACGCGTCAACCTCGGCACCGGGGCTGCGACCACGCTGGGCACCATCGGCGCTGCGGGTGCGCCGGCCGTGCGCAGCATCGCGCTGCGCGTCCAGTAAGCGGAGCGGTAAGGAAAAAAGGGGCCGGCGAATGCCGGCCCCTTTTTTGTGTTCAGCGCTCGAACCGGGAACTCAATCCTCTTCCGGTGCGGCTTCGCCACCGGCACCCTCGTCCTCGTCCAGTTCTTCCTCGAGCTTCTCCAGCTTGGCCAGGAAGCGCTTGAGGATGCGCTCGCCCACGCCTTCCTCCACCAGCAGGTGGACGATGGCGTCGCGCAGGGCGTCGGCGTCGAAATGCTCGTGGTTCGGGTCGGTGATCTCGCCGATGTCACCGATCCGGTCCCAGCCTTCCTCGATGCTGACCACCACCGGCAGGATCGGCGGGTCCAGCTCCACCGACAGGAAGTCGAACCGGTGGGAAAAGCCATCCCAGGTGACCCACTGCGGCTCGCTGGAGTCCAGGAAGGTGAGGATCGCCTCGGCGCAGACGGCGGCAAATTTCTCGACGTGACTGTCTTCGATATCCATGGAAGTGGGGAAAGCGGATTCAGATGACGCCGTGGGCCTGCTGGTCGGCGTGGTAGCTGCTGCGCACCATCGGGCCGCTGGCAACGTGCTTGAAGCCCATCTGCTCGCCGAGCACGCGCAGGCGCTCGAACTCCGACGGGTGGACGTAGCGCGCCACCGGCAGGTGGTTGCGCGAAGGCTGCAGGTACTGGCCCAGCGTCAGCATGTCGACGTTGTGCGCGCGCAGGTCGCGCATGACCTGCTCGATCTCCTCGATCTCCTCACCCAGGCCCAGCATCAGGCCAGACTTGGTTGGCACCTCGGGGTGCAGGCCCTTGAAGCGCTCCAGAAGGTCCAGCGACCAGTCGTAGTCGGAGCCGGGGCGGGCCTGCTTGTAGAGGCGCGGCACGGTCTCGAGGTTGTGGTTGAAGACATCGGGCGGTGTGTCGTTGAAGATCGCCAGCGCCGGGTCCATGCGGCCACGGAAGTCGGGTACCAGCACCTCGATCTGCAGCGACGGCGACAGCGCGCGGCTCTCGCGGATGCAGGCGGCGAAATGCGCCGCACCGCCATCCCGCAGGTCGTCGCGGTCCACGCTGGTGATCACCACGTAGCGCAGGCGCATGTCGCGGATGGTCTTGGCCAGCTTGGCCGGCTCGTCGGTGTCCAGCGGGTTGGGGCGGCCGTGGGCGACGTCGCAGAACGGGCAGCGCCGGGTGCAGATGGCACCCATGATCATGAAGGTGGCCGTGCCCTTGCCGAAGCACTCGCCCAGGTTGGGGCAGCTGGCTTCCTCGCAGACCGTATGCAGGTCGTTGTCGCGCAGGGCTTTCTTGATGCGCGCCACCTCGGCGGACTCGCCCAGCTTGGCGCGGATCCACTCCGGCTTGCGCAGCAGGGTGGTGGAGGCCTCGATCTTGACCGGGATGCGCGCCATCTTGTCGGCGCCGCGCAGCTTCTCGCCCTGGACGATGGGTTTCACTGCGGGGGGAGGCGTATTGCTCATGGGCGCTCGGGGATGAACCTGAGCCCCTATTTTACAGCCCTTTGGGACCAGGGCGGCCTCACCCCGCCCAAAGGACGGATTCTCAGGCTACTGCGGCTTCGTCCAGGGGCAGGTCCGCCAGCGGCAGACCCGGGCTGACCCGGCCCCGTACGGCCGCCTGGGCGGCGGCACAGAGGCTATCGCGGTCCATGCCCTGGGGCGGGATCGGTCGGCAGTAGGTCACCTCGGCCACCAGCTCCGGAGTGCGCAGGACGCGCAGGATGTGGCTGATCAGGTCGTCGTCGCCGATGAAGGGGGCGACGGCGGCCCCGTCCGGGGCGCGGCCGTAGCGGATCGCTACCGGCTGCACCGGGCAGCCGGCCTCGATGGCGGCCCCGAACAGGCGCGGGTGGAAGGGCAGCACGTCGCGGCCGTCGGTGGTGGTGCCTTCCGGGAACACGGTGATGTTGCCGCCGGCCTGCAGGTGCGGCACCAGCTGGTTCAGCAGGGGGCGGGCGCCACCCTTGCCGCGGCGGATGTAGAAGGTGCCGCAGGCTTCGGCCAGCATTCCCGCCACCGGCCAGTCGCGCACCTCGGACTTGGACAGGAAGTGCGTGGCCTCGCAGGCGCCGATCAGCGGGATATCCAGCCAGGAGACGTGGTTGGCCACCGTGAAACGGGCCCCCGTGGCGGGCTGGCCGCTGACGAACAGGCGGATGTTGAGGATCTCCAGCAGGATGCCGGTCCACCAGTGCATCAGGCGCGGGCCTTGGAGCCGGCGCGTGAAGTCCAGGCGCACCGCCAGCGCCAGCGCCAGGCCCACCGCGAGGTGGATGACCAGGCGCAGGCCGCGCAGCCAGGCGATCGCCGTGTTCATGCGACGGCGCCTCAGGCGTGGCCTGCCGCGACCGGTGCGGCTTCCTCGGCGCCCTTGCCGAGGAAGTGGCGGGCGTAGCGCGGGTGCAGGTCGGTCACGTTCAGCAGCATGAACACGTCCGCGCAGTTGAAGTCCTGGTCCCAGTAGGGCTCGCCGCAAGCCTTGGCGCCCAGGCTGAGGTAGGCCTTGAGCAGCGGCGGCAGCTTCGGCTTCTCGGTGGGGCGGGCATCAGCCGCCGGTAGCGTGACGTAGGGCCGCACGTGCTGGCCGGCCGGCGCCAGATACTTGCCGCGGATCTGGTCGAGGATCGCGTGCGCCGTGGCGCCGCCGTCCTCCAGGCCGATCGAGGCGCAGCCGAACAGGTAGTCGTAGCCTTCGTTGGTGATGTAGGCGGCGATACCCTGCCACAGCGTGGCGATCACCGCGCCGCTGCGGTAGTCGGCATCCACGCAGGTGCGGCCGATCTCCATCACGCGGCCCGGCAGGGCGTTGATCATGTCCAGGTCGAACTCGCCGGCCGAGTAGAAGCCGCCGGCCAGGGCCGCACGGTCGTCGGTCAGGATGCGGGTGCAGGCGATGATGCGGCCGGATTCCAGTTCGCGGACATACAGGTGACGGCAGTACGCATCGAACCGGTCACGGTCGATGCCTTCGGCACCGCTGTCGATCTGCGCGCCGAGCTCGCCGGCGAAAATCCGGTAGCGCAGCTGCTGGGTCTCCAGCACTTCTTCTGCGGTTTCCGCAAAGCCCAGTTCGAAGCGGGGCTTGCGCGGCAGGTCACCATCGATGATTGCGGACATGGACGTTCGCTCCTGTTTTGACGGAGCGAACTCTATGAACCGGGCGTTGAAGCCGTATTACGGCGTCATGTCAGTTTGGTGACGCCGGGGTCCATTCCGGCGATGCCTCGGGCGCGGTCCAGGCCAGACCGTGCAGGCGCGAAAGAGAGACCGGGTCCGCCAGCAACAAGTTACGTTCGGCGTCGCTCAGGCCCGACGGGCCGCGGGCCAGTGCCTTTTGCACGAGCAGGCTGCGATGGCGCCGCATCTCTTCCGGCTGCATCTCGCGCGGCATGCCGAAGGCGCAGGACAAGGCATTGACCAGCGGATCGGTTACCGCGCGGTGGAAGTCCGGCGGCTCGGCGCTGTTGCGGCGCAGGCCGGCGCGCAACCAGCGCAGCTCGCGCGGCGGGAAGGACTCTTCCGGGATCAGGAACAGGCGGCGCTGGCGGAACCAGCGGCCGATGCTGGAGCGCGAGCTCCACACCGACACCGGGATGGCGATCACCAGGCTGCCGACCACCGGCAGCAGCCACCACAGGAAATCCTTGTCCAAGGTGTAGACGTAATAGCCCCAGCCCAGTCCCAGCACGGTGCCCAGGCCATGGCGCTTGATCGCCTCGCTCCAGGGCGTGGCGGCGTCGTCGCGCGGCGGCGACTTCCACTGCACGGCGAAGCCCAGCAAGGCGCCCAGCACGTAGCGGGCATGGAATAGCATGCGCACCGGCGCCAGCACGGCGGAGAACAGCATCTCCAGCAGCAGGCTGGCGGCCAGGCGGCCCGGCCCGCCGTGCAGACGCAGGTCCTGGCGCCGGAACAGGATCAGCACGGCGCTGAGCACCTTGGGCAGGAACAGCAGCGTCATGGTGGCGCCGAACAGGCGCATGGCCCATTCCGGGTGCCATTCCGGCCAGTTGGGGAACAGCTGGTAGGGCTCGGTGAAGTACTGCGGCTCCACGTGCACGCTCATCGCCAGCGCGGCCGTGGACAGGATCAGCAGCAGGAGCCACAGCGGCGCCGACAGGTAGGCCATGACGCCGGTCATGAAGACCGCGCGGTGCGCCGGGTGCAGGCCGGAGGTGAAGAACAGGCGGAAGTTCTGCAGGTTGCCCTGGCACCAGCGCTGGTCGCGCTTGAGCTCGTCGAGCAGGGCAGGGGGCATCTCCTCATAAGAGCCCGGCAGGTCATAGGCGATCCACACCGACCAGCCGGCCCGGCGCATCAGCGCCGCCTCCACGAAGTCGTGCGACATGATGGCGCCGGACAGCGCGCCCTTGCCCGGTAGGCTGCCGAGCGCGCAGTGCTTCATGAACGGCGCCACGCGGATGATGGCGTTGTGGCCCCAGTAATGGCTTTCGCCCAGTTGCCAGAAATGCAGGCCGGAGGTGAACAGCGGCCCGTAGACGCGCGTGGCGAACTGCTGGATGCGCGCGTAGAGCGTCTCGCGCCCGGCGGCGCGCGGCGCGGTCTGGATGATACCGGCACCAGGGCTGGCCTCCATCAGCTGTACCAGGCGCTTGAGGCAGTCGCCGGACATCACGCTGTCCGCGTCCAGGATGATCATGTAGCGGTACAGGCTGCCCCAGCGCCGGCACCAGTCGGCGACGTTACCGGCCTTCTTCTTGATGCGGTGGCGGCGTAGCCGGTAGAAGATGTGGCCGAAGCCGTTGACCTCGCGGCATAGCTTGAGCCAGGCATCCAGCTCGGCGACGCGCACGTCGGCCTTGGAGGTGTCGCTGAGGATGTAGAAGTCGAAGTGCTCGCGCACGCCGGCGCGGGCCAGCGAGTCGTAGGTGGCCCGCAGGCCGGCGAACACCCGCACCACGTCCTCGTTGCAGATCGGCACCAGGATTGCGGTGCGCGCCTTGGGCGGCAGCGGCGCCTCCGGCGCGGACGAGGCCGAGATGGCGTACTTGTCCCTGCCCCAGAGCAGCACCCAGAAGCCCATCATCGCGGTCCAGAAGCCGGCCGAGATCCAGGCGAACAACACGGCGTAGACCACCAGCAGCGTCATCTCCAGGGCGTGGCGGCCGTGGTAGGGCAGCACCGCCATCATGAAGTAGCTGGCGATGTAGGTCTGGGCCAGCACCAGCCCCAGCAGCAGCAGGCGGCGGTTGCGGCCGGCGTTGCGCCAGGGCGCCTGGGTCACCGGCGAGTCGGGGACGAAGGGTTCGTCACGCGACTGCAGGTGCGGCTTCTCGCGGCCCAGGCGGTCGCCCAGCCAGTGCCAGAGGCGGCGCAGGGGATTGCGGTCCCAGGGGCGCGGCACCATCGAAGCGCGGCGCATCGGCGGGGTGGTGACCAGGCGCATGCGGCCGTGCCGGTCATGCTGGAAGGCCTGCTCAAGTGCCTGGTCGCCGCGGCGAGGGTGGTCGGCGCCCAGGCGCTGCAGGCGAGCCTCCAGCGAGCTCAGTGAAGGCGTGTCCGGCTGTACGGGTTCGCCACCCAGCGCCTCGTGCAGCTCGCTGAACACCGTGGCGGCGTCGGGCGTGGGGTGGCGGCGCAGCAGGGCATCGGCACGGATGCGCAGCCGCTCGTTCTCCTCCGGCGCCAGCGGCAGGCGGGAGAGGTAGTCGTCGATGCGGGCGCGCAGCGGTTCGGCGGCAGTCACGGATCGGCCCCGAGCCTACTTGGGCTCGCCGGGCAGGATGTAGCTCCAGGTTTCGGAGAGCGTGTCCTTGTCGTTGCGCAGCACGGCGCGCATCTCCAGCGGTTTCTCCGGATCCTGGCGCTTCACGCGCAGGGTGATGCGCCAGCCGCCGGTAGCGGTGTTGCGGTAGGTCTGGCGCTCCAGCAGTTCGCCGTTGTCGCCCACCCAGATGCCGCCGACCAGCTTGGCGTCGTCCGGCAGGTCAGGCAGTGCGCCACCCTCGAAATCCACATGGAAGCGGATGCTGTCATCGGGGCCGCGCATCAGGCCGTGGCCGAAGCGGGACTGCACCACCCGCGCCAGTCCCTCCGGCCGGGTTTCCTTGTTCTTCTGCCAGTGCAGCGTGTACTCCAGGTCCAGCGGCTTGCCCGGCGAGGGCAGCTGTTCCGGCACCCAGTAGGCCACGACGTTGTCGTTGGTCTCGTCCGGCGTGGGAATCTGCACCAGCTCCACCCGGCCCGGCCCCCAGTTGCCCTTGGGCTCCACCCAGGCGCTGGGGCGCTGCTCGTAGTGCGCCTCCAGGTCCTCGTAGTGACTGAAGTTGCGGTCACGCTGCATCAGGCCATAGCCCTTGGGGCCGCTGGTGCCGAAGGAGGTAATCAGCAGGCGCCGCGGGTTGGACAGCGGGCGCCACAGCCATTCCTTGTCGGCCTGCACCAGCAGGCCGTCGGAATCGTGGACCTCGGGGCGGTAGTCGGCATTCTGGTTGGGCTGGTTCTCGCCGAACAGGAACATGCTGGTCAGCGGGGCAACCCCGAGCTTGCCGACCTCCTCGCGCAGGTAGATGCGGCTCCTGACCTCGATCTGGGTGGTCTCGCCGGGCTTGATGCGGAACTGGTAGGCGCCGGCCAGGCGCTTGGAGTCCAGCAGCGCATAGATCAGCAGCTCCTGGTCGCCGGCCTTGGGCGCCTGCACCCAGAACTCATTGAAGTGCGGGAATTCCTCGCCGGACATCAGGCCGGTGTCCACCGCCAGCGCGCGGGCCGACAGGCCGTAGCGCTGGCCCTTGCCCAGGGCGCGGAAGTAGCTGGCGCCCAGGAAGACGATCAGCTCGTCCTTGTAGGCCTTGGAGTTCAGTGGGAAGTGCGCGCGAAAGCCCGCGTAGCCCAGGTCCTTGAACTTGGACTTGTCGATGTTGTTGCGGCCGTAGTCGAAGTAGTCCGGGTTGAAGCGGAACGGCGTGACGCCCTGCGCCGTGACCAGGTTGATCTTCACTTCCTGGTTGTAATAAAGGCCCGGGTGGAAGAACTGCAGCTCGAACGGCAGCTTGGCCTTGCGCCACAGCGACTGGTCCTGCTTGAAACGGATGTCGCGGTACTGGTCGTAGCCCAGGTCGGCCAGTTCCTTGGGCAGCCGGGTGTCCGGCTTTTCGTAGGAGCGCTCGGAGAGCGTCTGCGCACGGCGTGCGACGTCGTTGAAACTGAACGCCTGCGCCGGCCCGGCCAGTGCCAGGGCGAGGAGCATCGTCAGCAGGCAGCGGGGCAGGGTCGGCATCAGGTTGGGGCTGGCTAAGATCCGGGGTTTGCGGGCGATTCTAAAAGAACACAGGAGATTGCAGGTTGCGGCCTTGCTCCGGGCTTAACGCGGCCCGCCCGGCGCACGAGCCCTGGTTCACTCCGCGTCCCCGGCTTCCCGGGATTCCTCGCTGCCAGCGCCGCCCTCGGCGGGCAGCAGGCCCTTGAGACGGTTGACCAGCAGGCAGAACAGATCGGCGGTCTTCTCGGCGTCGTAGATCGCCGAGTGTGCCTCGCTCTGGTCGTGGCCGAGGCCGGCCAGCTGCAGCGAGCGTGCCAGCACGGTCTGGCCCAGCATGGCGCCGGCCAGGGTCACGGTGTCGAAGGCCGAGAAGGGATGGAAGGGGCTGCGCTTGATGCCGGTGCGGGCAATGGCGGCATTGAGGAAGCCCAGGTCGAAATGGGCGTTGTGGCCGACCAGGATGGCGCGGGTGCAGCCGTTCTCCGAGACTGCCTGGCGGATCGGCTTGAAGATATGTGCCAGGGCCTCGGTCTCCGGCCGCGCCAGGCGCAGCGGGTTGTCCACCTTGATGCCGTTGATCTCCATCGACGCCTTCTCCAGGTTGGCGCCCGGGAAGGGGGTGACATGGGAGAACACGGTCTGGCGCCGCACCAGGTCACCGTTCTCGTCCACGCCCAGGATCACGGCGGCGATCTCCAGCAGGGCGTCGGTCTGGGCGTTGAACCCGCCGGTCTCCACGTCCACCACCACGGGCAGGAAGCCGCGGAAGCGATGGCCGAGCTTGGGCGGCCGGGGGGAGGGGGCAGGGGCGGTCTGATCGTTCAAGTTGGGTTCCGGATGGGGCGTGCGCGGACTCTCGGGGACGCGCGGTCCGGTATTTTCCCCGATTCCGGGGGCGCCGTGGGGTGGCGTCTGCGTCTGGGGCCCCCTTCCGGTCAAAATTCAGGCAAAATCCGCGCGCTTTTTCCTCGATCCGGTTCAAGAAGAAACCATGAGCAACGTGCGCAAAGTCGCGCTCGCCTATTCGGGCGGGCTGGATACCTCCGTCATCCTCAAGTGGCTGCAGGACACCTACAACTGCGAGGTGGTGACCTTCACCGCCGACATCGGCCAGGGCGAGGAGCTGGACCACGTGCGTCCCAAGGCCAAGGCCCTGGGCGTCAAGGAAATCTTCATCGACGACCTGCGCGAGGAGTTCGTGCGGGACTTCGTGTTCCCCATGTTCCGCGCCAACGCCATCTACGAAGGCGAGTACCTGCTGGGAACCTCGATAGCCCGCCCGCTGATCGCCAAGCGCCTGATGGAGATCGCCGCCCAGACCGGCTGCGACGCCATTGCCCACGGCGCCACCGGCAAGGGCAACGACCAGGTGCGCTTCGAGCTGGGCGCCTACCATTTCAACCCCAGCATCAAGGTCATCGCCCCCTGGCGCGAGTGGGACCTGACCTCCCGCGAGACCCTGCTGGCCTACGCCGCCAAGCACAAGATCCCCATCACCAAGAAGAAGGGCGGCGGTTCGCCCTACTCGATGGACGCCAACGCGCTGCACATCTCCTACGAGGGTGGCGGCCTGGAAGATCCGTGGTGGGTGCCGGATGACTCCATCTGGCGCTGGACCAAGAATCCGGAGAACGCGCCCAACACGCCCGAGTTCATCACCATCAAGTTCGAGAAGGGCGATGCGGTGGCCGTCAACGGCAAGCGCATGAAGGCCTACAAGATCCTGGCCACGCTCAACGAGTTGGGCGGCAAGCACGGCATCGGTCGCCTCGACATCGTCGAGAACCGCTATGTCGGCATGAAGTCGCGCGGCTGCTACGAGACCCCGGGCGGCACCATCCTGCTCAAGGCCCACCGTGCCATCGAGAGCCTGTGCCTCGACCGCGAACAGGCTCACCTGAAGGATGAGCTGATGCCGCGCTATGCCAAGCTGATCTACAACGGCTACTGGTTCAGCCCCGAGCGCCTGGCGCTGCAGGCCCTGATCGACAACACCCAGGAAAAGGTCAACGGCGAAGTGCGCCTGAAGCTGTACAAGGGCAACGTCTACAACGCCGGTCGCCGCTCCAAGGACTCCCTGTTCGACGCCCGCGTGGCCACGTTCGAGGACGACAAGGGTGCTTACAACCAGAAGGACGCCGAGGGCTTCATCCGCCTCAACGCCCTGCGCCTGCGCACCGGAGCAAAGCGCGACCGCAAGGCCTGAGCGGCGACCGCCATGGATGGCGGAAGTGCGGCGAAAGGCAGGAGCCAAGCCGCCCACGAAAAAGCCCGCCGGAAGGCGGGCTTTTTCGTGGCGGCGGGCAACAAAAAACGCGGCGAACCGGGGTTCGCCGCGTCGGGATCCTGCGGACTAGCGCTCCAGGGCGGCCAGCTTGCCCGGCTTGCCGTCCCATTCCTTGGCATCCGGCGCCATGTCCTTCTTCTCGGTGATCACCGGCCAAATCTTGGTCAGCTCGGCATTGAGCTGCTTGAACTGGGCCTGGTCACCCGGCAGGTCGTCCTCGGCGAAGATCGCCTCGGCCGGGCACTCCGGCTCGCAGAGGGTGCAGTCGATGCACTCCTCGGGGTCGATCACCAGGAAATTGGGGCCTTCGTGGAAACAATCGACCGGGCAGACTTCCACGCAGTCGGTGTACTTGCACTTGATGCAGTTTTCGGTAACGACGAAGGTCATGGCTTCTACAGGGCGGCTGGGACAATCGGGGAACGTATTTTAAACGAAACTGCAGCGCTCGCGGGGTCGTCCGTCCGGACTGGTCCCGGACAGCAAAAGAAAGGCCCCGCCGGAGCGGGGCCTTTCCGGGCCGCTGGCTGAAGGGTTACGGCAGGTACGCCAGAGCTGCGCCCGGGGTCAGCCCCAGAGCGCCGGCGCAGGCATTCTGCGCTGCGGCCTGCGCGGCTTCCTGCTGGGTGAAGACGCGCTCGTCGGCCTCTCCCTTGTTATAGACCACGCCGCCGTTCTCGTAGCTGACCGTGACGCTCTTCCCGCCCGCAGTCAGCTTGAGCTGGCCAGCGCTCAGGCCGCCGGGGGCCACGGTAAGTGGCTGCAGGGTCTCCACGGCGACCTCCCCCGAGCAGGTGGTCAGGTCGTAGAAGTAACTGCCATTCATCGAGAAACCGCTTTCGTCACTGACGAACTTGAATCGCTCGTTCATGCTCTTGCCGTACCGCACCAGGCCGGTAGCGCTGCCCGAACCGCTTTGGCCGCCTGAGGAGCCGGTGGATTCGGCCTTGAACTTGAAGATGCTGAAAAGCTGCTGCTCGGAGCCGCCGGTGATCGATTTGACATCGAAGCGGTAGAACTGGCTCAGGATCGCCTTGGAAGTCGCATTGAACGACTGCCCGTTGACCGAGCCGCTGGACTTGATGTCGACGACATAGTCCAGGGTCTTGCTGTCGGAGTCGCCGATCGAAACGAAGGCCAGGCCAGGGGCGGAGCCGGTGGTGATGGGACCGTTGATCGACGTCTTGCTGTCGACGGTGATGCCGCCATTGTTCCCAGAGCTCGCGGCGATCACGCAGTTGGCGAAATCAGCGCCGCCCAGTGTGAACGATGTGCCGGAAGCGCCCGCGAACGGCACCCCTGCATTGGTGCCCGTGCTGCTGCTGCGATTGGCCAGGCTGCCGCTCGAGCAGACGCTCTCGGCCTTGGCGGCCTTGACCATTTCGGGAGCCGGTGCCGGAATGACATCGGCTACGGCCGCGGCGGCGGCCACGACGGTCGACAACGACACCGCTTCCGCGGCAGCGCGGGCCGGGCCACCGGTACCGCCGAAGCCCACTGCGGCTCCGGTGCCGCCAGCGCCACCGCCACCGCCACCGGCGCTGCCGCCGGGGCCGCCGTCGTCATTGTCGCTGCAGCCAGACGACATTCCGCCCACGGCCAGCATCGCGGCGAGCGCCGTCATGCGCAGCGTGGCCTTTGTGTTTTTCATCATTGAGAGTCTCCGGAAACTGATCACCCGATCCTGGGTGGCTCGTAATTTACGGAGACGACCCGGCGCGTATTACCCCTACGTGGGGGGGTATCCCCTATATCGGGGGCAGACCCCCGATATAGGGGATGACGCCGGCACGCTAGATGTTTCCACCGCTGATTTCGTCGCGCTGCGGCGGGCGAGGGCGGAACTTGAGGTCCAGGCTGTGCGTTTCGTAACGCCCGCGGCGGCGGTCCTCGAAGAAGAACTTCAGGCTGTGCCAGATCGTCGGGAAGGCGATGTCGTCCCAGGGGATCTCGTCCTCGCGCATCAGCCGTACCTCGGAGCTTTCCACCGTGGGTCCGAAGTGGCTGCCGACCAGCCGTCCGCGGTGGATCAGGTATACCTGGCTGACGTAGGGCACGTTGATCACCGCGATCAGCTCCAGCGGTTCGACCGTAGCCTGGGATTCCTCGAGCGCCTCGCGGGCGGCACCCTGGCCGCTGGTCTCGCCCAGCTCCATGAAGCCCGCGGGGAAGGTCCAGAGGCCCAGGCGCGGCTCGATGTTGCGGCGGCACATCAGGATGCGGCCGTCCTCGGACTCCGGGACGATGCCGACGATCGCCTTGGGATTGAGGTACTGGATGTTGCCGCAGTGGCCGCAGACGTGGCGTTCGAGGTGGTCGTCGGGCGGAATCCGCAGGTCCACGCCGTGGCCGCAGAGGTTGCAGAACTTGATGGCCGGCGGTATCACGGGTGTGCTCCTACGGTATCGCGCAGGCTGACCTGCTGGCCCGCCGCCGCTGCCGGTTCGCCGATGACCAGCACACGGTCGCCGGGGCGCAGGGTGCGTGCCAGCTCTTCCAGGTCGCGTTCGTGCATGCGTACGCAGCCGTAGCTGCTGGCTTGCCCGATGGAGGCGGGCTCGTTGGTGCCATGGATGCCAATGGAGTCCTGCAGCCGCACGAACCAGGCTCCCAGCGGGTTGCCCTCGCCCGGGGGCACGACGCTGGGCAGCTTGATGCCGCGCGCGGCGTGATCGCGGCGGATCGTCGCGGTGGGATACCAGGTGGGGCGGTGGGCGATCTGCTCCACGCGATAGACGCCCGGCGGCGTCGGCGTGTTCTCGGTACCGACCGCGACCGTGTAGCTGACGATCTGCTTGCCGCGCTTGAGCCAGAGCCGGCGCTGGTCGGCGTCCACCAGCACGCGTGCCGGCGAGCGCAGCCAGCTGTCGTAGTCGGTGGCCAGGATCGGCGCCTCGCGCTTCCGGGCACGCTTCTTCGCGGGTTCCGGTTCCGCCAGGGCGACCGGGGGTTCCGGCGGCGGCAGTGGCGGCTGGGCCTCGACCCGGAACTGCAGGTTGCCGGCAGCCTCCTCGCTGCGCCCTACCGACACCTGGACGTCGCGCCACTCCAGCCAGTCGTAGTAGTCCCGCACCAGCGCCTCGGCCTCGGACAGCAGTGCGTCGTCCACCGAGCGGCCCTGCAGGGCTGTCAGGGCGGCATCGAGATCGGTGCTGTGGACGGGGCCCTCCACCGTGACCTGGGTCAGCATTACGGCAGCATCCTGCTGCGCCACGGCGCCGCCGGCCGCGGCGAACAGCAGGACGGCACCGGCAGACCAGCGTGCCAGGATGGGTGGAAGCGAGGACATGGCGACAATGCTAGGGCCGCAGCGTCGGAACGTCGAGCCCGGACCCTTACGGCCCGAGTGGCAGGCGGGGTCCCGGGACGCACCTAGTCCGTCTGCATGAGCCTCATCAATCGCTGGATTTGCAAAGAAAAATGCGGGAACATTCGGCGCACCTGACTAAATAGCGTTTCAAACATTCCTAAGGGGGAGATATGAAAAGGTCCGCGAGCGCCGCTGCGGTGTTGATGGGAGTGCTGTTCTCACTGCCGGCCCTGGCGCAGGATCCCGCCGCCGACGAGGCCGTGGCTCCTGAGTCTGCCGAAGTCGCCCCCGCCGAGGAGATGGCGGCCGAGGCGCCTGCCGATACCGAGGCTGCGGCCGATGCCACTGCCGCTGATGCCGCCGGCACCGAGATGGCTCCGGCGGATGCCGCTGCAGAAGCTGCCCCGGCCGAAGAAGCCGCCCCGGCCGATGCGTCTGCCGAAGCTGCCCCGGCTGATGGCGTTGCCGCTGACCTGAGCGCGGAATCCGCGCCGGTCGAGGAAGCCCCGGTTGAAGAAGCCGCCGCCGAGGAAGCCCCTGCCGAAGAGACCGCCAGCGAAGACTCCGGCGAGCCCTTCCACTTCTACCTGGGCGTGGACAAGGCCGAGATCACCCTGGCACTGTCGGACGATGCACTGGAGACCGCCTTCGGCGGCGATGAACTCGAGTCCAGCATGTATCGCATCCGCGCTGGCATGCGCCTGCTCGATGCCGTGGGCCTGGAACTGCACTATGGCGTGGCAGACGACAAGGATGACGGTGCCAAGAAGTTCGAGGTCGGCGAGTACTACGGCATCTTCGTGGTGCCCACCGGTTCACTGTTCGAGTTGATCGAGATCTCGGTGCCCATCGGCTATTCCTCGATGAAGGCCGAGCGTGGCGCGGCCAGCGAGACCTTCGACGGCGTGTCCTACGGCGTCAACCTGGAAGTGCCGATCACGCTGAACTCCGAGTGGATCCCGGACATCCGCATCGGTGGCGGTGGCTTGGTGTACCGTGCGGACCGTGACTCGCGCGTGTACGGCTACCACTTCGGCGTGCGTCTCGATTTCAAGATCTAAGCGGCGACGGCATCAACGAAAAAGGGCGGCCTGGAGGCCGCCCTTTTTCGTTGCGTTGACCCGTCCTGCTCAGGGTTGACACCTTTTCGAAGCCGAGAAGGAGAGTCAAATGGAATCAAGGGTTAAGAGGACGCAGCGCGATTACACGATGGCCTTTAAGTTGGCGGTTGTGGATCAGG
>JBPOHT010000042.1:0-15787 GCA_052035235.1 Pseudomonadota bacterium | reverse complement strand
ATCACCGTGCTCGACCTGGGCCTGGCCATCGCCGGTCCCTTCGGCACGCAGCTGCTCAGCGACCTGGGCGCCACGGTCATCAAGGTCAACGGCCTGTTCGACCTGTTCTGGCACCGCGTGCACATCGCCTACATGGCCAACCGCGGCAAGAAGTCGATCACGCTGAACCTGAAGGACCCGCGCGCGATGAAGGTCCTGCTGGACCTGGTCAAGCAGGCCGACGTCGTGCAGCACAACATGCGCTACGACGCCGCCGAGCGCCTGAAGATCGACTACGAGTCCCTCAAGCAGATCAACCCGGGCCTGATCTACTGCCACACCCGTGGCTTCGAGCGCGGCGTGCGCGCCGGCCTGCCGGGCAACGACCAGACCGGTGCCTGCCTGTCCGGCATCCAGTACGAGGACGGCGGCATGGGCCGCAAGGGCGACAACGGCGAAGTCGGCCGCCCGCTGTGGAGCTTCACCAGCTTCGGCGACACCGGCAACGGCTTCCTGTCGGCCGTGGCCATCGTCAACGCCATCTACCACCGCGACCGCACCGGCGAAGGCCAGTTCGTCGACACCTCGATCATCAACGCCGCGCTGCTCAACACCAGCTACGCCGTCGCCACGCCGGACGGCAAGGGCTTCGACCGCCCGCGCATCGGCGGCGACCAGGTCGGCTACTCCGCCGGCCACCGCCTGTACAACACCAAGGATGGCTGGCTGTGCTTCGTGCTGGTCGAGCAGTCGCACTGGGACGAGCTGTTCACCGTCATCGGCAAGCCGGAGCTGGTCACCGACGCGCGCTTTGCCACGTCCGATGCCCGCGCCAAGAACGATGCCGCGCTGTCGAAGATCATCGGTGACGTGCTGGCGGCCGACACCGCCGCCAACTGGTTCGCCAAGCTCGACAAGGCCGGCGTGCCGGTGGAAGTGGTGGATGCCGAGTTCTCGCGCAAGCTGCACGACAACGCCGAGTTCCAGAAGAACCAGTGGGTCGTGTCCTACCCGCACCCGGTGGTCGGCAAGCTCGACCAGATCGGCCTGCTGGTGAGCCTGTCCGACACCCCGGGCGTGATCCAGGGGCGCCCGCTGCTGGTGGGCGAGCACACCAAGGAAATCCTCGGCGGCATGGGCTACACCGAAGACCAGGTGAAGACCATGGAAGAGCAGTTCGCCATCGGTTTCGTCGGCATGCCCCGCATGCCTCCGCGCCCGGCCCCGGCTCCGGGGGCTGCGCCCGCCGCGCCCAAGCCGGGCATGGCGAGCATGCTCGAAAAGGAAGCCAAGCAGTAAAGCAGCGAGCCGCGTAGAGGATCCCCAGCGCTAGAGCGCTGGGGATCCTAGCGTCGCGAGTCTGCGGGTGACTCCAACCAAGCGTCACTAACCGTGACCCAAGAAAAAGGCCGGGAGAGATCCCGGCCTTTTTTGTTTCCCACGAAGGCGGAACAGAACCGCGCAGGGCGTGTAGGGTCGCGTGTCGAAGGAGCGCGACACGCTACGGTCGAAGAGACGCATGAATAGCGCCCGTTTTCTTTGCTCTATCAATACCAGCCAACCGTTCATGCCGAGTAGCGCCGCGAAGCGTCGCGTATCGAGGCACGCGCGCACCTCGATACGCGCTCTGCGGCGCTACTCGGTGTGAACGGTTCGTTGGAACGGAAACAAAAAAGGGCCGGGAAAATCCCGGCCCTTCCAGTTCGCAGCTGAAGCTTAGTGCGCCGCGTGGCTCGGCTTGGTATGCGAAGCCGCCATCAGGCGATCCGTCCAGGCAATACCAATGGCCGAGGCGATGAAGGCCATGTGGATGATGGTCTGCCACATCACGCCGGCCTCGGTCACGTTGGTACAGCGCACGCCGGCCGCGGCGGTGGCGCAGGTGGGCAGTGCCCCGAGCGATCCAGCCTCGATGAAGGTCTTGAGCAGATGGATCGAGGAGATGCCGATGATCGCCATCGCCAGCTTCACCTTCAGTACCGAGGCGTTGACGTGGCTCAGCCATTCCGGCTGGTCCGGGTGCCCCTGCAGGTGCAGGCGCGAGACGAAGGTTTCGTAGCCGCCGACGATGACCATCACCAGCAGGTTGGAGATCATCACCACGTCGATCAGCGCCAGCACGATCAGCATCACCTGCTGCTCGTTGAGCTCCAGGGCGCCATGGGTCAGGTGCCAGAGTTCCTTGCAGAACAGGATGACGTAGACGCCCTGCGCGACGATCAGGCCCAGGTACAGCGGCAGCTGCAGCCAGCGCGAGGAGAAGATCAGGGAGGGCAGGGGGGACAGCGGCTTGTTGGGGGTCGGGGCCATGGGAGTGAGGTTGGGAGCCAGGAGGCGCGCCGGATTCTAGCAGGCCGCCTTGAGGGTTCGCGCAACGGTCATTTTTTATTCATATGCGGAAAAACCTGCACGGGGCGGGCTTGGCGCCAACCGTCCACAGCGTTGTCCACAGGTCCTGTGGATATCTGGCTGTCGGGGTTTTCCTACGCGGCCTGCCTCAGGGGGCGGCGCTTCCGTGCATCCCGCAGGCTTTCCGCCCACCACTGCAGTCGCGACAGCAGCTTGCCCATGTTGCGCCGAGCCCGCTCCGGCGAGCGCAACTCGCCGGTGGCGCTGAACTGTTCCCAGATTTCCGTGAAGCTGACGGTTTCGCGCAGCGCCACCGCGTCCAGTTCCGCGAACACCTGGCGCAACTGCTCCACCGCACGCAAGCCGCCGGAAACGCCGCCGTAGCACACGAAGGCGACCGGCTTGGCCTGCCAGGGCTCGTAGGCCGAGTCGAGCAGTTCCTTCAGCGCCGCGGGGTAGCCGTGGTTGTACTCCGGCGTCACCACGATGAAGGCCTCGGCCCGTTCGATGCGGGCCGCCACGTCGTCCGGGTCGAAGCGGCCGTCGGCATCGCGCCGCAACTGCGCGGGGTCGATCCGCTCGATCTCGAACATCGGGTGCTCGCGGACCTGGCCGATGACCCAGTTCGCCACCGTGTCGCAGAGCCGCCCCGGCCGCGTGCTGCCGTAGATCAACCCCAGCCGTATCCGCTCGCTCATCGCCGCCACTCCCGTTCAAGGTATCGTGGCGGCGATCCTAGGACCTCAACTTAACTTGAGGTCAAGTCAGAATGTGTAGCCGTCATACCGGCGGAAGCCGGTATCCAGTCATCGCTGGGCTACTTATGTCCGGGACTGGATGCCGGCTTGCGCCGGCATGACGGTTGGCTGGCTTCGGATCGGAGACCTAATCCTTGAACTGCCTCAGGTACTCGATGATGTCGGCGCGCTCCTGCGGCGTGGTCTCGAAGACCACCATCGTGCTGTTGGGCAGGAACTTGCCCATGTTGGCTAGCCAGAAATCCAGCAGCTCCGGCGTCCAGTCGAACCCGGCCTTCTTCATCTCGTCCGAGTAGTAGGCATAGCTCGCCACCGAGCCGGCCTTGCGGCCGAAGATGCCATAGAGATTCGGGCCGTTGTGGTCGCCGTAGGCCTTCTCGGGATAGTGGCAGGTGCGGCACTGGCCGAAGACCAGGCGGCCGCGCTCGGCATTGCCCTTGGGAGCCTCGGCGGCAGCGCCCAGCGACAGCCCGAGCAGTACGGCGGCGGTGAGTGCGTGCTTCATGCTTTCCTCCCGGCGGCATGGCGGCCGGCGCGGCGTCCGAAGAAGGTGCCGTCGCCGATCGACACGCCGCTGCCGATATAGGGTGCCACCGGCAGGCCGGCCGAGGTGCGCCCGCTGGCATACAGGCCAGGGATGGGATCGCCCCAGGCATTGATCACCTGGGCGTCGGTATTGGTCTGCAGGCCGCCGAAGGTATGCACCGGCATGAAGGTGTTCTTCAGGCCCACGTCGTAGGCCACGAAGGGAGCCTCCTTCAGCGGAGAGAGGTACTTCTCCGCCTTGTGCAGCAGCGGATCACGCTTGTCCTTGGCGTGACGGTTGTAGTACTCCACCGTCTGCACCAGCGCGCCCTCGGGCAGCTTCAGCTTGCCCTCCAGTTCCGCGATGCTCGGCGCCTCCGCCGCCACGTTGAAGCGAAAATCCTTCCAGCCGAAGGCATGCGCCTTGTCCACGACCATGTACGCCTGCCCGTCGTCGAGCTTGAAGGCGATCTCGTGGCCCACCAGGCCGTAATAGCCGTCCTCGGGCACGAAGCGCTGTCCACGCGAATTCACCAGGATGCCGTTGAGGATGGTCTCCGGCGGGTACATCGGCAGGATCACGAAGCCATGGTGCATGCGCTGCACCGCGCCGCCCACCGCCATGCCCATCAGGATGCCCTGGCCCAGGTCGCCGGCACGGCCCCAGGGCACCGAGCAGCGTGCCAGCTCGGGCGCGAAGCGCTCCAGCATCGCGCGGTTGTGGATGAAGCCGCCGGCCGCCAGCACCACGCCGCGCCGCGCGCGGATGTTCAGGCGCTTGCCGTTCTCGTCCACCACCTCGGCGCCGGCCACGCTGCCGTCGCCCTCTAGGATCAGGCGCTCGGCCGAGCAGCGCAGCTTCAGCTGCGCGCCGGCATCGGTCGCGGCACGGGTCAGTGCCTTCATCAGGTCACGGCCGCCGATCAGGTGCGGCGAAGGCGGCACGTGGCCGCGCGGGGCGGGGCGTGCCTGTTCGCGGTAGGGATGCACCAGCTCGCTGCCGCAGTAATACAGCGAGCCGTCGGGGATCGAGATCTCCTTCTCCTCGGAGAACTTCTGCGCGTAGTGCACGCCGTTGGCCACCAGCCAGTCGAAGTGCGCGACGCTGCCCTCGCAGTAGAGCTGGATCTTCTTCTCGTCGGCGTAGAGGCCGCTGGCCGCCATCATGTAGCGGTACATGTCCTCCACCGTGTCGGTGAAACCCAGCGCCTTCTGCAGGGCCGTGCCGCCACCCAGGTAGCAGACGCCGCCGGAGAGGCTGGAGGAGCCGCCCGGCACGTTGAACTTCTCCAGCACCAGGGCCTGGATGCCGTTGCGGCGCGCTTCCAGTGCGGCGGAGATACCGCCCGCGCCGGAGCCCATCACCAGCAGGTCGGTCGTCGCATCCCAGCGACGCACGCTCTTGCTGGCCTTGGGCGTCGCCGCCTCGGCACCGAAGGCCGCCGCGCCGGCGGCCGCAAGGCCGATCTGCTTCAGGAAACCGCGGCGGCCTGTCCCGGCCTTCGTATCGCTCATTTGCTCTCCTCCGCTCGTTCCCTTCTCCCTCCGGGAGAAGGTGGCGCGTAGCGCCGGATGAGGGATTCGCTATCGGCAAGCACAAGGCCTGATCGGGCGGCGTCCCTCACCGTGTTTTGCTTACTGGAGAGCGACATTGAGTCGCTCTCCAGCGATAGCCAAACACTCCCTCTCCCGGCGGGAGAGGGAAGAAAGACCGCTAACCAATCTTTTCGAAGGTGTCCTTGCCGGCGCCGCAGTCCGGGCAGACCCAGTCGTCCGGGATGTCCTCGAAACGGGTGCCAGGGGCGATGCCGTGGTCCGGGTCACCCTTTTCCTCGTCGTAGACCATTCCGCAAATCGTGCATTCCCACTTCGCCATGCCGTTCTCCCGGGCTTTAGCTGCAATGCGGGGATATTGAAGGGGGCACCGTCCGGCGGGTATCGCCCATTCGGCGTATTGGCGGCCCCTGAACCCTCCGATAGTCTGGATAAACATTTCAACAGCAATGTTTATGCGGCCGGCCATGACCGGCCCGCGAAACGCAGGAGACCGGACCCATGTCGCGCGTGCTGGACCGTGTGCTGATCGCGCTGTTCGCCTTTGCCGCCCTCACGGCGCTGGTCTACATGCCGCTGTTCCTGCTCGGCTGTGGCTGGGAGGGCCTGGCGCAGGGGCCGGACGGTGAGTGCTCGCGCAGCGCGGTGGGCCGCGCCTGGCTGGGCTACGTGCGGGTGGAGCCCATCTATGGCGAGGCGCCGCTGTGGCTGCGCCTGCTCAACGAGTTCGATACCTGGTTCTTCGGCTGGTTCTACCTGCTGTCCATCGTCGTGTTCCTGCGCCGCCGGCAGGACAGCCCGCGCTACCGGTCGCTGGCCACCTTCATGGCCGGAATGATGGCCTACGCCATGTGCTTCTACCTGGCGCAGGCCACGCTGAGCTGGCCGCAGAGCGGCGCACAACTCGACAAGGTCTATCTCTACAACGGCCTGTGGCTGCTGCTGTTCACGCTGCTGCTGGCTCGCCTCTACCTGTTCCGGCCGCGGCCGGCTTCGGAGACTGCACATGGTTGAATCCGCAAACGATGCCGGCATCGGCGAACCGCGCCTGCTGATCGACGGCAGGCTCGTGGAGGCGAAGAGCGGCAAGCGCTACGCCAACCTCAATCCCGCCACCGGCGAAGTCATCGGCCACGTCGCCGACGCCGGCCTGGACGACGCCGAGGCCGCCATCGCCGCCGCGCGCCGCGCCTTCGACAGCAGTGACTGGTCCACCAACAAGGCCCTGCGCCGCAAGTGCCTCACGCAACTGCGCGACGGCCTGCGTGCCGAGGCCGAATCGCTGCGCGCCCAGGCCGTGGCCGAGGTCGGTGCGCCCATGGCCATCACCGCGAACGGTCCCCAGGGTGATGGCCCCATCGGCATCCTCGACTACGTCATCGACCTGATCGACCGCTACGAGTGGGAGCAGGAGCTGCCGGTGACCAACACCATGGGCGTGCCCAGCAAGCGCCTGCTGTGGAAGGAAGCCGGCGGTGTCGTCGCCGCGATCTCGCCCTGGAACTTCCCCTTCCAGATCAACATGGCCAAGGTCGCCCCGGCGCTGGCCGCCGGCTGCACCGTGGTGCTGAAGTCCGCGCCCGACACACCCTGGACCGCGACCCTCATCGGCAAGGTGGTGGCCGAGAAGACCAACATCCCGCCGGGTGTGTTCAACGTGCTGACCTCGTCCGATCCCGCCGCCATCGGCGAGAAGCTGGTAGCCGATCCGCGCGTGGACATCGTCTCCTTCACCGGCTCCACGCAGACCGGCCGCCGCATCATGGCCAGCGCCGCCGGCAGCCTCAAGCGCGTGTTCCTGGAGCTGGGCGGCAAGTCCGCCAACATCATCCTCGACGACGCCGACTTCAACACCGCGTTGCTGTCGGGTCTCGCCGTCTGCTACCACGCCGGCCAGGGCTGCGCGATCACCACGCGCATCCTGCTGCCGGAATCGCGCTACGAGGAAGGCGTGCAGACCCTGAAGGCGATGTTCGGCTACGTACAGCCCGGCGACCAGTTCCGCGAGCAGCAGATCATGGGGCCGCTGATCAGTGCCCGGCAGCAGCAGCGCGTGCTCGACTACATCGAGACCGGCAAGCGCGAGGGCGCGCGCCTGGTCTGCGGCGGCGGCAAGCCGGCGGGCCTGGAGCAAGGTTACTTCGTCGAGCCCACCTTGTTCGCGGATGTCACCAACGACATGCGCATCGCCCAGGAAGAGATCTTCGGCCCCGTGCTGGTCGCCATCGCCTACAAGGACGACGCCGACGCCGCACGCATCGCCAACGACTCCATCTACGGCCTGTCCGGCTCGATCTACTCCGCCGATCCGCAGCGCGCGCTGCGCCTGGCGCGCCAGATCCGCACCGGCACCATGAACATCAACGGCGCCAACTTCTTCGCCCCGGATTCACCCTTCGGCGGCTACAAGCAGAGCGGCATCGGCCGCGAGATGGGCGTGCAGGGTTTCGAGGAATACCTCGAAACCAAGACCGTCGCGATTCCCGCCTGATTTCCACGAGAGACCAACATGGTTGCAGTCACCTACATCGAGCACAACGGCACCGAGCACAAGGTCGACGTCGATGCCCACATGAACCTGATGGAGGGCGCCACGCTGAACATGGTGCCTGGCGTCATCGGCATGTGCGGCGGCATCTGCTCCTGCTCCACCTGTCACTGCTACATCCCGCCGGAGTGGCAGGGCCGCATTCCGCAGGCCGAGGCCGGCGAACTCGGCACGCTGGAGTCGGTTACGCATCGCCGGGCCAACAGCCGGCTTGGCTGCCAGGTCACGGTGACCGAGGAGATGCAGGGGCTGGTGGTGCATCTGCCGGCGGATCAGGCGGGGAGCTAAGAGAATCTGTCCCCTCTCCCGCTTGCGGGAGAGGGTGCCCGTCAGGGCGGGAGAGGGTTTCTGTAACTCCCTCAAGTTTTACAGAACCCCTCTCCCCCAGCCCCTCTCCCGCCAGCGGGCGAGGGGAGAAAAACATCCAGGAGACACACATGAGCAACTTCAAGAACAAGGTCGCCATCATCACGGGCGCCGGCCAGGGCATCGGCGAAGGCTACGCCAGGCACCTCGCCGCGCTCGGCTGCAAGGTCGTGGTCGCCGACATCAACGCCGCCCAGGGCCAGCGCGTGGTCGACGAGATCGGCAAGGCCGGCGGCACCGCCATCTTCGCCGCTGTGGATGTCTCCAGCGAAGCCTCCGCCGCGGCGCTGGTGAAGGACGTGCAGCAGCGCTGGGGTGAGATCCATTACCTGGTCAACAACGCCGCCATGTTCGGCAACCTCGACTTCAACCCGCTGATGACGGTGGACCTGGCCTATCTCAACAAGGTCATCTCGGTGAACATGCTGGGTGCCGTGATCATGACCCGCGCCGCGGCGCCGCACATGCCCAAGGGTGGCGTGATCGTGAACCAGTCCTCCACCGCGGCCTGGATGCACTACGACTACTACTCCTTCACCAAGCTGGCCATCAACGGCATCACCTGCGTGCTGGCCCGCGAGCTGGGCCCGCGCGGCATCCGCGTCAACGGCATCGCCCCCGGCCCCACGGATACCCCGGCGTTGCGCGCCAAGGTGCCGGAGGAATACCTGCAGGGCATGGTGGCGCAGATGCCCCTGGGCCGCCTGGGAACCCCGGAGGACCTGGCCAAGGCCCTGGCCTACCTGCTGTCGGACGACGCCAGCTGGGTCACGGGCGTGATCCTCAACGTGGACGGCGGCTCGCTGATGCGGGCCTAGCGCTAGCTGGCCGAATCGGTAAATACTTCCAACGGGGAGAAAACAACAATGAAAAGTAAGGTTCAGGGCCAGGTGATCGTCATCACCGGAGCCTCCAAGGGCATTGGCTTCGCCACCGCCCAGGTACTGGCGTCCCGTGGCGCCAAGGTGGCGCTGCTGGCGCGCGGCGAGGCGGGCCTGAAGGAGGCCGCCGCCCAGCTGCCGGCTGGCCAGGTCTTCACTGCCGCCGTCGACGTCTGCGACAAGGCCGGCCTGGAGAAGGCCCTCGACGCGGTCATCGCCCAATGGGGCCGCATCGACGGCCTCATCAACAACGCCGGCTTCCAGTTTGCGCGCCGCATCGAGCTCATGCCCGAGGCGGAGGTGCGCAAGATGGTCGACGTGAACTTCCTCGCCACCGTGTTCTCCTGCCAGCTCGCCATTCCGCGCCTGCGCGCGGCTGGCGGCGGGCGCATCGTCAACATCTCCTCCGCCACCGTGCGGCACGACAACGAGTTCGCCCACCTGGCGCTGTACTCCGCGTCCAAGGCAGCGATGGACAAGTTCAGCGAGGAACTGCGCGGGGAGGTCAAGAAGGACGGCATCCTGGTGACGGTCTTCAGCCCCGGCGCCGTGGCCACCGGCAGCATCGCCAACTTCGACCCCGCGGCCCTGCCCGACGCCATGGGCGCCTGGCTGGACAAGGGCCCCAAGTTCGACGGCATGACCACCGCCGACGTGGTAGGCGAGGCCATCGCCGGCTGCTTCGAGTTCCCGGCCGGCGTTGCCGTGGAGTTCATGGAAGTGCGGCCGCAGATGCCCACGCCCAAGCTGCTGGAGAGCGACGCCAAATGAGTATCGGGTTCATCGGCCTCGGCAACATCGGCAAGCCGATCGCCAAGCACCTGCTGAAGCTGGATGAGCCCCTGTGGGTGCACGATGTCGCGGTTGGCCCGGTCGCCGAGCTGGTGGCGCTGGGCGCACACCGCGCCGGCACGCCGGGCGACCTGGCGCGCGAGTGCCGCCATATCGGCATCTGCGTGCGTGACACCATCGACGTCGAGCAGTTGCTGTATGGCTGCGCCGGCAGCGGGCGCGGCCTGCTGGAACAGGCCCAGGCCGGCAGCGTGATCGCGGTGCACAGCACCGTGACCCACGAGGCCATGATGCGCTGGGCCCGCCATGCGTCGATGCGCGGCATCCACCTGGTGGACGCGCCGATCACCGGCGGCGCCAGCGGCGCCGAGGACGCACGCCTGTGCTACATGGTGGGCGCCAGCGACGAGCTGTTCGAGCGCTGCCAGCCGGTCTTCGCCACCTCCAGCAACAAGCAGGTCCATGCCGGCGACACCGGTGCCGGCATCACGCTCAAGCTCTGCAACAACGTCATGACCTATGCCGCCTTCGCGGCCATCGACGAGGCCTCGCGGCTGGCTCGCGCCGGTGGCCTGACGCTGGAGATGCTGGTCGAGGTCGGTCGCGCCAACGGCGTGGTGACCCCGCAGATGGAAGCCTTCATCGGCAATCGAGACGGTATTGCCGCCCGCGGGCCCGAAATGCTGGAAAAGGCCTTTGGCCTATTCGGTGCCCTGGGTCGCAAGGACCTCTCGGCGGCGCTGGAAAGCGCCGAGAAGCTCGGCGTGAGCATGGCCGCCAGCGAGCGCGTGCGCGACATCATCGAGGACGTGTTCCTGGCCAAACGCTAGGAATCACCGGCCGTCAATCCGCCAGGTGACAGCCCGGACACTCTTTCCGGGCCATGCTTCCCTCCTGAACGCCCGGTTATTTATTCGTCATGCGGGCTGCACTTTTTGCGGGCATTCTTGGCGCGCAGCTTGCTACGTCTCGCCGGAACGAGAACAGGAGGACCCCTCGTGCAACGCCTGTCACCTACCGATACCGCCTTCCTGCTGATGGAACGCCGCCACATGCCCCTGCATGTCGGCGGGCTGATGATGCTGAGGCCGCCCGAGGACGCCCCGCCGGATTTCGCCGCGCAGATGGCGGCGCGGCTGCTGCAGTCGGTGCAGGCCTCGCGGCCCTTCAACCTGCGGCCGCAGAGCCGCTTCGGGCTGAGCTTCTGGGAGACCGACAGCACCTTCGACATCAACCAGCACCTGGTGCACCTGGCCCTGCCCAAGCCCGGCCGCATCCGCGAGCTGCTGGCGATGTGTTCGCGGGTGCATTCGCAGCACCTCGACCGGGCCTACCCGCTGTGGCGCATGTACCTGATCGAGGGCCTGGAGGACGGCCGCATCGCCGTATTCTTCAAGATCCACCATTCCGTGGTGGACGGCGTGGCGGCGATGCGCCTGATCATGAAGTCCATGTCGGAGAGCCCCGAGGAGTCGGCGCGCATGCCGCCCACCTGGGAGATGGCGCCGCGCCGGCGCGAGGCCTCCATGCCGATCTCCGGCGTCGCCACCAGCCCGCTCGGCATATTGTCCGGCCTCAGCCGCGGTGGCCTGTCAGCGGTGCCCAACGTCTTCAATCACCTCAAGCAGACCTGGCAGGACCGCCGCCACGGCAATCCTGATGTCGTCACCAGCACCCAGGCGCCGCGCTGCCTGCTGAACCAGCCGATCACCGCCTCGCGACGCTTCGCCGCCCAGTCCTACGCCACGCCGCGCTTCCGCAAGATCGCCAGTGCCGCAGGCGGCACGGTCAACGACGTGGTGCTGGCGGTCTGCGCCGCCGCGCTGCGCAGCTACCTGCTGGAACTCGATGCCCTGCCGCAGCAGCCGCTGGTCGCCGTGGTCCCGGTCTCGATCCGCCGCGACGACGGCGACTCCGGCAACGAGATCGCCTTCGCCATGGTCAACCTGGCCACGCACCTGGCCGATCCGCTGGAGCGCCTGCAGGCGATCAAGGCCTGCATGGACTACAGCAAGGCCCGCTTCAAGCAGCTGAGCCCCGCCGAGCTGCAAGCCTACGCCGTGGCGCAGCTGGTGCCGGGTGCCCTGAGCATGCTCACCGGCCTCACCCCGGAGCGCGTGCCCGCCAACCTCGTCATCTCCCACGTCCCCGGCCCGCGCCAGGATATGTATTGGCAGGGCTGCAAGCTCGACGGCATGTACCCGGCCTCGCTGATCATCGATGGCTTCGCCTTCAACATCACCGTGATCAGCCGGCATGACTTCGTCGACTTCGGTCTGATCGGCTGCCGGCGCACGCTACCCAGCCTGCAGCGCCTGCTGGACCACATCGAAAACGGCCTGGGCGAACTGGAAGCCGCCGTGGCGTGAGCCCAGTCGGAGGGCGGGACGCAGTTTGCATGGTGGTGGCTTCCGCCCGCCGGATTGTGCAAGCCTGCAGCCCCTGAACTCGCTCCGGAGCCTGGGGTCGGAATAGGGCGGCGACTCCTGTCGCAACTCAAGGATGAGAACCATGGCCCATCAACAGAACCTCGGCCCCGGCGCGCGCAAGATCGAGCTTGAGCGCCGTCTGGATGCCAACAGCGAGCTGAGCGCCAAGCACGCCAAGCCCGCGTCCCCGAAGGCGGAACCGCAGCGCTCGAAGCAGGAAGTGTCGAAGAAGGGCGGTCGTGTCGATGCCCTCGACGACGCCCTGGACGATAGCTTTCCGGCTTCCGATCCGCCTGCCCGCATCTCGCCGACCCGCACCGGCCCGGCCAAGCACTGACCCTGCCACGGCGTCCCGCTTAATGCGGGACGCCACCGGGCACGGGTCTTGCGGTAGTCCTGGCCGGAGTCGAGAGCCAAGGAGGGCCTGATGACTGCCATCGCTTTGCGCCGGAGCGCAGACCCCAGGGCGCTCGCGCGTTCCGTTGCTACGCGACGCGACGTGGAAGCTGCGGCCTTGGTTACCGGCTACCAGCGCGTCCGCGCTACGACGGAAGCCTTGTGCGTACCGCTGTCGCCGGAGGATGCGGGCGCGCAAAGCATGAAGGACGCCAGCCCGGCCAAGTGGCATCTCGCGCATACCAGCTGGTTCTTCGAGACCATGGTGCTGTCGCGCCGCCCGGGTTACCGCGTATTCGACCGCCGCTACCTGGACCTCTTCAATTCCTACTACCAGCGCCTGGGCAAGCCCTTCGAGCGGGCCGCGCGCGGCCTGCTGACGCGGCCCTCGCTGCAGGAGGTCATGCAGTACCGCGCACAGGTCGACCGCGCCATGCTGGAACTGCTGGCCGGCCCGGTGCCCATCGCATCGCGCAAGCTGATCGAGCTCGGCCTGCACCATGAGCAGCAGCACCAGGAACTGATCCTCACCGACATCAAGCATCTGTTGTCGCGTAACCCGTTGCAGCCGGCTTACGGCCGCCCGCCGGCCATGGAAGCAGATGCCGCCGCCGTACCGCTGCAATGGCTACGCGGCGGAGGCGAGGTGGCCTGCGGCAACGACGGCGCGGGCTTCGCCTTCGACAATGAGCAGCCCCGCCATGCCGTGCTGCTGGCGCCTTACGAGATCGCCTCGCGCGCGGTGACCAACCGCGAGTACCGCGCCTTCATCGAGGACGAGGGTTACCGCCGTCCCGAGCTGTGGCTGTCGGACGGCTGGTCGGTGGTGCAGCGCCGCAAATGGCGCCGCCCGCTGTACTGGGCGCGTGACCTGCGCTCTGCCTTCACGCTGGCCGGCCTGCAGCCTCTCCACCCGGACGGCATTGCCTGCCACCTCAGCTACTACGAGGCCGACGCCTACGCGCGCTGGGCCGGCGCGCGGCTGCCCACCGAGCAGGAGTGGGAGGCCCTGGCAGACGAGCCGGCCGCCGCGTCGCAGGATGCCCCGCCACGCCTGCATCCCGGCCTGTCCGATGGCGCCTGGTACGGCGGCGTCTGGACCTGGACATCGAGCGCCTACTCGCCGTATCCCGGCTACCGCGCGCCGCCGGGCGTGGTGGGGGAATACAACGGCAAGTTCATGTGCAATCAACTGGTGCTGCGTGGCGGTTCCTGCGCTACGCCGTCCAGCCACCTGCGGCGCAGCTACCGCAATTTCTTTCCACCGGAAGCGCGCTGGCAGTTCAGCGGCCTGCGCCTGGCGAGGGACATCGCATGAGCGACGACGAAGAGCTGCAGATGGAAGCCGGCTCGGCCACGCCGGTCGAGAGCATAGACAGTCCTGATTTGGCGGAAATCCTGCGCGATCTGTCGCGCCCGCAGAGGCGCCTGCCCACGCGCCTGCTGTACGACGAAGAGGGCTCGCGCCTGTTCGAGCGCATCTGCGAGACGGAGGACTATTACGTCACGCGCACGGAGCTCTCGATCCTGCGGGAGCATCTGGCCGACATTGCCGCCTTCGCTGGTCCCGGTGCTGGCGTGATCGAGCCGGGTGCCGGCTGCGGCTGCAAGACGCGTGAGTTGCTGTCGGCCCTAGAAGACCCGCGCTGGTATGCCCCGCTGGATATTGATCCGAGCGTGCTGTGGCGCTGTCGCCAGACGATGAGCCAGACCTTGCCGCGCCTGCCCCTGGCGCCGGTCTGCGCCGACTTCACCCGACCCTGGCGCTATGCGCGCCTGCCGATGGCGGAGCGGCGCCTTCTGTTCTTCCCCGGCTCCACCATCGGCAATTTCGAACCGCAGGAGGCGCAGGCCCTGTTGCGCCAGTTCCACCAGGCCGCCGGCGTCGGCGGTCGCATGATCCTGGGCGTGGATTTGCGCAAGAACGCCGCCACGCTGCGCCGTGCCTACGACGACAGCGAGGGCGTCACCGCGCGCTTCAATCTCAACCTGCTGCTGCGCCTCAACCGCGAACAGGGAGCGGACTTCGACCTGTCCGCCTTCGAGCATGCCGTGGTCTACGACAAGGCGCGGCATCGCATCGAGATGCACCTGCGCAGCCGCCGCAAACAGCAGGTGCAGATCGGCGGCCACGGCTTCCGTTTCGCTGCCGGCGAGACGATCCACACCGAGAGCTCGCACAAGTACCTGCCCGGCGGCATGGTGCAACTGGCGTTCAGTGCCGGATGGCAGGCCTGGAAACTCTGGACGGACCCGCAGCGGCGCTTCGCCCTGATGGGATTCGAGGTGGCCTGCTAGAGGCCACCGTACAAGAGACAAAGCCTAGGAGGACAACATGGCTACAGCGAAGAAAACAGGAGCCCGCCGTTACGGCAAGGGCGCGTCGAAGGCCGTCGCCAGCGCGATGCGCCGCCGCAAGCGCGGCACGCTCAAGAGCGGGCCCGGCGGCAAGGGTGGCACCGTGCACAGCCGCAAGCAGGCCATTGCCATCGGCCTGTCGGAGGCGCGCAAGAAGGGCGCCAAGGTGCCGAAGAAGGCGTCGGGAGGCTCCCAGTGAGCCGTGAGCGGGTGCGCGGCGCGGCGCCTTACTCACGCAAGCGTCGTCGCGATAATCGTGGAGAAGCTCCGCGCCCCCTCGAGTTCGAGCGCGATGGAGAGGCACCCGGCAGCGCCGAGCCGTTTCCCGCCGCACGCGTCGCCGAGCTGGGACGCAGCGGAGGCGAGACGGCGGACGGCCACGTGACCGCGGACGACCTGTCGCCGGAGACGCTGCTGGACGACGATCCTTCCCGCTCTCCGGCGGTACAGGGCAGGCGCGCGCCGCAGGACACGCAGCTAAGCCGCAGCACTTCCACCGCCGGCATGGGTAGCGGCCTGGACGAGGCCGAATGGGCGGAGCGCAGCCCCGTGGGGGTCAGCGAAGCGAAGAAATTGCAGCAACGCTCGGAGCGACACGCCAACGACGCCCGCCAGATGGAGCCTGCCGGAGCCGCCGAGGCCCTGGAGCGTCAACGCCGCGAGCGGCGGCGTTGATATTAAGGCCCTACGCGGGCGCCGCGACTATGGTGAGGCCTGACTCCCTCTCCCCGCTGGCGGGGAGAGGGCGGGGGTGAGGCACAGTAGGGGGGGGAAACCCAACGCCAACCCCCCCCCGGGGTTGGGGGGTGGGGGTCGCGTTACCCCCCAGGGAGCTGGGTAATAGAGTAAAGG
>JBPOHT010000053.1:0-37783 GCA_052035235.1 Pseudomonadota bacterium | reverse complement strand
GTTGCCCCGCTTCAGCGGGGCCGCGGATGGAGGGTGTGTTTCTCTTGGTTACTTCTCTTCGCCTAGAGGCGCCTACTGTTGGTTCACAAGAAAAGAGAAGTAACTCGCCCTTGGGCGAAATAAACCTTCAAAGGTCAACCGCACCTGACCGGCGTAGTCGCCGGCACCCCCGCTTGGGTTGATAGCAGCAAGGCTTCGCCCCTCACCCCAACCCTCTCCCCGCAGGCGGGGAGAGGGAGTCAGTGCGCTGACTCAACTGCTCAGCATCACCCGGTTCTGCGCCCTGAACCACACGAACCAGTCGATCGCCGCCGGGTTCAGCATGGCATCGCGGCTCGCAGCCTTCTCCAGCGGCCAGCCGACCAGGATCTTGCGCACCGGCACCTCCATCTTCTTGCCGGTCAGGGTGTAGGGGATATCGTCGACCCGATACATCTGGTCCGGCACGTGGCGCGGGCTGCAGTCGGCACGCAAGCGGCGGGCGATACGGTTGCGCAGTTCCTCGTCCAGCACGGCACCGGGCCGCAGCTTGACGAACATCGGCATGAAGAAGCGCCCGCCGGCCAGCTCGCAGCAGACGATCAGGCTGTCCAGAACCTCTTCCATGCGCTCGACGCTACGGTAGACCTCGGCGGTGCCGATGCACACGCCGTAGCGGTTCAGCATGGAGTCGGAGCGGCCCAGGATGTAGCAGCCGCCCCGCTCGTTGATGCGGATGAAATCACCGTGGCGCCAGACACCGGGCCAGGTGGAGAAGTAGGACTCGCGGTAGCGCTTGTCGCCCTCGTCGTTCCAGAAGCGCAGCGGCATCGACGGAAAGGGCTTGGTCACCACCAGCTCGCCCACCTGCCCGTCCAGCTCCTGGCCCTGCTCGTCCCAGACATGTACATCCATACCCAGCGAGCGCGCCTGGATCTCGCCGGCATGCACCGGCAGCGTCGGGCTGGCGCCGACAAAGGCCGAGGCGATCTCGGTGCCGCCGCTCTGCGAGGTCACCCACAGGTCAGGTTTCACTTCCTCATGCAGCCAGGAGAAGGTCTCCGGCGTGGAGGGTGAACCCACCAGCAGGATCATCTCCAGGTCCGGCAACTGGTAGTGCAGGCGTGGACGCAGGCCGTCCTTCTGCATCACCTGCACGAAGCCGGGGCTGATGCCCAGGTGCGTGACCCGCGCCTGTTCGGCGATACGCCACAGCACGCCGGAATCGGGGGCGATCGGCGAGCCGTCGTAGAGCACCGGCGCGGCATCCTGCAGCAGGCTGGCCAGCAGGATGTTCCACATCATCCAGCCGGTGGTGGAATAGAAGAAGGGCCTCGAGCCTGCACGCAAGCCGAGGTGGAAGGCTCCGACCTTGCAGTGCTCCAGCAGCACGCCGACATGGCTGTGCACCACGGCCTTGGGCAGCCCGGTGGTGCCGGAGCTGAACAGGATCCACAGCGGGTGATCGTAGCCGACGTGTTCGTAGCGGAAGCTGCTGCGCGGCACCTCGGGCTGGTCCAGCAGCTTTGCCCAGGGGATCGTGCCTGCCGGTGGTGGACGGTCCGGATGCAGGTAGGTCAACCAGACCGTGTGCTGCAGGCTGTCGAGACTGCCGAGGATCTGCTGCACCTCGCCCTCACGCGGGAATTCCTGCCCGGCGAAGCGGTAGCCGTCCACCGCAAACAGCAGCTTGGGCTTGATCTGCGCGAAGCGGTCGATCACCGCGCGCGCGCCGAATTCCGGCGAGGCCGCCGCCCAGATCGCGCCGATGGCCGTGGTCGCCAGCATGGCGATGGCGGTCTCCGGCACGTTGGGCATGTAGCTGGCCACGCGGTCGCCGGGGCCGATGCCGAGCTTGCGCATCTGCTCGGCCAGGATCCGCACCTGGCCGCCCAGTTCGTCCCAGCGCATGGTCGCCGGTGCGCGCAACTCCGAGGAGTGATGGAACACCACCGCCTCGGGATGTTCGGCCTCGCGGCGCAGCAGGTGCTCGGCATAGTTCAGCCGTGCCCCCTCGAACCAGCGCGCGCCCGGCAGGGTCTGCCGGTCGAGCACGCGCAGGTAGGGGCTCTCGGAGCGGATGTCGAAGTAGTCCCAGCAGGCCGCCCAGAACTGCTCCAGTTCCTCTACCGACCACTGTCGCAGCGCCTCGTAATCCGCCAGGTCCAGGCCGTTGCGGGCATTGACCCAGTGGCGGAAGCGCTCCACGCCGGACAGCGCGCAGTAAGCCGCCGGGGGCGTCCAGAGCAGATCGCCCTCGACAACCCCGCGCGGCGCTTCTGCGAGTGCGGCCATGCTTGCCTTGCCGTCCGGTCGCCGGGCCTCAGGCCCGACGCACGCCCGGTGCATGCACCGTCAGGATCGGCTCGCTGACCAGGCCGAACTGCTGCAGCACGCCCAGCAGCTCGCGATGGCCCAGCGCCTGGCAGCCGGAGGCGAAGCCGTAGCGCTTCGACGGGGCCTGCAGCAGGTGATAGGCGAAGTAGGCCTGCATCAGGCCGGTCTGCTTGTAGTTGCAGTTGCCGTGGATCACGCAGTGGGCGCGACCCAGTGCGCCGCTGGCATGCACCGAGTCCACCGAGATGTTGATGCGCGGATTCTCGCGCGGCGGCATGCCGGCCTGCAGCGAGGCGGCCATTTCGGACAGCGCCTTCTCCTGCTCGGCCTTCGGCAGCGGCTTGATCTTCTCCTCGATCACGGCGTTGAGCTGGATCACGCTCTCCATCACCGTGCGCTCGAACACGCCGCCCATGACCTTGCAGTCGGACACGCGCGGATCGTTCTTGAACCACACCGGGTGCGCCGTGCCGCCCCAGGGCAGGGCCAGCGCGGTGGTGTGCTGGCCCGGCACGCCGACCTCGGCCTTGGCGCCGAAGGGCCACTTCACGTACTGCTTCTGCTCCAGGTAGTAGAAGTCGGCCGTGAGGATGCTGAAGATGGTCTGCGTGGAAGCATAGGTCGGGAAGCCCTTCCACAACACCAGGATGTCGAGCTTGTCCAGGCCCGGGGTTTCCAGGCAGATGTTGGCGGCGATTTCGCCGGTGGTGTACATCTGCGCGATGCCCGGCGCGAGCACCAGGTTCTTCTCCTTGAACTTCTCGCCCCAAGTCTCCTCGGCGTACATCATCCAGTTCTGCTCGCCGTTGGTGTCGGTGTAGTGGCAACCGGTGGCCAACGCTGCCTCCACCGCCTCGGGGCCGTACTTCATGAAGGGGCCGACCATGTTCAGCACCACCTTGGCGCCCTTGAACAGCTTGGTCAGCGCCTCGGTGGTGTGCTCCACCTCGGCGATCTCGTAGTCGGCGTTCTCGATGCCGGGCACCTTGTCCATCACTTCCTTGATGCGCTTGGCGTCGCGGCCGGCAGCGATGAAGGGCAGACGGTACTCGCGCAGGTACTCGGCGACGAGACGGCCGGTGTAACCGGTGACACCGTAGATCACGACAGGCTTCTTGCTGCTCATTCTTGTTTCTCCTCTGGATTCTGGTATTGAGTAAGGGGATCAGGCCGTCATGCCGCCGTCGACCACGAGGTCGGAGCCGGTGACGTAACTGGATTCGTCGGAGGCCAGGAACAGCACCGCCGCCGCGATTTCGGAGGGCTTGGCAAAGCGCCCCATGGGGATGCGCCCCAGCGTGCGCGTAGCGAACTCCTGGGCTTTCTCGGGCGTCATGCCCGCCAGGGCCCCGGCCACCATCTGGGTCTCGGCAAAGCCCGGGCAGACATTGTTGATGCGCACCGGGTAGCCGCTGCGTGCACAGTGGATGGCCGCCGAGCGGCTGAAGATGCGCACGCCGCCCTTGCTGGCGTTGTAGGCCGGGATCAGGGGCTCACCCATGATGCCCTCGATACTGGCGATGTTGATGATCGAACCGCCGCGCTCCTTCATGCGGGCGATGGCGGCCTGCGTGCCGTTGAAGACCGCGGTGAGATTGATGTCGATCGTGCGCTGCCAATCCTTCTGCGAGATGGCCTCCACGTCGGCGATACCGGCCACACCGGCGTTGTTCACCAGCACATCCAGCCGGCCCCAGTCGGCGACCACGCCGTCCAGCACCTCGTTCCACTGCGCCACGTCGGTGACGTCCTGCACGCGGAATTTCGCGTTCGGGCCCAGGCGCTTGGCCTCGGCCTCACCCGCAGCGCGGTCCACGTCGGTCAGCAGAACCTTGGCGCCTTCGGCCAACAGGGCCTCGGCGGCCGCCAGGCCCAGGCCACGGGCTCCGCCGGTGATGACACAGACCTTTCCTTCTACACGCTTGCTCATCTGCAGTTCCTCAAGCCTTGGCGGCGGCCGTGCCGCGCCAGTCGTAATCGGTGGATTCCTGGGCAAACGTCACGAACCAGTCGATGGACTCTGGATTCATCATGGCGTCGCGGCTGGCGGCCTTCTCCAGCGGCCAGCCCATCAGCAGCTTGCGTACCGGCACTTCCATCTTCTTGCCGGTCAGGGTGTAGGGAATGGCGTCGATGCCGTAGATCTTGTCCGGCACATGGCGCGGGCTGCAGTCGTCGCGCAGGCGCGCGTTGATCTTCTTGCGCAGCGCGTCGTCCAATACCACGCCGGGCTTCAGCCGCAGGTACAGCGGCATGAAGAAGTTGCCGCCCGGCAGCTCCACGCAGACGATCAGGCTGTCCGCCACTTCCTCCACCTGCTCCACCGCGCGATAGATTTCGGCGGTGCCGATGCGCACGCCGAAACGATTGAGCGTGGAATCCGATCGGCCGTAGATGTAGCAACCGCCGCGCCCGTTGACCTTGATGAAGTCACCATGGCGCCAGACGCCGGGGAAGACGTCGAAGTAGGACTCGCGGTAGCGCTTGCCGCCGGTGTCGTTCCAGAAGTGGATCGGCATCGATGGGAACGGCTGGGTCACCACCAGCTCGCCAACCTCGTCGGTCAGTTCCTTGCCATCGTCGGTCCAGGCGTGCACGTCCATGCCGAGCATGCGTGTCTGGATCTCGCCGGCATGCACCGGCAGCGTCGGCGAGGCACCGACGAAGCCGCTGCAGATCTCGGTGCCGCCGCTCTGCGAGGTCACCCACAGGTCCTGCTTCACCGCCTTGTAGAACCAGGCAAAGGTTTCGGGCGTGGACGGCGCGCCGGCCACCACGATGCCCTCCAGTGCCGACAAGTCGTACTGCTCGCCCGGCTTCAGGCCCGCCTTCTCCATCATCTGCACGAAGGTGGGGCTGGCGCCGTAGCTGGTGGCGCGCGTCTCGGCGGCCAGCTTCCACAGGAAGTCCGGCGTCGGATAGGCCGGGTTGCCGTCATAGAGGACCGCTGCGCTACCGGTCAGCAGGGAGGCGATCACCAGGTTCCACATCATCCAGCCGGTGGTGCTGTAGAAGAACATCACCGACTTGGGGCCCAGGTTCAGGTGGAAGCTGAGCAGCTTGTAGTGCTCCAGCAGCACGCCGACGTGGCTGTGCACGATGGCCTTGGGCAGGCCCGTGGTCCCGGAAGAGAACACCACCCACAGCGGATGATCGTATTCCACGCGGGTGAACTGGAAGCCCTCGCGCGGCACGTCCGGGTGGTCCATGACCGACGACCAGGGGACCAGGTCCGGCATCGCCGGCGGCGGTGCCTGGGGGTCGAGATAAGGCAGCCAGACGATCTTCTTAAGGCTGGGCAGCGATGCCGCGATGCGGCGCACCTCTTCCTCGCGCTTGAAGTCCTTGCCGCCGAAACGGTAGCCGTCCGCAGCGAAGATCAGCTTGGGCTCGATCTGCGAGAAGCGCTCGATCACTGTCTTGACGCCGAACTCCGGTGCCGCCGAGGACCAGATGCAGCCGATGGCGGCCGTGGCCATCATCGCGATGGCGGTCTCTGGCACGTTGGGCATGTAGGACACCACACGGTCGCCGGGCTGCAGCCCCATGGCCCGCAGGCGCGTGGCCAGGATGCGCACCTGCCGTCCCAGTTCGCGCCAGCTCATGGTGGCCAGCGGACGGGTCTCGGACAGGTGGTGGAACACCGGACGCTCGGCGCCCTCCACCTCATGGCGCAGCAGGTGCTCGGCGTAATTCAGACGCGAGCCGGGGAACCACTGCGTGCCCATCATGCCGCCGTCGGCCGGGCGCTCCAGCACGCTGCGATACGTCTGGTCGGACTGCACCTCGAAGTAGTCCCAGATCGAGGCCCAGAAGCCGGCCGTGTCCGTCACCGACCATTGCCACAGGGCGTGGTAGTCGGCGGTGTCGATGCCGCGCTCGGCCTTCAGCCAGCGCTGGTAGCGGGCGATGTTGGACGCTTCCGCGAATTCCTTCCGCGGCGCCCAGAGCTTTTCTCCTTCCATGACCATCGCTGTTTCTCCTTATCTTTCTTGTGTCAGCCCAGCGCGTAGACTTCGTAGCGCACGGTCGAACGCAGCAGATCCACCTGCCCGCGCCCGACGCAGGCCAGGCGCTGCAGCCACTGGTAATCCGGATGCGCCGTGCGCAGGCGCGGAAAGGTGTGCAACTCCGCGCTGGGAGGCACCTCGCCACGCAGGAAACCCTCATAAGCCCCCGCCCCGAAATCACCCAAGCCGTCGTAGCGCGCCTCGATCAGCGCGCCGTCGTCGGTCTCCAGCGTCAGCAGCACCTCAAGCAGGCCCATGCCGTCGCGGCGCAGCAGGAATGCGTCCTGCCCCACGGCGCGCAGCTTGCCCTGCAGGCGCGGCCCCTCGAAGCGACCGCCGGTGACGTGAAAATTGACGCGTATGCCTTCCTGCACGGGGCCGATCACCTCGGGTGGCGCCTGCAGCGTCGCATCCATGGTGAAAAGCCGCTCGCCGCGCAGGGACAGGTCCATCATGCGCGCAGCTCCGCCAGGCGTTGCAGCACCGACTCGGGCTGGGCATCGGCCGGGATCCTGGCGTGGCGGAAACCCTGTGCCGGGCACTCCTCCGCCGCCGCGCCGCTCCAGTAGGCCGGTGGCAGCGGGCGTCCGCTGGCCGACTCCGGGGCGATGACGAAGGCCAGGCCCGCTGCCGCCGTACCGACCGGCCCTTGCAGGCCCGCCTCCCAACGGTAGTGCGCCGCCACGTTCAGCACCGGCGTGTACAGCTCCGGCAGCGGCGGCTCCTCGCCTTCCTGCAGCAGCAGGATGTCGATGCCGGCCTCGCCGAAGCAGCGCAGGAAGTCCGCCATGTACACCGCCGCGCTGTCGGCCTCGTCCTCGCCGACCTCTACCGCCTCGCCATGGGCAAGACGATAGGCCGCCGCCACCCAGGCGCGAGGCGACGGGCAGGCCAACGCCAGCGGCGCCTCGGCGAAGCAGGAGCGGAGACCCTTTGCGAGTTCCACCAGGTGCGCCCGCAGCGACTCGTCGGCCAGCAGGGTCTTGAGCGGCACCACGGCGCGGCGCTTGGCCGCCATGGCCTCGCGCAGCGCCGGGTGTGCGGCCACCCAGGCCTCGGTCACTGTCGCCACAGGCAGCTGCAGCACGTCGGAACGCAGCAGGCCCTGCGCCTTGCGCTGCAGCGCGATGGTGCCGGCCACGTCCAGCCAGGGCACGGCACCGCCGGCCAGCAGCGCGCCGGCGTAGTCGCCGTAGTCCAGCCACAGCGGCCGCCTGCCGGCGGACAGCATCGCGGACAGGGAGGCCATCAGACCGCCGTGTAGCCGCCGTCCAGCACTAGCTCGGTGCCGGTGATCCAGCGACCTGCCTCCGAGCTGAGATAGATCACCGCGCTGGCAACGTCGGCCGGCTTGCCGAAGCCACCCAACGGATGCGCCGCCTTGAAGGCGCCCTCGGCGGTGGCGTAGTCCGGTGCCAGCTTCATGTCCACGAAGTGCTGGACGAAGTTGGTGCCCATCTCGGTGTCGACGATGGCCGGGTGTACGGAATTGACGCGGATGCCCAGACCCAGCTGCGCGCACTCCACTGCTGCGGCCTTGGCCATCAGGCGCACCGCGCCCTTGGAGGCGTGGTAGGCAATGTGGCCGGTGGTGCCGATCAGGCCGGCCACCGACGACAGGTTGACGATGGAGCTTCCCGGCTTGAGCACGCGCACCGCGTGCTTCAGTCCCAGGAACACGCCGTTGACGTTGACGTCCATCAGCTTGCGGAAGTCCGCCAGCTCGCACTGGGTCAGCAGCGCGGCGGTCTCGATGCCGGCGTTGTTGACCAGGATGTCGAAGCCGCCGAGTTCCTTCTGCGTGGCCGCGATGGCGGCCTCCCACTCGGCTTCCACGGTGACGTCATGGTGATGGAACGCAGCCTTGCCGCCGGCCTTACGGATGCGCTCGACGGTCTGCTGGCCGACGCTGTCCAGGATGTCGGTCACCATCACCGCCGCCCCGGCCTGTGCCAGGGCTTCCGCCACCTCGGCACCGATACCGCGTGCGCCGCCCGTCACCAGGGCCACCTTGCCGTCGAGACGGAACATCTTGTTGTAATCGGTCATTGTTCTCCTCCTCCTGTCGATCTCTGGGATTTGCGGAGCCCCGTCGAAGGACGGGGCCCGCTCCCCTTTTACTTGCTGCTCTGGCACTCCGCCAGCTGCGCCTTCAGCTTCTCGACCTCGCCCTCCAGCTGCATGATCGCGACGTCCTTGGGGTTGAGCATGAACACACCCTGCATCTGGTCGGCCGGCATCTTCACGCGCTGGCCCATGGAGGTGGCGTAGACCTCGGCGTTGTTGTCCCAGGAGCCCAGGTAGGGCAGGTGCGCGGGCGGTTCCGGCGTGACCCATTCCTTGCAGAACTGGTCGAAGGGCTTGCCGCGCGCGAGGCGCTGGCGACGCACGTCGGCACGCAGCTTCGCCGTGGCCTCCTCGTCCACCACCAGGCTCTTGTCGTCGAACACCACCTCGTAGATCTCGCGGGCCAGGTCGGGCGACAGCAGGTCCTCGCGCACGTCCTTCATCACCAGCTCCGGATCGCGCTCCAGCACGTCGCCGTAGCCGCCGCCCGAGCCCTGGCAGATCATGTAGATCTCGCCGTCGCTGCAGAGCTCGAAGGTCATGCCCATGTCGTTGCTGCTGTACTTGCCACCCGGGATCGGGCGCTCGTTCATCAGCTGGACGATGTCGAACACCTCGACCACGTTCGGGTTCTTCTTCAGCTCCTCGAAGATGTTGATGCCCTTGATCTTCATCAGCTGGTAGCTGGGGCAGGAGTAGCCGCCGAACAGGCCCTGCGCCGAGGGGAACTTGGAGCCTTCGCAGCCCGTCATGAAGCCCCACAGGCCCGAGCCGCGCGCCGTGGCGATCTGCTCGTAGCCCATGCCGCCGCGATATTTGCCGAAGCCAATGCGGTCCTTGGCCAGGCGCTGCGCGCCCAAGCGGATGATCGGGGTGTCTTCCTCGTTGATCTCGTGCTCGCCCGAGTCGGCCATGAAGCCGAACACCGGCGACACCGAGTGCTCGCCGTCGGCATGACTGCGCGCGCCCTGCCCCATGCCGTTGATGTCGCCGCAGAAGTTTCCGGTAACGTCGCCGTGCTGGGTCAGGCCGCCGTAGATGAAGGTGGCGGCCTGGTCGTACTGCGAGGCGATGATCGCCGAGTACTTCTTCGGCAGGCTGTAGTTGAACTTGGCCATCGGGATGGTCCAGGCCACGCAGGCCTTGAACAGCGGCATCAGGCTCATCGCCTGCGGCATCTCGCCCTCGGCGTCAATGATCGAATTGCGGTCGGTGATGACCTCGATCGGCGACAGCACCGCCATGGTATGCGGCAGGTCGGGCCAGATGTTCTGCAGTAGGCCGGTGGCCAGCGCCGCCTTGAACGAGGCCAGGTTGGTGTTGACCGAGCGATTCAGGAACTGCGGCGCCGTGCCTCGGAAGTCCATGATCATGCGGTCACCCTTCACGGTGATGGCCACGCTGATCTTCTGCATGATGTTCTCGCGCAGCGACGAGTCCATGAACTGCAGCACACGGGTGGTGCCGTCCGGCAGCTCGCTGATGCGGCGGCGCACCTCCACCTCGGTGTCCTCCAGGTGCATGCGCATGGTACCGATCAACGCTTCGCGTCCGAACTGGTCCAGGATCGCCACGATGCGCTCGCGCAGGCGCATCACCGCATGCAGCTTGACCTTCATGTCCTCCAGCTGCAGCTTCGGGTCGCGCACCGAGTTCTGCAGGAAGGTCACCAGGTCGCGCTTGAGCTGGAAGTTCTCCACGACCTTGAAGGGCGACATCTTGATGCCCTCGTCGTACTTGCTCTCCGCGGCGGCCGGCAGGCCGCCCGGTTCGCAGGCGCCATTCTCGCCCTCGTGGATGGTCGAGGACAGCCAGCAGATCAGCTCGCCCTTGTAGTACAGCGGCATCATCATCGACTGGTCGGTGTTGTGCACACCGCCGTAGCGCGCGTCGTTGTGGATGAAGCCATCGCCGTCCTTGACGCCGACGGTGGGGTCGTCCATCCAGTTCTTGATGATGAAGCGGATCGGGTAGAAGGCGCAGGCGGCGAAGGTGATGATGCCGTGCGGCGCGATCATCGCCAGGTTGCCGTTGGCGGTGTAGATGGCCGTCACCAGGTCGCCCCACTTGGCACCCGGGGCCGCGCCCATCTGGTTGACCATCTGGAAGGACTCGGACAGCGCCGCGTTCACCAGCCCGCGGATGTGGTGGGCCCGGTGCGCATCCATGCCCTTGGACAGCACCGCCTCCTCCGCCTCCGAGCGCGGGGCCACGCCGTGATTGCGCATGATCTCGGGATCGGGCCCGAGGAACATCTTGTTGTCGGCGAGGAATTTGTCCAGCAGTGCCTGGTCTTCGGCAGAAATCTTGTCGTGCATGTCTCGCTCCTCTTATTCCTTGATGAACCAGACGCCGCCCTGTGCCGCGGCGTGGAAGGTCCAGCCCGGCTCCACCAGGTAGGTGGTCGCGCGGGTCGTGACGATGGCCGGGCCCGGGATGCGGGTGCCCTCGGCCAGCGCCTTGTCGTCGTAGATCGGGGTATCCAGCGCCTTGTCCTGGCCCACGTAGTGGCAGGACCGCTGCGACACCGGTTCCGGCGGCGCCAGCTTCTTGTCGCTGAGCTTGAGCTTGGCGAACGCCACCTTGGGCTGCTCCACGAAGGAGCAGACGCGGATGGTGTTGATGCGCACGCCGGTCTCCGGCGACTGGCTGCCCTCGCCGAAACGTGCGCCGTAGCTCTTGTGGAACTGGTCCATCAGGGCCAGGACCTCGCGCTGCGACGTCAGGCGGTTCATCTCCGTGACCACCGCGGTCTGTACGCGCTGGTTGCCGTAGCGCATGTCCAGTTCCAGGCGATAGCGGATCTGGTCGGTGGGCATGCCCTGGCGGATCAGGTCCTCGCGGCCACGGCGCTCCAGCTCCTCGACGCCCTTGTTGAAGCTGTCGTACTGGTTGTAGAAGCTCTTGGTCGCGGGGTTGAACAGCACGGTCCAGGTGCTCATCTCGTGGATGTGCATCTGGTTGACGTTGCCGGCGCCGCAGGCCGAGAAGGTGGACGAGAATGGCGGCGCCAGGATCTTGCTGACGCCCAGCGCGTTGGCGACACCGCAGGCGTGCAGCGGTCCGTTGCCGCCGTAGGCCAGGATCGTGAAGTCCTTGGGCTCGTAGCCGCGGGTGCGCAGCTCGGTGGCGATACCGTTGGCCATGCCGGCGTCGACGTTGCGCTTGATCAGCTTGGCCGTCTCGGTGACGTCCATGTCCAGGTCGTCGCAGAGCTCGTCCTCGATGGCCTGCTTGGCGCGGCGCGGGTTCAGCGGGATGCGGCCGTTGGCGTAGTTCTTCGGGTCCAGGTAGCCCAGCACCAGGTCAGCGTCGGTCACGGTCGGCTTCAGGCCGCCGCGGTCGTAGCAGGCCGGGCCGGGGTCGGAGCCGGCCGACTGCGGGCCCAGCTCCACGGAACCGAACATGCGGTCGTAGCGGGCGATCGAGCCGCCGCCAGCGCCCAGGGTCACCAGATGCACCATCGGGATCGACACCATCCAGCGGTCGATCACCGGGTTGAAGTCGTAGTGCTTGACGCCACCCTGGTCGACGATACCGATGTCGAAGCTGGTGCCGCCCATGTCGGTGGCCACCACGTTGCCCAGCTCCGCCGCGGCGGCCAGGTGCTCGCTGGCGGCGATGCCGGACACCGGCCCGGAGTGCACCGTCTGCAGCGCATCGGTGGAGTTCAGCTGCGCCATGCCACCGGAGTTGTGGCTGACCAGCATCGGCTTGTTGTAGCCCTGCGCGCGCAGGTTCAGCTCCAGCGTGCCCAGGCCGTGGTACATGGTCTGGTGCAGGAACGCGTCCATGATGGTGGACGTGCCGCGGGCATATTCGCCCTTGCGGCCTGCCACCTGGTGCGACAGCAGCATCGGGATGGCGCCCAGCAGATGCGCCGGGTACTCCTCCAGGAAGATCTCGCGCACGCGCAACTCGTTCACCGGGTTGACGACGCTGTTGGTGAACATCACCACCAGGGCCTCGGCACCGGAGTCCACCAGCTGGCGGATGCGCAGGCGCACGTCATCCTCGTCCAGTTTCCAGAACACGTCGCCCAGGTAGTCGATGCGCTCGCGGACCTCGCGGATCATCGGGATCGGGACGATCGGCTCCGGGCGGGAGGCGTTGGGGATGTCCATCTGCTCGTGTTCGGACAGGCCCTCGCCGTAGCCGCGGGCGCGGGACAGCGGGATGGTGCTCTTGAAGCCGGAGGTCACCAGCACGCCGATGCGCGGTCCCTTGCGCTCGATCAGGGCATTGGTACCCAGCGTGGTCGAGTAGCGTACGGAGTCCACTTCCGACAGCAGCTTGGAGGATTCAAGCCCGAGCTGCTTGCAGGCATCGCCCAGCGATTCGTTGAAGCCCAGCGCCAAGTTGTGGTGCGTGGTCAGGGCCTTGCCCTCCACGTACTGGTTGTCCCAGACCACGAAGCAATCGGTGAAGGTACCGCCGATATCCACGGAAACGCGTTTCATGTCCGTCGTCTCCTTAGTGCTTGTGGCCGTGATGGCCGTGATCGTGGTCATGACCATGCGCCTGCGCGTGCAACGCGCGGCCATGCTTGACCTTCTCGGCCGCGAGGTCCGGGCCGACCACCGCGTCCACCACCTCTTCGCGGTCCTTCCACTGCAGCTTCAGCGCGTCCAGGTCCAGTTCGATGTCGTACAGCGGCGGGTGGCCCGGCGGCAGGTACTCCACCTCCACCATCGTGCCGCAGGAAGAGCAGTAGTACTCCAGGATCCGGCACCAGGTCGGGTCCGGCGAATAGGTGCGGGAATACAGCTTGGTATCCAGCAGCGGCTTGTGGATCTCGCGCGGGTCGCGGTCGTACACCAGCAGGCCGCGCTTGTAGTTGTCGCGGGCGTCGCCGTGCACGTGGCCGCAGCGGCGGCACTCCCACTTCTCGGTGTCGAGGTTGATGCGCAGGTATTCGGTGATCAGGACTTTCATGATCGATATTCCTTGTTCTGGTCTCAGCGGCTCAGCAGGATGTCGCCGGACTCGTTGATCTCGAAACGCCAGCCGGCGTCGATGCGGGAGGTGAAGAAGGCCTCTTCCAGTACGCAGGGTCCCTGAGCCTGGGCACCGCCCGCCTGCTCCTCCACGCGATACAGCGGCAGGTCGGCCGGCTTGCCGGCAGTAGTGACGCTGCGGCTGCCGGCGGCCACCGCCGCCTTGCCCTTGCCTCCGAACTTGCCGGACAGGCTGGCGCGGGAGATCACGCGCGTGGCCTTCAGCACCATCGCCGCCTGGCCACCCTTGGGCAGCGCCGGCAGCTGGTCGCCTTCCAGCGGCAGCAGCTCGTCGCCGACCTGCAGCCAGGCCTCGACGCGGCAGTCCGCCAATTCGAAACCCTCCGCGAACATGCCGCGGCGAGCGCGCTCCAGCAACAGTTCACGCGTGGCCTTCAGGCCCGCGGCATCGGCGCTGGACAGCGGCGCCTCGTACTCGTGGGCGATGTCGGAGAAGCCGATGCCGAAGGCGGAGAACACCGCCGCCAGGCCCGGGATGATGATCTGGGAAATGCCGGCCGCCTCGGCCACCTTGCAGGCGATGAACGGCCCGGCGCCACCGAAGGCCGCCAGCGTCGTGTCCGGCGTGACCTGGGTGTAGCCCTTCAGCGAATCTGCCACCTTCTGCGCCCAGGCCTGCTGCATCGCATCGGCCGCGGCCTCCACGCTCAGGTTCAGGGGCTTGGCCACGTTGGCGTCGATCGCCGAGCGCGCACGCTCCACGTCGATCTTCAGCTCACCGCCGAAGAAGCTGGCCGGGTCCAGCAGGCCCAGCACCAGGAAGGCATCGGTGATCGTGGCCAGCGTTCCGCCCAGGCCGAAGCAGGCCGGTCCCGGCGCGCCGCCGACGGACTCCGGGCCTACCTTGATGCGTCCGTCCACCACGGAGATGATCGAGGAGCCGCCGACACCGGCACTCACCACCTTGCACAGCGGCAGCGAGGTCGACACGCCCTCGATGTGGCCGCGACGCTCGGTGGTGACGTTACCCTTCTCCACCAGGCTGATGTCGGTGGTGGTGCCGCCGATATCCATACCCAGCAGGCGGCCGAAGCCGTAATGCGCTGCCAGGGCGCGCGCGCCCTCGGCACCGCCGCGCGGGCCGGAGGAATAGGTCTTGACCGCCGCTGTGCGCGAGATGCGCGCCGAGGCGCCGTCGTTGCGGAAGATCAGCAGCGGGTTCTTGGTCTTGTACTCGCGCAGGCGGTGCTCGGCGTTGTACAGGAAGCGCTCCATCGCCGGATGCAGGAAGGCGTTGAACAACGCCGTCCAGACGCGGCGGGCGTCATCCTCGTCCTGCACCACCTCGTGGGAGTACAGCAGCGGGATCGCGCCCAGCAGGTGCGGCGGGAACTTCTTCAGCAGGATCTTCTTGAGGCGGATCTCTCCCGCCTCGCGCTGCGCGCCGCCGAAGCCGATCACGATGCGATTGGCGCCTTCGGAGGACAGCTTGTTGATCGCCTGCGTCGCCGCGATCTCCAAGGCCGCTTCATCGGCCTTGGCATCCAGTATGGCCACGCGGGTGCCGACCAGGCCGGCAAACACGTCCTTCTGCTGCGCATCCTGCTGCAGCGCCGCCGCATCCAGGCCGCAGAGCAGCAGGCCGAGGCGCTGGCCCTTGCGCTCCACCAGCGCATTGGTGCCCTGCGTCGTGGAATAGCGGATGTGATCCGTGCTCAGCAACAGCTTCAGCAGGTCTTCCTGGCCGTAGATCGCCGCGCTGGCCTTGCGCAGTCCGTCGAAGAAGCACTTCGACAGGTCGTAGGGCGTGGTCACGCTTTTGGTGCGGTAGACCTTGGCGCCGTCGATCACGCAGAAATCGGTGAGCGTGCCACCGTTGTCGATGTTGATCAGCTTGCCGCTGCCCGCCTTCGCGGGGCTCGCCGCGCCGCGGCTACGGACGAGGCTGTCCGCCTCAGTTGCTGCGTTCATGAACCGTTCTCCTGGATGCAAGTGCGACGGCGATGCGTCGTTGCGTTTGTTCTCATGTCGTGGGCTCCTCCGCGGCACTCTTTTCCGGTGCTTGCGCGATATGTCTCGCGATGTCTGCAACCCTATTCGCCGCTATCGCCGTGCTCGCCACCCTGTCGGGTAGTTTTGAAGAGTAGTAGCGCGCGAAAGCCTCCCACTTCTCCCTCTCGCTCCCCGCTGCGCCCATCCCACGGCAGGGGATGTCGTTGGTTGCATGCAGATCGCGGGAGGCGGGGCGTCGCACGATCAGGCCCGGCCCAATCTCATCAGCGCCGCATTGGTGAGGTAGCGCTCGTACAGGCCCGGATCATTGGCGGAGCTGCGATGCCCGCCGGCGATCTCGCGTACCTGCTCGAGCCGCGTCATCTGGCTGGTCTGGATGTTGAAGGCGTGCACGTGGCTCCAGGACCAGTACGGATGCTTGCCGTCCATCACCGACTTGCCGCCCGCCTCGTACTGGGCAAAGGCTGCGTCGAAGGAGTGATAGGGCTCGCCGCGACGGTCGTAGGTCACCATGCCCACCGGCAGCCCGGTACGCGCGTCGAACCACACGCGCTTCTTGCTGACCGGCGCACGCGGGAACTTCACCGGCTCCGCTTCCACGATGATGGCTTCCGGCACCAGTTCCACCGTGGTGTCCCAGAAGCTCAGGCCCTTGGGCCCGCCATGGGTGCGATGCTCCCAGTTGGGATGCGTCGGGCTCCAGCCGCCGGACACGCCCGCCAGCAGCGGCCCACGCCCCACGATCTTGTAGTTGCCCCAGGTGTGCAGCGGATCGCCCGCGGCCCAGGCATCGGACAGGTACAGCGTGGACCCCGGGATCAGTGGCTCGAAGCGCTGGTCGGTAGGAAACTGGCGGATGCGCTTGAACTCCGGCAGGTAGCCGTAGAGTTCCGGGAAGCGGTTCTGGTCATAGGGCCAGATATTGAGATAAGAGGTGCCGTTGACGGCGTCTGGCCTGACGAAGAACACCGACTGGTAGCGCAGCTTGTCTTCCTTGCCAGTCCAGTAGGGCCGCGGCTCCAGGCTGACGCGCGCCACCGGCGACAGCTCCGCCCATCCCAGTTCGTAGCGGAAGTCGATCTCGCCGGACAGGCCGATGTCGTATTCCTTGATCGCGTACATCGAGGCATCGTGCCGGCCCCAGCTCAGCGTCAGGCTGGCGAACAGCTCCAGGCCGGTCTTGGCGTCGGGGAAGGGGTTGCCACCGATCCAGGGCTTGCCCTGCGCGGTAACCACGTTTCCGGTGGCGTCGAACTTCGCCTGGCCGCGGTTCTTCAGCGAAGCCTCCAGGTACTCCCAGGGGCTCAGCCGCATGATGTCGGTGGTGGTGGGCGCGATGCGCAGGCGCCGGCCCATCTTGGCCACCTGGTAATACTTGATCGGTTCCAGAAGGTCCTTGACCAGCTCCACGTTGGCCGCGGTGATCTCGTCACCCGCCTTCAACTTGCCCTTGGACCAGTTCTCGATCGACAGCAGCTCCTCGGGATAGGCGCGGGTCACATCCCCGTCCTTGGCCACGGCATCCCACAGCGGCATCAGCACGCCGGCGGTTGCCGCACCGCGCGCCAGTCCCCCGAGGAACTGGCGCCGGCTGTACTCGCGGTCGTAACGGATGACCCTCATCTCTCTCCCTCTCCGCTACTGCTGGTTAAAAATCGCCGACGGCTTGCGCCGTCGGCATCCTCGCTGCCCATAGGAGGAGGTGGGGAGGCAGCGGATTCCGCAACAAACTCAGAACTGATACGTCAGGCGCACCGTGACCTCATCCGCGTAGTCCACCGTGGACAGCAGCGTATCGTTGGGGTTGGCACCGCCCAGCGAACCGTCGATGTAGCTGTAGAAAGCCTCCACCGTCAGCGCACCGCGCGGCTTCCACTTGATGCCCGGCTGCACCAGGATGCTGCCGCGCGGGTCGTACAGCGTGGCGAAGCCGATACGGTAGATGTCCTGCGGGAACGGCTGCTGGAAGGCGAAAGCGAAGTAATGCGCACCATTCACGCCGGTGGCCGCCTTGGTCTCCGTGCCGCCGTAGCCCGACAGGTGGCGGCCGAACAGGTCGTCCACGTTGCGGTACATGTGCTGGAATACCAGGTAGGTCGCCGGGAAGGCCTGGGTGAAGCGGTGGTACTTCTCCAGAACCAGTGCCGTGTTCACCGAGTCCTCACGGATGTAGTTGCGACTCAGCGAGGTGTTGGTGAAGGTGCGGTCCGGCGTGTACGACACTTCGAAGTTGATGATCAGCTGGTCCAGCAGGCCGCCGGGCTCACCTTCCGTCACGAAGCTGGCGCCGAGGCCGAATACCTCTTCCTGCGCATATTCGCGGGCGATATGGCCGCGCAGGCTGCCGCCGCCGGCGATGAAGAACGTGTTCAGCTCGTTGTAGGCCTGCTCCACCGTGGTCACCGGCGAGGCGAACAGGTCGGTGGTGGACGGGAACTCCGTGATCGAGGCGTTGAGGCCGCTCATCGCATTCAGGCGGGCAAAGCCGGCGTAGCGGAACCACTCCTGCGCCGAGTACACGCCGCCGGGCGAGGCCTCGAAGGCGCTCTGCGCCAGTAGTGCGCCGGAATCCTTGCCCTGCAGCGCCAGCGTGGAATGCACCAGGCCACCCAGCGAGTTCAGGTTGGTCGGCAGGTCCTTGTTCTCGCCCGACTGCGTCCAGCGGAACACGCCATCCGGGTTGTAGCGCTGTACCGCCATGGCCTGGAAGCCCCACTGGCCATAGTTGCCCTTCAGGCGCATGCCGTAGCTGAGCTTGCTGTCCCAGCCGCCCTCCGCGTAGCGGTCATGCACCGTGAACTGGGACGGGATGACGTTGTACTGCGTGTTCGGATTGCCGTAGATCGTCGGCTGGAACTTCTGCACGTAGCCGTCGACCAGCAGCTCTTCGTTGAGCTGGTAGCCCAGGCGCGCGCCCAGGGCCGGCACGCGCTTGTCGGAATACTCTTCCTGCGCATAGTCCAGCACCGAGTGACGACGCAGGTCCAGGCCGTCCACCACGTCGAACACGCGGAAGAACAGGGCCTGGCCCCAGGCGATCTGCTGGTTGCCGACACGGGCCGTCAGCGGGCCATTCTGGTACTCCAGCACCAGGGTCGGGAAGTAGATCAGGTAGTCGTCGCCTGCCCACTCCAGCGGATTCGGGCTGTTGTCACCCTCCACGCGATACTCGAAGTAATTGGGCTTGCCGGCGTACAGGGCCGCGTCGCCGCCGGAGATGCCACCCTGCACGTTGGAATAGCGCCCGGCGTCGAACTCGTCGTACAGCTTGGGATCCCAAATGCCGCGCAGGCGGGCGATCAGGTTCAGGTTCTGCGTGAAGCGCACGCCCAGCTCGACCTCGGAGCGGACGATAGCGTAGTTGATGTCGTTGTCCACGCGCGGCATCGGCGTGCCGCCGCCGGTCGCGTTGTTGACGCCGCGCAGGCCCGGGGAATTGGTGTCGGAGAGCAGCACCACGGCCGGCGGCAGCGGCAGCGCCGCCCAGGTACCAACGTTCTGCGGCAGCGCCCCGGCCAGGATCGGGCCCAGGCCCGGAATGCCGGCGACGAGCTGCGGCACCAGCGTCGGCGGCGCATAGGCCTGCCGCGGAACCGAAACGCCGTTGTAGTAGTTACCCAGCTGGTTGGCCGGGTTGTCCTTGCTGCTCGTCGAGTAGCTGAACTCCGGGCGGATGAAGCCGCCGATGGTGAAACTCATCTCGTCGAACATGCTCGCCTGCGCTGGCGCCGCCATCAGCAAGCTCATCCCCGCTACCACTCCCGCCACGCCCGTCTTCTGCATTTTCTCTCTCCTCAGACGCTGTTCTGTATGGCACCGCACCCCGCTTACCGCTCCCTCAGGGCTGCAGGCTCACGATCTGTCCGGCCTGGCCTACCGCCAGTACCGGCGCGCTGGCCGAAGCCTGCGCCACTCCCACGAACCACAGGCTGTTAACACCGCCACCACGTACATGGCTGAAGCTCTCGCCACCATCCCGGCTGACCAGCATGTCGCGCATGCCCGTCACCAGCACCCGGCCATCGGTCGTCGCAAGCACGCCCAACAGCAGCGCCTCGGTGTCGGAAGGACGCGTCTCCCAGGTAGCGCCGCCATCGGCGCTGCGCAGGATCGCCCCGCTCTGGCCTACCGCGTAGCCCACGCCGTCTTCGCGCAGTTGCAGCGCGAACAGCGAAGCATCGCCCTTGTGCAGGCCCGTCCAGGTGGCCCCGGCATCGCTGCTGCGCAAGATCAGCCCGAACTCGCCGGCGATGGTCACCGTGCCGTCGGCCGCCACGTGCGCCGCGTACATGTGTGGCTCCATGCCGTCAGGGGCGTGCTCGGCCCAGGCCGGGGCCGCAGACCGCCAGGTCTGACCAGCATCGTCCGACAGCAGCACCGTGCCGAAGGCACCCACCGCCACCGCGCGGCCCGTCGCATTGAGCTCCACGGCCAGCAGGCGCTGCTTGCTGCCGCTCTTGCCTTCGGTCCACTTGCCGTCGGCCCCGCGCGTCACCACCAGGCCGCTCTGGCCCACGGCCACCGCCTTGCCACCAGCCACGCCGACCCCGAGCAGCGACAGCTGCGTCGGCGCCTGAACCATCTTCCAGCTGGCGCCCTTGTCGCTGGACTCCTGCACCTCGCCGCCCGCGCCCACCGCCACGCCCAGCGTGTCGCTGAAGTCGATGGCGAACAGCGCCTGGTGGACCGTGCCGGTCAGCACCGGCTGCAACGGACTCTTCGAATCCGCCGGCGGCGCCGACGCCGAGACGGCGCCTGCAACCAGGAGGCCGGCTGCGGCCAATGCGATGAGACGAGTCATGCCGATGACCTTTCCTGTCGGGGTTCCCTCTCCTGCTCTTCAGCAGAAGGGGTTTGATTGAATTGGAGGCCCGATTTCATCAACCAGGCCTCGAAGGCAGCGTCGCGCTCCACCCTCGCCCGCGTTTGGCCGAGGCTGCGGAGTGACTCAATGTCACTCCGCAGTAAGCCAAACGCTTCCTCCCGCCAGCGGGCGAGAGGCTTCAGGATCGCGGCGAGGGAGAGCGCGCGCTTCATCGCTTCCTCAGACCGTGCCCAGGCGGGTGATCGCCTGCACCGTGAGGTACTTGTTGTAGACGTCCTCGCCCTTCATGACCGAGCTGTCGTAGCCGCTCTTGTAGCCGCCGGTGACCTCGCGCGCCTGCACGAAGCGGCTCATGCGGTTGGCCTGCAGGTCATGGCTGTGTACGCCCACCCACGACCATGCCGGCTGGCCGCTGTCGTCCTTGATCGTCAGCTTCTCGTTGGAGTACTGGGCGTAGTGCGGCTCGAAGGTCTTCCAGATCTCGCCGCGGCGGTCATAGGTGTTGTAGGCCACGTACATGCCGTTGCGGACGTCGATCCAGGTGCGCTTCTTGCCGACCGGCGCGCGCGGATAGCCCGTGGGCTCGGCGTCTACCACCAGGCACTCCGGCACCAGTTCCATGTACACGTCATGGAAGGTCTGGCCCTTGGGGCCGCCGTGCACCGGGCGCTCGTAGTTGTTCATCGTGCCGCCACGGCCGCCCATGAAGTTGCGGCTGCCGATCGCGCCGAGCATCGGCTTGCGCTCCACGATCTTGTAGTTGCCCCAGGTGCCCATCGGGTCGCCGGCCGCCCAGGCGTCGGACAGGAACAGCGTGATGCCCGGCACCAGCGGCTCGAAGCGCTGGTTGGTGGGGAACTGGCGCACGCGACGGAAGGCCGGCAGATAGCCGTACAGTTCCGGGAACTTGCGCTGGTCGTAGCTCCAGATGTTGAGGAAGGAGCTGCCGGCGGTGTCGTTGGGCGCCGTGAACCACACCGACTGGTAGCGCAGCAGGTCCTTCTTGCCATTCCAGACCTTGTCGTCGTTGCGCGCGGTGGTGTTCAGCTCGGCCCAGACGAAGTCATACTGGTAGGCCAGGCTGCCATCCGGGGCGATGTCCCAGTCGCGCACGGCGTACTGCGAGTAGTCATGGCGGCCCCAGCTCAGCGTCAGGTTGGCCGTGGCCTCGGCACCGTTCTTCGGGTCCGGGAACGGCATGCCCGCGCCCCAGGGATTGCCGGCCTGGTCGTAGACGTTGCCGTCGGGGCCCATCTTGGCCTTGCCCTTGTTGCGCAGCGTGCCGGCCAGGTACGGCGCCGGGTACAGCTTGGTGACGTCCTTGGTGGACTCCACGATGTGAATGCGGCGCCCCATGGTCTTGACGTGCATGTAGGCCACGGGGTCGAGCAGGTGCTTCACCGCCTCGACGTTGTCCTTGGTGACCACATCACCCGGCTTGATCTTGCCCTTGGTATGGGCCTCGATGTGCAGCAGCTCATCGGGGTAGGCCTTGGCCGTGTTGTCGGCGGAGTCGGCGATGGTCGGCCATAGCGGCGCCAGAACACCGGCGGCAGCACCCACGGCGGACTTCTGCAACAGCATGCGGCGGCCGTAGTCGAAGTCGTATTTCTTGATGCGGAAAGTCATCTTCAAGTCTCCTCGTTACTGCTGACGGATGGCCTGCCGCAATCCGCGCGGCATGCTGTGGATGGCGGCGGCCGCCTGCGGCGCCGCCTCCGGGGAAAGGGTCAGTCGGGTCTGGTTCGTATTGCGGTTCATGTGCGCGCCGGGGCCAGGTCGGCCTTGTCGTCCTGCACCGTATAGAGCGACAGGTCCGCCCCCTCGCCGACCAGCAGGTCGTCGCGGGTGACGAAGGTCGGCTTGATCAGCCAGACGATCAGCGGCAGCACCACCAGGGCCAGGACCATGTTGATGAGCATGATCAGCACCAGCAGCAGGCCCATGTCGGCCATGAACTTCAGGCCCGACAGGAAGTACCAGGGCAGGATGCCGATCACCATGATCGAGGCGGTGAACATGATCGCCTTGCCGGTGGTGGTCAGCGCCGCCACGTTGGTGCGGCCCCAGTCGCCGTCCTGCGCGTGGAACTCCTCGCAGATGCGTGACAGGAGGTAGATGCCGTAATCGATACCCACGCCCACGCCCACACAAGCCACCAGCAGCGAGTTGATATCCAGGCCGATGCCCATCAGGTGCATCGCCGCGCTCATCACGAAATTGGACAGGTTCACCGGGATCAACAGGATCAGGCCGGCCACCGGCGAGCGGTAGGCCAGGCTGGTGCCCATGAAGATCACCAGGTTCAGCGCGCCCAGGATCAGCCAGTGGTAGCGATGCACCACGTCGTTCATGGCCTGCTGCAGGGCGATGGTGCCGGTACCCAGGCGCACCAGGAAGGTCTTGTGGTCCACGCCCACTTCCGCCAGTGCCTTCTTCGCCGAGGCCAGGGCGGCATCCACCGTTGCCTGCTTGTTGTCCTTGTACCAGAGCGAGACGGTGCCGTTCTGCTGCTCGAAGTCCACCACGTTGGAGTAGGCCTTGGGGCTGCTGCCGACCATAACGGCACCAGCGGCGGCGCTGACGGCGCTATCGACGGGGTCCAGCGGCAGCCACTTGGGGTTGCCGCCGCTGAACAGGCGATTGCCTTCCATCAGGTAGTCAGCGAAGGACAGGGTGGCGCGCGGCGGAGCCTCGCCACGCTCGATCAGGGCCTGCACGCGCTGCATGGTCAGCATCGTGTCGGCGTGGTGCATCGTGCGGTTGGGGTTCTTCTGGTCCTTGGCCTCGAACACGATCTCCAGCGTGTTCACGCCGGGGAAGTTGGCGTTGATGTTGGACACCGCCTGGTTGTATTCCGACACCGGCCACAGCAGGTTGGAGCCCTCGACCGGGTTGCCGATCTTGATCTGCAGCGCCGTGAACACCGCCGCCGCGCCGCCCAACACCACGATGGCCGTGGTCACCCGTGCCGCCTTGCCGTGGGTGATGCTGGCAATGCCGGCCAGGGACGACTGGAAGGCCTTGTGCACGCCGCTGGACTTGCCCTGGGACACCATTGCCTCGACGTTCTTCGGCGGCGGCAAGGCGGCCAGCAGCAGGGAGATCAGGATGACGCCGGTGGGGATCAGCCAGATGGCCCAGAAGCCGCAGAACAGGGCGAAGCGTTCCATCGCGGGGATGGGAGCGATGGCGATCAGGAAGATGCCGACGATGTCGGTGAAGATGCCCAGGACCGAGGGGGCCATCATGACGCCCATGGTGATCTCGGCCGCTTTCTTGCGGTCCTTGATGTGGGCGTAGATCTCGTAGTACCGCTCGGTGAACTGGACGCAGTGGGAGAAGGACCGGGCGACCAGCAGCAGGGGCACGACCATCAGCAGCGGCTCGATGGGCGACTTGAGCCAGCCGACGAAGCCGAAGCCCCAGATGGCGGCGACGGTGCTGGTGACGATGGGGGTGACCACGCCCACGACATTGCGCATGTACAGCACCAGGGACAGGATCAGCGCACCGATCGTGATCGCCGCGATCCACACCATCTGCTTCTGGTACTGGTAGACCCAGCCCGTCAGCGCCGGCTGGCCAGCCATGTAGATGTCGTGATTGGCGTCGCGCGCGTTCTCCACCAGGCCCTGCACATGCTTGAAGACTTCTCCGTAGTCCAGGCGCTGTTCGATGAAGGTGGCGTTGATCAGGGTGGCGGACTGGTCGCTGGAGATCAGGAAGTTGCGCGCCGCCGGGCTCTTGTCGACGCGGCCGCGGAAGTCTTCGATCTCTTCGGCGGTCTTGGGAACGTGGTCCTCCATCAGCGGCTTGACGTCGATGCCATAGGGAGTGGCTTCGGCGTAGCGGGCCTTTTCGGTGGAGATCGACAGGATCTGATCGTGATCCACGCCGGGGGCCAGGTCGATGTCGCGGGTGAGGTCCCAGACCTTCTGCAGGGTCTCGGGGTTGTAGATGTCGCCATCTTTACGCTTGACCATCAGGGTGACGGTCAGCGGGTTGCCGAAGTTCGGGTGGTCCTTGTAGACCTGTACGAAGGGGTCGTCCTTCGGCAGCAGGTCGGAGAAGATCGTCCTCAGCTCCACATCCTTCATGCCGACGGCGAAGAACGCCGTAATGGCAATGAAGATCGCCCAGGCGATGCGACTGTTGCGGATGACGGCCTTGGCGATGCGGAAGCGAAGATTATCCATGAGGGCTCCACGGACGGACTCACCGGCAAGCGCCGGTGGCACCGTCTCTAGTTGTGCGGGTTACGGCCGGCGTTGAGCGCCAGGCAGAATGCGGGGGTGTGAAGTCCCGGGGCGCGGGCACCGTGATCGGTGTCGTTCACCATGTCTCTCCTCGTTCTTATGTTCATAGGCCCCACGTCAACCGAACACGGCGCGCGAAGTCCTTCTTGCAACGGGGAGCAAAGTACGGCTCGCGCCGAAAGTGCCGCACTACACGAATGGGTAGTTTTCTCTAGGCGTGATGGGTAGTGGCATCACGTCTCCTCACAAGCTTTCAATGAATCAACGACATACCGCAATGCAGCAAACGTCAATCTGCGCTCGAAATTTTTTGCTGCACTGCGTGATTTGTAGGACGCGACGGACAGCACGTGTCGCATGAAGTGATAACGCGAGAGATGTGCAGTGCGATGCGCGCGACGCGCGTTCAATGTCGCGCGTTCATCGGCGACAGGCGCGCCGCAAGGCGTGTTGGCGCCAAGCTGTTATCGCAGTGCAGCAAGTGTCAGTTTTCTGGTCTTCCCTCTCCCCTTGCGGGAGAGGGACCGAGGCGAGGGCATGGATGCCCGAGGTAGGGCAATGCAGGAGCAGTTGCCGAGAGAGAGGGAGCAAGCAACGGCTACCAAAGACAGAACACGCCAATCAGCGGTAGCGCCATCCATGGCGAGACCTCAGTTACCTAATTGAGCCCCCGGGCATGCTCGGCTTACTTCGGCATGACATCGAGTCATGCCTCAGCGATGCCAAGCATTCCATGGCCGCCCCTGATTCGCCGCAGGCAATGCCATTTAGGCATTGCCAAGGCGCTGCGAATCAGCCGGCACCTTCCGCTTCAGGAACCCCAGTTGCAGCCCGATGTTCTTCTCGAACATCTCCTCCACATACGGCTGGAAGTGGTTGCTCTCCAGCAACTCGAACTCGCCCTGCGGCAGCTTCGCCGCCGCGCGCTGTGCCGCCTTGGGCGGCGTCACCGAATCCTGTCGCCCCGCCACCACCAGGGTCGGCGCCTTCACCCGGCTGGCATAGCGCCCCGGGCTGTACAGCGGCAGTTCCAGGAAGATGCGCGACAGCACCTTGTTCTCCCAGCGCACCCCTTCCGGGAACAGCGCCATGTAGCCATCCCAGGCCTCCGGCGTGCTCATCGCCGCCAGTTCACCGGGCCGGCCCACGATCCGGCTGTAATGGGGCTTGCCCACCAGGCTGCCCGCCACGTCGCGCAGCGCCGCCACCGACAGCTTCACCAGCGACGCCAGCGGCACCTTCGACACGCTCGCCAGCCCGCTCACATGCGGCACCTGCGCGATCACCGCCGCGACGTTGCCGTCCTCCGCCGCCGTCTGCAGCACATGCCCGCCGGAGAAGGAACTGCCCCACAGGATCACGCGCGAGGCATCCACCTGCGGCAGCTTGCGCACATGCGCCAGCGCCGCGCTCCAGTCCTGCAGATGGCGGCGCGGGCTCACCCAGTGGCGTGGCTCGCCCTCGCTGTCGCCGAAACTGCGGTAGTCGAACAGGAACACCGCATAGCCCGCCTTCACGAAGCGCTCCGCGAACTCATAGAGTCCCGCCGCGCGGATCGCGCCGAAGCCATGCGCCATCACGATCACCGGCGGCCGCTTGGCACGCGCCGGCAACTCCAGGGTGCCCGCGCAACGCAGGCCATGACTGTAGAAAGGAGAATCGACGGAAGGCATGTTGGGATTCCGAAAAAGAGAGAGAAAGAATTCAGGCCGCGCGCGCCACGTTCGCCGTCCGGCGGAACGACAGCGCCGCATCCGCCACCGGGTCCTGCAGCAGCATCACGCGGTCCTGCTCGTAATGGTTCAGCACACGCCACGGCAGCTCGCGTCCCTGCCGCGGCAACACCGCATTGCCGCGCTGCACGTAGCCCGATTGCAGCGCCCCCATGATGGACTCGTCCAGCTTCTGCCCGACCGGAGCCTGCGGCGTCACCACATCCACGCCCTGCGCATCCATGTGTTTCAGCAGCCGGCAGACATAGGTCGCCGCGAGATCGGCCTTCAGCGTCCACGGCGCATTGGTGTAGCCGAAGATCCAGGCCAGGTTCGGCACCCCCTCAACCAGCACGCCCTTGTAGGTCATCTGCTGGTTGATCGGCAGCGGCCTCCCGTCCACGCGGAACTCCATGCCGCCGCCCACCTGCATCTGCAGGCCCGTGGCCGTGATGACGATATCCGCCTCCAGCTCCTGCCCGGATTTCAGGCGGATGCCCTTCTCCGTGAAGGTCTCGATATGGTCGGTCACCACACTGGCCTTGCCCGCGCGGATCGCCTTGAACAGGTCCCCATCCGGCACCGCGCAGAGACGCTCGTCCCAGGGCTCGTAGTCGGGCGTAAAGTGGCGCATGTCCGCGTCCGGCCCCAGGTTCTTGCGCACCCCGTCCAGTAGCCAGCCGCGTACCTTCCCGGGCCAGCGCTTGGCCGCCTTGTAGATCAGCCGCTGCAGGAAGATGTTGCGCCGGCGCGCAATGCCGTAGGCCCACTTCTCCGGCAGCAGCCGCGTGAGGATTTCCGTCAGCGTGTCATGTGCCGGCAGAGAGAAGATGTAGCTGGGCGAGCGCTGCAGCATCGTCACGTGCCCCGCCTCCGCCGCCATCGCCGGCACCAGCGTCACCGCCGTCGCCCCGCTGCCGATCACCACCACCCGCTTGCCGCGGTAGTCCAGCCCCTCCGGCCAGTGCTGCGGATGGACGCACTGCCCGCGGAAGCTCTCCACGCCCGGGAATTCAGGCAGGTAGCCCTGGTCGTAGTTGTAGTAGCCCGTGCAGCTCAGCAGCAGCTTGGTGGTGAAGCTCAGCGCGCGGCCGCTGCCCTCTTCTTTCGCCGTGATCGTCCACTTCCCCTGCGCGTCAGACCATTCCGCGCACGTCGTCTGCACCCCGAAGCGCACCTTCTTGTCCACGCCATACTCGCGCGCCGTCTCGTTGACATAGCCGCGGATCGCCGGGCCATCGCCCATCACCTGCAGCTTGTTCCAGGGACGGAAGTCATAGCCGAAGCTCAGCATGTCCGTATCCGAGCGGATACCCGGATACCGGAACAGGTCCCAGGTCCCGCCGATCGCCTGCCGCCGCTCCAGGATACCTACGCGCTTCTGCGGCAAGTCCCTGGCCAGATGGCAGGCCGCGCCGATCCCCGAAAGGCCGGCACCAATGATCAGCACGTCGTAATGGTTGTCCTGCACTGAGAATCTCCTCGCATTTTTTCTTGCCTCCCTCTCCCCGCGCGCGGGGAGAGCGTTTGGCCCGGCTGAGGCCTGACTCAATGTCAGGCCGAAGTAAGCCGAACGCGGGTGAGGGGCAGGCCCTATCGAGTAACCGCAGAAGCCGCTGCGAACCCACCGCCTCACTGCCATCCATGATGCAACCAAAGCGCCCCGATCCTACTCCGCGCCGGCCCTCCGCAGATACCGTCATACCGGCGAACGCCGGTATCCAGTCCCCCGGCGGCTACCAATACCCCGCACTGCACGCCGGCCCTCACCCGCCCACAGCCTCCGGCCCGAATCAAAAATGCTCTAATGTCACCCCGCCAGCAGCACCGCGCATGAAAAGCTTTCCTCCCCCCAACAACGGCGCGCCGGAATCCGCGCAGCAGAAGCCCCCGCGCCCGTCCAGGCCACCCGCCGCCACCGTCGAGATCGGCGTGCTGCAGCAGTTGCATGCCAAGGGCTTCGGCTTCGCCCAGCCGCTCACCGGCCACCCGCGCACCACCGTCTTCCTCAACGAAAGCCGCGTCGCCGCACTGCGCGCCTTGCAGCCCGAGCCCGAAGGCGCGCTGATCCGCATGAGCGTCGTGGACAAGGCCGACGGCAAGCGCGCCGCCACCGACGCCCGCCTGCTGGACCTGGATGACGCCGTCGCCGCCCAGCGTCTCTGGCAGCGCGTCGAGCAAGACCGCGCCGCGCCAGACACCCAGGCACTGCAGACCCTTTCGCCCGAGCGCCCCGCACTGCTGCCGCTGATCCTCGTGCTGCTCGCCGACAAGCTCGCCAACCCCGCGTTGCTGCAATCGCTTGCCGCGCAGTTGCCCGCCCGCATCTGGGCCGAGTCCGCCTTGCACCGGCTACTGCATCTCGCCCCCGAGGCCGCGCGCCGCGGCGTCATGCGCCGGCAACTGCAGCAAGACCCTGAAGCCGCACTCGCCCTGCTGCGCGGCGCACCCGGCCAACCCGCCCTCGAGCCGCAAGCCGCATGGCTGGAAAAACTCTGGGACCGCCTCCCCGCGCAGCGCCCCACGCTCACTGACCTCGCCCAGCGCATCCGCCGCTTCGACACCACCGCGGAAAAGCTCGCCTGGGCACGGCGCGGCATCGAGCAGCACGGCGACGCCGCCGAAACATGGTGGGACAGCCTCTCGCAAGCCATCGCCAGCGACCCCGCCGCCTGGCCCGAGGCCTGGGACCACTGGCCCGCCCTCGCCAACGCCCCCGCCGCGCTGATCCGCGCACTCGCACCTCAGCGTCAGCCCGTCTTCGCCGCCGCCACCCAGGCCCTGGAAACCCTCGCCGACTGGACCGCCCGCCACGCACAGTTCGACGCCAACGAACTCCTCCTCGCCCTGGACCAGCAGGACAAGGCCCTCGCCAGCCAGTGGATCGGCACCCCGGCGCAGAACCCCGACGCGCAGCGCGCCGTGCTCGCCCAGATGCAGACCGCACGGGCCGCCGAGAAATGCGTCCTGCGCTATTTCCAGTCGCTCGGGCTCGACGTGCGCGACGTCTCCATCGGCCAGCTCAGCGGTGACGACAACGGCTGGCCGCAGATGGACCTGCAGATCAACGGCCGCCACGGCGTAGACGTCAAGAACTGCCGGCGCACCGTCAACGGCGGCATGCGCTCCGGCCGCTGGAAGGTCAAAGCCTTCAAGGCCGACGCCGCCGGCCGCGCCGTCACCCTCTGCGGCGTCAGCAGCCCCCACACCCGTTTCGAGAAAGACACCCTCACCGCCCAGCCCCGGCGCAAAGGGCCCGTCTTCCTCGCCCCCGAAATCGCGGACCCCGTCCCCATGTTCGTGCTCGGCGTCGTCCGCGCCGTCGAGCTCCACAACCTCAACCGCCGCTTCCGCGAGATCTCCGAGATCCGCATGCCCACGCGCCAGGTGCTCACCGAAATGCCCGTCTGGGCCTGGGACTACCCCGACGCCCATTACCGCCCTCGCAACCAGGCACTCGATGCCCTGCGCCAAGCCATGGCCGCGCCCGATCCCTCCTGGCTCGAACTGCGCCTGCGCCGCGATCTCCCGCCCGTCCTCTGGAGCCTGCTGGACCAAGCCCCGCCCGAAGGCGCCCGCGTCCTCGACGAGCAGCAGCAGGAATTCCTGCAGGAGTTGCGCCGGCAGTGGCACCACGCGCGCACCGGCGAAACCAGCCCCGCCCCCGTGCCGCGCCTGCCCTGGCTCTACCTCTTCATCCTGCACAGCTGGCTGCGCCGCCGCCTCGCCGGCCAAGCCTCCGACGCACAGAGCCTGGAAACCCTCTTCCACCCCGCCGCCCCGCCCAGGCCAGCGGCACGCAACCATCGCTTCGGCACCAGCCCCGAGCGCCACGAAGCCCTGGCCAGCCTCGCCAACGGCGCCGGCATCGCCGACCCCGCCCAGGTCATCGCCCCGCTGCTCAAGACCCTCGCCGCCCTCGACCAGCACTTGCCGCCCGAGAAATTCGTCGGCATCCGCCAGTTCACCCTGCTGGGCAACGGCATCTTCAGCGGCGTCTTTCCCGACGGGCAGCGGCGCACCCTGCTCGCCCACTGTGGCGGCAAGCTCCAGGACCTCCTGGTGGACTGCGGCAAATGGCCCCTGGTCTACGGCAGGGAGGAAAGCTGCGCCTGCGGCCGGCTCATCTGCCAGGACTGCCATTGCTGCAGCGATCCCCTCGCCCGCGAGCCCTGCCCCCACCAGCAGCAACGGCACACCCAGGCCGCCCAGGCCAAAGAAGCCCGCGACGCCCGCCAACCCGGCGCCCCCACCCGCAGCACCCCGCGACGCGCCTTCTTCCCGGCCGGCTGGGCAGATGCCGGCGACAGCAGCGACGCCGACTAGCCCACGCGGCACCCTGAAGCCCCCTGGCCCCGGCTTGAGCAACCCAGCCCGCAGGCCGTTCGTGCTGAGCCTGTTGAAGCATGAACCGGCCCGCCACCGACCCCGGCGACCCTGTGACAAAAGCTCAAACAATGCCAAGGCGACGAACGGCCCGCCCAGCCCTTCCGGCACCACTTCCGGGCAGCCCGCCCGCCCCACCCATCAAATCCACCGCAACAGTGCACAACCCCGCCCAAAAGCTGTGCATAAGCCGTCAGCAAGCCGCTCATAAGCGGCGCATAAGCATTCCGGGCCACACTAGATATGGGCACGCGGCCACAAAACAGCCACAAGCTGTAGTATTTTTCACTTGACGTTGCCCCCCAGCGGGAGCAATCTTCCCCTCCGGGCGCTGTCAAAACCGCGTGGCGCGAGCCATGCCGTCGGCAGACCCCGGGGGAGGGGCCACCAGCGGCCCAAAGAACGCAGCCACGCGCGACGAATAAGCACGCACCCGGGCCAAGCACCCGGAGACTCAAGGAGCGAAAACATCATGCTGACCTGGGACGACGAACCGACCATCCCCACCCCGAAGCCCGCCGCCCCGCAGGCGCCGCGCTCCGCCTCCCACGCTGCCATCGTCATGGGCACCGTGGCCGACGTGCACCCCAGCCCGGTGCCGCCCGTCCCTGCCGCCGGGGACTTCAAGCTCACCACCACCCAGGCTCACGTCGAAGCCGGCGCCACCGGCCTGGAAGACCTGACCATGGGCGCCCGCCGCATCCAGGTGGACGACAAGAAGATCATCAACTGCCGCGCCGACCTCAACCAGCTCGTCCCCTTCAAGTACGAATGGGCCTGGAAGAAGTACCTCGACGCCTGCAACAACCACTGGATGCCGCAGGAGATCAACATGAGCGCCGACATCGCGCTCTGGCAGGATCCCGCCGGCCTCACGGAAGACGAGCGCATGATCATCAAGCGCTCGCTCGGCTTCTTCAGCACCGCCGATTCCCTGGTGGCCAACAACCTCGTGCTGGCCGTGTACCGCCACCTCACCAACCCCGAATGCCGCCAGTACCTGCTGCGCCAGGCCTTCGAGGAAGCGATCCACACGCACGCCTACCAGTACTGCATCGAGAGCCTGGGCCTGGACGAGGCCGAGATCTTCAACATGTACCGTGAGGTGCCCAGCATCCACGACAAGGCCGCCTGGGCCCTGCCGTACACCCAGTCCCTGGCCGACCAGGAATTCCACACCGGCACCCCGGAGACCGACCAGCGCTTCCTGCGCGACATGATCGCCTTCTATGTCGTGTTCGAAGGCATCTTCTTCTACGTCGGCTTCGTGCAGCTGCTCAGCTTCGGCCGCCGCAACAAGATGGTCGGTGTATCGGAGCAGATCCAGTACATCATGCGCGACGAAGCCATGCACATGAACTTCGGCATCGACGTCATCAACCAGATCAAGGTTGAGAACCCGCACCTCTGGACCGCCGAATTCCAGGCCGACGCCCTGGAGATGATCCGCGAAGCCACCGAGCTGGAAATCCGCTACGCCCACGACACCATGCCCCGCGGCGTGCTCGGCCTCAACGCCAGCATGTTCAACGAGTACATGAAGTTCATCGCCAACCGCCGCTGCAGCCAGATCGGCCTCAAGCCGCTCTACCCCACCGCCACGGAGAACCCGTTCCCGTGGATGAGCGAGGTGCTGGATCTCAAGAAGGAGAAGAACTTCTTCGAGACGCGAGTGACGGAGTATCAGACGGGTGGTGCTTTGAGCTGGGATTAAGATCTGGCCGTAGGGATAAAGGGGCAGTCAGATTTTGGTGATGCTGATCGAGACGAAATGAGCGGTATCGTGGGATTTGCCGGAATATCGCCGCTAAGCTGAGATCTGCCAGCAACAACAAGATGCCCCTGCATGAATCTATTCTCGGATTCTCTGCAGGGGCATTTCATTTTGGGAATTCAGTCCACCTTGGCATCCCTGCGACTGGGCTGGAGGGGGCACGAGGAGCCGCTCTGGCCGCAAAACCGCTGCAAACTGGGATCGCAGTCATGACTTAAGCCTCATGACTGTGTAAATATCTGAAAAATAAGAAATAGACACCTGTTGGGGGTTTCCAGCGCCAATGAGCGACCAGTTTTTTCAGCGGCCGATCCTGAATTCGCCCTACGGCTACCCCAGCCGGCACTGGGAGCTCGATGAAAGTGGCCAACCCACACAGAAGGTCACGGACTCGCGCAGACGCGCCGAGTTCCTGACCCCGATTCCCAAGCCCAAAAAGCAGAAGAGCACCAAGCAAGCCGAGTTGTCGTACAACGAGCTTTCCTCCGAGGAAACTCGCTACCACAGCTCCATCATCAACGGCGTGCGTGACCAGGTGGATCGCTGGCGCCGTATCCCGAATCCCGCTGACTGGAAAGTCACTCCCGAAACTGCCCGGCTCCTACAACACTGGCGTAGCGACAAATTCTCCGGGGTACGACCCTTCTTCTGCCAAGTCGAAGCGGTGGAAACCGCCATTTGGCTTACCGAGGTTGCCCCTCAGTCGGGCGTCGAAGCGAAGAAATACCTGGAGCACTTGGACTCTGCGAACGAAGAGGCCAACCCCGGCCTCTCCAGGCTGGCCCTCAAGCTGGCAACGGGTGCCGGCAAGACCACCGTCATGGCCATGCTCATCGCCTGGCAGACGATCAACGCCGTCCGCAAACCGGGCAGTAAACGCTTCACCCGCGGCTTCCTGGTCGTCGCGCCAGGCCTGACAATCCGCGACCGCCTGCAGGTCCTGCAGCCCAATGATCCGAACAGCTACTACCAGAGCCGGGAGTTGGTGCCGTCAGACCTGATGATGGATCTGGTGAAGGCGAAGATCGTCATCACCAACTATCACGCCTTCAAACAGCGCGAGCGACTTGAGCTGTCCAAGGGCGGGCGTCTGCTCCTGCAGGGACGTCAGGGAGAGGAACTCGACACGGCTGAAACCGAAGGCCAGATGCTCCAGCGAGTGATGAAGGAGCTGATGGGGCTGCGGAATGTGATGGTGATCAATGACGAAGCCCATCACTGCTACCAGGAAAAACCCATCCGAGAGGACGACGAGGAAGAGCTGACCGGCGACGACAAGAAGGAAGCCGAAGACAATAACGAAGCGGCTCGCCTCTGGATCAATGGCCTGCACGCGGTGCAGCGTCAGCTTGGCATCACGCGCGTAATGGATCTGTCAGCAACGCCCTTCTTCCTCCGGGGCTCGGGCTATATCGAGGGCACGCTGTTCCCTTGGAGCATGAGCGACTTCTCGCTGATGGATGCCATCGAGTGCGGCATCGTGAAGCTGCCCCGTGTGCCCATCGCCGACAACCTGCCGAACGCTGCCGCGGAGATGCCCAAGTTCCGCGAGCTGTGGAAGCACATTGGCAAGAAGATGCCGAAGAAGGGGCGCGGAAAGGCCTCTGTTCTGGATCCGCTGAGCATCCCTGTCGAACTGCAGACCGCACTCGAGGCTCTCTACGGTCACTACACGAAGACGTATGAGCAATGGCAGGCCGCTGGCGTCAAAGTGCCACCCTGCTTCATCGTGGTATGCAACAACACCAGTACCTCGAAGCTGGTCTACGACTACATCTCCGGCTTCGAGCAGAAAAACGAGGACGGCAGCGTGCAGACGGCAAACGGCCGCCTGGAACTGTTCCGCAACTACAACGAGCACGGCGATCCGCTGCCGCGCCCCCGCACCCTCCTGATCGACAGCGAACAGCTGGAGTCCGGCGAAGCCCTCGACGACAACTTCCGCGACATGGCAGGTCCGGAAATCGAGCAGTTCAAACGCGAAGTGCTGGAGCGTGGCGGACCTCTCGCGGAAAAAATCCGCTCGGGCAAGGGTTTCGATGACGCAGCCCTGCTGCGCGAAGTGATGAATACCGTCGGCAAGGAAGGTCGGCTGGGCGAAGGTATCCGCTGCGTCGTCAGCGTGTCGATGCTGACTGAAGGCTGGGACACCAACACCGTTACCCATGTATTGGGCGTCCGCGCTTTCGGCACACAGCTGCTCTGCGAGCAGGTTATCGGCCGCGCACTCCGCCGCCTCTCGTACGATCTGAACGAAGAAGGCCTGTTCAACGTCGAGTACGCCGACGTGCTGGGCATCCCCTTCGACTTCACCGCCGAGCCAGTGGTGGCGCCACCACAGAAGCCTCGTCAAACCATTCAGGTCAAGGCGGTAAGACCAGAGCGCGATGCCCTGGAGATTCGCTTCCCGCGGGTCCAGGGATATCGGGTCGAGTTGCCCGAAGATCGCCTCGAGGCCCGCTTCGGCGCCGATTCTGTGCTGGAACTGACCCCTGATCTTGTTGGTCCGTCCATCACGCGTAATTCCGGAATCATCGGCGAGGCAGTCGACCTCAGCCTCCAGCATCTTGGCGACATGCGTCAGTCGACACTGCTGATGCACCTGACAAAGCGGCTGCTCTATACCAAGTGGCGCGATCCCGGCGAGGAAGCCAAGCTGCATCTGTTCGGGCAGCTCAAGCGCCTCACCAAGCAATGGCTCGACGAATGCCTGGTCTGCAAGGGCGGTTGTTATCCCGCCCAGCTGATGTACCAGGAACTCGCCGACATGGCCTGTGAACGGATCACCAAGGGCATCGTCGAGGCTGAACGCGAGAAGAACCGGCGGATCAAGGCCGTGCTCGATCCCTATAACCCCACGGGCAGTACAGCGCACGTCAACTTCAGCACCTCGAAGCTGGATCGCTGGGAACCCCGCGCAGACCGCAGTCATATCAACTGGATCATTCTCGACAGCGACTGGGAGGCTGAGTTCTGTCGCGTGGCCGAGAACCACCCCAAGGTTCGCGCCTACGTAAAGAACCACAACCTTGGGCTGGAAGTCCCTTATCTCTACGGCAGCGAGACGCGCCAGTACCGGCCGGACTTCATCGTGCTGATTGACGATGGGCAACCAGACCCATTGCACTTGATCGTCGAGATCAAAGGCTACCGGCGCGAAGACGCCAAGGACAAGAAATCCACGATGGACACCTACTGGATCCCGGGCGTCAACAATCTGCAAAGCTACGGCCGCTGGGCCTTCGCCGAGTTCGGAGATGTCTGGGAGATGCAGGAGGACTTCGCCATGAAGGTCCAAGCCGAGTTCGACGCCATGCTGCAGGAGCTCGGGCTGTGAATTTCCAGAGAACCTCACCCCGGTCTTTTGATGCTGCGCCTGCCGACGCCGGCGCATCCTTTCGTATTCGCCGCATCACAATTTAGAGCTGCCTCATGGCCAAAGCGAAAACCCCGAAGACCCCGCTAAGTGTCGAAGCCTTTAAGCACGAGGCCGACAAGCGCAAGAACATTCCGACCGCCGAGGCGCAGAGCCTGGTCGACCCGGCGGTGCAGACCCCGATTCGTGTCGCCTACGAACGCCGAAATCGTGACCTCGACCCGCAGCTGGTCTGGCGCGGCAAAGATCAGCAGGATTGGAGCGACCTCGTCGTACACGCGCCACCTCTCTACATCCAGGAAAAGATTCATCCCAAGGTTCTGATCGACGACCTCAAGCGGCAGTCGCAGAACAACACCAAAGCAAGAGTCGGCGATATCGCTGATCTTTTCGCCGACTTCAACGGCCTCCCGAGCGAAGACGCGAAGACCGAGTTCTATCAGCACGATGCCCATTGGGCGAACCGCATGATCCTCGGCGACTCACTGCAGGTGATGGCCAGCCTTGCAGAGCGAGAGGGGCTGCGCGGCAAGGTACAGTGCATCTACTTCGATCCACCCTATGGCATAAAATTCAACAGTAACTTCCAGTGGTCGACAACAAGTCGTGATGTCAAAGACGGCAATGCCGAGCACATCACCCGCGAGCCGGAGCAGGTCAAGGCTTTTCGCGATACGTGGCGTGACGGTATCCACTCCTACCTAACCTACCTACGCGATCGGCTCACGATGGCGCGGGACTTATTGGCTGAGTCGGGATCGATCTTTGTACAAATCGGGGATGAAAACGTGCATCGCGTCCGATCCGTACTCGACGAGGTGTTCGGCGATGAGAATTTTGTAGCTCAGATTCAGATCAAGAAGTCTGGAGGAGCAACCAGCGTCCATCTACCCGGCATCACTGACTATCTCTGTTGGTTCGCAAAAGATAAGCGCCGCGTCAAATTCCGAACACTCTATCAAGTCGATGGGGCTCGTCGCGACGACGATTACGGACTCGTCGAGCATGAAATGGATAGGTGGATGACCACTTCAGAGGCGGACGCCCGAGGACTTGAAGGCCGAGCACTTCAACTGATCACCCTCACCAGTCAAAGACAGGGACGGGATACCTCAGAAAGCTCCGCGATGGGCTATGCCTTTCCCTTCCATGGAGATGAGTTCCGTCCGTCCAAGGGGCGTGGCTGGACCACGACTAGAAAGGGCATGGATCGCCTTGCGCGAGCAGGAAGAATTGCTCGTTCCGGATCGAATGTTCGGCTGAAGAAATACCTTGACGACGCACCCGGACAAGTAATCACGGACTTCTGGGATGACATCATCGCTGGCGCGGGGCGCGACAAGAGGTACGTTGTTCAAACAGGTGCGAGCGTCGTGCAACGCTGCGTTCAAATGTCGACCGACCCAGGTGATCTCGTCTTGGATCCGACTTGTGGCTCTGGCACGACCGCGTATGTCGCTGAGCAGTGGGGTAGGCGCTGGATCACCATTGACACCTCGCGAGTCGCACTCGCACTGGCGCGTGCCCGCGTCATGGGCGCGCGATACTCTTACTATCTCCTTGTCGATAGCGTGGAGGGGCAGCGGAAGGAAGCTGATCTAACTCGCTCGGTCCCGTCTTTAAAACCGACCTACGGCAGCCTCCGAATGGGATTCGTCTGCGAGCGCGTGCCGCACATTACGCTGAAATCCATCGCTAACAATACCGAGATCGACGTCATCTGGGACAGATTCCAGAAGAGGATGGAATCGCTGCGCGAGCAGCTGAACAACGCTCTTTCTACTCAGTGGCAGGAGTGGGAGATTCCGCGCGAGGAGGACAAGGGATGGCCTGAGTTCGCAGCCAAGCTGCACAGACAATGGTGGGAGCAGCGCATCGCCCGACAGAGGGAGATCGACGCGAGCATCGTCGCCAAGGCCGAGTCTGAATACCTCCATGACAGACCCTATGAAGATAAAAAGGGTCTTCGTGAAGTCGTGTGGGTGATTTTTCGACCAACTCATGTCTTCGGCAGCATGCAGGTGAGGACCTTGAGCCGCAGGTACTCCTCGTCGCGCAGGCCATAGGCGCGGCGCTGGATGACGCGG
>JBPOHT010000007.1:0-113128 GCA_052035235.1 Pseudomonadota bacterium | reverse complement strand
CCCGCCCGATCGATTCCAACGATACGGAGATCGGTCGTGAGGAGAACCGTCGCGTGGAGCTGAAGGTCCTCGAGTAAGCGAGCCGCGGTAAATCAAAACCCCGCCGGAGCGATCCGGCGGGGTTTTTCTTTTATGCGAAGAGGAAGGGCAATGGCCCGCCATGGCCATCCGTGCGAGCTCGCAGGCGATGCCATTCAGGCATCGCCAGGGCGCGACGTCTCACCCACCAGCAATCTCGCCAGCTGCACCCGGTTGGAGACACCCAGCTTGCGGCAGATGCTTGCCACCTGGTTCTCGATGGTGCGGCTGGAGCGGCACAGCCGCGTGGCGATATCGGCATTGCGCAGGCCCTCGGCCGCCAGCCGCGCAACGCGCTGTTCCGACGACGTCAGCTTGCGCAGGATGGCCAGGGCCTCGGCCGAATAGTTCGTGGCCTCGCCTTCCGCACGCGTGTCGCGCAACAGCAACACGTAGCCGCCGTCCGGCATCGGCATCAGGTCGGCCGAGAAGCCGGGCCGCCCGGGATGCTTCAGCGAGAAGGGCACAGGCCCGGACTCCAGTCCCGCAAACAGGGCCTGTGGCAGCGCCAGCTGCGCGAACTCCGGCCCCAGGCCTCGGTTCCAGCGCAAGCGCTGCGCCTCGCCGCGCCGGTTCGACCACAACGGGGTACCCAACCGGTCGAAGAAGACCAGGGCCTCCGGGGAGCTCTCCAGGAAAGCCTTGAACACGTCCGCCAGTTCGCCGCCGGCGTTCCGTCGAACCAGGGGGACCACCCATGATCGCACCGCGGATGAGTGGAGCGCCTCGGGCACAGGGCTGAACAGCCCATGTGCCATCGCCGGTTCCGCCACACCCCAGCCGTTAGAGAGCAGCGACATCGGCCGTCACCGGGTGATGTGATTCAGGCATTGCGCCGCAGGCCGGCGCAGGGCTTCGCTTGGACTTCATGCACGTCTCCTCCAGATACCGCCCCGCTCTATCCAGAGCGGTGGCGGGCCTACTCCTACTTCCAGACCTGCTGGCGAAACAGGGCCTCGGCATCGCGTTCCACGCGGCATCCGTCACCAGTCACCCACATCGACGCGCGCTGCACCGGCTCATAGGACGGCCATTGGCCCAGCGATGTTCCCGGCTCGCCGTGACGAGCGAAGTGGCCCAGCATGGACACCCAGCGGCGCTCGATCTCGGCAGCCTTCGGATGGTCGATGAACCTCGGGACGGTATGTCCGGGATCGTCGCTGACGTTGAAGGTCAGCGCCAGATCGATGCCGTGGCTGGACGGGATGGACTGCCCGGCAAAGCGCATCGGGACATCCATGGCGTAGACCCAGGCGCGGCTGCCGGCCTTCGTCGTCGCCTCCGCATAGTCGACGGCGCCGCGGCGGAACCCGTCGGTCCAGACCAGGTCGTTGAAGGCACTGCCGAAGCCAATGTTGCCGGTGGCCTTCTTCAGGCGGCGCAGGTAATCCTTGACGTTGGCCTTGCCCTTGGCCGCGTGCATGGCGATGCCGCGCGAGGCCAGGTGGCCGATGATGCTGATGACGAAGCCCGGCAAGCCGGTGGCAGCCTTGACCATGAGCTCCAGCGACACGCCCTCGTGCGTGGCGTAGCCTGCGATCAGGGGCACGGCCTCAGGGCCGCGAGCCTGGATCAGTTCATTCATGTGTCCCGGCAGCAGCGTGGTGCCGGAAACCGGAATGGGGGAGAGCTGCTTGCCGCGCTTCTGGTGGCCGATCAGTTGCTTGGAGGAAGCGGTCTTCAGGTAGGCGATGGTTTCCTCGCGTGACTTGCGGCGCGCCTTGGCCATCACGCCGACCACGTCCCTGGAGGGCTCGGGGACCATGTAGCCGGTGCTGCAGGCAACGGCGCGGTGTACCAGGCCCTTGGCTGCCGGCGCGGCACAGAGCGCCGCGACGGACACCGCACCGGCCGACTCGCCGATGATGGTGACCCGGCCCGGATCGCCACCGTAGTCGGCGATGTTGTCGCGCACCCACTGCAGGGCGGTGATCTGGTCGCCGAGCCACAGCTGGCCCTGGCCGTCGCGATCGGTGCCGAGCCAGTCGAGGTCCAGCGCGGCGAAGAGGCCGAGGCGGTAGTTGATGCACACCACCACCGCATCGGCGCCACGCGCCAGCGCGGTGCCGTCATAGCAATGACCGCTGCCGCCGGTGAAGCTGCCGCCGTGGATGAAGAAGATCACCGGCCGCGGCCCGTCTGCGGGCGCCTGCGGCACATGGATGTTGAGCAGCAGGCAGTCTTCGGAATACGCCGCCTCCGGCACGGGGCCGTAGAGCTGCGGGACGATCTCGGGCTGCATCGCCATCGCCTTGAAGCGGGTGGCGTCGTAGGTGCCCTGCCACGGCGATGTGGCCAGCACGGACGACCGGAAGCGTTGCGCGGGCTCGGCATAGCGCAGCCCCCGGTAGGTTTCCACGCCCAGGCGTTCGATGCCCCGCACACGCCCGAGCCGGGTCGCACGTTCCACCGTCTGCATTGTCATTGTTGCCTGCTCCATGGAGCCTTCGTCCTTCAGATGCCGGTGACGCCGCCGCTGCACAGCAAGGTCTGCCCGCTGACGTAGTCCGACTCCGGCAGGCAGAACAGGTAGATCGCACCCGCCGCATCTTCCGGCGTGCCCACGCGCCCCAGCGGGATGCTGCGCTCCATGGATTCCTTGAGGCCGGGGTTGATGCCCACCTTGATCTCGCGGCCATCGATGTTGGCCGTGGTGCCGGAACCGGAGGCAACCGTCAGGCGCGTCTCGATAAAGCCGAAGGCCACGCAATTGACCGTGGTATCCAGGCGCCCCCATTCCTTGGCCAGCGTCATGGTCATGCCGACGATGCCGGCCTTGCCGGCGGCGTAGCTGATCTGCCCGGCATTGCCGAACAGGCCGGCCACCGAGGAGATGTTGACCACCTTGCGCACCACTCGGCGCCCGGCCTCGCGGTCCTGGGTATTGAGCTTCTTGATGACCGGCTGGGCCGCGCGCAGGATACGGAAGGGTGCGGTCAGGTGACAGGCGATGATCGCCTCCCACTGCTCGTCGCTCATTTTCTGGATGACGTTGTCCCAGGTGTAGCCGGCGTTGTTGACGATGATGTCCAGTCCCTGGAAGGACTCCAGCGCCGTGTTGACGAAGCGCTCGGCGAAAGACGTATCCGTCACGCTGCCCGCGCAGGCCACGGCCTGGCCGCCCAGGCGGCGGATCTCCTCGACCACCTCGTTGGCGGGGCCTTCGTCGAGATCGTTCACCACGATGCGCGCGCCCTCGGCGGCGAGCTTCAGTGCCGCGGCCCGGCCGATGCCACGGCCCGAGCCGGTGATGAGGGCAACCTTTCCTTCAAGCTTGTTCACGTTCCAATGACCTTTGTTGATTCTGTGATTGCCATGCGCGCCTCACGCAGCGCGGAGCGGCGGACCTTGCCGTCGTCGCCGCGCAACGGCTCGGCCAGGAACTCGAACGAAGACGGGATCTTGTAGTTGACCAGGCGCGAGGCGAGATACGCCGACAGTTCTTCGGCCGTCACCGGCGTGTGCGCATGGACGATGGCATGCACGCGCTGGCCCAGGTCCTCGTCGGGCAGGCCGATGGCGGCGCTCGAGTGCACCGCAGGATGTTCGTCGATGGCGGCCTCGACTTCGGCCGGGTAGATGTTGGCGCCACCGCGCAGGATCAGGTCGGTGCGCCGGTCCGCCAGGTACAGGTAGCCGTCGGCATCGAAGCGGCCGATATCGCCGAGGCTGTCCCAGCCGTCGACGCGCTTGGACTCGGCACCCAGGTAGAAATAGCTGGGAGGAGCTCCCGCGGCTTCGCGCACCTGGATTTCGCCGGTTTCGCCGGCGGGCAGTTCCTGGCCGTCCTCGCCCACGATCCGGATCTGGCCGAGCACGCAGCGGCCGACCGAGCCGCGGTGCTGCAGCCACTCGTCGCCGCGGATCACGGTGAGTGCCTGCATCTCGGTGCCACCGTAGAGCTCGAAGATGCGCTCGGCACCGAGCCAGTCGATCCAGGCAGCCTTGAGCCACTCCGGGCAATGCGAGGCCATGTGGTAGGCCACGCGCAACGAAGACAGGTCATGGCGGTTGCGCTCGGACTCCGGCAGCTTCCAGATGCGCGACATCATCGTCGGCACCATCAGCACGGAGCCGACGCCGTGCCGCTCGATCAGCTCCAGCGTCTGGGCCGGGTCGAAGCGGCGCATGACGATGACGTGGTTGCCGCGCAGCAGCGCCTGCACCGTCGTGGTGAACGGCGCGTTGTGATAGAGCGGCCCGGGGATCAGCACCGCGCCCTCGCGCGGCAGCATCAGCGGCATGGCATAGGCCGCGGCGTTCTCGTCGATCTCCGCGGCGCTGCCGGCGACGATCAGCTTGGGGCGGCCGGTGCTGCCGCCCGAGGTCGGGGCCTTCCAGTGCTTCGCCGTCTTCACCGGCAGGGGCTCGTCGGACAGTTCCGGCGAGACCTGGAAGTCGGCGGCCATGACCGCCACACCCGGGAAATCCGCCGCGTCCGCTCCGACGACCAGCGAGGGAGACGCCAGCGCGACGATGGCGGCGAGCTCCGCCCGCGGCAGACGGCTGGAAACCGGCTGCGGCGTGGCGCCCAGCTTCAGCGCCGCCAGGGCGCTCTCCACGAAGAAGATGCCATTGGGCAGCGCGATGGTCACGAAGCTGCCCTCGCCCACGCCGCGGCGCTGGAATTCGCGGGCCAGGCGGTTGCTGCGTCGCTCCAGCTCACCGCGGGTCAGCGTCTGGCCATCGACGGTCAGCGCCGGGCGTTGTGCATCGGCCTGGGCCCAACGCTGAAGTGCTTCGGTGGCGGGAATGACAGCCATGTCAGAACTCGAAGGAGAAGCGCGCGGTCAGCGTGCGCGGCGGGCTGAGCAGGTACTGCTCGTAGGTCTGCTGCGTCAGCAGGGCCTTGCCGGCGCCGCCGGCCACGACCCCGGCCTCGTCCAGGATGTTGGTCACGTTGATGGCCAGCTTCGGATTTCCCACGACGCCTTCGGTGGCGATCAGCAGGCCAGCGTTCAGGCTGCCGTAGTCGTTGATCTCCACGTCGTGCGTCAGGTTGCTGTAGCCCTTGCCGATGTAGGTGTAGCCCACGCTCGGGGCCAGCAGCACCCGGCCCAGCGGCAGCAGCGACTGCAGGGAGGTGCTGTACTGGTACTTCGCGGCGCCCGGCATCTCCTGGCCCGGATACACCGTGTCACCGTTGGAGGCGGTGAATTCCTCGGTGATGTGTGCGTCGGTCATCGCGCCGGAGACCGACCAGGTAACACCCGGGATCGGCGTGTTCCACAGCAGGTTGGCCTCGAAGCCACGGCTCACCGCCGCCGACACGTTGGTGTTGTAGGCCAGCGGAATGGTATTCGTGGTCTGGGTGATGATCGGGTCCTTGTAGTCGATGTAGAACAGCGTCAGGTCAGCCTGCAGGGTGTTGTCCAGCCATTCCGTACGCAGGCCCAGTTCGTAGTTCCACAAGGTGTCCGACTTGTAGGTCGGCGGCACGCCGTTGGCGGGGGTCGAGGGCAGGCTCTGCAGGCCGCCGAAGCGGAAGCCCTTGGCCGCCGCGGCGTAGAGCGAGACGTCGTCGGTGAAGCGATAGGTGGCCGAGAGCTTGGGATTGAAGCCACGCTCCTTCAGCGTGTTCCTCGAATCCGACCCCAGGCCCTGGTTCTGGTTGCCCGAGACCAGCAGGCCATAGCCGACGAAGCCGCCGGTCACCTCGGTCTCGTAGAAGCGGCCGCCGGCCGACAGGGTCAGGCCGTTCTCGAAATCGTAGGAGACGTCCGCGAAGATCGCGCGCTCCTGCGATTTGGCGTCCGAGGTACCGTCGAGCAGCGAGGTGGCCGCCCCCAGGCTGGGCAGGCCCAGCAGGTCCAGCAAGGGCTGGAGCAGGGCATTGTTGCCGAGCAGGCCGCCGGGTCCCAGCAGATTACGATTCAGCGGCGTGTCGATCAGGATGTTGAAGAACAGGTCATAGTCGAAGAAGTACGCGCCCACCAGCCAGTCGAAGGGGCCGCTGTCGTTGGACTGCAGCCGCAGTTCCTGCGACAGGCTCTTGGAATCGTCGACGACCTGGGTCAGCACGCCCGCGATCGCCGGATAGCCCGGCGGCGGATTGCCGGCCAGCGAATAGGTGATGTCGCGGCTGAAATTCGCGTCGCGGTGGACGTGCGACGTCAGGGAGACCAGGCGCATGGAGTCGAAGTCATAGGCGACTTCCAGGCTGTTCATGCCGAATTCGTGCTTCGACGGCGCCGGCAGCACCGACTGGTCGGTGGCCCGCGGGCCATCCGCGAAGCGGACCTCGTTGAGCTGGTTGTCACCTTCGAAGGTCTGGGTGATATGGGTGAACTTGATCTTCCAGTCGCCCGGCTTCCACAGGGCCTGCGCACGGACCTGGTCGCCGGAGGATTCGGCGACGTCGCGCTTGCCGCTGCGCAGGTCGTCGGTAATGCCCGGGTACTCGCGGCGAATGTAGGCCAGGCGCAGCGCCGCCTCGTCGCCGACCGGCGTGTTGACCGACAGCCCATGCGTGAACGCCGTGCTGCCGTGATCGGGGCCGGTGTACTGGGAGAAGCCGCGCAGCTGCCAGGTGTCCAGCACCGGTTCCTGCAGCTCGTAGCGGATAGCGCCGGACAGCGCCGCGCCGCCGAACAGCGTGCCCTGCGGCCCCTTCAGCACCTGCACGCCGGCGAGGTCGAAGGCGCTCAGGTCCGGCACGATGTTGGCGATGTAGGGATCGGTGAACGGCGTGTCGCCGATGAAGATGCCTACCGGCTGGGCATTGCCCGCCGATGGCAGCGTGTCGGTGGAGATGCCGCGGAAGGTCATGCGCGAGAAGCCCGGCGCACCCTGGGCCACGGTGACGCCCGGCGACTCGCGGATGAAGTCGTTGAGGTCCAGGCTGCCGGAATTCTCCAGCTTCTCGCCGGAGAAGGCCGAGATCGATGCCGGGATTTCGCGGATCGACTGCTCACGCTTGGTCGCGGTGACCACGATCTCCTCGATCTGCGCCGGGCCCTGCCGCTTGTCGCGAAGCGTGGGCTCAGGACCGGTGTCCTTGGCCTGCGTCGGAATGCTGTCCAGCACCTCGGGCGCCGCGGATTCCGTGCTGGCTCCGGCGGGCGATGCCGGCGCCGCTTCCGCGGGCGTGTCGGCGCTGGCGGACGAAGCATCAGACGACGAACTCGCCGGAGCGGGCGCGGCTGCGTTGCCGGCGGGCTGCGATGCTGGCTCCGACGACGGCGCATCGATGGACAGCAGGATGTCGTCGAGCGACGTGTCCTCCGCCAGAGCGGGGGAGCTCGTAACGGTCATCGGGATAACAGCCAGCAGGGCAGCAGCGCCCATTGCGCTCTTTTTATGGAGCATGGATAACTCTCCTCGTATGCACTACAGAAGCGGTCTAGTGCCGCCCTGGTTGGTGGAAATTCAGTTCATGGCGCCGACGATGCGGCAGGCAAAATCCCCGTAGGTGTCGGCGATCTGATCGGCGGTCTTGTCGAGCTCCGGCGTGTACCCGTGCGCCACGAACAGGCGCAGGGCCTCGCCGAGGATGACGCCACGCGAGCCTTCCGGCGTCGCTCCGGGCGGCAGGACGGTGGCAATGGCAGCCAGTCGTCTTTGGGTGGCAGGGACTTTTGACATACGAACGATCGTTAGCCTAGGATGGGGCAACGATAAGAGCATTCACCCAGAAATGCAACCTGCCGTTCGTTAGCCCAATAACCGGGTCGGTATCTGCCTTCAGGCCTTTTACGCGCCGGGGCCAGGCCGACTGCGCACCGATTTCCCGGACATGAACCAACTGCCCACCAAAACGAAGCTTGCCTTCGGATTCGGCTCCCTGGCCTTCGGCATCAAGGACCAGGGTTTCAACGCCCTGCTGATGCTCTACTACAACCAGGTCGTCGGCCTGCCGGCGTCCCAGGTGGGCCTGGCGATCCTCATCGCCACCCTGATCGATGCGCTGCTGGACCCGATCATCGGCCAGGTGTCGGATCACCACCGCTCCTCCTGGGGACGGCGGCATCCGTTCATGTACGGCGCCGCCCTGCCCATGGCCATCGCCTACGCGCTGTTCTGGGCGCCGCCGGAGGCCTCGCAGACCACGCAGATGGTCTGGCTCGTCGTCACCTCCGTCATCGTCCGCCTCTCCATCAGCCTCTACGAGATTCCATCGGCCGCGCTGATGGCCGAGCTCACCAGCGACTACGACGAGCGCACCACGCTCGCCACCTACCGCTCGCTGTTCATGGCGATCGGCCTGGTGGGCATGGGCGTCGTGGTGTTCCAGTTCTTCCTGGCGCCGACCGCGGAACAGCCGGTGGGACAGCTGAACGCCGAGGGCTATGTGCAGTACGGCTATGTAGCCGCCGCCATCATGCTGTTCAGCGTGCTGGTTGCCGCGCGCGGCACGCATGACCGCATCCCCTCGCTGATCGCCTCCACCCCGGCCCACCACCAGCAGGGCCTCGTCACGGGACTCAAGCACCTGCTGACCGATCGCGCCTACGTCAGCGTGGTGCTTTGCGTGTTCTTCTTCTCCATCGCCGGGGGCGTGTCTACCGCGCTGGGCACCTACGTCAACACCTACTTCTGGAAGCTCCAGTCCACGCAGCTCGCCGCGATCGCCGGCGGCTACGGCCTGGGCGTGATCGTGGGCCTGGTGGTGGCGGGCTTCTCCCGTCACCTTGGCAAGAAGGCCGTGACCATCGGCGCCTATGGGCTGGCGCTGGTCGCCTTCGTGCTGCTGATCAGCCTGCGCCTGCTGGGCATCATCGACCTTGGACCGCAGCAGATGCTGCCCTGGCTGATCCTGCAAGGCGTGCTGATCGGCGCCACCGTGCTGGTGGCGTTGATCATGGGCAGCTCGATGCTGGCCGACGTCGCCGACCACATCGAGGCCAAGACCGGGCAGCGCATGGAAGGCCTGATGTTCGCCGCGCTGATCATGATCCAGAAGGGCGTCTCCGGCATGGGCGTATTCCTCTCGGGTGTGATCCTCACCGTCGTCGGATTTCCCGACAAGGCCGACCCTGCCACCATCAACCCGGACATCGTCGAGCGCCTGGGCATTTTCTATGTGCTGGGTATCGGAGTAATGGTGATCCTGGCGCTGGCGTCCATCGGCTTCTACCCGATATCGCGCGCTCTTCACCAGCGCAACCAGGCCACCTTGCAGGCCCGGCGCGCGGAAGCGGTCTGAAGCCGCTGCACATCATCAGACACGAGGAGAAAAAATCATGAGACGCAGCCTGATCGGCATGTTGTTCGAGCGCTTCTTCGCCAGGAAACTATGGGGCGCCTGGCGGGGCTGCATCGAGGTGGCGGCCGTGCCCGGCTGCGGCGGCATCGCGTTCCTCGGCGACAGCATCACCCACCAGGCCCGCTGGGACCTGATCTTCCCGGACATCGCCACGCGCAACTTCGGCATCGGCGGCGAACGCAGCGAGCACCTGCTGCTGCGCCTGGATCCGCTGATCTCGATCCGGCCGGAAAAGATCTTCCTGCTGATCGGCAGCAACGACATCGCCGCGGCGCGCCGCATCGACGACATCGCGGCGGACGTCGAAGCCATCGTTGAACGCCTGCAGGCCGCCCTGCCCGGCTGCCCCATCTACTTGCAAACGGTCATGCCGCGCGCACGCAAGATGCTTGAGCGCATCCGCTCGCTCAACCAGCGCTACCAGGAGATCGCGGCGCAGCGCGGCATCGGCTTCATCGACCTGTTCCCCACCCTGGATGACGGCAAGGGCATGCTGAAGAAGGAATTCACCTATGACGCCATCCACCTGACGGGCGCCGGATACCAGGTGTGGCGCGAGCTGCTGGCGCCGCACGTGCTCCCCGCCAGGCAGGGCTGACGATGGCCGAGGCTCCACCGGATTTCCGCTCTCCGGCGTTCCTGCTGGATCACGTGCGCACGACGATGGCGTTCTACCATCCGCGCTGCATCGATCCCGCCGGCGGCTTCTTCCATTACTTCAAGGATGACGGCACGGTCTACGACCGGCGCTCGCGCCACCTGGTGAGCAGCACGCGTTTCATCTTCAACTACGCGATGGCCTGGCGCCGCTTTGGGGAGTCCCAGTACCGGGATGCCCTTTGGCATGGCCTGGATTTCCTGCGGGCGGCACATCGCGATCCGCAGACGGGTGGTTATGCCTGGACGCTGTTCGACGGCCTGCCCCAGGACCGGACGAACCATTGCTACGGACTGGCCTTCGTCCTGCTGGCCTATGCCAAGGCCGTGGAAGCCGGCATCGACGAAGCCCGGCCGTGGCTCGAAGAAACCTGGGCGCTGATGGAAGCCCGCTTCTGGGAACCGCAGGCCGGGCTGTATGCCGACGAGGCCACGGCGGACTGGAGCCTGAGCGGCTATCGCGGCCAGAACGCCAACATGCATGCCTGCGAAGCGCTGCTCGCAGCCTACGAGGCCACGCGCGAGCCGCGCTACCTGCAACGCGCTGCCCTGCTGGCCGACAACATGGTCAACCGCCAGGCCGCCGCCACCGATGGCCTGGTGTGGGAGCACTACCACCGGGACTGGACGCCCGACTGGGACTACAACAAGGGCGACCGCAGCAACATCTTCAGGCCCTGGGGCTACCAGCCCGGGCACCAGACCGAGTGGGCCAAGCTGCTGCTGATCCTGGACCGCCACCAGCCTTCGGACTGGCGCCTGCCGCGCGCGCGGGAGCTGTTCGACCGCGCGTTGGGCTGCGCCTGGGACGCCACGCACGGCGGAATGATCTACGGCGTGGATCGCCAATGCCGCCCCTATGACAGCGACAAGTATTTCTGGGTGCAGGCGGAGTCCATCGCCACGGCCGCATTGCTGGCGGACCGCAGCGGCAACGACCAGTACTGGCAGTGGTACGAGCGCTTGTGGGCCTATAGCTGGAAGCACTTCGTCGATCATCGCCATGGCGCCTGGTTCCGGATCCTGGCGCCGGACAACAGCACCGTGACCGACGAGAAGAGCCCGGCGGGCAAGGTCGACTACCACACCATGGGTGCCTGCTACGAAGTGCTGCAGGTCCTCTCCTGATCCGCGCGACACGCGCAACCCAGACCCGTACAGAAACCACGTCCATGAGAACTACCCACTCCTCGCCGCTGAAGCCGCTTCCGCCTGAATTCATCTGGGGCGTGTCCGCCTCCGGATACCAGAGCGAGGGCGGCAACGTCGATTCCAACTGGGACCGCTACAACGCCGACGCGCCGACGCAGGACCGCTATGGCAGGTCGGTCGACTTCCGCCACCGCTACCGCGAGGACGTGGCCCTGGCCAGTGACCTGGGAGTCAACACCTTCCGCATCGGCATCAACTGGGCCAGGGTGGAGCCGCGCAAGGGACAGATCGACGAGGCGGAAATGGCCTACTACGACGACCTGATCCTGGCCATGAAGCAGGCCGGCATCGCGCCACTGATCACCCTGGATCATTTCGTGTATCCGGGCTGGGTGGCCGACCAGGGCGCGTGGACCAACCCGCAGACCACCGCGGACTTCGTCGCGTTCTCGCGCCTGATCGCGGAGCGCTATTGCCGCGACGTCAAGCTGTGGCTGACCTTCAACGAAGCCGCGTTCTTCATGCTCATCGAGTGGAAGTACCGCAAGATGAAGTGGGCCGGCGTGAAGCTGATGCGCCAGCACATCGTCAGCGCCCACCGCCAGGTCTACGACCTGATCCACCAGCTGGATGGCGGCGCCATGGTGTCGTCCAACATCGTCTGGATGGGCGAAGGCCTGCGCTCGCGCGCCCTGCAGTGGTTCACCGACTGGCTGTTCCTCGACGGCGTCACCGACAAGCTCGACTGCATGGCGATCGACTACTACTACCGCGGGATTTCCGACGCGGTGCTCAAGGGACGCAGCTGGGAAGCAGACCCCTGCCCCTCGGGCCTGGGGCGTGCACTGAAGAAGCTGTCCCGCCGCTACCCGCGCCTGCCCCTGCTGGTGGCGGAGAGCGGCATGCCCACCCTGAACGCCGAACCGCGCCCGGACGGCGTGCGCCGCGAGGATGCCCTGCGGGACTGCGTCTACTGGGTGCAGCGCGCCCGCGCGGAGGGCGCGAACGTGGTGGGCTACATGTACTGGAGCCTCACCGACAATTTCGAGTGGGGACACTACGGCCCGCGCTTCGGCCTCTACACCGTGGACGTGCTGACCGACCCCGAGTTGAAGCGCCGGCCGACCGATGCCGTCGCGGCCTACCGGGAAGTGATCCGGGAGCAGGGCGTTCCGCCGGACTACAAGCCCATATTGGGCTGACACCTGGCCTCCCGGCGGCCGCCGGACACGGAGTAAGATCATCCCCAGCATTGCCGGAGATGACCATGTCCAAGACCTGCCGCGGAGTCCTGCCGATCATCGCGCTGGCGCTGGCCGCCTGCGCGCAGACGCCCGTCGCGGAACCCCGGCCGATCGCAGACGTCGTCGCCGCGCGCGGCTATGTCATCGGCGAGCCGGTGAAGGAAATCCTCAACTACCGGGTGGACGGTTGGAACTCGGTGGACGCCAACCACGTCATCATCAACGCGGGTCCTTCCAGCCACTACCTGCTGACCCTGATGGCACCCTGCACCGGCCTGCTGTTCACCTCGGAGCTGGGCTTCACCAGCACGGCCGGCAGGCTGACCACGCTGGACAGCGTGGTGGTCCAGGATTCCAGCGGCCGCAGCCAGTGCCCGATCTCGAAGATCGAGACCCTGAAGCGCGTGAAGCACACGAGTGATTCCGGCGCGAAGCCCTAGCGCCGTTCCCACCGTCGTCGTCGCGGCCCGGAAATCCGGGACCTCACTTCATTTCCTCGCCTCAGGCCTCGCTCCTGCGCGCCACAGCGCGTGAACGACTCTTCATTTCTGGTGAAGTGTCATGCAAAGACAGTACAAGGGCGGTTCGAACAACAAGAACGAACCCTCCGGGATACACCATGCAAGCCGTATCGGGCATCGAAGAAACCCACACGCTGGTCCGCGGCATCCGTCCGACCATGGATGTGGAACACGTGGACATCGAGTCCGGCAGCGACCTGGCCGGCGACATTGCCCTACTGCTGCAGCAGACGATCCAGGTCCAGCCCGCCCGTGGAGATATCTGGCTGATGCTGTTCGACGTCTACCGGGCCCAGGGAAATCGCGACCTGTTCCGCCGGGCCGCCCGGAATGCGCGCGCGCAGCCGGTCGCCAACCAGGCGCTGGACTGGAGCGCCGTTGAAGGCCTCTGGACAGCCTTCAACGAAGGCGAGGCGCTCGACCAGGCCACCCCCGAGGCACCCCACCAGGTCCCGGCGCCCGCCGCGGAGCCCGAGACGCCCACCGCCGCCCCCCGCAAACGCCGCCTGGGCGACACGGCCCTGGGCGAAGCGCATGAAACCCTGGAGCGCCTCGCGGCAGGCTATCGGGAACTGCGCCGGGAGGCGCGCTTCCATGAGCGGGTGTTTACCGCGATTGCTCCGGTGCTGCAGCGCCCTACCCCGTTGGTACAGCTGCCGCTCGCGGTGTCGGACAGTGAGCAGGCCCGCGTACTGATCAAGCGCGAGGACAGCCGCCAGACCACGCCGGAATTCGAGAACGCCGTCGTGCAAGCCAGCATCGCCAAGCTGCTGCAGAAGAGCGCCTTGCTGTGCTCCAACGAGTTCAAGCAGCACAGCCTGGCAGTGGCACGCGTAGCCGAAGTGCAGCAGATGCCCTGCACCATCTTCCTGCGCCGGCAGGACCTGCGCGATGACCTGTCACTGCTGATGGAGCTGACCCAGCACGGCGCCCGGATCGAAGTGACCGACGAGGATGACGCCCGCACCGCCGCGCTCCGGCACTGGGCCTCGGTGGAGGAGAGCACGCACTTCGTCCACAGCCTGGGAGCCGGGCCGCATCCCTACGCCCTGCTGGCCAATGATTTCCACGCCCTGCTGGGCCATGAAACCCTGATGCAGTACCGGCAGCGGCCCGGCATCCGGCCGATGTTCCCGGTGCTGGTGGCCGCTACCCAGAGCCGCGCGGACAGCATCGGCTTCATCCTGCCCTTCCTGCGTGAAGCCGCGGCGGACCTCGCACTGATCGAGCCCGATCACGAACCGACGGAAGACCGCGAGCAGAAAGCCTGGAGCGGGGCCTACCGCGAACGCCGCCGCGAACATGCCTGGATCAAGGGCAGCGGCCGTGTCCGCTACCCCGAGGTCTCTGCAGACGAAGGCGCCCGGGTCCAGCAATACCTGCGCGCTCAATTGAAGGCCGAGCTGGCGCTGGACGACGCGCGTGCCGTGGCTTACGCCATGCAACTCGCCCCAACCCTGCGCGGGCGCGACATCATCGTGCTGGTGGGCTGAGCACCGGCCAGCGGCCCTCGCGCCGCTGGTCGGTGCCGGGTCCCGGCATAGAATGACCGTCAGTCTCCGGGAGCATTGGACATGACGATCGAAAGCGAGAGCGACATCGCCGGGCTGCGACGTATCGGCAGCATCGTGTCGCAGGTGCTGCAGCGCATGCTGGACGCCGCCGAACCGGGCATGACCACCCGCGAGCTGGACGCCCTGGGCGCCACCCTGCTCGCCGAACAGGGCGCACGCTCCGCTCCGCAGCTGGCCTACGACTTCCCCGGCGCCACCTGCATCAGCCTGAACGAGGAAGCCGCGCATGGCATTCCCGGCGAGCGGGTCATCCGTGCCGGCGACATGCTGAACATCGACGTCTCGGCGGAGCTGGACGGCTACTTCGCCGACACCGGCGGCACGCGCGCGATCCCGCCGGGCAGCCCGCTGAAGACGCGCCTCTGCCAGGCCACGCAGTCCGCGCTCGCCGAGGCGATGAAGGTGGCCCGCGCCGGCCAGCCGATCAACGGCATCGGCGCCGCCATCGAGCGTGTGGCCCGCCAGCACGGCTTCCGTGTCATCGAGAACCTGGCCAGCCATGGCGTGGGCCGTGCACTACACGAGGAGCCCGTCGATATCCTCGGCTACCACAATCCCCGCGACCGCCGGGTGCTGAAGGAAGGCATGGTCATCACCATCGAACCCTTCCTGTCGACCCAGAGCCGCATCGTGCGCGAGGCCGCCGACGGCTGGACGCTGATGGCGGCGCCCGGCAACCTCTCGGCGCAGTACGAGCACACCATGATCATCACCCGCGGCGCGCCCCTGGTGATGACGTTGCATTGATGATGCCGGCGGTGCAGCCGGCTCAATGCCGCTGCACCTCCACCGGCGAGACCGCGGCAGCCTCGTTGCCCCAACTGCCGCGCGCATAGGTCAACACCGCGGCGATCTCCTCGGGCGTCAGGCGCTGCGCGAACGACGGCATGCCATGCGGCTGCGGGTGCCGCGCGGTGCTCGGTCCGTAGCCGCCCATCAGCACGCTGCGGATGGCGTTGCCGGCCGAGGCGCCCGTCAGCATGCGGTTGCCGGCCAGCGCCGGGTAGACGTAGTCGCGCCCCTCGCCCTGCTGTCCATGGCAGTCGGCGCAATGCTGCCGGTAGATCGGCTCGCCGCCGCGCATCAACTCGACCTTGCGCGCTGCCGACACACGCGGCTGGCGCGGCGCGGGCGCATCGCCCACCGGCGGCAGGCTGCGGATGTAGGTGACCATGGCGTCAATGTCCGCGCTCCGCAGGTACTGCAGGCTGTGGAAGACCACCTCGGCCATCGGCCCGGTGGCCACGCCGCGGCGCGAGGTGCCCGCCTGCAGCAGCTCGGCCATGTCCGCCGCCTCCGCGTCCGACATCGGCTGCGCTGCGGCCAGCGGCGGTGCCTCCCAGCCCAGCATCGGGATCGGCCCACCGCCATAGTTGCGGGCCATGTCGATGCCGCCCAGGGCGGTGCGCGCGGTGTGGCAGGCATTGCAGTGCCCCAGGCCTTCGACCAGGTAGGCGCCGCGGTTCCACTCCGGCGCGCGCTGCGCCTCCTCGCGGTGCTCGCCAGGGCGGAAGTACAGCGCGCGCCAGGCCATCAGGGCGAGCTGCGTGTTGTAGGGGAAGCGCAGTTCCGGCTCCTGCCGCGGCGCCGCCACCGGCGGCAGCGATTGCAGGTAGGCGAAGATCGCATCGCTGTCCTGCCGGCTGACGCGGGTGTAGCTGGTGTAGGGAAAGGCCGGGTACAGCAGGCGGCCATCGCGCGAGCGGCCATGATGCATGGCGCGCCAGAACTCACCCGGCGTCCAGGCGCCCAGCCCGGTCTCGCGATCCGGCGTCAGGTTGGTGCTGAACACGTCGCCGAACGGCGTACCGATGCGCCGGCCGCCAGCGTAAAGCGCCTGCCCGGCCTGCGTGTGGCAGGCGATACAGTTGCCGGCGCGCGCCAGGTAACGGCCTTGCTCGATCTGCCCGTCGCTGGCCGGCGGCGCAGCACTCTCGATCACCGGCGGCTCTCGCAGGTCCGGCCAGGCCAGCCAGAGCAACGCGGCCAACACCGGGATGAGCAACAGCGCGAACCATTTCAGCAGCATCTTCACGGCACACCTCCACAATCGATCGGCAGCGGCTGGGCGCGGCGGGCCGCGGGACGATGCTCCTGCGGCAGTTCGCGGCTTGCGATCCAGGCCGTGATGGCGGCGATCTCCTCGCCGCTCAGGCGCCGCGCGATGTCGGCCATGCAATCGGGCGCGGGGGCATGCCGCGATCCGTTGCGCCAGGCGCCGAGCTGCGCCTGCAGGTATTCGGCGCGCAGGTTCAGCAGGCCCGGGATGGCCGGCTGCACCCCCAGCAAGTTGTCGCCATGGCAGGCCGCACAGGCCGGCAGGCGCCGAGCCGCATCGCCCTGCTCCACCAGCTGGCGGCCACGCGCCAGCACCGCGGGCGTCGCCTGCGGCGGACGCGGAACCTGCGCCGGCTCGCGCGAGCCGTAGTAGGCCGCCATGTCACGCAGGTAGTCGTCCGACAGCCAGGCCAGCATCTGCTGCATCACCGCGTGCTGGCGGCGGCCGTCACGGAAGCCGAGCAGTTGCTGGTGCAGGTAACCTGCAGGCTTGCCGGCGATCGAGGGGGCATACGACTCGGTCGCCGAGCGACCCTCTTCGCCATGGCAACCGGCACAGGCCTGCACACGCTCGGCCATCGGGTCTGTCGTACCGGCGCCGGCCGCGCCGGCACAGGCAAGCAACAGGACGGCGAGCCATGCCATTGGATATCGGTTCTTCATCTGCCCACCTCGTCCGCATACGCCCCATGGCGCTTGAGGTGATTGTCCGGCGTCGGCGCCCGTGGATGAGTCGGCAGAAGCGGCAAAAAAACCTATAACAGATGGCGACAGGCGAGATAACTGTTATAGGTTTTATCGGGGCATCTGGTGATTAACCCACGGCGGCATGAGGAGCACTCTGGCGCCATACCGGAGATGCCCCGATGCTTCGCCCCGCCGCCCAGCCGCCCACTGCCGATACCCGCCTGATCAAGCTGATCGACGGGCAGCCGCGTCTGGTAACAGACGAATGGCAGTGGCTCGCACCGGGAGCGGCGCCCGCCGCCGCAAAGCCGGTCCTGCACATGACGGACTGGGCACAGCGCCCCCGCGGCCGCGTCTGCGGCATCTGGATCGGACCCGATGACGACTTCGAAGCCGCGCCCGGATTCCTGGCGGAGGCGGCGTTGATCGCGGTGCGTTTCCCCAGCTTTCGCGACGGCCGCAGCCTGTCGGTGGCGCATCGCCTGCGCAGGCAGCACGGCTGGACCGGCGAACTGCGCGCCTTCGGAGACGTATTGAAAGACCAACTGCGGCAGATGCGCCGCTGCGGCTTCGACAGCTTTGCACTCGCCGCTGGCCAGGATCCCCAGGACGCCCTCAAGGCCCTGGCCACGCGCAGCCTTCCCAACCACCTGCACCGGAGCACGACATGAACCAGCGCCATCCGACCGACCCCGTCACCACGCCGACGCTGATGCAGACCTTCGTCAGCGTGGCCGCCTCGTTCTTCGGGGTGCAGAGCTCGCGCAACCGCGAGCGCGACTTCACGCACGGCAATCCCTGGCACTTCATCCTGCTGGGATTCGCGATGACCGGCATCGTCGCGCTGATCTTCTACGGCGCGGTGCACCTGGCGCTGCGCATGGCGGGGCAGTAACGGGTAGCGTTGACAGGCCCTAGCGACACTCGCGAGCGAGCTGCCCCAGCGTCTTCAGCGCGCGCAGCACACGTCGGTCCTGCGGGTGGCCGTAGTTCAGGCGCAGGCAGTGCGAGTAGCGGTCGCGCGCGGTGAAGATCGCACCGGGCGCGATGCTGATGCCCTGCTCCAGTGCACGGCGATGCAACTGCAGGCTGTCGGTGCCGCGCGGCATCTCCACCCACAGGAAGTAACCGCCCTCCGGCCGCGTCACGCGCGTGCCTTCGGGGAAGAACTCGCGGATCGCGTTGATCATCGCATCGCGCTCCACGAACAGCGCATCGCGCAGCCGGCGCAGGTGGCGGTCGTAGCCGGAACCTTCGAGATAGTTGGCCAGGGCCAGCTGCGACGGAATGGCGGCAGACAGCGTCGTGCCCAGCTTGAGCCTACGCACCGCCGCGGCGTAACGCCCCGGCGCGGTCCAGCCGATGCGGTAGCCCGGCGCCAGGCACTTGGAGAACGAGGAACAGTGCAGCACGTTGCCGCTGTGGTCGAAGGCCTTGGCCGGCTTGGGCCGCGTGGAGGCGTAGTACAGCTCGCCGTAGACATCGTCCTCGATCATCGGCACGCGGTAGCGCTCCAGCAGGGCCACCAGCTGTTCCTTGCGCTCATCCGGGATCAGCGCCCCGGTGGGATTCTGGAAGTTCGGCATCAGCCAGCAGGCCGCCGGGCGCTGCTGGCGCAGCACGGTCTCCAGCGCGGCCAGGTCGATGCCTTCGCCCGGATGCGTGGCCACCTCGATGGCGCGCAGGCCCAAGCGCTCCAGCGCCTGCAACGCCACGTAGAAAGTCGGCGATTCGATCACCACGGCATCGCCCGGCCGGGTCACCGCCTGCAGGCAGAGGTTGAGCGCCTCCATCGCACCGTCGGTGATCACCAGCTCGTCCGGCGGAATCTCCATGCCGTCGATGTGGTAGCGCAGCGAAATCTGGCGTCGCAGTTCCCAGTTGCCGGGCGCGAGGTCGGTGACCGTGCGCCATGGGTCCAGGTGCCGCACGCTGCGGTTGAGCGAGCGGTACAGGCCCTGCAGGGGAAACAGCAGCGGGCTGGGAAACGCCGAGCCCAGTGGCACGACCACGCGCCGCTGCACGGCATCCAGTACCTCGAAGATCAGGTCGCCTTTCTTCACCGCGGTGGAGACGGTGGCGGAGCGCGACACCGCCGGCTGCGGCGGATAGGCCTGGGGCCGGCTGCCAACGTAGTAGCCCGAGCGCTCCCGCGCCACGATCAGGCCACGGGCCTCCAGCCAGTGGTAGGCCTTCAGCACGGTGACCACGCTCAGGCCGCGGTGGCGCGCGGCTTCGCGCACCGAAGGCATGCGCTGCCCCGCCTTGAGGGCACCGCGCTCGATCATCTCCGCCAGATCGTCGGCGTAGGCCTTGTAGAGGGTCATCCCGGTCCGGGGCCGAGCCCCGCTGTCATCCGCCAGTGACCCAGTCTAGCGGATGGAATGCCCTCAGCGGCCGAAGATCTTGTCCAGGGCCTTGTTCAAGGCCTTGTCGACGGCGCGGTCCGTGGTCTGGTCAACACGGTAGTCCACGGCATTCTCGACGCGGTTCTGCTGGCGCTCGGCCTTTTCGGTGACTACCTGCCCCACGCCGCCCACGACACCGGGCGACGACTCGTCCTGCGCCTGCACCGCGGTGATGCCCAGGCCCAGCAGCAGGGCCAGGCAACGAATGCTGTTGTTGTTCATGAACCGATCTCCGCAATCCCCAAAAGCGGCTGCGAGTATTCCGCCGGCATCCGTCGGCATCCGTGCGCTGCCGCACGCTTGGGCCGCGGACTGAGACGCGCCGCACAGGGCTCACGCCGGTGCGGCGGAACAAAAAAGGGGAGCGGGCCGCAGCCCGCTCCCCTGATGACACTCCGCTCCGCTCAGGTCGGGGGCAGGCAATCGCCCGCGGTCGAGGTGAAGTTGCGGTAGTTCACCTTGGCGGTATTGCCCGCCGCATCGGTGTAGAGCGTCAGGTACAGCTCAGCCCCGGTAGGACCGGAGGTGGCGCTGTACAGCATGATCTCGTTGCCGGGCGCCGCCCCAGGGAAGCTGGCTCCGTCCTTGACGTTGTAGCCGCCGGCCCGGTACTGCGCTTCCGAGACCGTGAGGCTGCCCAAGGACATGGCACCGTTGGCGGCCACCATGTAGGCGGTCTCGCCCGTCAGCACCGGAGTGCCCGCCGCGCCGGGGCCGCAAGTCAGCGTCTGCGATCGCGCGAGGCTGCCGATCAGCGTGGAGGCACTGAGGCTGCCCAGGCTGGCACTGCCGCTGACGGCCGCGCAGCCGGGGGATTGCCCCGAGGTTGCCGCCTGTCCGCTGGCCAAGCTGCCATCGCCGTTGAACTGCAGCCGAATACTCAGGCCATCGGCACGCTGGATGAGAATCGCCAGCACGGCAGAGCTGCTCAATTCGATCGTGCCGCCCTGCCCGGTGCCCACGGCCACCGCGCCATCCAGGCGGCTGCTGCCATCAGCGTTGATCACCACCGTGCGCGTCACCGGTCCGCCCTCCGCCGGGCAGGACAGCACGTAGGTGCCGGCGAAGGCCGCACCGATCTGCGCGGCCAGGGACCCGGCCGGCTCGGGCTCTTCCGGCTCGGTCACCGGCGCTGGCAGGATGTTGCCCTCGCCCGGCTCAGTGAAGTCGGCACGCAGTTGCGCATAGCTGCGCCCCTCGTCGCGCAGGGCCTCGCCCAGGCGATCCAGCAGGGCGTCGTAGGGATCGGTCGGCGTACCGGCCGAGAGCGGCGCCAGGAACGGATCGAACGTGCCCGCCGGTGCCGGCAGCGTGTAGCCGGCGGTACCGAGATCGGCGCGCAGGGCCGCGATGGCCGCAGGCAGATCCGCCACGGCATCGCTCAGGCGAGCAGCACCGGTGCCGGCGAACCAGGTAGCGAGATTGCCGCCCACGGCGCGGGCCAGCACCAGGTCGGTCAGCGGCGTGACATTGACGCTGACGGCGCCATCGCGGTTGGTCGCCAGCGAGTAGAAGGTATTGGTGTTGGCGGCACCACCGGTGGTGCCGCCAGTGACGCGGACCGCGCAGGGCAGCGCCGCAGCGGGCAGCGCCGCGATGATCCAGCTGCCGTTGGCGGCCGTGGTGGCGGAATAGGTGCTGTCATCGGCACAGCGCAGGCTCACCTGCCCGCCGGAGATCGCCGCGCCAATGGCGGCGAGGCCACCTACGGCCTTGGTGGCCACCGGCGGCGGGGTCGTTCCATCCGGGCCGGCACCATCGTTGTCGCTACAGCCTACAGCCAGGGTCGTGCCGAGCAACAGCAGGCAACGCAGGACCTTCTTCATGTTCACTCCCCCGGAGAGCGTCGTGGATGGCGATGTCGCGGGCCATCCCCCGGCGGGAGCGGCGCACGATCACCCCAGGATATGCCTCCACCCCGGCGAGCGGCTGTGCGCTGGTGCACGCTTGGCCGCAACCACACCCCATCCAGGGGGTGATGGCGTCGGGCAAGATCTCAGCCCTGCAGTTCCGCCAGGCTGGTTTCGTACAGCGCCGCCACGAAATCGGTCTGCGTGATCATACCCACCAGCTTGCGCTCCTCGTTCACCACCGGCACGTGATGCAGGCCGGCATCGGACATCAGCGGCACCAGTTCGACAATGGGGGTGTCCTCGCGCACCGTCTGCACCCGGGCGGTCATGATCTGCCCCACCACCTCGTGCTTGTCGGTATGGCTGTGCGCGGTATAGGTCAGCAGTGCCCGCAGCCGGCTGCCCATGCCGCGCAGCTCCAGCGGATCGACCTGGCGCAGGAAATCGGAGCGCGTGACGATGCCGATCACATGCCGGCCCCGGTCGATCACCGGCAGCGCCTGGACGGCGTGCTCGCGCATCAGCGCCCAGGCCTCGGCGAGCTTGCTGCCGAACTCCACGGTGACGATGTCGCGCGCCATGATGTCGGCGCAGCAGGTCTCACCGAAGCGACGCCGGTGGGCGTGGCGCTCGGTACGCAGGAACAGGTCCTCCAGGTCATCGGCGCTGATGTCCAGCACCTGGTCATGCGCCTTCAGCACCGCCTGCAGGTCGGCGCTGGTGAAGCCCAGGCGCGTGGTCGGCAGCAGGTCAGCGGTATGGTGCGGATGCGGTACGACCGGCTGCTGCGCATGCGGATAGCGACGGCCGACGGCGCGGTTGTAGATCACGGCAGCCGCCACCAGCAGCAAGCCGTTGAGCATCACCGGCGCCAGCACGAAGCCATAACCCAGCGCCTGCACTTGGCTGCCGCCGAGCACCGCCGTGAGCGCGATTGCTCCACTGGGTGGATGCAGGCAGTGCAACGCGAACATGGCACCGATCGACAGGAAGATCGCCGCGGCGGCGGCCGCCACCGGCGCCGGGATATAGCGCGCGCAACTGACGCCGATCAGGCTGGCGACGAGATTGCCACCGAGCAGCGACCAGGGCTGCGCCAGCGGGCTGGCCGGCAGCGCGAACAGCAGCACCGCCGAGGCGCCCATCGGTGCGAGCAGCCAGACGGCACCCGGCGTAGCGCCGAGGATCGCCGTGCTGCCCAGGCCGGCGAGCAGCACGCCCAGCAGGGCACCAGTGCCCGAGCGCAGGCGTTCTGCCTGGCTGACGGTGGCGGCGGACGGCAGCAGGCTCCGCAGCCAGCCCGGCAACAGGTTTTCCATGGGGATTCGGGAGACAATGATGAGTCGTCAATTACATCATGTTGTGACATAACAGCGCCACCTGCCGAGCCCCGCCCATGCCCTCCCCCCAACCCGCCCCAACCCCGCAGGATTACCAGGCGCTGTCCGAATTCCGCTACCAGCTGCGGCGCTTCCTGCGCTTCAGCGAGGACGCCGCACAGGCCGAGGGGCTGACCGGCCTGCAGTACCAGTTGCTGCTGCACATCAAGGGCAACCCGCAGCGTGACTGGGCACTGGTGGGCGAGCTGGCGGAGCGCCTGCAGATCCAGCAGCACGGCACGGTGGCCCTGGTGACGCGCTGCGAGACGGCGGGTCTGGTACAGCGGGAGCGCAGCGAGTCCGACCGCCGGCAGGTCCAGGTGCGCCTGACGACCAAGGGCGAAGCCTGCCTCAAGCGCCTGGCGGCGCTGCACCGCGCGCAACTGCAGTCGTTGTCAGGCGTGTTCCAGGTGGCACATATCTCCGCCTTCAACGACCGGCTCTGAAGGCCACAACGAAGAACGGGCCCGAAGGCCCGTTCCGCGTACCGCATCGTCCAGCCTTCAGGGCTCCATGCGCACCAGCCGTGCCGTGGCCCGCCGCACCAGCGGCAGCACCATCAGCAGCACCGCGAAGGCGACCACCCAGGACAGCGCCCAGGCGCTCATCCAAAGCGACAGGAAGTGCGGAGCCAGGCCGATACCGCGCAGCGTGCTGATCAGCGAAACGATGCAGGTCATGATGATGGACAGCAGCAGCGGCATCACCAGGCTCGCGTAGCGCGGCGGCAGCTTGCGAATGCCGAAGACGATGGTGTGCTGCGGGTTTGAAGCGTTCATTGCAATCTCCGTGATCCGGTCAGCCGGGCGCCACGCTCCCGCAGGACGGAAGACCGCCCGGCGAACCGGAGACGTGACGCGTTGGTTGACGTGAACGCTTACGGCCGCCGGGGGCTCCGGCAACGGCGCGCAGACTAGCGGCGGCCATGCCGCCATGCAACTCAGCTGCGGCGCTGCTTCTGCAGGATCGGGATCACCTTGCGGCTGGCCACGCCCCGGGTGCGACCCCAGCCGGCGATATCCAGCACGGGACGCAGGCCGAGTTCGTACTCCAGCAGCAGGATCGCCTGCCAGGGCGGCGGCGAACGGCTGCCCTCACCGCCGCCGCTGATCCAGCCTTCCACGGTATTGAACCCCGCACCCATGCGCCGGGACAGCAGGTCCACCGCTTCCGCACGCGAATAGCCGTGAACGGAGATCAGGGCGTCCACCACCCGCCCGATCTCCGCGCGCCGCGTTTCCACGCTCCAGCCAAGGCCGATATCCATGCCCCATTTTACTGTAGCCAGCTACAGCTGTCAGGACGGACGGCGGCGCGGCGCGGCGCGGCGCGACAAAGGCCTCCAGGAAGGCCTGCTGGCAACCGGTGATCCGCCGGCCGGAGGCCAGCAGCAACAGGTAGCTGGCCATGTCCGGCTCGTAGGGCAAGGCCAGCAGCGGCATGCGCGCCTCTTCCGGCGTGCGGTCCGCCTTGCGCGCGTTGCAGTCGCGGCAGGCCGTGGCCAGGTTCGGGTACACGTCGAGTCCGCCGCGGGACGCCGGCATCACGTGATCGCGGGTCAGCTCGCGAACCGGGAAGCGCTGTCCGCAATAAAGGCAGACATGGCCGTCGCGGGCGAACAGGATGCGGTTGTGCACCATCGGCCGGCCACGCTCGAAGCGTCGGCTGCGATCCCCCACGGCGATGATCGAGCTGATCCAGAGCAAGGAACGGCTGCCATCGCTGCGGGTGCCGCCATGCAGGCGAAAACGGGCCTCGCCGGCCTCCCAGCGCACACGCTCACGCGCATACAGGGTGGCAGCCTCCTCCCAGCGCAACCACTCGACGGGCACGCCGCCGAGATCGATCTTCAGGACATGTGGAACCATGGCACTTCTCTTCTTGCTGCTTCTTCTCCAGCGGTTGTTGGGGCGCTCTTGAGAAAACCGGCTGTCGTGATGATGGAACCCCGAGAGAGAATCGAACTCCCGCGCCTGGCCTTAGAAGAGCCTTGCTCTGCCTCTGAGCTACCGGGGTACAAAGAAGTCGCAGGTTCGTCGCCCGACCCTCGTTCATCACGAGAACCTGCGACACCAGAGCTGCGGTGATGCCCTGATCGCACACCTGGGGCGGCGATCGACGCGGGCCACGCTTGCCCGACCTGACGCGGGGGCTTGCGGGTGAAGCGGGTGATGTCGGGTCGATGCTCTCGAACTCGAAATGAGAATGGCGCCCCTGGAAGGATTTAAACCTTCGCCCTCCCGGTTCGTAACCGGGCGCTCCATTCGCTGAGCTACAGGGGCAAGAAAATGGTACCGACGGCGAGATTCGAACTCGCAAGCCCTGAGGGCACGACGTTCTGAGCGTCGCGTGTATTCCGTTCCACCACGTCGGCAAAAAGCAAAAGATTGGTGCGCTCGCCAGAATTCGAATCTGGATGCCCGCGAAGGCCCGACCACCTCAAGGTCGTGTGTCTGCCTGTTCCACCACGAGCGCAAGAAAGCATTGGGGTGACCGACGGGTGCCGACCCCGTGTCTTCCTGGTTCACAGCCAGGGGCTCTACCGTTGAGCTACGGTCAACATGAAAATCCGTGGATGGTCCAGACTGGAGCATCCGTTACAACCGCCATGCCTCACCCCGTCCCTGGCCCTTCGCCATGGCGTCCCGCTTTCCTGGGAGGTCGCGTCCTCCACGCCGGGGTGCTGGTTTTGATGGCTCCTCGGGGAGACGGGCACCGGGCGCCCGCAGGATTCCCGCCGGCACCCGCACGAGGCGGGCACGCGATGGCTCGTGCCAGCGCTGGAGTGCGCCGGCAGGCGGTTCTCGTCCATCGAGGCCCGGATTTCGCCGCGCCTCTACGACAGTCCGATTTGTTAGAGAGCTTCCGGGCGGCGGCATGTCCCCCCGGTTGCGTTGGGAGCCGCGAAGGCCTTGCAACCCTCGCGCGGGGACAACGAAAAACCCCCGGAAAACCTTTCGGCCTACCGGGGGTTCCGTGATGCTGGAAGCCCTCTTGCCTGTATTCGGCGGTAGGTCTGCGACCTACCACCCGCAGGCGATGAGTCACATCAATGCATGAACGTCCAATCCCCATACGCAGACACGGACAGGGTCCGGGGCGCATGCAACCGGGATCGCTGCAGGCACAGTTCGCCCGCCCCGATGTCCCGGGTGTTCGCTCGTAGCGATCTGGCGAAAAGCTGTGTCATTCGAAAACGTCCTGCCTGTATTGGATGCAACAGATGAGCATTGCCGGAGCATCCGGCAATGGAGCTACTGTAGCGCGCTACAGTAACGAACGCAAGCTCTCCCGAAGAGATGAGGCCGCACCGCCGCAGTGCAGGCTTACGTCAAAATCTTGGCATACGGTTTGCTGATTTAAATCCGGGCACTGCTGCCCCCGTGTTGTGCGGCCGATGACGTCCGCGACTGTTCCGAGCTTCAGCCAGGGAGTCGCCATGTCAGAGCCTGTTCTATTTCCCTTCATCGGATCCGCCATCGAGGTCATCGCCCTTCTGGGCCTTGGCCTCGTTCTGCTGCTCCAGCTACCGCGCTTCACCCAGGGACTTCGCTCGGCCGTCGGCCGGCTGCGGAGCGACAAGCCGCGCGCGCCGGTCCGCTGAAGGCTTCGCCTCAGCCACACATACAAAAAGGGATCCCATGCACCACCTCCACTTCCGTTTGAAACCCCGCCTGATCCCCCTGTTCGCCGCCGCAATGTTCTGCGGCGCAGCACAGGCGGAGGACGACTACGACGACCGCTACTACATCCAGCCGATGGCCTCCTACGTGCTGGCCGACGACGCCCGCAACACCGACGACGGCATCGGCGCGACGCTGGCGATCGGCAAGCGCATCACGCCGATGTTCGAGCTGGAACTGCGCGGCAACTACCTGAAGTACGACGCCAAGAGCATCGACCGCGGCCTGGTCGGCGGTCTTCTCTGCGGACTGCTGCCCTGCCCCGAGCCCGAGGACGTGGAGATCTACGCGCTCGGCGCCGGCGCCAACCTGTTCCTGGGCCGCCACTTCTACCTGCACGGCGACGTCATGGGCGGCGACAGCACGCTGTTGAACGCCGGCATCGGCCTGCACCTGGGCGGCAGCGACGGTGGCTGGGGCCTGCGTGCCGAGGCGCTGTTCCACAGCGACGAGGGCGACTACGAGGAAACACAGTTCAACCTCGGCCTGCACATCCCCATCGGCCGCCGCGCCGCACCCAAGGAGGTCGTGGAACCGGTGCAGGTAGTGCCGCCGGTGGAGATGACGGCCGAGCCGGTGCCTCCGCCCCCGGCACCGCCCTGCGAACTACCGGCCCCGGGCCAGCCGATGACGCTGGAAGGCTGCAAGGCCGGCGACGTGATCGTGCTGCGCGGTGTCAACTTCGAGTTCGACAAGTCCAAGCTCACGGTCAACGCCAAGACCCTGCTGGACATGGTGGCGGACGCACTGCTGGCGCGCACCGACATCAAGGTCGAGATCGACGGGCACACCGATGCCAAGGGTTCGGACGCCTACAACCAGAAGCTCTCCGAGCGCCGCGCACAGTCGGTCAAGGACTACCTCAGCAGCCGCGGCGTGGACCTGGCGCGCATGGCCACGGTCGGCTTCGGCGAGAGCAAGCCGATCACCACCAACGACACCGACGAGGGCCGCGAGCTCAATCGCCGCGTAGAACTGAAGGTGGTGGAGATCGGCGGCGCCGCGGTGGTGACCTATGCGTCCACACCGGAAGGCAGCACCGAGGTGCAGATCGCCGAGCCAGCAGCGACAGCGGCTCCCATGGCTCACGCCCATGAGCCCGAAGCCCTGCCGGAAACGATCCTGGCGCCGGAAGCAGAAACCCCGCCGGCGCCCGCACCCGCTGCGGCCGGCGGCAATGCGCAGGTCACGATCGGCATGATGGTGTTCGAGCCCAAGGAAATCACGGTAACGGCCGGCAGCACGGTGACCTGGACCAACGACGACGGCTCCAATCACAACGTGTCCTTCAGCGACCAGAAGAGCGGGCGCATGAAGAAGGGGGCCACCTGGAGCCGCAGCTTCACCACGCCGGGTGAGTATCCCTACGACTGCTCGATCCACGGCCCGTCGATGTCGGGCAAGGTGATCGTGAAGTGAACTGAATGGGGTGTGCTTTTCCCGCGGCGGATGCCTCCCCTTCCGCCGCGGGATTCTTTTTTTGGAGCGGGGTTGCCTGCGGGAAAAGACCCTAGTCCAGGCGTTCGATATCCACGCCCGGCTCGGGCGTGAGCCTGGCCAGCAGCGGCGCGGTGGCCTGCACACGGCCATCCTCATGCACCACCAGCAGTTGCGTCAGCCCCAGCCGGCGGGCCAGCGATAGCCAGCCTTGCGGGCCGGAGACGAACAGGGCGGCACCGGCGGCTTCTGCCCAACTGCCGTCGGCATGAACCACCGTCAAGGCACGCAGGCCCTGGGCGGGCCAGCCACTGCTGGGGTCCAGCAGGTGCGAGTAGCGGCGACCCTGATGTTCGAACCAACGCTGGTCGTCGCCGTGCGTGTTCACAGCCTCGTCGCCGGTCTCCAGGCTCGCCAGCAGGCCGGGCTGATCGGGATCGCCGCGCGGATCGCGGATGCCGATGCGCCAGGCCCGTTCATGCCGCTGGCCGCGCGTGGCCAGGTTGCCGCCGGCATCCACCGTCGCATCGGTGAAGCCGTGTTGTGCCAGCAGATCCAGTGCCGCATCGACGATCCAGCCCTTGGCGATGCCGCCGAGGTCCCAGCTGATGCCGGGCGCAGGACCGTAGCGGCTTGCATCGTCATAGGGCGGCGCCGCATGCAGCGCTGCATGCGCCGCCGCGATCTCGTCCGCGGTAGGCGGCGCGATGCGGATGCGCGCCACGTCGTCGAAACCCCAGAGCCGCACCAGCGCTCCGATGCGCGGCTCATAGGCACCACCGGTCTCCAGGTGGATATCCCAGGCGCGGCGGAACAGCGGCTGCAGTGCCGGCGGGATCTCGGCGACCTCGCCGGCTGCCAGCCGGCGGTTGATGACCCCCAGCATGCCAGGACCCCAGGCCCATCCATCCCTGCCGAAGTCCTCGATCAGCCGCCGCACCGCCAGCACCGCCGCTTCCGCATCGTTGCGTCGTCCACGGCAGGCAACGGTCACCATCACCTCGGTGCCCATGGCCAGGAAGCGCCGGCGAATGATCGCTGGCGTCTGCAGCCGCAGGCCGCGCACCAGCAGCGGCCGCATCATCGTCATGCGCGACATCCTGTCTGTCAGGTCGATGCGGCTACTGTCTCTTCCGGCGGGCGCTGCTGGTCCGGTACATCATCCAGATGCCACTGATAGCCAGCAGCATCGCCGCGATACCGACGAAGTTGATCACCCAGGCGCCGAAGCTGCCGAACAGGCGACCGCTGTGCGCGTCCACCAGCACGTGCTCCAGTGAAACACTGGGCCGGGAGTAAGGCATCAGCCGCGATCGTTCACTGTCCGGCAAGGGCTCCGCTCCCGACCACTCCACCGCGGTGGATGCGACCGGCGTCCAGGTGTTGCCCTCGTCCAGGCTCTGGAAGGCGTCCAGGTCCTGTACGGCAATGCTGCCCGCATGACCCTTCACGCTACCGATGCGGCGGATGGTGGAGACCGGCAGGATCGGCGGCGTCAGTTCGTCGATCCGCTCACCTTTCGGCGTCAGAAGCAACAGGCTCTCCGTCGCCGCGACGAACAGCAGCGGCTTTTCGGCGCTGCCGCCCTGCACGAAGCCGCGCAGTTCGCGGATCGGAGTCTCCAGGGGTTTGGCATCGATCAGGGTGTAGTCGCTGGTCGAGGCCAGCCAGTAGTTACCGGCACGGAAGCCCGCCTGCGGCGGCTCCGGATGCAGGCTGTAGAGCTGCATGACCCAGTTCCAGTCGACCCGCTTGGTGTCGTAGCCCCAACTGGCGCTCTGATTGATCAGGAATCCGCTGAAGCCGAGCCAGATCATGAAGAGGAAGGCGAACAGTCCGGCACGCTTGTGCCACTCGCGTAACAGCACGTTGAGGTTGCGCTTGGGCCGCGCCACCGCCGGAGCGGGCGTTGCTCCGAGGCGCAGCCGCTGCAGCCAACGATGCCAGCGCGCGCCGGCTTGTCGATCGCCCGCCGGCACCTGGGCCGCTAGGGTCTGGGGCTCGAGCATGGGAATCACCTCGCCAGGGAGTCGAGTGCCAGGGCGGTACGGGCCATGCGCTGCATCATCTTCACCGAGTAGGTGGCGCCGGAGACGTTGTCGACTTTCTTGTCGATACCGTTACCGGAAGCGCGTGCGCCCACCAGCTGCTGCAGGAAGGAACGCTCCGCGATCTGTTCGCCGCGCGACTCGCGGTAGATCAGTACGCGGCCGAATTCCACGGCACCGTTCTGCACCACGAAGCCGGACGTGGTGGGCACGTAGCCCTCCTTGCCAATGTCGTCGAAGATCCAGGCCGTGCGTCCATTGGGCGCACGCCAGTAGCGCAGGCGCGCCTGCGGATAGCGGCGGCCATAGATGCCGGAAAGCTGAGACTGCTTGGCATCATCCAGATCCAGCGTCGACGCGGGAGGCACCGTGGCACCGAAGGCCTCGGTCAGGAAAGCCTCGGGGGTCTGGAAGGTCTTGAACAGCTCGAAGGCTCCGGCCACCCGGGTCACCGGCAGGGCCAGCAACGCCAGCGCGCCGCCCAGGAAGGAGCGCCGCGTTCCGGCGGCTGCCGGTGCCGGGTGGACGGAGGGTTCGAATTTCTCTGGTGATGTCGTCATCGTTATCGGATCGTTCATGGGTGGGCGAACCGGCCTGCCTCGCACGCCGCAGCGTCCCGAGGGCGGGCCAAAAAAAACGTCCACGCCTCCGGAATCTCCGGTGACGTGGACGTCGGTGTCCTCGAATGCGGGCGGCCTCGTCGCTGCCTGCAGGATAAAAGTAGCAATCGCTATGCCAGTATTTTGGATGCCACGTTTAAGCGACTGAGCTTGTGTGCTTTTTCGGAGCGGAGATCGCACGGCACTGGGATCGTGCCGGTCATTCGACGCGTCGGGAACGGGCGAGACTGGGCACTGCTGGTGCAGACGCGAGCGCCATGCGCCGCGGTGGTGCCCCGTCGGCGAAGCGGGAAGCTGCGGGCCGCGGCATCGGCCCGCATGGGGTCAGCCCCCGAGCTCGCTCCATACGTCCGCCGCGCTCAGCAGTGTTCTTGAAAAGTCACCGATGCGCTGCTTGCGGTCCATCGCCATGCGACGCAACAGGTTGTAGGCCGAGGCCTCATCCAGGCTGCGACGCTTCATCAGCAGACCCTTGGCCTTCTCGATGTCACGCAGATCGGCCAGGCGTGTCTTTGCCCGATCCAGTTCCTGGCGCAGGGCCTGCTGCATTTCGAAGCGGGCAATCGCCAGGTCGAGCAGTGCACTGAAATTGCGCCGATGCTGCAGGTCATCCACCACGTAGGCGCTGACGCCCGCATCCAGCGCGCGGCGCGTGGTCTGGGCGTCGCTCTGTTCGGCCCACAGCACGATGGGCCGTGGATGCTCCCGGTACATCTCGCCCAGCGACTGCAATATGTCCCGTCCCGGCGCACTCACGTCGATGAAGACCACCTCCGGCTTGTGCACCCCGACCGCCATCGTCAGGTCGGCATGAGTATTGAGCTGGGCCACCACCAGGTGCCCCTCGGTCTCGAGGGCCTTTTCCAGCAAGGCCAGCCTTTCCTGGTCGTCGTCGACCAGCATCACACGTAGTTTTGTGTGTTCAGAAAGCATGCGTTGTTCCTTCTCCCGATCCCCATCAAATATGTTGCAAAGCAGATGCCACTTTTCCGTCGGAAACCAGCGCTCATCGGATACTTGTGGGGAAGAATGCCCCTCTCGCCCCTTGACAAGGCTTTTGCGGCTAGAATCTGGCTACCTGACCGCATCCGGAGCCGGGCGTGCGCCTCTCCCTTTACACCGATTTGTCCCTGCGTCTGCTGGTTTATCTCGCCGGCAACACCGATGGAAAACCCATCGGCACCGCGCGCATCTCGGAACAACTGCGTGTTTCCACGCACCATCTCCACAAGGTGGCACAAGGCCTGCGCAAGCTCGGCTATGTCGAAACCGTCAGTGGTCGTCTCGGCGGACTGCGCCTGCTGACCCCCATGGACCAGCTGCGCATCGGCGACGTGGTGGAAGCCATGGAAGGCAGTGGCCGACTGGCCGACTGCAAACGTGGCCCCTGCGCGCTCAACGGCGCCTGCCTGCTCAAGTCCGCTCTCGACGCCGCGGAGCGCGGCTTCCTCGATGAGCTGAAGAAGTACACGCTCGCCGACGTCGTGAAGGGCCCCACTTTGGTGCGCCTGAACCGCCTGCTGCGCGCCGCCTGACTCCACTTCAGGCTGTCCGAAAAAAAGAACCCCGTTGGCCAGCCCAACGGGGTTCTTCAGTTTGCGGCACCTGGATCGGACGAGGAGAGGAGCGCCGGCCAGGACACCGCTCCCCTACCTGGTGACGATCACCCGCGTGAACGGCGCGAGCGCCGCGATCAGGTGATTGCAGGTCTTGTACGGAATGTTGTTGCGCTCGCAGGCGTTGTAGGCCGCTTCCACCACCGCGTTGAACTGCGTCATGGTGATGCCCAGGTCTGCGTGCGCCGCACTCATGCTGGCACCCTGGTACTCGACCGAGCCACCCAGCACCATCTGCTCGAGCTGGGTGTTGAGCGCGATCTGGCGCTCCACGTTGCCGAACTCACGGAAGATGTGGCTGATGCGGTTGTCGAGCATGATGTAGTAGAACAGGCTTTCCACCCAGGCATGCACGCCCGCCGCGCCACCGAAATCGTCGAGTGAGCTCTTGGGAATGCCGAGGATGGGCTTGGTCTTCTGCTCTCCGGCGAAGGCAGGCTGGGCGGAAGCCGCCAGCAGCGCCGCGCCGGTGAGGAGGCTAAGGCCGATCTTTGAAAACTTCATGGTATGTCTCCTGTGTGATGTCCGTTCAGAACGTGGCGTGCATCGACATGTAGAAGCCGTTCTGGTCCTGGGCCACCGAGATGTTGCCGAGCATCAGGTAGGCGATGACGAACGACAGATTCTTGTTCGGCGCATAGGCGAAGAACACGTCCATCCAGTCGCTTTCCTTCTCCTGGGTCAGTGCGTCCTCGACCCCGCCCAGCACACCGCCGAGCAGATCGGTCAGGCCCGTGAGCGGCAGGCCGGCGACCGTGACGCTCTTGCCATCCAGGTTGCCGCCGTGCTGCTGGTACTCGAAGCCGATCGCAGTGTTCTTGCTCAGCAGGTGGGCAATCGACGCCTCGAAACGGAACTCCTTGTCGTTGGTGCATCCGTTGGCGCTGCACTCGCCGAATCCGGTCAGGCCGATTTCATTGGCGGAGGTGTAGCGCACCGTGAAGTTCACCAGCGTGCTGAGCGGGAAGAACACCTTGGTGGCCGCGACATAGGCTTCCCAGTCCTTGGCCTTGTTCGCACCGAGGGTGCGGATCAGTTCCTTGGTCGTGTTCTCCTTGTACAGGCCACCGATGGCCACCTGCGGGATCCAGCTGTCGGAGGTGTAGACCGCATCACCGAACAGGCGCAGCTTGGCGCCGTAGACGTCCATCTGCAGCGTGGAGTTCCAGGGATCGGTGCCCAGGTCCAGGCCCGCCGCTTCCGCCACCAGTGCCACCGTATCGAGGTTGGACAGGTTCAGCGACAGCTTGTGCGTGGCGTAGGACAACTCGAAGCGATCGTAGAAGCCGATCGCACCGCCAAACACGTTCAGCTGAAGCGCCGGCAGGTTGGCATAGGTGTAGCCCACGCCGCCGTTGATGCCATCACGGGTTTCATAGCCCGTGATCGTCGCCCAGGGCACGGCACCGCCGCCGCCCGCACCGTCCACCGTGAACACACCGCCGGTGAGGAACACCTTGCCATCGTTGTAACCCGCAGACGCCAACCCGCTGTGCATTGCCGCCGCCGCGCCGAAGATGGCAGCGCAGGACCAGAGGCGAAGCTTGCTCCCTTGTGACCCATTCATCTTGAGACTCCTTGTTTGTGGTACCGCCGGAGTCATTCCGGCGTCCCAACCGCCCAAAAAAAAACGTCCACGTTGGCCGGCTGCGATGCCGACAACGTGGACGTCTCTGTCCGTTCGGGGCGGGCGACTCTGTCCGCTCCCTGTTTGCGAGCCCTCTGGGCTCACTGCCTCAAACTAAGCAAACGCCATGCCACATATGCTGCAGCGCCGCAGAGATGCTCTCAGGACGGCAGGAAATTGATCGGATAGTTGGCGTAGGTATACGCCGGCACATTCTTCGCCCCGAAATTGAGCATGCGCACGCGCTGCAAGATCTTCTGTTCCAGGTCGGCGTTACCGAAGCTGCTGGAGACCAGTTCACAGCGCGTCACCGAGCCGTCGGGCGCAATCGTCAGGCTGACCACGATCTTGCCGGCACCGATATCGGAACTCTCCCGCGCCGCGCGGTTGAAGATCGAGAACAGCGAGGACTTGTTCCGGTCGAAAGCCAGTTGCAGTTCCTTGAGCGAGCGCGATCCGCCGGCATCCTCTCCGGGGCCTGCGGCGTCTGCCTTGCCCGCGCCGATCGCACTCTGAACCTCTGCGGTGCGCCGCGCACCAATGCCACCAGTTCCCTGCACCGCCGTGACGCTGCGCGTACCGCTGCCGATACCACTGCTGCCGCTGGCAGCCGAGGCCGCCAGCGTCTCGCCGCTGCGCCGGCTGCTGGCGGACGCAGGCGCGTCGCGCAACAGTGTCTGCGGCCCGGTGGATGCCGTGCTGTCGCGCATCGACGAGAGCTGCTCCCGCATCGCCATCAGCCCGGATCGCGCAGCGAGTTCGCGCGGAGCCGGCGCGGCAGGCGCGGCCTTGGGTTCAGCACGCTCGGGCACGGGCTTCGGCTGCGGCCGGGATACCGGCGGGGTCACTGCAGGCTTCACGCGCGGGGGCGGTGCTGGCGGTGGTGGTGGCGGCAACAGCGTGACGCGCAGCGGCTCCAGCTCGGGCTCCGGCGCCGTGAAGGACCAGGACTGCAGCAGCAGCACCGCGGCCAGCACCAGCACCAGACTGCCGACCGACAACCGGCGAAAGCGGCGGTCGGCAGTGGCCGTGATGCCCCACTGATCGCCCAGGCGCAGGGTTGCAGCCGCACTCATGCCCCGTCTCCGGGCTCGCGCTCCGCTACCGCCAGCGAAACCTGTGCATAGCGGTTGTCACTGCAGGCGTTCATGACCTCGCGCAGTGCGCGGTAGGAAACGCGCTTGTCGGCGAGGATGTTGATCTCGCCGCGGTCGGTCCCATTCAGCATCGGCACGGCGGCCAGGGCGGCACGCAGCCCTGCACTGTCGCCGCGCAGCAGTTCGGCCGTGCCCTGCACCACCCGGTCGCCCAGGCGCACTTCTTCAGTGCCCACCGTGATCGCCATGGCGGGATGCGGCTCGGGGCTGATCGCCGCCGCCGGCAATTGCAAGGCCGGTGGCGTGGGAATGACCTGCACCACCAGGGCATTCACCAGCAGGAAGAACACCAGCACCGCGAACACGTCGATCATCGACACCAGGTTGATGACCGTCCGGCGCGAGCGCTTGCGCAGCTCGCGGGCCTGGCGTCGCTGGCGCTGGCGCGCATTCATGTGCGGCGCTCCGCGTCGCCGAGAGCGATCTGTGGGAACAGTTCGGCGGGGAGCCCGATGCGGCGGGAAGCGACCGGCGTCCGGCGCAGCGTCTCCATCACCTGCACCACCTCGTCATACGACACCTCGGCATCGACCAGCAGCGTGACCTGCTGCTGCGCTGGCGCGGCATGCTTGGCCTGCACCAGCAAGGCCGACAATGCCGCCAGGTCATGCCCCTTCGCAGTGCGTGGCAGGCGTCGCGGCGCAGCAGGCGCTGCCTCCACCAGCAGGGCATCCGGCAACAGGCGCACCACCGGCGGCGCGGCAGCCGCGGCAGCCGTCACTCCGGGCGCGGGAAGATCCAGGCCGAAGACCTTGAGCTTCAGTGCGCCCACGGAAGCGCTGACCAGCAGGAAGAACACCAGCACGGCGAACACGTCGATCATCGACACCAGGTTCAGCTCTTCCTGCTCACCCTGGCGCAGCAGGCGCTGCTGCCGGCGCTCGCGCCGGCCGTTGGCACGCGGCAGATCGCCTTCGTCGAGGGACCAGGCATTCATGGCGCCGTCCTCAGCGAGCCGCCCGCGCGGGATTGCAGATGCTGCTGACGAAGCGCGAGCAGACCGACTCGAGGCTGTCCACCAGTTCGCCGGTTCGGCTCTGCAGCCAGGAATGCAGCAACAGCGAGGGAATGGCCACCATCAGTCCGAAGGCGGTGCAGTTCATGGCTTCGGAGATGCCGGCAGACAACAGGTCCGCCTTCTGCGAAGCGTCGGCGGCACCCAGCGCCGCGAAGGCACCTATCAGGCCCAGCACGGTACCGAGCAGGCCCAGCAGCGTGGCCACGTTGGAGAAGGTGGCGAGGTAGTGCGTGCGCCGCTCGATCGCCGGCAACACTTCCATCAACCCCTCCTCGGTGGCGATCTCCAGTTCACTGCGCCGGCTGTCGATGCGCGTCTGCGCCAGGCCGTTGGCCAGGATCCTTGCCACGGCGGTGTCGGAGCTGGCGGTGAGCAGTTCGGCCCCGGCCAGGTCGCCCTGTGCCAGCAGCGGCGAGACCTCGGACCACAGGCGGCGGTTGTCGCGGCGCCAGCGCATCAGGAACAGGAAGCGCTCCACCGCGACGGCCAGCGCCAGCGCCAGCGTGATCGCGATGGGATACATGAAGATGCCGCCGCTGTTGAAGAAGCGGGCCACGGGTTCGAAGGTTTCCATGCGGGTTCTCCGTTGAATCGGGGTGCGTGAATCAATGCACGCGCTGCAACTGCTCGCGCCGATAGGTCCACTGTGCCTCGTAGGCCGCGGCGCTGGCGGCGAAGGAGCCGGCATCCGGCGTGGCCGGCGACAGGCGCGAGGGCGGCCGGTCGACATTGCTGGCACGCTCGTCCTGCCAGGGCGTCAGGAACAGTCCGACCGCCGATTCCTGCTCGCCAACGATCGTGGTGCCGGCCTCGGACGCGGGAGGCTGCGCGAAGGCGGCGGTGCCGCAGAGGCACAGCGACAGCAGCAGGCCCCTCATGGCTGCACCCCGGCGACGCTCACCGGCGGCGGCTGGGCGGCTTCCAGTTCCTTGATCCAGGCACTGACGATCAGGTTCTCGCCGCCCTTGAATTGCTGGTAGCTGCGGTAATACGAAAGGGCCTGCTGCGGGCGCTTCATCGACACGTCGTAGAGGATCGCCAGGTTCAGGTGCGCCGCGGCGTAGTCGGGTTGCGCCGCCAGGGCCTTCAGGTAGGCCTGCTCGGACGCGGCGAAGTTGCCCGCTTCGCGATGAAGACTGCCGAGCCAGTTGTAGGCCGTGGCGTTTCGGGGATTGGCCGCAACGGCGCGCGTGAAGCTGGCAATGGCGACGTCACGCTGCTTGCCCTGGGCCTGGCTGATGCCCAGCGTGGTCCAGGGTCCGGACAGCTCCGGCTGTTCGCGCGTCAGTGCCAGCAGCAGGTCCTGTGCCGGCTTGCGCTGGCCGTTCTTCAGCAATGCCAGCGCTTCCTGGTAGCGCTGCTCGGCCTTGCCGGCCGCGGGTGCCGGGACCGGGGCCATCTTCTGCGCCGCCGGCGGTGCCGGTGGTTGAGGACGCGGCGCGGGGCCGCCGGCGCAGGCCGCAAGCCCCAGGGCCAATGCCGTCACGGCGCTGAGCTCAGCGTAGCGCTTCATAGTTCGTCTCCCTCTGGTCCTGCTTGCCGTAACGGGCCGGCGCGAGTTCCGCCAACGCCCAGCTGCTGCGGCGGATCGATTCGTTCCACAGTCCCTGGCGCAGGCGCTGCAGGTTCATCTCGTGCGCCTGGATCGCCTTTTCCTCGAAGGGATAGGACTGCTCTTCCAGCAGCAGCTCGTACTCCTCCAGCGCCTCGCCCTGCAGTTCTCGCGGGCGCTCGGAGCCCAGCAGGGCACGGCCGAAATCGCGCCAGACCCCGCCGATGTCGTAGGTGGCGGCGGTGGTGATCTCGGCGAAGCCGTAGCCGGCGGCACGATTGAGACCGGCGATGGCCCGCTCGGTGGCCGCCTTGCGCGCCGGCAGGGTCTTCTCCACCGGCAGGCGCAGCGCCAGCGCACGCGCCGTCGTCGCTTCGATGCGGCCCAGCTCCAGGCTGGCCTGCGCGGCCAGCAGGCGGGTCTGCGGCGTCCGTGCCGAGCCGCCGCGCGCATCGGCATCCACCAGCTCGCCCAGCCAGCGCTGGTAGCGCGGCGCATCGTCGCGGGCCAGGTCGGCCAGCCGGCGCCGAGCCTGCTGGGCCGGCTCCAGCGGTTGCGGATAGCGCGCGAGGTAGTTCTCGTAGGCGCGCTGGCTGGCCGGCGGCATGCGGGCCTCGCCATACAGCTCGGCGGCGAGCCAGGCGGCATCGCGCTGCAGCGCGGGCTCCTCTCCAACACGGGCGGCAATACGGGCATAGGCATCGGCCGCCTGTGCCGGGCGACCACCCTTCTGGTAGGCCACCGCCAGCTTGCGATCCACCTCCGGCAACAGCGGCTGCTGCGGGTAGCGTTGCCGGAAGGCTTCCAGCGCCGCTTGTGCCTGCGGCCAGTCCTGCAGCGCGATCAGCGCCGCGGCCGCGTCATAGTCGGCAGTGGCGCGGATGCCGGCTTCAGGCGCGGCGCGGCCGACGCGCTGGAAGGCGGCGGCGGCAGTACGCAGGTCGCCCGCGCTGCGCGCCGCCTCGCCCTGGCGGTAGATGGAGGCGGCGAGCTGGTCGATGGTGGCCTGCCGCGCGGCATCGCCTGCGGGGATACGCGGCAGCAGCGCGGCGTAGGCGGCCTCGGCTTCGGCGTATTGCTTCTGCGCATACCGTGCGTCGGCCACGATGCCCAGCACGCTGCGCGCCAGGTCCGGCGGCAACTGCGCGGAGCCGTCCAGCACGCGCTGTGCCTGCGCCACGGCCTGTGCGTGATCGCCCAGCTCGTAAAGATCGCCGGCCGCACGCGCCAGCACGGTGAAACGCCGCGGGTGCTGCGGATAGCGCTCGGCCAGCTTGAGGCTCGCCGCCACCGATTCGCGCAATGCACTGCTGCGCGCCGCGGGCATCGCTGCCGCCTGCTGCCAGGCCTGCACCGCGGCGTAGGCGGCCTCGGCACTGCGCGCATGCATGGGGTAGTCGTAGGCGATGCGGGCGTACTGGCGCGCGGCTTCGTCCGCGCGTCCGCCGTCGAGCAGGGCATCCGCCATCATCAGGTGGATGGCCGGCGCCTGCGCATCCTGTGGATACAGTGATAGCCAGCGGCCGTACCAGTCGGCCGCCTTCAGGAATTGCGCCTGGCGCAACGGCCCCACGGCGGCACGCTGCGCGCCGGCCTGGTAGTGGCGTCCGAGCTCCTCGATATCCTTGCGCACCTGCGCCTGCACCTCGGCCGGGGGCACGGCCGCGGCCCAGTAGCCACTGCCCGGCGCATAGTCACGCACGTAGCTTTCCTTGGCGGCTACCAGTTGCTCGGTGAAGCCACCACGCTCGTAGGCGGCGATGGCCTGGCGCTGGAAGCCCGGCGCCAGCGCATGGCGCGGGTGACGCTCGATGAAGGCCAGGTAGCTGCCGGCGGCGTCGGTGTAGCGGCGCTTCTCCAGCAACTGCTCGCCCAGCGCCGCATGCAGCAGCGCGGCAAAACGCGGCTCGCCGGACTGCGCGAACTGGCGGTTGAGCGCCGCGCCACCGCCCAGCGCCGCCAGCGACAGCCCGATGCCGCGCAGCGCGTCGCCGGCCAGCTCGGCGCGTCCGCTGCGCACGGCGGCCAGCGCCGCCTTGGGGTCACTCAGCTCACCGGGCGGAAGCTCGCGCTCCAGCACGGCGATGAACACCGGCAGGGCCTGATCGTGCCTGGCCTGCTGCAGCAGCGACCAGGCGTACTTGTACTGCGCCGGCTCGAACAGCGGCGTCTTGCCGCCCAGCGCCACCACCTCGCGATACTGCGACTCGGCCTCGGCGTAGCGGCGGTCACGGTAGAGCAACTCGGCGGCACGGAACTGCGCGTCGGCGCGGCGGATCGACTGCGGATACCGCTGGCCGAGCTGCTTCAGGCTGGCGATGGCCTGCGCCTCGTCGCCGCGCATCTCGCTGGCACGGGCCAACTGGTAGAGCACGCGATCGGCGCGCACGTAGTCCGGCTGTTCGGCCAGCAAGCGGCGATAGGCACCCAGGGCCTTGTCCAGTTCCGCGGCGTTCATCTCGCCGGACTCGGCGAGCTGGATACGCAGGTCGGCCGAGCGGCGCAAGGCCTCGGCGCGGATCGCCGGATCGATATCGGACAGTTCCTGGATGCGGTCGTACTGCTCCAGGGCCTGGCGCAGGTCGGGCGTGACCTGCTCCGATCCGGTTACGCGCAGGATGCTGGGCGTGCGCACCAGCAGCCAGCCATTCTTCGACAGGCCGTTGTTCTCGGTAACCGAACCGACGGTGGACACGGCGTCCGCCGCAACCGCCGCGGCGCTCCCCAGCAGCAGGCCCAGCAGAAGTGCGCAGCGGATCATGAGGCTTCCTCCTCCAGCGGCCGGTCATGCACGCGTGCCAGGGCCAGTCGTGCCTCCGCCAGGTAGGCCAGCGTGTGCTGCTGCTGGCGGCGCAGCTGTGCTTGCGCCAGCGTGCGCAACTCCCCGTCCTGAGCCCGCGCCGCGGTGGCTACCCGCTGCCGCAGCCTGGCGGTATCCGCCGTGAGAGTCTCCGCGCCGGCCACGGCCTCGAGCCGTTGTGCCTGCTCCTGCAAGGCCTGCTCGAGTTCGGCCAGCCGCTGCTGCGCGGACAGGGCAGCGAGGAAGGCAGGATCCAGCATCAGCGGCTTGAGGTAGGCCGTAGCGTCGGCATAAGGCAGGTCCGCCAGTTCGCGGCGCCAGCCGTCGGCCTCGTCGGCCATGCGCTCGCCCAGGCGCGCGCTCAGCTCGCCGCTGGAGACATGGCGCATCGCGGCATCCAGTTCCTGCCGCGCGCGCTCCAGGTCACCCACGGCGCGACGCAGGTACTGCTGCGACTGCTCGTGCGCACCGAGATGCGCCAATGCATAGGGGACGGCCAGCAGTCCTTCCTGCACGGCTGGATCGGTGGCATCGCGGCCCAGCAACTCCACCCAGGGCACCAGCGCCCGCTGCAGGTCGAGCTTGCGTTCACCGGACACCGCCACCGAGTGCAGATAGCGGAACGGCGTGCTGCGCCGCAGGCGGGCGGCATCCTCCGGGCCTGCGGGCCACAGCGGGGCCTGCGCAGCGAACATGCTGCCGCCCTCGGCTCCCGCCGGCACCAGGAAGGACCAACCGAAGCCGAGCAACGCGGCGTTGGAGCAGGGGCCGGGGCTGCGGACGCGCGCGAACACCGGCTTGGCGCGCTCGCCCTGTCCCTGGCGCAGCAGCTGGTATCCCAGCTCCAGGTTGGCGTAGTCGCGCAGCATGCGCGACTCGGCGTCCGGCGAATCCACACTGCCCATGGCCTCCAGTTGCGCCGCGGCCTGCGCATCACCCTGGCGCAGCGCGGCAACGGCACCGCCATAGCGATCCAGCAGCGGCGACCCACCCGGCACGGCCGGTGTCGCCAGGCCCAGCGCGGCGAGGCTGTCGGCCCTGCGGCGCTCGAAAGAGGCCGGCAGCGGCAGGCCGGTGGCGCCCAGGCGGTCCAGCTCCATGACGGCATGCAGTGCCCGTCCGGTGCGCAGCAGGAAATCGGCGGCACGCAGTTCCGGCGCCTCCAGCGCGGCCTGGGGCTGCGCCCAGTCCTGCCATTGCAGGCTCGGCTTGCCGCGCAGGCCCTGCCTGGCCAGAGTCAGTTCAAGGCGGCCGGCGGCAGCGCCCTTGGTGTAATCCTGTTGGATCTGCGCGTGCAGGCGCGCATCGCCCGGCTGGGCATCCTCGGCTCGCGCGATGTACTCCACGCGCAGGCGGTGGGCGCCTTCGGCCATCGGCGCCAGCGTGATGGCGTGCAAACCGCCGCTGCGCAGCGCCAGGGCCTCGCGGTCGCTGTAGCGATGGCGCGCGACCGCGCGGCCGTCCAGCATCACGCTGACCTCGCGCAACAACGAACCCTCGATCCGGTTGCCGATATAAAGCGTGACTCGTTGCGCGTCGACCGCCGCAGGCAGGTACTGCGCCTGTCGATCCAGCTCCAGCACCGCGGATGCCAGCACCACGGGTGTCTCGGCGGCATGCGCCGGCAATGCCGGCAACGCCGCCGCCAGCATGCACCACATGGATGCACCGCGAAGGATCGCCAGCGAACCGCGGCCCGACGCGGGCACCGATGCGGTTTTGCCTTGTGCGATCAACGACATGACCAAGCTCCCCTGAGAAGTGCTGCACAGGAAGCGGGCATCGTTGACCGCGGTACCTACGAGGTCTGCGTTGACCTCGATTCAGAAGTAGCAATGGCCATGCCAGATTTAAAAGATTCTTCGCCCACTGCCGGACCAGGCGAACACTCGGTTCGTCATACCGGCGAAAGCCGGTATGACGGTTTTCCGGTTGAGAGTGTCGAATCAGCAGCTTAGTCCCCGCGACTTGGCGACGAACCATTAAAAAGCCCGTAGCGGTGGCGGCCCTGTCAGAAGGTCCAGCGGATCTGCAGGCCGGGGCTCATGTCGGAGCGGCCGTCGAACAGGCCGGATTCCTTGTCGTCGTCCCAGGACGACATGCCCGCGGGCCGCGACACAGAGTCCGGCGCCACCACGGTCGGGCTGACGCTGATCTCGCCATGGCGCAGCTTGATGGCATTGAAATCGTGATTCGCGGCGACGCCGATCAGGGCACCGGCGATGACGTCGCGCCAGTAGTGATTGTTGGTCTCCACGCGGCTGTAGCCCACCCAGCCGGCAGTGAGATAGGCCGGCACACCCCAGCCCCAGCCGTATTCCTTGCGGATGAATTCGGCGCCCATGAAGGCCGAGGCGGTGTGGCCCGAGGGGAAGGACCGCGGTCCACCATTGGGGCGCTCGGCGTCGACGGCATACTTCAGGCCGTAGGTGACCAGTTCCATGCGCGTGAACGACACCAGGAAATCGCGGCGCGGCGAACCGCTCAGCGTAGGGCCGGGCCAGTTCAGGCCGCCGGAGGTTTCCTCGGCCGGCGCCGCACCCAGGGCGCTGAAGTCAAAGGACGGGGTATCGCGATCCCGGTTCAGAAACCAGGTCAGGGCCAGCCCCGCCACGGGCACGCCGAACTGCAACAGGTCGCCGCTCATCTCGACGTTGTGGAGGGTCTGCGTGGTATCGCCGGCGCGCGCCGGGGCCGATGCCAGCAGCGATGCCGCGAGGCAGGCGCCGCCAAGGCTCCGGACTAGGGGGTTCCACTGCATCGGGGTGCCTGCGGCCGCTCCACCGCGCGGGATTCGCGCAAGGGGGATGCTGCGGGTGCGCGCGTCACCGTCGTGTCAACGGTGTCGGCGGCTCGTCGGTCTTCCGCTACCGTTCAGCGGCGGCCATTCGCGCCAGTTGCTCGCGCACCCGCTCCGCCAGGTCCTGGCGCGGGCCGAGCAGGCGCTGCAGTTCCTCGTCGGTGACATAGCCGATGGACTGGCGGTAGTCGTTCCTGGCCTGGGCGTAGCGGTCCTGCATCGCCACCAGCCCGGCCAGGTCGGCCACGGGGCGCCTTTCGGCCTGTGGGTGCTGACGCAGGTAGTCGCCGCAGCGGCGCACATGGTTCTCGAACAGCCGCTCCGCCGAGGTGCCCGGCGCCAGCGCCAGCAAGCCAACCTGGGGGCCAGGGCCGAAGGCGTTGGCATCGCCGCTGTTGTTGGTCACCAGGAAATGACCGTCGTCGAACTCGGTGCCGAACTCGATCACCGCGGCGCTGCGCGGCTGGCCCGCCAGTCTCAGGCGCAGCCAACCGATCCAGCCGGGCCAGGAGGGCCGCAGGGCAAAGCTCAGCGCCACGCCGCCCTCGCTGGAGAGATAGCAGCGCAGCAGCGTGCTCTCGCTGAGCATCGGCGCCAGGTGGCGCGGATCGAAGTCGCCGAGATAACCGAAACCCAGGGCCGCAAGCTGCTGCCGCGCGACGGCCGCATGGCGACGCATGAACGGGGGGAAGATCTCGGCCGGGGCCGGCCGTAGTTCGCTGGCCGGCTGGTGCCCGAGCTGGAACAGCTGGTCGGCAATGCCGATGGCCAGCAGGGTATCGGGCTCACCGTCGCCGAGCGGCTCCAGCACCGCCGACAGGTCCTTGCCCTGGCGCATCTGCTGCGCAGCGTTGCGCAGCAGGGAAGCGGCGAGTTCGTCCTCCGCGCTGCGACGGCCGGCATCCGGCTCCGGCGTCGCCGCCGACTCCAGCTGGCTCGCCAGCGCGGAGGACTGCGCCGCGGCGGCGGCATCGCGCTCGGCAGCGCCTTGGTCCCAGGCCTGCCGGCGCATTTCCTCGGCGACGTTGCGCAGGACGTGGTCGTCCGGCAGTGCCGTCAGCAGCAGTTCGTATTCCGTCACCGCCTCGGCATGGCGCCCGAGATCCTGCAGGCGTCGCGCCAGCTGCATGCGGTAGCGCGAGGCATCCGCCACCCGCGGCAAGGCATGGCGCAGGTCGGCCACCGCGGATTCGAGGCGGGCACGCGACAGCAGCGCGCCGTTGGCCGCCGGCACGGTGTCCTCGCCCGGCAGCGGGCGGCGGGCGGCATTGCCGGCCCACAACGCGCGCAGGGCATGGCCTTCGCCATCGGCCGAGTCGAGCGCCAGTGCCTGGTCGAGCGACGCCTCGGCCTCCGCAAGTTGCCCGCGCTGGTACCGGATCAGCGCCAGCGCGCGATGCGCCGGGGCCAGCGTGGCGTCGAGCGCCACGGCCAGCTGCAGGTCGCCTTCACGCTCCGGGTACTCCCCCCGCAGGGCGAAGGTCAGCTCGGCGCGACGCAGCCAGGCCTTGGCGAAATCCGGATTGAGCTCGATCACGCGCAGCACTGCCGCCAACGCCTCCTGCTGCCGGCCCAGGGCCGACAGGCAATGGGAGCGATGCCAGTGCAACGGCGCCTGGTCGGGCCGCTCGGCCAACTTCTGGTCCAGAATCGGCAGCGCGGACGCGTAATCGCCCGCGCGCAGCAGGCGCTTGAGGATTTCGGTCCGCGGTTCGGCCACCTCGCTCATGCCCGGTCCCTCGCCCGCCTCAGCGGTTCATCACGCGGCCCATGGTGGCGGCCAGCAGGCGCCGCGGCAGCAGGCGCGGCATCACCGCACCCAGCTTGATGGCCAGCCCCGGCACGTAGACGCAGGCATCGCGCTGCAGGGCGCGCAGGCTACCGGCCACCACGGCCTCCGCCGTCATCATCACCGAGCGCGGAATCTCCTGCTTCAGCTTGTCGCCGCCGGCCGCCTCGAAGAACGGCGTATCCACCGGCCCGGGGCAAACCGCAAGGAAGCGCACGCCGCGCTTGCGGTACTCCGCCCACAGGCCCTGCGTCAGCGACAGCACGTAGGCCTTGGTGGCGCCGTAGACGCTCATGTAGGGCATTGGCTGGAACGCGGCAGCGGAGGCGATGTTGATCACCGCACCGTGACCGGCCTGGACCATCGCCGGCAGGAAGGCGTGGATCAGCTCGGTGAGCGCACCGATGTTGACCGCGACCATGCGCTGGTCACGCTCGTAGCCATCCTCGTGGAAGTTGGCGGAGGAGCCGAAGCCGGCGTTGTTGACCAGCAGGTCCACCTCCAGGCCGCGGCGCTTCACTTCCTCGGCCAGCAGTTCGCCCGGATCGGCCTTGGCCAGGTCCATGGAGATAACCTCCACGCGGCGACCATGGGCCTGGCGCAGACGCTGCGCCAGCTGCTCCAGCTCATCCCGGCGGCGCGCCACCAGGATCAGGTCGGAGCCCTGGGCCGCGAGCTGTTCGGCGAAGATGGCGCCGATGCCGCTGGAAGCGCCGGTGATCAGCGCGGTGCGATACGTCGTGGACATGACCCTCTCCTCAGCTTGCCTCGCACACTCTCCAGGAGGATGCGAGGAACCCGTAGCGAGCGCCCCGAGCTTGCAGCGAGGGGCGGAGTAGGGTGATTCGTATCCTCTAGCGGAGCAGCGCCAGCAGTTTCTGCAGTTCGCTATTGCTCTTGAAGGCCACGGTCAACTTGCCGCGTCCCTTGTCGTTCTGTTGCAACTTCACCGCCAGGCCGATGCGGCCGGCGACTTCCTTCTCGATCTCGCCGATCGCCGCGGGAGCGGCCTTGGGCGCAGCCTTCTGCTGCGGGTTGGCCTGCACCAGCGCCTCGGTCTGGCGCACCGACAGGTGCTGCTCCGCGACCATCTGCGCCAGCGAGGACTGGCGCGCGCCCTGCACGCCCAGCAGTACCTTGGCGTGGCCGAAGGACAGGCGGCGCTCACGCACCAGGTCCTGCACGTCGGCATTGAGCTCCATCAGGCGCAGCAGGTTGCTGACCGCGGTGCGCGACTTGCCCACCGCCTCGGCGCAGGCTTCGTGCGTCAGGCCGCATTCCTCGATCAGCTTGTGCAGGGCCTCGGCTTCTTCCAGCGCGTTCAGGTCGGAGCGCTGGATGTTCTCGACCAGGGCCACCGCCATCGCGCCACGCTCGTCGAGCGAGCGCACCACGGCCGGAATCTGCTTCAGCCCCGCCAGCTTGGCGGCGCGCCAGCGGCGTTCGCCGGCGATGATCTCGTAGCGGTCGCCGCCTGCCGGGCGCACCACGATCGGCTGCACCACGCCCTGGGCGCGGATCGAGGCCGCCAGGGACTGCAGCGCCTCTTCGTCGAACTGGCGGCGCGGCTGGTGCTTGCCGGGGCCGAGATGGTCCAGCGGCAGCTCGCGCAGTTCCTCGCCGGGCTCGGCGGTGGGGCTCACCGCGGTGGCGCTGGAGAGCAGGGCGTCCAGGCCCCTGCCGAGGCCTCGCTTCTTCTGTGCATTCATGCGCTGAGCCTCATCTGCCCGCCGTCGTGGCGGCGCAGGACCTCGCCGGCCAGGGCCAGGTAGGCCTTGGCGCCGGAGGACTGTGCGTCGTAGAGCATCACCGGCAGGCCGTGGCTGGGGGCCTCGGCCAGGCGCACGTTGCGCGGGATGATGGTGCGGTAGACCTTGTCGCCGAAGTGCTGCGTCAGCTGGTTGCTGACGTCGTTGGCCAGGTTGTTGCGCGGGTCGAACATCGTGCGCAGCAGGCCCTCGATCTCCAGCTTCGGGTTGATCACCCGCTTGATCTTGTTGACCGTGTCCATCAGCGCGGTGAGGCCCTCCAGTGCGTAGTACTCGCACTGCATCGGAATCAGCACGCCGTCGGCCGCCACCAGGGCGTTGACGGTCAGCTTGGACAGGGCCGGCGGGCAATCCAGCAGCACGAAGTCGAACTGGTCGGCCACCTCGGCCAGCACGCTCTTGAGCGCGAAGTCGCCGGCGGCGACGTCGCGAAGCTTGATCTCGGCCTCGGTCATGTCGCCATTGGCCGGCATCAGCGACAGGCCGATCTCCGGCAGGTACTGGATCACCTCGCCAGGCTTGGCCTGCTCCAGCAAGAGGTCGCGCGCGGTCTTGGAGACCGCGCTCTTGTCCACGCCGATACCCATGGTGGCATTGCCCTGGGCGTCGAGGTCCACCAGCAGCACACGGCGCTTGGTGGCCGCGAGCGACGCGGCAAGGTTGATGGACGTGGTGGTCTTGCCCACCCCGCCCTTCTGGTTGGCTACGGCGATGACGTAACTCATGACTTCATTCCTGCGATGACCGCATGGCGATCTTCATCCAGCCCCGGCACCCGCAGGCGATGCGTTCCCCCAACGACGAAACGAGCCGGCACGGAGGCCAGCTCTTCCGGGTCTAGTTTGCCCTTCATGGCCACCCATTGGCCACCCGGGGCCATCAGGGCCTCGGTGCCGGTGAAGAAATCGGTCAGCGAGGCAAAGGCCCGGCTGGTGATCGCGCCGAACGGCGACTCAGGCTGGAAGGCCTCGACCCGGGTCTCGGCGACGGCCACGTTGGGCAGGCCCAGCGTGCGCACGGCGTGGCGCATGAAACGGGCCTTCTTGCCGTTGCTGTCCAGCACGGTCACGTCCAGCGCCGGGTTGGCAATGGCCAGCGGAATCCCCGGCAGGCCCGCGCCTGCACCGACATCGAGCATCCGTCCACCGACGTAGGGCAGCAGGGCCAGGGAGTCCAGCAGGTGCCGGGTGACGATCTCGCCCGCGTCGCGGATCGCGGTCAGGTTGTAGGCCGCATTCCACTTCTGGAGCTCGTCCAGGTAGATCATCAGCGGGTCGGCCAGGCTGCCATCCAGGCCCAGTTGCGCCAGTCCGGCTTCCAGCTGCGCGCGCGGATTGCCGGCACGGCGGTAGGGCGACGGGGGCGGGCTCATGGGGACGGCAGACTCCAAAGGGCGCGCAGTATAGCGCCCGCCGCCCCCGGGGGCCTTGGCCGCTCAGCGCTTCAGCGACCCCAGGATACCGCGCAGCAGGGTCCGCCCCACCTCCCGGCCGACGGTATTGGCGATGCTGCGCGTGGCGCTCTTGATGGCGGCCTCGGCCACGGTGTCGCTGCGCCGGGCGGCGGGCTTGCGCGGGGCCGGCTCGGCGCGGCGGCTGCCGGGCACCGGCTGGGACGAGGCCTCGTCCCACCAGCCCCCGTCCCCGGACTTCGGGGGCGGTGCGGGTGCGGGCGCCGGCTTGGGGGCGGCCGGAGGCGGGGCGGCCTCGGCCGTCCGCTGCGACAGCTTCTCGTAGGCCGATTCGCGGTCCACCACGGTGTCGTACTTGCCGGCCACCGGGCTGCGCGACATCACGGTCTTGCGCTCCTCCGGGGTCAGCGCGCCCATGCGCGAGCGCGGCGGGCGGATCAGGGTGCGCTCGACGATGCCGGGCACGCCCTTGTCCTGCAGCGTGGAGACCAGGGCCTCGCCCACCCCCAACTCCATGATGGCGGTGGCGACATCCAGCTTGGGATTGCTGCGGAAGGTGGTGGCGGCCGCCTTCACCGCCTTCTGGTCACGCGGGGTGAAGGCGCGCAGCGCATGCTGCACCCGGTTACCGAGCTGACCCAGCACGCTCTCCGGCAGGTCCAGCGGGTTCTGGGTGATGAAATAGACACCGACGCCCTTGGAGCGGATCAGGCGCACCACCTGCTCCACCTTCTCCACCAGCGCCTTGGGCGCGTCCTTGAACAGCAGGTGCGCCTCGTCGAAGAAGAACACCAGCTTGGGCTTGTCGAGATCACCGGCCTCGGGCAGGCGCTCGAACAGCTCCGCCAGCAACCACAGCAGGAAGGTGGCGTAGAGCCGCGGCTTCTGGAACAGCTGGTCGGCGGCCAGCACGTTGACGATGCCCTTGCCGCTGAGATCCGTGCGCATCAGATCGTTCAGGTCCATCGCCGGTTCGCCGAAGAAGGCCTCCGCGCCGTCCTGCTCCAGCTGGATCAGCGCGCGCTGGATGGCCCCGACCGAAGCCTTGCTGACCAGGCCGTATTCGGTGCCCAGGGCCTTGGCGTTGTCGGCCACGTGCATCAGCGCGCTGCGCAGGTCCTTGAAGTCCAGCAGCAGCAGGCCCTGTTCGTCGCAGTACTTGAAGGTTAGCGACAGCACGGCCTCCTGCACGTCGGACAGGTCCAGCAGGCGCGACAGCAGCGTCGGCCCCATGTCGGAGATGGTGGCGCGCACCGGGTGGCCCGAGACCCCGAATACATCCCAGAACACCGTGGGGTAGTTCTGCGGCGCATAACCCGTCAGGCCGATCTGCGCGGCACGCTCGACCAGCTTGGGCTTGGCCTCGCCCGCCGCGGCGATGCCGGAGAGATCGCCCTTGATGTCGGCCGCGAACACCGGCACGCCGATGTCGGCGAAACCCTCCGCCAGGCCCTGCAGGGTGATGGTCTTGCCGGTGCCGGTGGCGCCGGCGATCAGGCCATGGCGGTTGGCATAGGCCGGCAGCAGGAACTGGGGCGTGTCGTCGCCCTTGCCGATCAGGATCGGGTCGGTCATGGCTGGGAGAGTCGCGATGAGGAGATGGCCCATCTTCGCCAATCGGGATGACAAAAGAAACGCCACCTCCCCTCTCCCTCCGGGAGAGGGGCTGTGGGTGAGGGACGCACTTTCAACGAGCGGCACTGCTCGCGGAGAAGGCGTCCCTCACCCGCGCCACGCGCGACCTCTCCCGGAGGGAGAGGCAAGACGGTTTGTCAATTCAAGCCAGCTTCGCTCGCGCCGCCGACAACTCAATCACGTCCGCCCGCTCCGCCGCGTAGTTGCCGGCGATGTATTCCTTGCTGAAATCATCGGTCAGGATCACGTCAAAGCGCACACGGTCGTACTCGGCGGCCTGGTCGGCCTCCTCGCGCGACAGGAGGTTGCGCGTGACGGCGTCCTTGAGGCGGTCCGCCACGGTGTCGCCGGCCAGCTCGCCGCGGTTGGCGTGCTTGTAGTACTTCAGGTACGCGGCCTCGCTGCGCAGCGCGATCTCCCAGGCATGCTCCATGCGGCCGACCGGGTCGTGCACGCCGCCGTTCTTGAACACCAGCCAGGACAGGCGCTCGCGCACGTCGCTGGGCTCCAGGATCATGTCGGCCACCTCGGCGTTGAGGCGGTCGCTGACCGGCTTCACGCGATTGCCCAGCGGGAACACCACCAGGCGCATCACGCCACGCGCCCAGGCCACCGGGAAGTTGTCGATGAAGCCCTCGAAGGCCTTGGCGATCTCGTGCATGGCATGGTCCAGCGCCCAGCGCGCATGCGCCAGCTCCGCCTCGGACTTGCTGCCCTCGAGGTAGAACTTGGCCACCGCGGAGGCGATGTACAGCTGGCTCAGCACGTCGCCCAGGCGCGCCGACAGGCGCTCCATGAACTTCAGCTTGCCGCCCAGCACACCCATGGTCAGGTCGGAGCAGAAGGCCAGGCTCGCCGAGTAGCGCTCCATGCGGCGGAAGTACGGCGCCATCTCGCCGGACACCGGCGAGGACGCCAGGCGCGCGCCGGTGAGGCCCAGCGTGAAGGCGCGCACGGCGCGGTTGATGGAAAAGCCGACGTGGCCGAACAGCAGCTGGTCGAACTTCGGCAGGTCGTCGTCGCGCGCCGCCTCCATCTCCGGGAACACGTACTCGTGGCAGCGGATGGCGCCCTGCCCGAAGATCATCAGGTTACGGGTCAGGATGTTGGCGCCTTCCACGGTGATCGCCACCGGCGCCGCCTTGTAGGCGGTGGCCATGAAGTTGCGCGGGCCCTGCTGGATCGCCTTGCCGGCCATCACGTCCATGCCGTCGGAGACGATCTTCCGCATCAGCTCGGTCATGTGGTACTTGGCGATGGCGGTGACCACCGACGGCGCGCAATGGTCCACCGCCGAGGCGGTGAGCACGCGCATGGCCTCCAGCGTGTAGGCGTAGCCGGCGATGCGCCCGGTGGCCTCCTGCACGCCCTCGAACTTGCCCACCGCCACCTTGAACTGGCGGCGGAAGCGGCCGTAGACGCCGGTCATGCGGTAGGCACTCTGCCCCGCCGCCGTGCCGAGCGCCGGCAGCGAGATGCCGCGCCCGGCCGACAGGCATTCCACCAGCATGCGCCAGCCCTTGCCGGCCATGGCGGGGCCGCCGATGATCCAGTCCACCGGGATGAACACACCACGGCCATGGATCGTGCCGTTGTGGAAGGCCGCGCCCGGGTAGTGGCGGCGGCCGATCTCCATGCCTTCATGCTTCGCCGGGATCAGCGCGCAGGTGATGCCGTAGTCGGCCTTGGCCTTGTCGCCGAGCAGACCCTCCGGATCGCGCAGCTTGAAGGCCAGGCCGACTACCGTGGCGATGGGCGCCAGCGTGATGTAGCGCTTGGAGAAGTCCAGGCGGATGCCCAGCACCTTCTTGCCCTCGTGCTGGCCGTAGCAGACCGTGCCGAGGTCCGGCATCGCGGTGGCGTCGGAGCCGACCTCGGGGCCGGTGAGACCGAAGCAGGGAATCTCCTTGCCGGACACCAGGCCGGGCAGCCACTGCTGCTTCTGCTCGTCGGTGCCGTAGTGCATCAGCAGTTCGCCGGGGCCCAGGGAGTTGGGCACCATAACCGTCACCGCCATGGTGATCGACTTGGTCGCCAGCTTGGTCACCACCGCCGACTGCGCGTTGGCGGAAAAGCCCAGGCCACCGTATTCCTTCTTGATCAGCATCGAGAAGAACTTCTTCTCGCGGATGTAGGCCCAGACCTGCGGCGGCAGGTCCTTGTCCTCGAACTCGATCTTCCAGTCATCGCAGAGCTTGCACAGCTCTTCGCACTCGTTGTCGAGGAAGGACTGTTCCTGCGGGGTGAGCGCGGTGTACTTGAACTCCAGCAGCTTGTTCCAGGCCGGGCGGCCGCGGAAGAGATCCGCCTCCCACCAGGTATCGCCGGCCTCCAGCGCCTCGCGCTCGGTGGACGACATCTCCGGCAGCACCTTCTTGAACACGCCGAAGATCGGGCCGGTGAGCACCGCACGGCGCAGGGGGCGCACATTGAGCAGGACCGCCAGCACCAGGAACACGGCCGCCGATACCGCGAACGCGGTGGCGCCGAGTGCGCCCACGGCCTTGAGCGCCAGCAGCAGCAACCCGGCACCGAGCGTCCAGACCAGCAGCGGGGCACCGACATAGGCCAGGACCCAGGCCGCCAGCAGCGCGGCCAGTACAACGGAGAGAATCGACATGGGGGTGTACCTCCTTGAAGGGCCGGTCAAAGCCCTTTGCGGAAATCAGGAACCCGGGCGGCGCATCGGCACCACGTGCGGGTGGTCGTCTTCTTCTTCCGCGCCCTGTCCCCTCGCCTCCCGGGGAATGAGCGTCTTGATCATCAACTTCACGTAATCACTGAAATCCTGACCCTCGGGCATCATCTGCGGCGTATCGCGCCGCACCTGCAGATTGCCCATGAAGGTGGCGAACGCGAACAGCGCCCACTGGCGTGCCTGCGGCCCGGCGTAGCCGAGCGCGCGGTAGCTTTCGTCCAGGTAGCTGATCCAGCGTTCCGACAGGCGCTGCACGAAGGCCTGCACGGTCGGGTTGTCGGCGGCAGCGGCAATCGCCAGGTACAGGCGGCCGTCGCGCACGCTCATGTTCGCGGCCTTGAACAGACGCACGATGCGTTCGTAGGCACTGGCCGAGGGATCGATCTTCGACAACAGGGCGTCGATCTGCTGCCGCTCCCAGAGCTGCAGGGCCGCGCGCAGCAACGCGTCGCGGTTCTGGAAATGCCAATAGAAGCTGCCCTTGGTCACACCCAGGCCGCGGGCCAGCGGCTCCACCGCCACGGCATCCAGGCCGCCGACCGCGATCGCGTCCAGCGCCGCCTCGGCCCAATCATCGGCACTGAGGCTGGTTCGACTGTCGGCAGCGGCCGTGGGCTTCATGATGCAAGTCTACATACGGTGGCGTATTGAGAGGGGCAGTTTAAGGATACGCGTGCGTATGGCGCAAGCGGCCCAGGCGCACGGGCGCCAAGCTTCATCCCCTGCAAGTGGCCGTGTTATAAGCCCATTCACGGCAGAAACGGCCGAAATTCCATTCGGGGAAAATCATGAAACACCGTTCGTATTCCGCTCCGGCGGCCCTGTTTGCGTTGGCCGTCCTGATGCAGGGCACGGCCTGGGCCCAGCCCGCGGATGCCGATGGCGACGGCACGGCCGACGCCGTCGACGAATGCCCCGGAACCGCCGCCGGCACGCTGGTGGATCGCAAGGGCTGCGCGGCCAAGCTCCCGCCCCTGCCGGCCGACGAATTCCCGGAGGCGGCGGCCGAAGCCGCCGTCGCGACCACCGCCGCCGCAACCCCGGCTCTCGCTCCTGAAGCGGCAGTGCCGGTCGCTGCGGCCGTCGCCCCCGCACCGGTAGCGGAGCCCATCGTCGCAGCGCCCGCGAGGGCCGAGCCCGTCATCGCCCAGCCGGAACCCGCACCGGAACCCGTCGTGGCCCCCGCCCCGGCTCCCGTGGTCGAAGCGGTAGCGCCTGTGGCCGCCTACCAGGCTCCGGCCGAACCGGCCGCAACCAGCGCGCCCATCGTGGCACCGGCACCCGAGCCGCTGCCGGTGGTCCACGTGCCCGGGCCGCAGCCGGCCACACCGATCCCCTGGACCGCTCCCGCCGTCGCCCTGCCGCCCGGCGTATCGATCCTGCCGGCCGCCACGCCCTCGGCCGTGCCGCCGCCCAGCCCGAGCCTTGCGGCCGCGAGCTTCGACACCGGCTCCGCCAAGCTCACCGGCAACACGCGCAAGCAGCTCGACGGCGTCCTGGCCGCGCTTCGCGCGCAGCCGGACCTGCAGCTGCAGCTGATCGGCCATACCGCCGCCGGCGAGTCCAACGGCCTGGCGCTGGCGCGGGCCCAGGCGGTGCGCATTTTCCTGGTGGACCTCGGTATTGCCGCCACGCGCCTCAAGGCCAGCGGCAAGGCCGGCGGCGGCGCGGCGGTGGAGTTCCAGGCGCAGTAAAAGGCAGTGTTCAGCACGTGTTCAGGGCTCCGGCACGAGCATCGCCCCGTGCAATTCAGCCAACGTGATAGGGAAATCAGATGAAAAACCAAGCTCTTGCATTGCTGCTCCTGGGAGGCGTGCTCGGCACGGCTCACGCCGAAGCCAAGCCCTACATGGGCATCATGGGCAGCTGGGTGGACCCCGACAGCAGCCGCCAGGCTGACGATGACGGCGTCGGCGCCCACGTGCTGTTCGGCTTCCCGCTGAACGACCACTTCGCGACGGAACTGAACGTCTTCGGCCACAAGGTCAACAATGACGTGACGGGCCGCTCGGACAGCAACTTCGGCGCCGGTCTGGACTTCAAGCTGGGCATGGCCCCCAACAGCCGCGTCAACCCCTACCTGCTGCTCGGCGGCGGCGCGACCTACGAGGACGCGCTGGGCGATCCGCCGTCCAACGAAAGCCGCCGCGACCGTATCGTCGGCTACGCCAATGCCGGTGGCGGCCTGCTGTTCAAGCTCGGCGGCTCCCGCGACGCCGCACTGCGCGTCGAAGGCCGCCGCTATGCGATCTTCAGCGACGACATCCCTGGCACGGCCGCCGGCCGCGATAACGTCTGGGACACCCGCGTCAATGCCGGTGTGCAGTTCAACCTGAGCGAGAACGCTCCGCCTCCGCCGCCCCCGCCGCCGGCCCCTGCTCCGGCGCCGGTCGTGGCCGATAGCGACGGCGACGGCGTGCTCGACAACATCGACCGCTGCCCGGGCACCCCGCGCGGCATCGCCGTGGACGCCTACGGTTGCGGCCTGCCGCCGCCTCCGCCGCCTGATGCCGATGGCGACGGCGTGCTCAATGCCAACGACCTCTGCCCGGATACGCCGCGCGGCATGAAGGTGGACGAGCGCGGTTGCGCCGTGAAGGCCCAGCGCTTGGTGCTGCGCAACATCAACTTCGAGTTCAACAAGGCGACGCTGACGCCGGATGGCCGCGCGATCCTTGACGGCATTGCGGCAGGCCTGCGCGGCCAGCCGACGATGGAAGTCGAGATCGAGGGCCACACCGACAGCATCGGTTCGGACGCCTACAACCTGAAGCTGTCGAAGTCTCGCGCCAACTCGGTCCGTGACTACCTGGTCAGCCAGGGCGTGCAGGCTGCTCGCCTGAGCGCCAAGGGCCTGGGCGAGTCGGTGCCGGTGTCGAGCAACAAGAGCGACGAGGGCCGCGCCGAGAACCGCCGTGTCGAGTTCAAGGTGATCAAGCAGTAAGCCTTCAGAGGTAGCACGTAGCACCAGCCGGCGGCCGCAAGGCCGCCGGCTTTTTTGTGCACTGCGGGAACTCGCCGCCGCCGTGGCCGTTCAAACCCGCTGGCGGCAAACTGCATACAGCCGATGGAACAGACGAAGTGAAGCGGAGTGGCGGGAACATCATGCTGACGCTGGGCGCGTTATTGCTCGGCGCCTGCGCGTCCACGCCGCAACGCCAGACACCCGCCGTGCAGTTGAAGCTGGACGGCCAGATGACCGCGCCCCAGCAGACACCCCTGCGAGGGCTCAACAGCGACTTCACCCTGGGCAGCACCGACGGCCTGCTGCTCTACCGCGCCGGCTACCGCGTGCAGCCGGGCCAGCTGTTCCAGTCCGGCACGGCCAACTTCGATGCTCCCTCGCAGCAGCTGGCGCTGCAGACCATGGGACAGAATGCCGACCTGCGCCTGAGCGAAGTGGCCGGCGCGCCCCTGCGCCTGGGCGTCTCGCAGGAAACCCGCTCGGAATGGCAGCTGGCCGGCGAGGCGCAGCAGGTCCGCCAGTCGGTCAATCTCGGATGGGCGCCTTCGCTGGCGGCCTTCGACCTGAAATGGGCCAACACCACCGCCCCGGCCGCGCCGCTGGATTGCGCGCTCGAAGGCTCGATGCGCATGCCGCTGCCGGCCGACACCCTGGCGCTACGCCTGCGCGGACGCAGCTGCCGCGTGGTGGCTGCCGACGCCACGGTCACCGACATGGACGCGCGGACCTGGTCCGCGGCCGTGGAATGGGGCGAGGAAAAGCGGCGCTCGCAGCTGCGACTGCAGGCCATCGACCCCACGCCCGCCCCCGGCACGGCAGGGGGCGATCCGGCCGCGGGCTATGAACTCGGCGTGGCGCAGCAGCAGGAACTGGGCGCCTGGTCGACACAGGCCCGGCTGGCCTGGCAGCGGGTGCCCGACGCGCAGAATCCCGCCGTGTCGCAGGGCTGGACCTCCGAGGCCAGCCTGCAGCGCAAGCTGGGCGGCGTCGGCGTGTCGGCCGGCGTCTCCAGCGGCATGAATCCGGCCTGGTTCCTGCCGGAGTCGGCGGAGCGCAGCGACCAGCTGAACCTGGGCCTGGACCTGTCGCGATGGGCCGGCGGACTGCTGCCCGGCCGCAGCCCGCAGACCGGGCTTTACTACAGCCGCACGCGCAGCATCGGCAGCGAGGAGACCGTCAGCGACGACCTGCTGCAGTGGAAGTTTTCACTGCTGTGGTGAGGCGCCGGGCTCAGCGCGCGGGGTGGTACACCAGCGGGTAGCGGTCGATGACCATAGCCGGAACCTCCCGCGCCTCGAAACGCAGGCCGCGCAGCCAGTCCTGCACCAGCCCCTCCAGTTCCCGGTCGCCATAGGTGGAGGTCAGCACCGCCGGCTCGCTGACCCGCCCGTCTGGGGCCACGGTGAAGCGCAGTTCCAGCCGCAGCACCTGCTCCAGGGGCATGCGCTGCTGGTACTTCATGAAGATGCGCTGCAGCGGGGCACGGTTGCGGTCGAACACGCCCTGGACTTCCTGCGGGCTGCGCGTCGCGGCGTCTCCTGCCGCCGGCACGGCGGCCGACCAGGGCAGCAGCAGGGCAAAAAACAGGGGAACAAGGGTCTTCATGGCTACTCCATGCGCAGCCGGCGGCCGCGCGCCCGGCGGATGCTCCAGGCCAGGAAAGCGGCGGCGGCCAGGTCATAACCCAGGCAGAAGCCCGGCCACCAGGCCGGCATGCCGGGGTTGTCGAAGGGGTGCAGACCATCGAACAGGCCATGCCCCGCCAGGGCAGCCACGATGATCCAGGGGCTGAGCTTGTAGCCGCCGATGGCCAGCAGCGCGAAGCCCACGAACACCGCGGCCTCCTGCGCCAGGGCCTGAAGTGAACCGCCCATCACCGCGAACAGCGCGTAATAGGAGGCGATCACGATCAGGATCGTCGGGTAAAAGGAGCGGTCCCGGTCGAAACCCATCCAGCGGGCCAGCAGGGACACTGCCAGGGCCAGCACCACTCCGATCGCGTACTCCATGGGTCTCCTGTCCTGATGGGCGCCGTCCGGTGGCCCGAGACTAGCGGAAAAAGATGACCCTGGCGTGCATTGGGGCTGGCGCCCGGCATGCAATGGCCGTGCCCTTTCCTTAGAATCACGCCCCTTATGTCACGCATCCTCGATCAGGCGCAGCGTCGCCGCACCTTCGCCATCATTTCGCATCCGGACGCTGGCAAGACCACGCTGACGGAAAAACTCCTGCTGTTCGGAGGCGCGATCCAGCTGGCCGGCACGGTCAAGGGCCGCAAGGCCAGCCGTCACGCCACCTCGGACTGGATGGCGCTGGAACAGCAGCGCGGTATCTCCATCACCACCTCGGTGATGCAGTTCCCGTACAACGACAAGATCGTCAACCTGCTCGACACCCCGGGCCACGAGGACTTCTCCGAGGACACCTACCGCACCCTGACGGCGGTGGACTCGGCGCTGATGGTGATCGACGCCGCCAAGGGCGTGGAAACCCGCACCATCAAGCTGATGGAGGTCTGCCGCCTGCGCGACACGCCGATCATCACCTTCATCAACAAGCTGGACCGCGAAGGCCGCCCGCCGCTGGAGCTGCTGGACGAGGTCGAGAAGGTGCTGGGCCTGAACTGCACGCCGATCACCTGGCCGCTGGGCATGGGCCGCGACTTCAAGGGCGTGTACCACCTGCTGGAAGACCGCTTCTACCTGTACTCCGGCGACAAGCACCGCGTCTCCGAGATCGAGACCCTCGACGGCCTGCTGAACCCGGTGCTGATGGAGCGCTACGGCTCCATCTACCAGACGCTGCGCGACGAGATCGACCTGCTGCAGATGGCCGGCACGGACTTCGACCTGGAGCAGTACCGCGCGGCCAAGCTGACGCCGGTGTTCTTCGGCGCCGCCATCAACAACTTCGGCATCCGCGAACTGCTCAACGGCTTCACCGAGTGGGCGCCGCCGCCGCAGGCGCGCATCGCGCAGTTCCGTGGCGAGGCCTACCCGGTCCAGCCGGAGCACAAGAATTTCACCGGCTTCGTGTTCAAGATCCAGGCGAACATGGACCCGAAGCACCGCGACCGCGTGGCTTTCCTGCGCGTCTGCTCCGGGGCCTACAAGCGCGGCATGACGCTGCACTCGGTGCGCCTCGGCGGGCCGGTGCGCGTGTCGCACGCGCTGACCTTCATGGCTGCCGACCGCGACGTGGTCGAGGAAGCCTACCCGGGCGACATCATCGGCCTGCATAACTACGGCACCATCGCCATCGGCGATTCCTTCTCCGAGGGTGAGGAGCTGCGCTTCACCGGCATCCCCAACTTCGCGCCGGAACTGTTCCGCCGCGTGGTGCTGAAGGACCCGATGAAGGCCAAGCAGCTCAACAAGGGCCTGGACCAGCTCTGCGAAGAGGGCGCAACGCAGGTCTACCGCCCCATCATCAACAACGACATCGTGCTGGGCGCGGTGGGCGTGCTGCAGTTCGACGTGGTGCAGTACCGCCTGAAGGACGAGTACGGCGTGGACTCGGTATTCGAGCCGGTGCAGGTGCACAACGCGCGCTGGATCGACTGCGCCGACCCGAAGAAGCTCAAGGAATTCATCGACAAGAACGACAACCGCATCGCCAAGGACCACTACGGCGACCTGGTGTACCTGGCGTCCAGCAACGTCAACCTGAACATGGCGAAGGAACGCTTCCCGGACGTGCAGTTCTCTGAAACCAGAGAGCACGGCAACAACAGCTGAAGGCGCCGGCCCGGTGTCCACCGCCATCGGCAGGCACGACCCCTATGCGGCGCTCCGCTTCCCGGAGTACCGCTACCTGATCGTCGGCGGCCTGCTCGCCACCATGGCGATCCTGGTGCAGCAGGTCGCGCTGGGCTACGAGCTGTACAAGCTGACGCGCGATCCGCTGACGCTGGGCTTCATCGGCCTGGCCGAGGCCATCCCCTTCATTGCCCTGGCGCTGTTCGGCGGCTACTTCGCCGACCGCTACGAGAAGCGCCGCATCATGCAGTACGCCCTGCTGGTGATCATAGCCGGCTCGGTCGTCCTGACCGTGGTCAGCCATGAAGGCGCCCGAGCGCACCTGCCGCAGTGGGGCATGCTGCTGGTGATCTACGCCATGTTCATGGTGGTGGGTTTCGCCCGCGGCTTCTATTCACCCGCCAGTTCCGCGCTCCGGGGCTTCCTGCTGCCGCGCGAGCACTACGCCAACGGGGCCACCTGGTCCAGCACGTTCTGGCAGGCCGGCGCCATCGTCGGCCCGGTGGCCGCCGGCTTCCTCTACGCCGGCCTGGGCCTGACCGGCGCGCTGCTGGTGTCCATCGCCCTGTTCGTCGCCGCCTTCCTGCTGCTGTTCCTGATCCGGCCCAGGCCGGTGGCGGCCGTACCCGAGGAAGGCGAGACCATCTGGCAATCGCTGCACGAGGGCCTGCAGTACGTCTGGCGCAGCAAGATCATCCTCTACGCCATCTCTCTGGACATGTTCTCGGTGCTGTTCGGCGGCGTGGTGGCGATCCTGCCGATCTTCGCCGAGGACATCCTCAAGGTCGGCCCGGAAGGCCTGGGCCTGCTGCGCGCCGCGCCGGCGGTGGGCGCCATGCTGACCGTGCTGGTGCTGGCCTGGTACCCGCCCATCAACCACGCCTGGCGCAACATGCTGCTGTCGGTACTGGGCTTCGGCCTGGGCACCCTGGTGTTCGCCCTGTCCGACAGCCTCTGGCTGTCGCTGGCCGCGCTGTTCTTCGTCGGTGCCGCCGACAGCATCAGCGTAGTGATCCGCGGCACCATCCTGCAGACCATCCCGCCCGAGCACCTGCGCGGCCGGGTGCTGTCGGTCAACAGCATCTTCGTGTCCTCGTCCAACGAGTTGGGCGCCTTCGAGTCCGGCCTGGCGGCCCGCCTGATGGGCGTGGTGCCCTCGGTGATCTTCGGCAGCGGCGTCACGCTGCTGACCGTGGCCTACGTCTGGCGGCGCTCGAAGGAACTGTTCAAGGTACAACTGCGCTGAGCGATGTCCCCCTCCCACGGGAGGGAGAGCAAAAAATAACCACCCCGGCAGGGTTCTTGCGAAGCCCATCTGCGGTTACTCTTGCAGACAATGGAATTCGCCAACCACATGATCCTGTTGGCGGCGGTGCTGTTCCTCGCCAGCATCCTCGCCACCGTCATCACGCCCCGCCTGGGCGTGCCCCTGCTGCTCGTGTTCCTGATCATCGGCCTGCTGGCCGGCGAGGACGGGCCCGGCAACATCCACTTCAGCGACTATCCCCTGGCCAACCTGGCCGGCACCGCGGCCCTGGCCGTGATCCTGTTCGACGGCGGCATGCGCACGCGCATGGAGGACTTCCGCGTCGGCCTGAAGCCGGCCGTCAGCCTGGCCAGCTTCGGCGTGCTGATCACCGCCGGCGTCGTGGGCAGCTTCGCCGCCTGGCTGCTGGACCTGGGCTGGGCCGAGGGCCTGCTGATCGGCGCCATCGTCGGCTCCACCGACGCCGCCGCCGTGTTCTCCCTGCTGCACAACAACGCGGTCCACCTGAACAAGCGCGTCACCTCGGTGCTGGAGATCGAATCGGGCAGCAACGACCCGATGGCGATCCTGATGACCCTGGTGCTGATCGCCTACCTGCAGAACCCCGAGGCCTTCGGCGCCCTCGACACGCTATGGATGCTGGTGCTGCAGGGCGGCCTGGGCGCGGCCCTGGGCATCGGCGGCGGCCGCCTGCTGGTCAAGGCCCTCAACCGCCTGGAGCTGTCGGACTCGCTCTACCCGCTGCTGGCCCTGTTCGGCGGCTTGCTGATCTTCGGCGTGACCGCGGTGCTGGGCGGCAGCGGCTTCCTGGCGGTGTACCTGGCCGGCATCACCCTGGCCAACCGGCGCGTGCGCGCCGCCGCCGGCATCCGCCGCTTCCATGACGGCATCGCCTGGATGGCGCAGATCGGCATGTTCGTGATCCTGGGCCTGCTGGCCTCGCCGTCCAAGCTGTGGCCGGTGGCGGGCCCGGCCCTGCTGATCGCCCTGGTGCTGATCCTGGTGGCGCGGCCGCTTTCGGTGTGGCTGGCACTGCTGCCCTTCCGCTTCCCGGCGCGCGAGCAAATCTTCATCAGCTGGGTGGGTCTGCGCGGCTCGGTGCCGATCGTGCTGGCCACCTACCCCTGGCTGGCCAACCTGGAGAACGCCGCGCTGTTCTTCAACATCGCCTTCTTCATCGTGCTGGTGTCGCTGCTGGTACAGGGCTGGACGGTAGCGCCGGCAGCCCGCCTGCTGGGCCTGCAGATGCCGGCCAGCTCCACCCTGGTGCACCGCATCGAGTTCGACCTGCCCGGCCAGCGCGGCTACGAGATCGTCAGCTACCGCATCGGCCATGACAGCAGCCTGATCGGCCTGCGCCACAAGGAACTGCCGCTGCAGGACGTCTCGCGCGTGATCGCGCTGTCCCGCGCCGGACGCCTGCAGAACTATCGCGAGTGGGGCACGCTGCGGGCCGGCGACTATGTCTCCCTGGTGGCCGCGGAACGCGACCTGCCGCAGCTCGACGAGGTCTTCCAGAGCGCACGCCGGCCAGTGCGCGAGGCGGAGCAGCGCTACTTCGGCGAGTTCCATCTTGATCCCTCGGCAAAAATGGCCGATATCGCCGACGCCTACGGGGTGCCACCGCCGGCTGGCGGCGCCGATCTCGACGTCCGCGGCGTCTTCGCCAAGTACCTGCCCAACGCCGTGGTCGGCGACCGCCTGCGCCTGGGCGAGATCGACCTGGTGGTGCGCAAGATGGACCGCGACATCATCACCGACGTGGGCCTGCGCCTGCCTCACGAATAGACCACACGGGAACCCGCAACGATGATCGGCTCGCTGTTCAAGGAACACCCTCGCGGACTGCCCGTCCTGTTCTTCACCGAGATGTGGGAGCGCTTCAGCTACTACGGCATGCGCGCGATCCTGGTGTTCGCCATGGTCGCCGCAGTCGAGGCCGGCGGCATGGGTCTTCCCGAGCGGCAGGCCACGGCGATCTATGGGCTCTACACCGCCGTGTGCTATCTCGCGGCCTTGCCCGGCGGCTGGATCGCCGACCGCATCCTGGGCGCGCAGCGAGCCGTCTGGTACGGCGGCATCGTGATCGCTGCCGGTCACTTCACCATGGCGGTGCCGGGCACGCAGACCTTCTTCCTGGGCCTGGTGCTGATCGCCCTGGGCACTGGCCTGCTCAAGCCCAACATCAGTGCCATGGTCGGCGCCTTGTACAGCAACGATGCGGCGCGGCGCGATGCCGGCTTCCTGCTGTTCTACATGGGTATCAACCTGGGCGCGCTGATGGGCCAGATCGTCTGCGGCTACCTCGGAGAGAAGATCGGCTGGCACTGGGGCTTCGGCGCCGCCGGCATCTTCATGACCCTGGGCCTGATCCAGTACCGCCTGCGACTGCCGCTGCTGGACGGTGCCGGCGCCACTCCCGGCGTGGCCGACAGCTCTCGCCGCCAGCGCGACAAGGGCCTGGCCCTGGCCGGCCTGGCCCTGGTCGCCGTAGTCGTCGCCTTCGGCCTGGCGGGCCAGCTGGCGATCGACGCGGTGCAACTGTCGAAGTACACCGCCGGTGCCATCACCCTCATCGCCGTGGCCTTCATCCTGGGCCTGCTGCTGTTCGGAGGCCTGGATGCCAACGAACGCCGCCGCGTCGGCGCCATCGCCATCCTGTTCGTGGCCGCTGCGATCTTCTGGTCCGGCTTCGAGCAGGTCGGCTCGTCGCTGAACCTGTTCGCCAAGGTGCACACGGACCGCGTGTTCTTCGGCTGGGAATTCCCGGCGTCCTGGCTGCAGTCGATCAATCCCCTGATCATCATCCTGCTGACGCCCTTCCTGGCCGCCCTGTGGATCAACCTGGGCCGGCGCAATCTCAATCCTTCGGTGCCGGCCAAGTTCGTACTGGCGCTGGCCCAACTGGCCCTCGGCTTCCTGGTGCTGTACTTCGCCTCGCTCTACGTCGTGCAGGGCCAGAAGGTGCTGCCGACCTGGCTGATGCTGACCTACCTGTTCCACACCGTCGGCGAACTCTGCCTGTCGCCGGTCGGCCTCTCGGCCGTGACGCAGCTGGCGCCCAAGCGCTACCTCGGCCAGATGATGGGCGTGTGGTTTATGGCGGCCTCGCTGGGCTACGTGATTGCCGGCCTGCTGGCGGGCGAGCTCTCCGGCGCGGATGCCGTGGCGCAGATGCCTGCGCGCTTCATGCAGGTGACGCTGTTCGCCGGCGGCGCGGCGGTGTTGCTGTTGCTGGCCACGCCCTGGGTGAAAAGCCTGATGCGGGAAGAACCAAAGAGCTGATGCACTACTCCCTCTCCCCGTTTACGGGGAGAGGGGGGGGGTGAGGGGCGCGCGCCTTCCGCTGGAAGCCAAAGCTGTGGTGCCGGCGACTACGCCGGTCAGGTGTCGTTGACGTTTGATGGATGGTTTCGCCTAAGGGCGACTTACCTTTCTTTGCTTGTGCAAAGAAAGGTAAGCCAAAGAAAGCACACCCTCCATCCGCGGCCCCGCTAAGGCGGGGCAACCCGCACGGCGGTCGGCCGCGACGGGTCGGGCCCACAGGCCATCCATGGCCTGAGGCCCCTCGGCCGGACATCCTGTCCGGCTCGACCCTGCGCCCGACCACCGCGCGGGCGCTACTGGAAGGGGCCCGGACGTCAAAAGCATTCGCTGCGCTCATTAAAGATGCGAACGAGCTGGGAATTTCCGCGCCTCCTCTTTCTCCCCCCACAAAAGCAAAACCCCTCTCCCGTATGCGGGAGAGGGGTTTGAGAGATGGGTTACCTGAATCGTGGAATCGGCTACCCAAACTCGGATTCAACTACTTCTGCTTCCACGCCCCATTCGCATCCTGGTACCACCAGCCCGGCGCGGCCTTGGCGATCCAGCGTTGGGCGAACACGGCGCGGATGTCCTTCTCCCACTGCGGCTGCTTGTTGGCGGTGGCGATCTCGCGGTACAGCGCGGTGCGGTCGGCGTTCTCGTTGCCCACCAGGTTGCGCGCCGCGGTGCGCTGCGCCAGGGGCACCTCGCGCACGGCCAGCAGGCCGTCATTGGTCAGGCCAATGCCGCCGGAGTCCAGCAGCGGCTTGAGCTCGGCGAAGCGGTTCTCCATCTGCGCCTTGAGGTGCGAGACCTCGGGCGAGGAGGCGTCGATGTTCGGCTCCTGCGCGGCAGCCGGGGGGATCACCAGGTCCAGCAGGCCGACCAGCAGGCGCGGCAGGTCCAGGCTGGAGGTCGGCGAGGGGACCGAGGCCGGTGCCGGAGCGCCCGGCTGCTGGCCCCAGACGTCGTCGATGATGCGGTCGGCAGCCTTCTCGGCCGCAGCGGCGGGGAAGTAGACGTTGATGGTGACGCAGGCGGCGAGGCTGAGGGCAGCGGTAGCCAGGGTCGCGGAAAGCCAGCGGGTCATGTCACGTCTCCTAGAGGTGTCGTTTGCACGAAGTATAGATCGGGGCACTGAACCGGTGATGAAGCTTTGTGACGCAAGGCCCGCTTATCTCACTTCGGCCTTCTCGGCGGCCATGGCGGCCTTGAGCTGCGCCAGGAAGGTGTCCCAGCCGACCCGCCGCGAGAAGCCCACTACGTCGATGCGCGGCAGCAGGCGGCCTTTAACCAGCACGTAGCCGCCGTTCTTGGCCGGCTCCAGGCCGTCCATGATGCAGATGCCGTTGTCCAGGCGGCAGCTCCAGGCGATGCGGTCGTAGGCAAAGTCGTCGAATACGCGCAGGGCGGTGCGCTGCAGCAGGCCGGCGGGTCCGCCGCCGGCGCGGGAGATGCTGTCGATGGCGCGCTGCGAGATGCGGTGGCGCGAGCGATCGTCCGGCGGCGTGTAGAGGCGCGTATCCATCGCCACCGGGCGCCAGCCCAGCAGGCGCAGGCCGCTGACGTCGCCGTTGAGGCGACCTTCGATACGGCCGAAGGAGAAGGCGCTGGTAACCTGCTGCAGGTCGAGATTGCGCAGGCGGATGTCCGCCGCCACGCGGGGCAGCACGCCGAAGGGCTGGATCACGCGCAGGTCGCCGATACGGATGTCGCCGTCGAAGGCCTGGGCGGTCAGCGCACCATCCAGCGACAGCAGGTCGTTCTCCAGCTTCACGCCCGGGATGCGCCCGGACAGGGTGCCGCTGAACTCCGGCCAGCCGAAGGCGCGGCACAGGCGGGCCAGTTCGATCGGCTCGATGTCGGCATCCAGGGCCGCGGACATGCCGGGCTGGCCGGCGCGGCGCAGGTCCAGCTGGCGAATGTTGACCGCGCCATCGAGCAGGCCCAGGCGCAGCGGCGCGGTCAGGCGGAAGTCGCGCGCGCCGGCCTGGTACTGCATCTGGCCCGGCGCGCTCTCCAGCTTGCCGACGCGCAGCGCCTGCCAGCGCAGCGAGGCGGGCTCTGCGTGGTCGGACTCCGCCGCCCAGCCCAGGCGGCCGCCCAGCCCATCGGCCGACAAACCCAGCCGGGTCAGGGTCACGCCGGCTTCCTGCAGGTCCAGCGTCACCTTTTGGGGCGCGCCGCGCTGCAGTTCGATGCGCCCGCGCAGCTGGCCGCGGGCGCTGACGTCGGCCATGCGCGATCCGGCCAGGAAGGGCTTGGCATAGAGCTCCGCCGCCGGTGCCAGCTCCAGGACGCCGATGTCGGCCACGGCGTCGAGGCCGGCGCGCCCCTGCTTCAGGCGCCATTGCCCGCTGAGGTCCACGCGGCCGATGCCGGGCTGCTCGACCTGCAGGGTCTCCAGGTCCAGGCGGCCGGCGGCCGTGTCCAGGCGCCATTGGCCCTGCAGATGCAGCGGGTGGGTGGAAAAATCGGCATAGACCGGATCGGCATAACCCTGGCCGGACAGCAGGCGCAGCCCGGTGCGGCCCTGCAGGCGGCCGCCCCGGCGGCGCAGGTCGGCGTCGAGCGCAAAGGCCAGCTTTTCCGCGATGAAGCGCTCGGCGCTGTCCTGGCCGCTGATCTCGCCCTGCAACTGCGGCAGCCGCAGCTGCCAGTCGTCGGCGCTGCGCGCGCTGACGTCAAAGCGGCCCTGCAGGCGGCCGAGCTTGGCCGAGGACAGCGCCAGGCGCCCCTCGCGGCAGGCCAGCCCCCCGCCCTCGCCCCGGCCGATGCGGCAGGAGGCGTCCAGCTTCTGCAGGGGTGCCGGCAGGGCGGCGGCCTCGGCGCGGGCGACACGGGCCGACACCCGCCCGACGCCATCCATCCGGGCCTGGATACCCTCGGCCTTCCAGCCCGGCCCCTCGATGCGGCCGATGCCCAGGCTCAGCTCGGCGGCGGCCGCGCCGGCGGACCAGAGCAGCGGAAACAGCAGCAAGAGCGTGGGCCGGCACAGGCGCATGTCGGGATGATGTCACGCGGGCGGAAGTGATTTCGACCACACCGGGCGGCGGTCGTTAGCGATAGACTGCCGAAAAAATCGCATGGGGAGCGATGGATACCCGGACCATCCTGGCGCAGACACCCTTGTTCTCGCGGCTACAGCCCGAGGCACTGGATGCGCTGTCCGCCCATACCGAGCTGCTGGGTATCCGCAGCGGCAGCGTCCTGTTCGAGCAGGGCGAGCCGGCGGACTCGGTCTACATCGTCAGCACCGGCCGCCTGCGCGCAGTCAACAAGGACGGCTCGGTCCTGGGCGACATCGGCCACCACGAGCCGATCGGCGAGATCGGCGTGATCTCCGGCGAAACCCGCAGCGTCTCGGTCTACGCGGTGCGCGACAGCATCCTGCTGCGCATCCCGCGCGAAGACCTCTACGCGGTGATCGAGAACTACCCGGGCGCGATGATCGAGATCACGCGCGTCATCATCCACCGCCTGCGCCAGAACCAGCACTCGCAGCAGCTGGCCGCGGCGCGCAGCGTGCGCAGCTTCGCCGTGGTGCCGGCGGTGGGCGACGCCGACGCGGCGGCGGTGGCCGCCGGCCTGCGCGATGCGCTGTCGGCGCATTACCCGGTGCGCCTGGTGGACTCGGTACTCTGCGACAGCGAGCTGGGGCCGGGCGCGACACTGTCGCAGGACCCGAGCATCAACGGGCGCCTGCTTGAATTCCTGGATCGCATCGAATGCGAGCAGCGCTACCTGGTGTACCTCGCCAACCGCGACGCCGATGCCTGGGCACAGCGCTGCATGCGCCAGGCCGACCGCGTGCTGATGGTGGTGACCAGCCGCTCCTACCCGCAGATGAGCGCGATGCTCGACGAGCTGCGCCAGAGCGGCTCGCGCGCCCCGGTAGAGATCGTGATGCTGCGCCCCGAGGGCGTGGACCCGGAACACATCCTCAAGTGGCGCGAGCTGTGCAAGGCTCGCGCCCACTACTACCTGCGCCCCGGCAGCCGCTCCGACTACGAGTCGCTGGCGCGCCAGCTCAGCGGCCGCGGCGTGGGCGTGGTGCTGGGCGGCGGCGGCGCCCGCGGCTTCGCGCACATCGGCCTGATCCGCGCGCTGCGCGAGCTGGACATCCCGGTGGACGCCACCGGCGGCTCCAGCATGGGCGCCTTCTTCGCCGCACTGACCGCCTGCGGCTACACGCACGAGGAGATGCTGCACGTCGCCCGTGAAACCTTCGTGCATCACAACTACCTCAACGACTACCTGTTCCCCAGCGTGGCCCTTATCCGCGGGCGCAAGTTCTCCAAGCGCCTGCACGAGCTGTTCGAGGAGCGCCGCATCGAGGCCCTGCGCACGCCCTACTTCTGCGTCAGCACCAACCTGACACGCGGCATCGCCATGGTGCACGACCAGGGCCCCCTGCACCTGTGGGTGGCCACCAGCATGTGCGTGCCCGGCGTGGCGCCGCCGGTGGCCTGGAACGGTGACCTGCTGGCCGACGGCTCGGTGATCAACAGCCTGCCTACCGACGTGATGCAGGCCTGGGGCCGCGGCCCCATCGTGGCTTCCGACGTCAGCACCGAGGGCGGCATCTCCGCTCCCGGCGTGGTCGGGCCGGACCCGGAGGCACTGTTCAAGTTCAAGAAGGAGGACGAGCGGCCAGGGCTGTTCGCGATCGTCTTCCGCACCGCCACGCTGACCAGCGAAAGCGGCACCGCCCAGCGCGCCGCGCGCGCCGATGCCTACGTGCGCATGCCGGTCAGCGGCGTGGCGCTATTCGACTGGAAGAAACTGGACCAGGTGGTGGAGCGCGGTTACCAGCACGCGCTGGAAAAGCTGAGCACAGTGCGGGATCAGTTGCTGAAGAGTTGATCCCAGCCTCCTGTCTCCCGTTCACGGGATAGGGAACCCCTGAAGAAGTCCGTTCGTGCTGAGCCTGTCGAAGCATGGGCGGGCTTCCCGCCAGGTCTGTCAATGAGTTGCCGCCCCCTTCGACAGGCTCAGGGCGAACGGCAACTAAATCAGAGCGTACCTAGGGCCTCTACTAGTATCTAGACCAGGATCTCGCGCTCATGCAGGTCGCGCAGGATTTCCGCGCCCTGCTCCACCACCGTCTGCGGCTGCGGGTGCCCCATTTCCGCCGCCAGTTGCAGCAACAGTTCACGCCCCGCAACGCCGGGCTGCTCTTCGAGCAACTGCAGCAGGCGCGCAGTGACGGCATTGGTCTCCATGAAGCGCACCTGGTCGGCGCGGTTGCGCCACACCAGCACATAGGTCGGTTGTTCCGGCGGCTGCTCCGGCTGGAAGTCTGCCGAGATCAGGTGCACCGGCCATTCGTAGGCCAGGGACCAGGCCAGCGGCGACAGCCGGGGCACGGCATCCAGCACATCGTCGGTACCGCCACCCTGCGGCTCGACCAGCGATTCCTCCGCCACATCCAGCGCCAGCTCCACCCACTCGTAGTGGGCCAGCTCGCGCAGGAAGGGCGGATCGTCCGGATGCTCGCCGCGCTCCTCTTCCAGGTAACGCAGGAACTCGGCGGCGATCTGGTGGAACTGCGGCGAATCGCTGCGATGCCGCGCGTAGAAGTCGCGCACGCGCGCATGCCAGGGCTCATCCGGCGTGATGGCGCGCAGCACCGGGAAGGCGCCGGCCAGGCAATCCTCGATGTTGTTGTAGAACAGTTCGCGGTAGATCTGCAGGCGCCGATCCTCGATGCCGGCCGGCGCGGCATGGGCTTGCGGATCGCGCAGGTGGGCGGCGAACTGCCGCTGCAGGCGCTGGAAAGCGGCCTCAGCCATGGGCCACCCGGCGCGGCGCGGCATAGCGTGCCTGCAGGGTGTTGATGTGGCGGATTTCCTGCATCAACTCCGGCAACGGTGGAATGTTGAAATCGCGCTCCAGCAAGGTCGGCACCGGGCCGATGCGCTCGTAGGCACGCTCCAGCAACGCCCAGACCGGGTCGATCACGTCGGCGCCGTGGGTGTCCACGCGCAGGTCCTCGGCCTCGTCGTAATGACCGGCGACATGGATGTAGCGCACGCGATCCGCCGGCAGGCCATCGAGGAATTTCGCCGGGTCATAGCGATGGTTGATGCTGTTGACGTAGATGTTGTTGACGTCCAGCAGCAGATCGCAGTCGGCGCGTTCCAGCACGGCGCGGATGAAGTCGAGCTCGCTCATGCGCGAGCCGATGCTATCGCCCAACGCAACGTAGAAACTCGCATTCTCCAGCGCAATGCGCCGCTGCAGGATGTCCTGCACGCGCCGCACGCGCGCGGCAACGTAGTCCACTGCCTCTTCCGTGAACGGAATCGGCATCAGGTCGTAGAGGTGGCCATCGTCCGAGCAGTAGGTCAGGTGCTCGGTGTAGTCGGCAATGCCATGAAGGTCGAGGAAGGCCTTCAGGCGATACAGGAAATCTTCATCCAGTGGCGCAGGGCTGCCGATCGACAGCGACAGGCCATGGGTGACGAAAGGGAAGCGCTCCGTGTACTCGCGGAACGCGCGGCCGTAGCGGCCGCCAATGTTCATCCAGTTTTCCGGCGTGGCTTCCAGGAAGCCGATCTCGCCGGGAGACTGGTCTGCGAGCGGGCCCAGCAGGGCCCGCCGCAGACCGAGTCCGGCGCCTCGTACCGCGGTGGTGACGGCGTTCATGCGCGCCTCATGCCGCGACCTGGGCACTCAAGGCTTACTTGGCCTTCTTTTCGCCGCACTTGCCCTCACCGCACTTGCCCTCGTGCGCCTTCTTCTTCTCGCCGCACTTGCCTTCACCACACTTGCCTTCGCCGCACTTGCCCTCGGCCTTCTTCTCGCCGGCCTTGGCGGCACCGCACTTGGCCTCACCACACTTGCCTTCGCCGGCCTTCGCTTCGGCCGTCTGCATGTAACCACCGGACAGGTCGGCGGTCTTGAACACGGAAGCCTGGGCGGCCATGCCGGTCATGGCAAAGGCGGCGCCGAGGGCGATGGCGAGGGGTTTCTTGGACTGACGCATGATGCTTTCTCCTGATGAACGGGCCGGGATGGCCAGTGATGATGTGCGCTTATACGCGCGGGGACTCTCCATGGATGCGGCGGCGAAGCCACCAGTCCACGCTGACGTAGCGGCCGGCGCCAGTGAAGAATAGCGACAGCAGCATGACAAAATAAGTTGCGGCGAACTCGATGCCGTTGTTGAGGATGACCAGCGAGCCGTATTCGGTCAGGTGCTCGTAGTCCCCATGTTCCCGCAGGATGTCCTTGGCCTCGGCCAGGCGCTCCACCGCCTGCATGGTGCGCTCGGTGGCAAAAGGCCCCGCCCCCTCGGCGATGGCCAGCCAGCCATGCGGCAGGTGTACCGTGAGGATCGCGACCAGCATCGTCACCATCAGGGGGATGCACATCCAGCGCAAGCCCAGCCCCAGCACCAGGGCTACGGCGCCCATCAACTCCGTGGCGGTCGCCAGGAACGCCATCAGCCCGGGAAAGGGCAGGCCCAGCCCGTACATCATGTCGCCGAACCACTGCACCGTGTCGGGGAAATTCATCGCCTTCTGCATCCCGGCCATCCAGAAGATGGGGGCCAGGTACAGGCGCATCAGCAACGGCGCCAGCCCGTCGGCGGCGCGGCTGCGGTCCAGCAGGTCCTGCGCGGCGATCAGCGGTTTCATGCCCGGTTCCCAGTGTCGGTTTCGATGGTGGCAATGCTAGGCTGCTGTCCCTGCCCTGACTGTACCCGGACGTCCGCCGTTCATGCCCAAGAATCCGGAAGACCGTGTGCTCGATTCCGCCCTGGCGGCCTACCAGCTGCACGCCCGGGTGACCGACAACGCCAGCTACTGCGGCCGCTGGCACGAGGCGGAACCGTCCGTCGAGGCCTGCATCTTCCACCTGATCGGCTCCGGCCACTGCGCGGTCAGCGGCGCCGGCCTGCCCCAGGCCGAAACCCTGGCGCCGGGAGACCTGGTGATCTTCCCGCGCGGCCACGCCCATCGGCTGGACGGAGACGGCTTCACCACCATGCTCTGCGGCCAGTTCGACTTCGTCTGCGGCCACCGTAACCCCCTGCTGGATGCCCTGCCCGACTGCCTGATCGTGCGCGAAGCCGAGGCGGGCTCGGCCCTGCGCCGGGTGGCGCAGCTGATGTGCGAAGAGGCCAACCTGGAGAGCTTCGGCAGCGGCGCGGTGGTCGACAAGCTGGCCGATTCCCTGTTCGTGATGAGCGTGCGCCACTACCTGGGGCGCACCCCCCAGCGCCGCGGCCTGCTCGCCGCCCTGGCCGACCCCCAGTTGGGCCGCGCCCTGCAGGCCATGCACGGCGAACCGGGACGCGACTGGTCGGTGGCCAGCCTGGCGGAGGTAGCGGCCATGTCCCGCAGTCGCTTCGCCGAGGAGTTCAACCGGCTGATGGGCCAATCCCCGATCCAGTACCTGACCCAGTGGCGGATGATGTCGGCCCTGCGCCTGCTGCAGGAGCCGCGCCTGTCGGTCCTGGCCGTCGCCAGCCGCCTGGGCTACCAGACCGAGGCCGCCTTCCGGCGCAGCTTCAAGCGCGTCCACGGCCACGGCCCGGGGCATTTCCGGCGGGCCCGCCAAGTCACTGAAATGTGACGCAAATCACACTCAAAAAGGGCCAAGTACCTGTTCCCGCAGGAAATCGGTTAACTTGCGCGTTCGCCACCGGCCGCTGAACGCCGCCGCATACAGGGACGTATGGCGCAAACGCACGATGCACTCCGTAGCGCGGGGCGTCATCATGTATTCCTAGAGCAATCAGTCCCTTGCCATGTCGCCCAGCCAGGAGAACCGCTCGGACGGTGCCTCCCGCAAGGCGCCGCTGACGGACTACGAAGATCTCAGCCGGAGTGCGGATTTCCTCCGCCAGCTCGACGCCGCCTCGCGCACGTCCAATCCGCTGAAGCGCTTCCCCCCCGAACACGAGCGGCGCTTCCGCGAGGACTCCCGCGCCAAGTTCGGCCAGGCCCGCGCGCTGACCAGCCTGCTGCCCGCCCTGATGCTGGTCACCTCGCCCCTGTGGGGCCAGCCGCTGATGCATCCGCCGGCGGCCTTCATCGAGCTGATCCGCGCCTTCGAATTCGCGCTGATCGTCCCGCTGTGCCTGCTGTCCGCCTGGATGCTGTGGCGCCGCCCCCGCAGCGCCATCGGCGAAACACTGTTCATGGTCAGCTTCCTGGTGCTGGCGGTCACGCTGGAATGGTTGCGCCACCGTGGCATGGCCATGGGCTTCCACCTCAGCCCCAGCCTGTCGAGTTGCGTGCTGGTGGGCTTCATCGTGATCGGCCGCGTACCGCTGCGCGAAGCGGCAGCCTTCGTCGCCCTGTACCTGGGCTTCATGCTGTTCTCCGACTGGCTGCGCCCGATCGGCGCGCCACCGGTGCGCGATCCGGTGGACTGGCTGGTGGAAGGTATCTTCGTCGGCGTGGTCATCAGCGGCGCCATGTGGAACGAGCTCTACAGCCGCCGCAACTGGGCCGCGCAGCAGCTGCTCAAGTCGCTGGCCTACGTCGACCCGCTGACCAAGCTGCCCAACCGCCGCGCCTTCGAGCAGCACTACGAATCCGTGGCGCGCCACGCGCGGCGCGAGTACAAGCGCCTGTTCGTGGCCCTGGTCGACATGGACCACTTCAAGAACCTCAACGACCGCCATGGCCACGACTACGGCGACGGCGTCCTGGTCGAGATCGGCCTGGTGCTGAGCGAATTCGCGCGGCGCCCGCTGGACATGGTGGCGCGCCTCGGCGGCGAGGAATTCGCCATCGTGCTGTACGACTGCTCCCGCGCCGACGGCCAGCTTCGCCTGGAAGCACTGCGCCAGCAGGTCGAAACCCTGGACCTGGCCAATACCGATACCGCCCTGGGCCACGTCACCATCAGCGCCGGCGGCGTCGGCGTGCATGCCGACGTGCCCATGGCCGAGGCCTACCGCATGGCCGATACCGTGCTCTACGCCGCCAAGCGCCAGGGCCGCAATCGCACCGTGATCGCCGAGTCCACGCCCACCAGCGGCGCCCCCGCCTGAGCCAGCCGCCTGTTTTTTTGGTATTTTGCGCGCCCGTCTCAATGGGCCTTTAGCTCAACGGTTAGAGCAGGGGACTCATAATCCCTTGGTTCTGGGTTCGAATCCCAGAGGGCCCACCAGCATCAACGGCTGACGCGGCGGTCACCCCTACCGCCCCGGCGAAAAAAGCAACGCGGCCGAGCTGCAGCGCAGCGTCGCGCCATGCCTTCGCCACATCGTCCTTGCCCTCCGACTCAGCGCGAGCGGCATGAATGTCGGCCATCACCTGCACGGCAGGCAGTTCCAACAGCGCGGCGATGCGAATGGCGACTCTGTCGTCGGCCTCGCCCTTGCCATCCTCGTACCGGTAGACGGCCCCAGGGGTGACATTCAGCAGCTTCGAGAGGCGATAGCGGGTGCATTTCTCCCCGCCGTACTCCGCCTGAATGCGTTGAAGATATTCCCAAGTTTTCGACATGTCCGGTCTCCGTGGCGGCCGCCAGTGTGCCCCCCGTGGCTGTATAGGGGCTGAATACATCCTACCCCTAACAGGCAAGGCCTCGAAATATGATGGGGATTGCTATGATCGGACCCTTAATATAGTCTGACCCCGTCTCCGTGGCTGGCGACGGCGCCCGCCCCCTCACCGGGGCGGGTCGCTTCTCCCAGCAGGGGGACGCCAGCCAAACCAACCGGAGATGCACCATGACCACCGAATCCGCCGCCCCGGCGCCTGCTGTAAACCTCAACGAAAAGCACGTCCGCTACATGGCGACGTTCGACTCTGAGCACGGCTACGAGCGCGTCCGCGTCACCGCCTACGCCGACACCAAGCCCAGCGACGCCATCGAGCTCGCCGACGGCATCCACAACCGCCGCTACTCCCCGGCCGAGGCCCGCGCCCTGGCCAAGGCCCTTGCCGCCGCCGCAGACGCCGTCCAGCTGGCGCCGTAGCCGTGGATCTGTTCCCCGACCTCCCCGTCCCCCCGCCGGCTGTCATGGAGCAGCCGGCGGGGCATTTCTGGCTCCGCGTCGGCGGCGTGCTGATCGAAGGCGACAAGGCCAGCGGCCTCGTCTGCATCGCCGGCATCCTGCCCGCCGTCGCGGCCCCCTACGTCCAGACGGCCCTGCGCGCCGTCGCCACCTGCGTCAACGCATCGTGACCGACCGCGCGCTGTCGGCCGACGACGTTGCCCCCGAGCAGGTGTGGCAGCTGAAGTGCTTCATCCAGTTCGCGCGCGATGCCGCCGATAGCGCCGCCCTGGCCCGCGATGCCCTGCGTTCGGCCGAGGCCGATCTCGCCGCGGTGCTGGCCACGTGCATCCCGCAGGGCGAATCCCTGCACCTCCCCGACCTGGGCTGCACCGTGAAGTGGTTGCCGAACTTGACCAGCGGCCAGCCCATCGCCTTCGTTGTGCCGGTGCGCCGCTGATGGCCTTTGCTGGCGCCCTAAGGAGAGATCGGAGCCCCGGCATCGGCGACGAGGTTGGGCACGCCGGCTTCCAGCAGGGCCACGTATTCAGCAGCCATTGTGCAAGCGAAGTCGGGCTGCAGGCCTTCCGCCGTCAGCTGCGCCTCGAACTTCCAGCGCGCCCGCTCAAGAGCTGCAGCGCGGCGCGGATGGCCATCCAGCAGTTCGTAGGTGACCAGCAGCGCGAACTGCGCTCCCCAAGCGGCCGTGCGCATCATGTCACTGGCGTTGCTCGCTTCCAGCGCCACGGCGGGCACCTGCCCTTCCAGCTTCCGCACGCGCCCCTGCAGCAGATCAATGCGGTAGAGCAGTTGCTCGGGCGTCAGCGATTCAGCGGCCTTTTTCTTGCGCATGGTGGCTCATCCTGGGGAGCGGCGAGTCTGCCATGAAGCTCCTGGCCCGCGCCGAGGTGTTCGACATGTTCCGGGGGAAGAAACAGATCCTCCGGGACGTGTGCGTGCAGTTGGCGGACACCTTCCGCACCGGCGGCGCCATGCACCAGGTGCTCGGGTGGACTGCGGTCCCCAATAAGAAATCCCGGCCGGCTGAAACCATCGCCGCTGACACCAACCGGGAGCGCTGGATGCGCTCCGATCACCTTGCCGCCTGCCAGCGCGTGCTGCTGGAAATCATCATGCGGACGGACATCGTCACCAGCGATATCTGCCGCGACTGGGACAAGCAGCACTACGGCTGGCGCGTCGACAGCATGGCCGAGGACCTGGGCATCTGCCAGCGCCGCGTAGAGCGCGTGATTCGCGTTCTGCGCAACGCCGGCATCCTGCAGACGTGGGAGCGCGCCGAGGCCCTGCCCGATGGCCGCTACAAGGGCCACGTGGCTATCCGCAAGGTCAACATGACGCAGCTGGTCGCGCTGGTAGGCCTGGGCAAACGGTGGATGGAGAAGCAAGCCGCCGAAGTGAAGGAGCGCGCCGCCAAGCTCGCTGGGCGCGTGAGATCGGCGCAGGAGCTGGCGCGTGACGCCCTGCGCCAGCAGGGCCTGCAGCGCGCGCAGGCGCGCTCCATGCGCGAGGTGCTGGCCGAAGGGTTCCGCCGTGCTGGTGCGCCACCTGGGCCTTCGCTGGGGCCTCCCTTGAAGGCCCGCTAACGATCCCTGAACCCGGCGCCTCCTCCGACGCCGGTAGTACCCTGCCCGCCCCTTAAAGGCGGGCTTTTTTATTCAACAAATAATCACAAAATCCCTTTAAGAGATTCGCGCCGCGCTCCCGGCCGGGCTGCGGTTCGTGATTTCTGTGGATGACGGCCGCTGTCCGCGTCTTAAGTGTCGGCCTTAAAGGCATTAAGTGTCGGCTTAGCATCGCTGGGGATAACTTGTGCACGGCCGGTGGATGAAGAGGTTTATCTGTCGTTTCCCCCGGCCTTTACTTGGCGGATCATCTTCCTCGCTTCGCGAGAAGAAAGATGTTCCAGGGCTAGCGCCCTGTGAATATCGGACGCTCCGCGGGGTGTGTGGTCGCCTGACGGCGACCACGTTGCGCGCCTCGCGGCGCGCGTATGCGAAGTAGGTGTGTCAGCCACGGCGACGGAGCCCTTAAACGCACCGGAGCCACCATGTCGAAGAGCAACAGCAGCACCCCTGCCAAGCGCACCAGCGCGAAGAAGGCAGACGCCCTCGCCCCCGCCACCCCGAAAAAGAAGCGCGCCGCCAAGCCCGCGCAGGAACCCGCCATGGAGCTCCGCCGCGTCGGCAAGAAAGGCTGGATGCAGGTTCCGGTCGGCGAGTAGCCGTCATGGCGAACGAAACCATCGGGACCGTCCGGTGCCCCTTCTGCGGGGGCACCGGAGAGGTGCGCAAGAACGTGCGCGGCAAGTGGTACTTCATCGAGCCGGCCGACCGCTGCGGCATCGTGCAGCCCAACGGCAAGCAGTTCCAACAGTGGATCCGCGAGCACGCGCACATCGCCAGTCCGGCCGATGCCCCGCCGCCCGCGCCTGCGCCCGCCCCTGAGCCGCCTAAGGCCGCTCCCGCCCCTGCACCCGCACCCACCCCCGCGCCGAAGCCCAAGGGCGGCGGCTGGACCCTTCTGGGATAGATCATGACCGACACCACCAATCCCGGCGCCGAGCAGGCGCCGCCGCTGCCTCCCCATGCCGACGCCGAGCTGCTGGCCGGCGTCGAAGCCGAGCTGACGCCGGAGCCTGCTGCTGCACCTGGCGCCGCGTCGCAGCCGCAGCTGCCGCCGACGCATGTCGTCCTGGCGGGGCTGCTGACGCCCACCTTTGCGTCCCTGGCGCCGAACTGGAACATCAAGCTGGCCGAGGTGCAGCAGTTGTCGCTGGCCTACGGCGCCGTGATCGACAAGTACTTCCCGGACGGCCTGGGCAACTACGGCCCCGAGATCATGGCGACGCTGGCCACCATCGCGATCTTTGGGCCGCGCCTGAAGACGCCGCGCGTGGTCGAAGAGAAGCCCGCCGATGCGTGAGCCGAACAACCGCCTGCCAGCGGACATTCGGATCATCATGGGTGCCACCGGCAGCGGCAAAAGCGAGGAAACGAAGCAGGCCCTGCTGCGCGAGAAGGGCGATGTGTTCGTCTTCGACGTGAAGAACGAGTACGGCTCCCAGCCGGGATTCCGGCGCGTGGGCACGCGCGCCGACTTCTACCGCGAGATGCTTAAAGGCGGGCGCGTGGCCTGGGCGGCGAACTCGCCGGCCGACTTCGAGTTCTTCTGCCGCTGTGTCTGGGCGCGCGGCAGCGCCCTGGTGATCGTGGAGGAACTGGCGAGCGTCACCGGCACCGCCAAGGCCATTGGCGCGTGGCACCTGATCCTCACCCAGGGGCGCGGCTATGGCCTGCGCGTGATCGGCATCACACAGCGCCCAGCCGAGATCGACAAGACGATCATCGGCAACGCCACGCTGATCCGTACGCACCGCCTTACCCGGGGCTCCGATCGCGCGTATGTCGCGGCGGAGCTCGACGTTCCCCGCAGCGACCTCGACGCCCTTAAGGATTTCGACTACATCGAGCGCCACGTCCCCACCAACAAGCTGCGCTATTCCGCGCAAAAACAGGCCCGGCGACGGGCCTGATTCCCTTATAAGAGCGGGGTTTGATTTCGCATTTTGTTATGGCTAGTAAGTGATCCCCGACAGAGGCAATTCCGCCGCCTGCAAGAGGATCAAACCGTGAACAAAGCTACCCTGATGACCGCGCTGATCGCGCTGGCCGCCGTCGCTATCGCCACCCGCGTCGAGCCCGTCCGCAAGATCGTGTTCAACGCCGCCTAAGTCGCTCGCCACCCACCGGAGAGCGCCATGCGCGTCGAAATCAAAATCCCCAACACCACCGCCGTTGCTGCGAACCAGCCGGCGACCTGGTCTGTTCCCATCGGCCTGCGCTACCACAGCTTCCAGCTGGCGTACTCCGGCATCACGCTGGCGCAGATGGATCAGATCCGTCTCAACGTCAACGGCGAGACCATCCACCGCTACACCGGCGTCCAGCGCGACAAGCTGAACCAGTTCGATGGCCGCGCCGCTGCTGGCGGCATCCTGACCATCCCCCTGGATCGCTTCGGCCTGTACCGTCAGGACGGCGAAGAGATGACCGCGCTGCGTACCGGCGTGGCCGATAAGCTGGGCAAGATCATCAACAAGGTCGAAATCGAGATCGACGTCAACGCGGCCGCCGCCGCGCCGGCCATCGCGATCAACGCCACCGCCAGCGACAACCCCAGCGGCATCGGCCCGGGCATCATCCAGCGCGTGCTGTCCTACAACCGCAACTTCGGCGCCTCTGGTGTTGTGGAGTGGGCGGACCTGCCGAAGGCCACCGAGGGCAGCAAGTACCAGGTGATCAACCGCGCGGCGTTCTTCGCTTCCAACATCACCAACATGGAAGTGAGCCGCGACAACAAGATCATCTTCCAGCGGACCAAGGCCCTGAACGACCGCGTCCAGCTGGACGGCGTGCGCGTGCCGCAGTCCGGGCTGTTCGTGATCGACCCGACGTGCGAAGGCTACGACTTCGAGGGCATCAACCTCGTGCAGGGCAACGGCGCGGCCTACGCGGACTTCCGCTACCTGCCCACCTTGAGCTCCGGCGAGAACATCGCCGCGCTGATCGAGTACCTGGGCGCCCTGTAAGAGGAGGTTCCTATGGACTACTTCGGTTCGGGGTTCGACCTGAACGGCACGTCCGCCTTTGGCGGCGTGCTGTCTCAGCCGGACCATTCCACCAGCAGCGGCAGCTTCTGGGGCTCGCTCAACGCCAACACCATCGGCGGCCTGCTCAGCACGGCCGCCGACGCCTACGCCCGCGTCAAGGGCGGCAACGGCCCGGAGAACACCTACCGCACCTACGGCTCACCCACTGCCCAGGATCAGTACGGCCTGGGCACGCCGCAGCCGGGCGCGCCGGGCGGTAACGGCGCGGTGCTGTGGGTCGGACTGGGCATGGTCGCGGTGGTGCTGTTGCTCAAGTACGCCAAGGAGTAAGCGATGGGGCCCATGCCACCGCTGAACGTGTCGATGCCGGCCATGTCGTCGTCGGCCAACGGGCCTTTCAGCTCGGGCGCCAAGTACTTCGGCCCTCCGGCAACCATCGCTGCCGCCGCCTCCCCGCTCATGTGGGTGGGGTTGGCGGTGGTGGCGTACCTGCTGCTCAAGAAGAAGGGGTAAGCCGTGGCTCTCTTCGGCGGCAGTAAATCCAGCAGCAATCAGACCAACACCGAGTACAACTTCGCCAACTACGGCGGGTCGGGCTCCGGTGGCGGCAACCCCGCGAACCTTGCCAACGTCACGGTCGGCAGCGGCAAGGGCAGCGTGGCCAATCTCACCATCGAGACCAGCGACTACGGTGCCATCGACGGCGCCATGAAGCTGTCCGAGCTCGCGCTCAAGCAGGGCGCCACGGCCTACACCGAGGGCCTGCAGGCGTTCGCCGGCACCACGGACAAGGTACTCGCCCGCGCCATGAACATCGCGGAGGCCCAGCAGAAGCCCGAGGGCTCGCAGTTGCTGGACTCCATCAAGCAAATTGCTATCGGGCTGGCCATCGCTTTCGTCGTGGCCAAGTACGCCAAGAACTAGGGGCATCATGAGCAACGTTTCCTACCGCGACTATCCCCGCGCCCTGCAAGCCAATGTGCCACACCGCATCGGCGTGCCCGGTGATTACTGGCAGTTGGTCAAGTGCATCGGCGAAATCACCCTGGAATTCGACCAGGGCGTGCGTCTGACGCGCCGCCAGGGTGCCTATGGTCCCGGTAGCTATCGCGAGGTCTTGATCACCTCGCCGGTTGATCAGACCATCACGATCTCACTGGGCGTGACCAACGGCGTTGCCCCGGGCGACAACGATGTCAGTTTCGCCGGCACGATCAACGCCAACATCGCGCCCATCACCGTGCAGGCCGCGCTGCCCGACGTGGCCATCGCGGCCGGCACGCAGCAGTTGCTGGCCTCCCTGGATGCCAACCGGCGCGAATTGGTCGTCCGCTGGCCCAGCACCGCCAGCGGCAACCTGCGCGTGGGCGACTCCACCACGGCCGCCAACCGCGGTGTCGAGCTGGAGCCCGGCGACGCGATCATCATCACCGGCACGTCCGCCGTGTATGGCTTCAACGTCGGGCTGGCCTCGGCGTCGGCTTCGCTGCTGGCGGGGCGCGCGCCGTGACGACTGTTCTCGTTCCCAACCCGAACCGCGCCGCCCTGCGCGTGCGCGGCGAGCAGGCGCAGCTGCTCACCGTCGTCCATTCCGGCCTGCGGCGCGGCGCGCCCAGTGCGCGGGACAAGATCGTGCCGACTGTGCGCGGCGCCCTGGCGCAGCCCTACGGCCGGCGCCATTGGGCGGAGTTCTCGGCGGTGCCGGGCATGGCCATCGGCAGCTTCAGCAGCCCTGACGGCGCCAGCCGCAGCACGGCCACGGTGCAAATCACCATCCCGGTGACGGCGGCCGGCACCTGGGGTATCTCGGCCACCATCGCCAACGGCACCGCGGCCGGCCTCATCACCGCGCGCCGCATTGCCTGCACCGACCCCGCCGTCAGCGGCGCCACCACCGCCGCGAACGCCCTGGGCGTGGCCGGCGAGGTCTACAGCGGCACCGCGACCCTGACCGGCACCGAGGGCCATTGGGGTCTGCAGGTAGTCGTGGCCCTGCCCGGCTCCGGCAACGCCTACTGCGTGCTCAAGGCGCTGACCATCACGCGTCCGGATACCAGCACCTACACGCTGACCACGGATGACCTGATCAACGCGGCCTTCGTGTCGCCGGGCTATGCCGGGGCCAGCGTCACCAGCCGCTACCAGTCGTTCGCCTCGGGCGCCGCGCTGCGGTCGGTCGGCATCATGTCCGGCCGCACCCACCGTACCCTGTGGGTCGATCCGGCCGCCGACGTGTTCCCCGGCGGCTCGTTCATGGCGCGCACCATTGTCGGCGACGAGACCGCCGGCCTGCTGCCGATCAACGCGGTATGGTTGGCGCAGTGCTACCACCTGGCCGGATTCGAAACGCCGGTCATCATCTGCCGGCCCGGCGACTACACCTGCAAGGGCAGCAACATCGCCGTGTGGGACGTGGGCGTGAACACCTCGGAGCTGTTCATTGCGGCGCCGTTCGGCGAGGCCCGGTGGAACAAGGGCGCCAGCGTCACGCACACGCGCCTCGTGCGCAGCGATCCGGCCAAGCCCTTCACGCTCAACCTGTGGGCGATCTCCACCGGCAGCGCCGACGATCTCACTAACCCGATTGTCTATGCCGGCGGCACACTCAACGCGCTCGACTGCTACGCCGAGGCCGGTACCGGCAGCACCGCCGACGTGTGGAACCTCACCGACTGCGATTTCCTGTTGGAAGGCTGCAGCGCCATCGGAAACGCCACGAACCGTGACGGCTTCAACCACCACGGCAAGGGCCATGGTCGGCTGGTGCGCTGCACCGCCATGTTCAACGCGGACGATGGTTTCAGCCCGCATGACAACTGCACCTTTGAGGTGTGGTATGGCAACTACGCCAGCAACGGCAAGGGCAACATCATCCCGGCGTTCGGTGCGCAGGGCTTCTCCGTGGGCGTCATGTCCGACGACAGCATGGGCACCTCGCCGCTGATCAGCGGCCTGAATCATGGCGGCTTCGTCGCCCTGTCGCTCGACACCGATACCCGCTTCACGTCGATGATCTGCGTCGACTGCCAGAGCGACGGCGACACCATCGGTTTCAACTCCGCCGGCAAGAAGTCGTTCTTGCTGGTCTGCGAGTCGAAGGCCCTCAACGCGATCATCGCCGGCATCCGCAACGGCGCGTGGCAGTCGGGCACCTCGGCGGGCCGTCTCATGGTCGCGGACATGGCCTACAGCGGCAACGCTGCCAACGACGCCATCGGCGACGCCACGCGCTTCCAGGCGCTGGCTGTGGGGGCCTGATGTGCGTGCCCTTCTCGCCGTCGCCGCGCTCGCTGCTGTCGGTGGCACTGCGTACCTGCTCTATCGCCGTGGCGCCGCTGCTGCGGCGCCTGCGTCGGCCGACACGTCGGGCGCCAGCCTGGATGGTTGGTTTTCGCCCCTGCCTTACCCCGACGTGTCGGACCCTGGTTTGTTCGGCGGCGTCCTGTTCCAACTGGAGGACCTCGTGACCGACTGGAAAACCCGCGCCGCACCCTATGCCACGGAGATCCGCGCCGCCGCCGCCCGCCACGGGGTGCCCGGCGACATTCTGCTGCGCGTCGGCTATCAGGAAAGCCGCTACCGGACGGACATCATCACGGGCGCCACCCGCAGCAGCGCGGGCGCCCTGGGCATGTTCCAGTTCATGCCGGCGACGGCCCGCGACCTGGGGATCGACCCGCTGAACTGGAAGCAGGCCGCTGACGGCGCCGCCCGCTACCTCGCGCAGCTGTATCGCCGCTACAGCGCCTGGGAACCCGCGCTGATGGCCTACAACTGGGGCATGGGCAACGTGGACAAGTACCTGAAGGGCACCAAGCAGCCCCCGAAGGAAACCCGCAACTACGTGGCGCAGATCGGCGCCGATGTGAGCCTCGCTTGAAGCGGGAGTACGTCTACGCCGCTGGTGCTGTTGCCGCCCTGGTGCTGGGCTACGTGGCCTACCGAAAATTCGGCGACGTACTATCCACCACGCTCAACCCAGCCAGCGACAAGAACGCCGCCTACCAGGGCGTCAACGCGCTGGGGCACCTGCTGGGCATGGACGAGAAAGACACCGTTGGAACGGGCTTGTATGGCCTGCTGCACACGGAATCCGACCCCAATGCCGCACCGGGCTCGATGGCCTCGCAGGATCGCAGCGTGTTCGATGCCACCACCTGGGGCACCTTCGGGCGCTGGTGGTACACGCTGTGGAAGGGCGAGGAAAACGCGGCGATCTACTACGGCGACAAGCCTGCAGCCGCTGGCGCTTCCGGATCGTGGGACGCCCCCGCCCCCTACAACTACGGCACCAGCGGCGCCGGCGGCGTTCCCTGGAGCTACGACGCCAAGCCGCTGCCCAACATCTTTAACTACGACCTGGGATACCTGTACCGATGAACCTCCGCAATCTGATCAGCCTCACCGCCGCTCGCGGCGCCACCGTCCTGGGCGCCACTGCCGCCATGCCCCCGCCCGCTGACCTCGTCAACGCCGTGGCGCAGCTGCTGCTGGCCGCCCTGGGCCTTTACGACCTGGTCAAAGCGTCGCGCGGCCAGAAGTGAAGTTCACCACCGCCGCCAACGTGATGACGGCCGCGCTGATCGCGCTGGCCGGCTACCAGTTCAACCGGGCCATGTCCCAGCTGGACACGTTGGCGGCGCGTGTGCAGGAGCATGAGGTAGCCATCGCACTGCTGCAGCACCGCCGGTAAACTCCTCCTACAGGGGGAGCCCATGAAATACACGTCTTACGATCCGCTGATCATCCATTCCTACGCCAAGGCGCTTTACGACCAGGGCGAAAGGATCGTTGCCAATGCCAAGGGCCTGTCTCTCTTTCTAGGCCTTCTCGTCAGCCTGATTGCTTTTGCCATCGGCAGCTCCGAAGCAGACAAGGTAGGGGAGCGCATTCTCCCGTTACCCGCATTGCTTGGCGGCATCGTGTTCACCGCGGTGCTGTACGGCATCTGGGTTCCTGCGGCGCAGCGCAAGGCGTTCGCCCTCAAGCTCCAGGCGCAGACTGCGCTGTGCCAGCTTCAGATCGAGATCAACACCAGACCTGACAGCCGAATCACCTGAACAACCGGCAGCGGCCGGCAACACTGCCCACGACTCGCCCACGCACCCAAAACCCTGAAGCCTCCGTTTCGGGCCTATGCGTTGGCAACACCCGGGCCGTAGTCTGGCGGCATGTCAGCCATCAGACCTTCAGCGCGCCCCATGGGCCGCAGCTTCATCATGCGCCGCAAAGCCGGCGCTACCCTTCCCCCGCCGCCCTCCGCGCCCGCCTGTCCCTCCTGGGAGGCCGCTGTAACGCGCTGGCGCCTGCAGGGCACCCACAGGGCCCCCGGAACCATTCGACGCGAGGAAGGGCTGCTGCGGTGGCTAGAACCGCAGCTAGCGGGCCTGCCGCTCAACTGCATCAGCAAAGGCCGCATTGAGGATGTGAAGGCCGCCGGCCTGGCCGCAGGCTGGACACCCCGCAGCGTGAACTACGCCATGAGCGTGGTGCGGGCGATCCTGCGCGCCGCCGTCGAGTGGGAGTGGATTGCGGTTGTCCCGAGCGTGAAGTTCCTGAAGCTGCCGAGGAAGCGGGTACGCTGGATCAGTCCGGGGCAGGCGCTGCTGTTGCTGGGGGTGCTGCCGCAGCACTTAGCGGACCCGGCCGAGTTCACCCTCGCGGTGGGCCTGCGCAAGCGGGCCGTCATGGCGCTGGAGTGGTCGATGGTGGATTTCGATGCCGGCGTGCTGCACGTCCCCGGTGCGCTGATGAAGTCCGGCAAGCCGCTATCGGTGCCCCTCAGTGCCCGCGCGCTGCGCGTGCTTGAGCGGCGCGAGGGTGTGCACCCGCGCTATGTGTTCACCTACAGGGGGAAGCCGATGCGCGAGCCCGCACACGCGCGCTGGCGGCAGGGGCTACGGCAGGCGGGAATCAAGAATTTCAGGTGGCACGATCTGCGGCACACCTGGGCCAGTTGGCACGTCCAGAGCGGGACGCCGCTGGCGGTACTGAAGGACCTGGGCGGGTGGGAGACTATCGAAATGGTGCTGATCTACGCCCACCTCGCCCAGGAACAGCTCAGCGCGGCGCAGACCCGGATGGATGCGTGGAGCTCTCGGCCTGCGGCGGCAGCGTCTCCCGCGTGATCCGGCGGCCCCGGCGCCGGCGCAGCTTCCGGTAGCCCGGCTGACGCGGCCTCATAATCCCTTGGTTGTGGGTTCAAATCCCACAGGGCCCACCAAGTCCCATTCACGGACAGCCGCGGCATGCCGGCAGCTTCCCTGCCATGGCTTCAAGCACCCCGAGAAGTGGGCATCACGCTCGCAGTCCGGGGGCATTTTCCTCGGGCAGCTTGTATTCCCGTGAAATCAGGAACAGTGGAAACCATCGTGTCCAAGGAATTTCCAGGCATCCCCATGGCAGTGCGGCTGCGCGAGCCTTCGACCCTGAGCCGCAGGCTCACTGCGGTCACACAGCGGCGCAAAGGGCGTGCTGCAAAGCGGGCCGTCCCGGTCGTTCGCATCAGTGGGTGCCAACGGTGCCTAAACCCGTGAATCCATCGGTCGCTCCGCTGCAGCAGCAGCCGGCCTTGTCGTCGCCGGAGAGCTTGTCCGAGTTGCTGCACGAGGTGGCCGGCGGGCGAGCGGAGTTCACCGACCTGATCGCCTCACTGTCGCCCTTGATCTGCGACACGGAAGCACTCACCCCGCCGATGGCACTGGCAATGGCCGTAACCCTGGGCGAAATCGATCGCCAATCACGCGACGGTGACCTGGCGCATGTGCTGGTGGATCGGCAATCGGCGCCCGCCATCGCCCTGCTGGGTTCCGGCGTGGTGGCCGCCGCAAACGCTGCTGCGCGCCAGTTGTTCGGCATCACACCGGGCGAGGGCCATGAAGCCCTGGGCATCGACCGCGCCGCGTTTCACGCGTTTCGCAGCCGCCTGTTCGAGTACCAGGGTTCCAGCCTGTTGAAAGTAGCCCCCCTGCAGGTCGGGCAGCCGACGCTGGTGATGGTGGGCAGCTACCAGCAGGATGCACGCATCTTCTTGCTGACCGTGCTGCAGCACAGTTGGCCGGCCTCGATCGATCGCGCCCTGGAGGATCTGTTCGGGCTGTCGGTGTCCGAGCGTGAAGTTCTGGCTGGCCTTGCGCAGGGCGGCACCGCGGAGAGTATTGCGGCGCAACGCCAGCGCAGCCTGGGGACCGTGCGCCAGCAGATCAAATCCATCCTGCAGAAGTTGGACGCACGAACCCAGGTTCAGGCCGCCAGCTTTGCCGCCGCCGCCGCCAACGCCATCAGTGAAAACGGACGATCCAGCGACCGCCTGCAGGTGCTCGAAAGCAGCACAATCACCACTGGTGAGCTCACACGCGAAAGCCGGCGCGTCGGCTGGCGTCGCTACGGCCGCGTCGGTGGGCACCCGGTGCTCCTGTTGCACGGGCCATTCTTCGGCGCGGGTGAATACGAATTCGAGCGCCAGCTGTCGGCGCACTTCGGCCTGGATGTGTTCGCAGTCGAACGCCCCGGCTATGGCCGCACCGACCCGCCGATGCCTCAGGAAGACGCGGTGCAGTGCCAGGTGGAAGACATCCTGCTGCTGCTGGACCGGCAGGGGCTCGAGGATGTCCAGGTGCTCTGCCATGACATCGCCTTCCTGCCTGCGCTGGCCTTGTGCGAGCGTGCGGGCGCGCGGGTACACAGCCTCACCGCCGTGTCGGCGCCGGCGCCACTGACGCCGGGCATGCCGCTGGACCCGATGCCGGTACAGCAGCGGCTGTTCATCTCCGCGGCGCGTCACACCGCGTGGCTGGTGCGGCTGCTGATCCGGCTGGGCATGAGCCAGATGCGCAAGCTGGGGCCGGAGCGCTGGATTGAACCGATCTTCGGTGAGGTCCCGGCGGAGATGGCGCTGCTGCGTACGCCCGAGTTTGCCTGCGGCCTTCCCGGCGCCTATGCGTTCAATCTCTCGCAATCGGCCTTGGGTTTCGAGATGGATGTGCTGCTCACGGCGCGCGACTGGACCGAAACGGCGCGCGCACTGCGCCATCCCTGCACGCTGTTCTACGGCACTGAGAATCGCATTACCCGTCCCGGGCTGACCGCGCGTCTGGCGCAGTTGAATGAGCGCTACGTGCTGCGGCCGATCGAAGGCGCGGGGCAGACGCTGGCCCTGACCCATTGCGAAACGATCCTCGCGCACCTGGCCAGCGAGCGGCGCGACGGCTGATCCGATTGTCGGGTGCGGGGTCGATCACACTTCCCGGGGCGGATATACCATGTGGTAGATGCCAGCCCCCCACGGCATCTCCATCCTCTCGCCCATGCGGGCCACCAATGCGCCCGCACATCCAATGGACATGAGGAAAATCGTGAAAGAGTTAGTGACGGCGGTGGCTTTGGGCTTGGTCCTGGCGGGTTGCGGTAGCAACGACAACGGCAGCGAGGGGAAGGCAGCGGCGTTTTCGGGTCTGTATGGCAGCAGCGTCAATGAAGTCTTTGCGCTGATCCTCGACTCCGGGCAGTACTACGCATTCCTCGACGACGGTACCTTGGGGCATGGCACCCTGACACCGGGCAGCGGCAACTCGTTTGCCAGCAGCGATTTCAGGGCGTTCACCCTGGGATCGGCCCCTGATGGCGAAGACCTCACCGTGACCGGTACTTATGTCACCGGGACGGTAGCGGAGGGTGACGCGCGCGCAACGGTGGAGATCGAGAACATTGATGGCGAAGGCTCGAGCGAAGTCGAATTCACGTCCCTGTACGCGGACATACCGACCCTTGCGAGCCTGGACAGGGAACCGTCGGGAGAGTTGCGGACTACGGCCTCGGCGACGGCCGTGTACCTCCAACTCAACATAAGCGCGACCGGCGATATCACCAGCGTCGCACCGCCCGTGGTTACCGAACCCGAGGTTACCGAGCCCGTGGTCACGGAGCCCGTGGTTACGGAACCGGGCACCGCGGCACCTGTGGCGGTCGAAGCAGCGGAAGCCAAGGCGGTCAGTGATTGCACCCTGTCCGGTAAGCTGAGCCCGGTGAAGGGTGGATACTCCTTGCAGGTAAGCTTTGGTGCCGCGCCTTGCCCGATGGCAGGGCAGACCGTCGAAGGTGTCGCCTTCCGCCCGCAGGCCGAGGATGGTCTCCTGATCGGACTCCTGGTCAACGCCGCCCAGACGGAAGCGGTCCGCTTCCTGATTGGGAACATCCGGTAGCGCATGTGCACGATGGCACCCGCATGGTCGCAGGAGATTCCGGGGCCGTGCGGCTGTTGATGCAAAGCTGCAAAGAAGCCCGGCGAAAGCCGGGCTTCTTCGTGGAGGCAGGCCGTCCGGCGCAGCGCCATCCTTCACACAGGACCGATCCATCGCAGGAAATGCCCGACCGTATCCGGCAAGGGCCCGGGAGGCCCGCCTGCCACGCTACGCAAGCTTCAGTTCGAAGTCCGCCTTCGGCAGGTGGACGTGCAGGCGACCTCCGCCTTGCGGCTCCCGCATCAGGATCCAGCGCTCCGGTGTCGCTCCCGCCAGAATGCCCACGGTAGGCACCTGCCCGTAGTCCGTGGGCGCCACGCTGACCTTGCTCCCGATCAACGCGTCCTGTCGGTGCTCGGGAGCAATGGCACGCGGCTGCGCCGCGCGCGCAATCTCCAAGGCCTGCTCCGCGCTGATCGATCGAGGGCTGCCATGGCCGAAGGCCTTCATGCGCTCCATCCAGGCGAGGGTCCGCGGGAAAGCGTCGACCAGCGACAAGCCCCCCATGTCGCGGAGGAACCAGAGGCTGTGGTAAGTGGAGAAATCCGCATGGTTCGGCTGCGGGCCGAACAGGAAGTCCTGCTGCTGCAGCCGTGACTCCACATCGGCCAGGTGTCGCAGTACGCGCGGACGCGCGCCGCGAACGCCCACGCCCTTCACCTTGGCCCGCAGGCCGATGCCAATGCGGTCCCAGGCGAAGCGCATCACGTCGGGCAGCGACATCGTCTCGCGGAGGCGCCGGCCGAGCTTGCCGCTGCCCCCAACCATGACACAGGCCAGAAATATCTCCAGGTCCGCCGTGGCCGCGAACTCGCGCACCTCGGCGGAACAGTGCTCCAGCGCCAGCTCGGGCTTGCCGGAAAGCGCAGCGATTTCGGCGGCGATCGTGCGCGTGTCGCAGAACACATCGGCACCAACCTGCGCCACTGGCACCTTGCGGTAACCACCTGCCAGGGCTTCCAGCAGTGGCCGCGGCGGCATCTCGCGCGTGATCACCGACTGCCAGGACAGCCCGGCGTAGCCGAGCATGACGCGGAGCTTTTCCGAGAAGGGAGACAGCGGATAGTGATGCAGGATCAGGTCAGGCATGGAGCAAGGCCGCTTGGAAAGTCACTATCCTACCTGCTGGCCGCACCAGTTCTCGGAACCGCCGACTAGACTATCGGCTGAAACAGGCCGGACTCCCATGCTCAAGAACATCTGCGTCTACTGCGGCTCCAGCCCCGGCCGCCTTCCCGACTACGCCGCCGGCGCACGCCGCCTGGCGCAGGCCCTGGTGGAGCGCGGCATCGGGCTGGTCTACGGCGGTTCCAACCTCGGCGTCATGGGCGTGCTGGCCGACGAGGTGCTGCGCCTGGGCGGCCGCGTCACCGGCGTGATCCCCGAGGCCCTGGTGGAGAAGGAGGCCGGGCACAACGGCCTCAGCGAGTTGCGCATCACGCGCTCCATGCACGAGCGCAAGGCGCTGATGGCGGAGCTGTCGGACGGCTTCATCGCCCTGCCCGGCGGGCTCGGCACGCTGGAGGAAATCTTCGAGATCTGGACCTGGGCACAGCTGAGCCTGCACGAGAAGCCCTGCGGCCTGCTCAACGTCGCCGGCTACTATGATCGCCTGGGCGAATTCCTGGACCACACGCACACCGAAGGCTTCGTGCGGCCGCAGCACCGGGCGATGATGATGGTGGACGACGATCCGCGCCGTTTGTTGCAGCAGTTTGACGCCTACGTGGCCCCGCCGCCGACCCGCTGGGTGGAGCGCGCCTTGCCTGAAAATGGCACTTCCTTGCCTGAAAATGGCTCCGCCCGGTCCGCGATGGATTAGGGGCCGCGGCAGGAGTAGGCTCGGCTTTTCAGCCCCAGCCGCCGCGAGGGAAACATGAAGCTGACCGTCAACGGAACCGCGCATGAAGTGGATGCGCCGCCCGACATGCCCTTGCTGTGGGTGCTGCGCGACCTGGTCGGACTTACCGGCACCAAGTTCGGCTGCGGCATGGCCCAGTGCGGCGCCTGCACCGTCCACCTCGACGGCACCGCCATGCGCTCCTGCGTCACGCCGGCCGCCGCGGCGGCCGACAAGTCCGTGACCACCATCGAGGGCCTGTCGGCCGACGGCAGCCACCCGGTGCAGCGCGCCTGGGCGGAACTGGACGTGGTGCAGTGCGGTTACTGCCAGTCGGGCCAGATCATGTCGGCCGTGGCCCTGCTCGCCACCAACGCCAAGCCCACGGACGCGGACATCGACAGCGCCCTGTCCGGCAATCTCTGCCGCTGCGGCACCTACCTGCGCATCCGCGCCGCGGTGCATCGCGCGGCTGAGCTTTCCAAGGCCTGAGGAGCATCGCCATGAACGACCTCAGCAATGCCTCTCGCCGCAAGTTCCTGAAAGCCGGCGCCGTCGTCGGCGGTGGCTTGGTCATCGCTTTCACCGTGCCGCTGGTGAAGCGTTTCTCTGGTGGCGGTGAAGCAGCGCCCGCTGCCCCTGCCGCGGCGCCGGTGGCCAATGCCTTCCTGCGCGTCGGCAGCGACGACAGCGTCACCGTGCTGATCGCACATTCCGAAATGGGCCAGGGCATCTGGACGGCGCTGCCGATGCTGATCGCCGAGGAGCTGGATGCCGACTGGTCGCGCGTGCGCGTGGAGCACGCACCGGCCGCGTCGGTCTATGCGCACACCGTGTTCGGCATGCAGATGACCGGCGGCTCCAGCAGCACCTGGTCGGAGTTCGAGCGCTATCGCCAGGCCGGTGCCACGGCACGCGCGCTGCTGGTGCAGGCCGCGGCCCAGCAATGGGGCGTCGCTCCCGCCGACTGCCGGGTGGAGAACGGCGTGGTCAGCAGCGGCTCGCACAGCGCCCGCTTCGGTGAACTGGCAGAGGCCGCCAATGCGCTGCCGGCACCCGAGAAGGTGGCGCTGAAGGATTCAAAGGACTGGAAGCTGATCGGCAAGGCGACCAAGCGGCTCGACACGCCGGAGAAGATCACCGGCCGCGCCGTCTTCGGCATGGACGTGAAGTTCGATGGCCTGCTGACCGCCGTGGTGGCACGGCCGCCGGTGTTCGGCGCCACGGTGAAATCCTATGACGCGGCCAAGGCCAAGGCCCTGTCCGGCGTGCGCGCCGTGGTGCAGGTGCCCAGCGGCGTCGCCGTGGTGGCGGATCATTTCTGGGCGGCCAAGCAAGGCCGTGATGCCCTGGTGGTGGAGTGGGACCTGGGCCCCAACGCGGCGCTGGACACGGCCGCGCTGAAGGCGGAGTTCCAGCGCCTGGCCGATACACCGGGCCTGGCCGCGGCCACGGCCGGCGATCCCGCGGCGGCCTTGAAACAGGCTACCCGCACGCTGAAGGCCGACTACCACGTGCCCTATCTCGCCCATGCGCCGATGGAGCCGCTGAATGCCACGGTGAAGATCGGCCCGGACAGCTGCGAGATCTGGGCCGGCACGCAGTTCCAGACCCTGGACCAGATGGTGGCGGCGCAGATCACCGGCCTCAAGCCCGAGCAGGTGCAGATCCACACCACCTTCCTCGGCGGCGGCTTCGGCCGGCGCGCCACCCCCACCTCGGACTTCGTCAGCGAGGCCGTGCACGTCGCCAAGGCGGCGGGCCAGCCGGTGAAGACCGTGTGGACGCGCGAGGACGACGTGCGCGGCGGTTACTACCGGCCCGCCTACCTGCACCGCGTGCAGATCGGCGTGGACGAAAAGGGCATGCCCAGCGCTTGGCAGCACGCGGTGGTGGGCCAGTCGATCCTCGTCGGCACGCCGATGGAACCGATGATGGTCAAGGACGGCATCGACGCCACCTCGGTCGAAGGCGTCGCCGACTCGCCCTATCTCAAGGGCATCGCCGCGCATCGCGTGGACATGCACTCGCCCAAGACCGGCATCCCGGTGCTGTGGTGGCGCTCGGTGGGCCACAGCCACACCGCCTTCGTGATGGAAGGCCTGATCGACGAACTGGCGCTGGCCGCCAAGCAGGACCCGGTGGCCTACCGGCGCGCACTGCTGAAGGACCACCCGCGTCACCTGGGCGCGCTCAACCTGGCGGCGGAAAAGGCCGGCTGGGGCACGCCGCTGGCGGCAGGCCGGGCGCGCGGCATCGCGCTGCACGAGTCCTTCGGCAGCATCGTCGCCCAGGTCGCCGAGGTGTCCGTGCAGGACGGACAGATCCGCGTGCACCGCGTCACCTGTGCGGTGGACTGCGGCATCGCGGTGAACCCCGCGGGCATCGTGGCGCAGCTGGAATCGGGCGTCGCCTTCGGCCTCAGCGCCGCGCTGCACAGCCGCCTGGACTTCCAGCAAGGCCGCGTGCAGCAGTCCAACTTCCACGACTACGTGGTGCTGCGGCTCGGCGAGATGCCGCAGGTGGACGTGCACATCGTGCCCAGTACCGAAAAGCCCGGCGGCGTCGGCGAGCCCGGCACCCCGCCGGTTGCACCCGCGGTGGCCAACGCGCTGGCGGCGCTTACCGGCCAGCGCCTGCGCGAGCTGCCGTTGCGGCTGGCCTGAGGCATGGGCCGTTCCTCCACAGGGTCGGCGCATGATGCGCCGGGGATAGCGGCTGCGGCAGCATAGGGCGATGAACACACCGCAGGAATTCGCCCCGCTGCTGGCCGGGCTGCGCCGGCTGCAGGCCCAGGGCTTTGCCGGCGGCGGCGCGCTGGCCACGCTGACGCGCACCCAGGGCTCCACCTTCCGCCGTGCCGGCGCGCGCATGCTGGTCTGCGGCGACGGCCAGATCGTGCGCGGCCTGTCCGGCGGCTGCCCCGAGCGTGACATCGTCGCGCGCGCACAAGGCGTGATCGCCAGCGGCCAGGCGCAGATCGTGCGCTACAACCGCGAGCACGGGCTCGACGTGATGATCGAGATGGGCTGCGGCGGCGAGCTGGAGGTGCTGATCGAACCACTGTCGCACGACCAGGACCTGCACTTCGTCGACGCGGTGGCCGACTGCCTGGGCTCGCGCCGCGACGGCTTCCTCGCCACCGCCTACACCCGCGACGGCCAGTGCCTGTCGCCACGCCCGCAGCGCCTGGTCTGGTGCGGCGGCGTCGCCAGCAGCAACCTCGACGATCCGGCCCTGAGCGAAGCCGTGCTGGCGCAGGGCGGCAAGGCCGGCAGCGCCCCGCTGGTGCAGGCCATCGACACCGCCCACGGCTGCTACGAGGTGCTGATCGAACGCCTGCGTCCGCCGCATGCGCTGCTGCTGGTGGGCATCACCGCCGGCGCCCTGGCCCTGGCGCGCTTCGCGCAAACCCTGGGCTGGCAGGTGACACTGGTGGATCACCAGGAAGACGGCGCCGCCCCCGATGAACTGCCGGCGGGCACCGGCTTCGTGCGCGCCATGCCGGCCGTGCTGCGGCAACGCCTGGCACCGACCCAATACGATTCCGCCGTGGTGATGACGCACAACCTCGAGCGCGACATCGACTACCTGCGCGAGTTGTCCACGCTGCCGCTGGCCTATCTCGGCGCCATCGGCTCGCGCAGCCGCGCCGCGAAGCTGCATGCCGCCACCGGCCTGCAGCCGCCGCGCCTGCGTGCGCCGGCCGGGCTGGACCTGGGCTCGGAGACGCCGGAGGAGATCGCGCTGGCCATCGCCGCGGAAATCCTCGCCACCCACAGCGGACGCGCCGGCGGCGTGCTGAGCGCACTCGACGGGCCGATCCACTGATGCCTGGGACCCCACGCATCCAGGCGCTGCTGCTGGCGGCCGGCAATGCCAGCCGCTTCGGCAGCGCCAAGCAGCTCGCGCCGTTTGCGGGCCAGGCGATGGTGCGGCGCGCGGCACAGGCGGCGCTCGACGCTGGCTTGCCGCTGACGGTGGTCACCGGCGCCTATGCCGACGAGGTAGCCGCCGCGCTCGAGGGCCTGCCGCTGACGCTGCTGCACAACCCCGCCTGGTCGCAGGGCATGGGCAGCTCGCTGGGCTGCGGCTTCCGCCATCTGCTCGGCGGCGATTCGCAGGCCGCTCTGGTCTGCCTGGCGGACCAGCCGCGCATCCAGGCGCCGCAGTTGCGGCAATTGATGGAAGCCTGGCAGCTCACGCCGCAGCGCATGGCCGCCGCCGCCCACGGCGACGCGCTGGGGCCGCCCTGCCTGTTCCCGCGGCCCTGGTACGAGGAGCTGTCGGGCTGGTCGGGGCCGCAGGGGGCGCGCAAGCTGCTGGAGCGGCAGGGCCAGGAACTGCTGCGCGTGGACATGCCGGAAGCGGCGGTGGACGTGGATACGCCCGAGGACTACGCGCGTCTGCACATCTCGTAGGAGCGGCTGTCAGCCACTCCCACGCGGGCATCAATCCGCGACGATGCCTTCGCGCGCCATGGTCTGCGTGCCGACCATGATCATGCGCAGTATCTTCACCATCTCCTCGATCAGCTCGGGGTGACGGTCCGGCGGCAGGTCCATGGCGGCCGTGCCCATGGCGAAGACCAGGCGCGTGATCGTCTTGGCCACCAGCTGCGGCTCGTAGATCGGCAGCTTGTTGAGCTCCGCCAGGCGGATCAGGTCCACGCAGAGCTCTTCCTCGAAGGAGTGCAGCTCGCGCTCCACCGCCTGCTTGAAGGCGTCCGAGCCCACCGTGCCCTCGCGCAGCACGATATGCAGCAGCTTCTCGTCGGCGCTGAGCTGCTCCATGAAGGTTTCCACCGAGCTGCGCACGATGCTGCGACCGCTGGCGGCGCGGTAGCGCGCCTCGCCGATGATCTTGCGCAGCGAGCGCCCGGCCTGGTCGATCAGGGCAATGGCCAGTTCGTCCACGTCGCGGAAATGGCGGTAGAAGCTGTTGGGCGCGATACCCGCCTCTCGGGCCACCTCGCGCAGGCTCAGCGTCGAAACGCTGCGGTTGGGCCCCACCAGCTTGAGGGCAGCCGCGATCAGGTCTTCCCGCGTGATTACCGGCTTGCGCCCCTGGGGTGCCTGCCCACGACGGGGGCTGCGGCTGGGGGCTCGGGATTTGATGCCGGTGGTCATGTCGATATCATAGCGCATCATTAATATACAGTTGTATAGACAAATGTACTTTTGCCGGTATACTGGTCCCGTCCGCCACCGGAAGGAATGTCCTTGAACCCTGCCCCCAACCGTCTGCTGCGTGCCGCCGTCGCGGCGCCGGTCTTCGATTTCTGGAGCCGCCAGTTCGGCAGCATCCAGGCCTGGGACCGCTGCCTGGCGCGCGTGGTCGCCCGCCGCGAGGAAGCGCGCGGCGCCGTCACGCTGACGCTGCAGCCCAACCGCCGCTTCGCCGGCTTCACCCCCGGCCAGCACCTCAACCTCACCGCCGAGGTCGAAGGCGTTCGTCTGACACGCAGCTACAGCTTCACCCAGCCGCCGCGCGCGGACGGGCGCCTGCGCCTGACCATCAAGCGGGTGGAGAACGGCCGCCTCAGCAACGCGCTCTGCGAGCTGCGCCCCGGCGCGGTGGTGGAGCTGGGCGAGGCCTACGGCGAGATGAGCCTGCCGCAGGGTCCGGGCCGCTACCTCTTCCTGGCCGCCGGCAGCGGCATCACGCCGTTGATGGCCTTGAGCCTGGCGCTGGAGCAGAACCCGCAGGCCGAGGCCACCCTGGTGTACTGGGCCCAGCACCGCGACGAGCTGTGCTTTGCCGAAGAGCTGCGTGAGCTGGCGGCGCGTCAGCCACGGCTGCGCCTGCACTTCGCGCTGACGCGCGAGCCGCTGCGCCTGGCCGGCGAATTCGGCCGCCGGCTCGACGCCGCGCTGCTGGACGAGGTGGCGCCGGACCTGCCTGCCCTGCAGGTCTTCGCCTGCGGCCCGCGCGGCTTCGTGGAAGACGCCCGTCGCCTCACGCAGGAGCGCGCGCGGCGCTTCCATGGCGAGGCCTTCACCCCGCCCGAGGCGGTGGCCGGCGGCGCGCCGGTGCGCGTGCAGCTGCTGCGCAGCGGCCGCACGCTGGAAGTGCCCTCGGGTGCACCGCTGCTGGCGGCGCTGGAAGCCCAGGGCCTGCGTCCGGATTCAGGCTGCCGCATGGGCCTGTGCAACACCTGCGCCTGCCGCCTCGTCGAGGGCGTGGGCCAGAACCTCAACAGCGGCGAGACCCTCGCCGAACCGGGCAGCGAGCTGCGCATCTGCATCAGCGCCGCCCGCAGCGACCTCACCCTGGATCTCTGATCATGACCGCAACCCTGAACCGCCCGCTGTCCCACGCCGAGATGGACGCCTTCGGCGCCGAGCTCGACGCACTGCGCGCCCGCACCATGGCCCAGGTCGGCGCCGTGGACGCGCGCTACATCCGCCGCATCGTCGCCGCCGTGCGCTACACCGAGGCCGCCGGCCGCGCACTGCTGTTCTTCGGCGCTTTCCCGCCGGCCTGGGTGCTGGGCACGCTGCTGCTGGGCCTGTCCAAGATCCTGGAGAACATGGAGCTGGGCCACAACGTGATGCACGGCCAGTACGACTGGATGCGCGATCCCCACCTCAACGGCAAGACCTACGAGTGGGACATCGTCGGCACCGGCGACAACTGGCGCCACACGCACAACTACAAGCACCACACCTACACCAACGTGCGCGGCATGGATGACGACATCGGCTACGGCCTGCTGCGCCTGTTCCCCGAGCAGCGCTGGCGCCCGTTCTACCTGTTCCAGCCGCTGATCGCGGTGATCTTCGCGCTGCTGTTCCAGTGGGGCGTGGCGATCCAGCGCCTGGAGCTGGGCAAGGTCTTCAGCGGCCGCAAGACCAAGGCCCAGCTGCGCGAGGAGTTCCGCCCGGTGGGCCGCAAGATGGGCTGGCAGCTGCTGAAGGACTACGTGCTGTTCCCGCTGCTGGCCGGCCCCTTCTTCCTGCCGGTGCTGCTGGGCAACCTGGTGGCCAACGGCATGCGCAACCTGTGGACCTACGCGGTGATCTTCTGCGGCCACTTCACCGCCGACGCCGAGACCTTCCCCAAGAGCGTGGTGCTGAACGAAAGCCGCGGCCACTGGTACCTGCGCCAGCTGCGCGGCTCGTCCAACCTCAGCGGCGGCAAGCTGCTGCACATCATGACCGGCAACCTCAGCCACCAGATCGAGCACCACCTGTACCCGGACATGCCGGCGCGGCGCTACGCCCAGGTGGCGCCGGAGGTGCGTGCCATCTGCCAGTGCTACGGCCAGAACTACAACATCGGCTCGATGTGGAGCCAGTTCGGCCAGGTGGTGTGGCGCATCCTGCGGCATGCGCTGCCGAGCCGGCCGGGGAAGGCGGCACCATTGGTGCAGCCCGTAGGCGAAGCCGCCTGACCCGTAGCCCGGTTTCGCGTAGCGAAGCCGGGATGTGACGTAAATGTCATCGCAAGCCGCACTTCACGGGCGGCCATGGATGGCGCACCCTCTGTCCCCTCTCCCGCTTGCGGGAGCGGGATAAAGGGAGAGGGTTTCTGTAAATCCAGAATGGGCCAACCCATTCAAGTTCTACAGAAACCCTCTCCCGGCCCCTTGGGCCACCCTCTCCCGCCAGCGGGAGAGGGAAATGCATCGGCTACTTCTTCTTCAGCGCATCCATCAACGCCGCGCCCAGCGAACCCTGCTGCGGCTTGGGCGGCGCCTGCGGCGGACGCGCCGCCGGACGCGCATCGCGCCGATCGCGATCCCGCGGGCCGGAGGAGCGCTCGGCCGGTGCTCCGCCGCGCGACGCGCCGGCATCGTCCTTCTTCATCGACAAGGCGATGCGCTTGCGCTTGGGATCCACCTCGACCACGCGCACCTTGACCACGTCCCCGGCCTTCACCACCTCGTGCGGGTCCTTCACGAACTTGTCGGCCAACTGCGAGACATGCACCAAGCCGTCCTGGTGGACGCCGATGTCGACGAAGGCGCCGAAGGCGGCGACGTTGGTCACCGTCCCCTCCAGCATCATGCCGGGCTTGAGGTCCTTGAGGTCGTCGATGCCGTCGGCGAAAGCGGCGGTGCGGAACTCCGGGCGCGGATCGCGGCCCGGCTTCTCCAGCTCGGCGATGATGTCGCGCACCGTCGGCAGGCCGAAGTGGTCGTCGACGAAACGCTTGGGATCGAGCTTGCGCAGCGTGGCGCTGTCGCCCATCAGACTGCGCAGGTCACGGCCGCAGGCCGACACGATGCGCTCGGCCAGGCCGTAGGCTTCCGGATGCACCGAGGATGCGTCCAGCGGCTCGGTGCCCTCGGTGATGCGCAGGAAGCCGGCACACTGCTCGAAGGTCTTGGGGCCCAGGCGCGAGACGTCCAGCAGCTCGCGGCGCGACTTGAAGGCGCCGACGCTGTCGCGATGCAGGACGATGGCCTCGGCCAGCGAGCCGCCCAGGCCGGAGACGCGCGCCAGCAACGAAGCCGAGGCGGTGTTGAGATCCACGCCCACGGCATTCACCGCGTCTTCCACCACGGCGTCCAGCGCGCGGGCGAGGCGGTACTGGTCCACGTCATGCTGGTACTGGCCCACGCCGATCGACTTGGGCTCGATCTTCACCAGCTCCGCCAGCGGGTCCTGCAGGCGCCGCGCGATCGACACCGCGCCACGCAGGGACACATCCAGGTCCGGGAATTCCGCCGCCGCGGTGGCAGACGCGGAATACACCGAGGCGCCCGCCTCGCTGACCGTGACCTTGGTCGGCTTGGCGCTGCCCGGCAGCAGCGGCAGCAGCTCGCCGACCAGCTTGTCGGTCTCGCGGCTGGCGGTGCCGTTGCCGATGGCGATCAGCTGCACCTGGTGCTTGGCGATCAGGCGCGCCAGTTCGGCCTGCGCGCCGCGCACGTCGTTGCGCGGCTGGAAGGGATAGACCGTGGCGGTTTCCAGCAGCTTGCCGGTACCGTCGGTCACCGCCACCTTCACCCCGGTGCGAATGCCGGGGTCCAGGCCCATGGTGGCGCGCGAGCCGGCCGGCGCCGCCAGCAGCAGGTCCTTGAGGTTGCGCGCGAACACGCGGATCGCCTCTTCCTCGGCGCGCTCGCGCATCTCGGTCATCAGGTCCATCGACAGCGAGAACGACAGCTTCACGCGCCAGGTCCAGCGCACCACGTCCATCAGCCAGCTGTCGGCGGCACCCTTGGCCGGGTTCACCGCGAAGGCGTCGGCAACCATGCGCTCCACCGGCTTCCAGGTGGAGCTGTCCTCGGCGTCCACCTCGATCTCCAGCGCCAGCACTTCCTCGTTGCGGCCGCGCAGCATCGCCAGCGCGCGGTGGCCGGGGATGGTGGACCAGCGCTCGTGGTGGGCGAAGTAGTCGGAGAACTTGGCGCCGGCTTCTTCCTTGCCCTCGAACACCTTGGCTCGCATCACGGCGCGTTCCTTCATGTACGCACGCAGGCGGCCCAGCAGCTCGGCATTCTCGGCGAAGCGCTCCATGACGATGTCGCGCGCGCCTTCCAGCGCAGCCTTCACGTCCACCACCTCGGCAGTGAGGTACTGCGCGGCCAGCTCCGCCGGCACCACGCTGCGGTCTTCCAGGATCGTCTCGGCCAGCGGGCCCAGGCCCTTCTCGCGCGCGATCTCGGCCTTGGTACGGCGCTTGGGCTTGTACGGCAGGTAGAGGTCTTCCAGCTCGGCCTTGGTCTCCACCGCGACGATGCGCGACTCCAGGTCCTCGCTCAGCTTGCCCTGCGAGCGGATCGACTCCAGCACCGCCGCGCGGCGGGCTTCCAGCTCACGCAGGTAGCCCAGGCGCTCTTCGAGCAGGCGCAGCTGGGTGTCGTCGAGACCGCCAGTGATTTCCTTGCGGTAGCGCGCGATGAAGGGCACGGTGGCGCCCTCGTCGAGCAGGGCCACGGCCGCGGAAACCTGCTGCGGGCGGGCGGCGATGTCGGTGGAGATCGTGCGGAGGATGCGTTCTGCGGTGGAGCTCATGCGAATGAAAAGCAGTCGTCGCACCGGGCGGCTGGGCCGCGCGGCGCCGTCTTGGGAGGGGGAAAGGGTTGGCGAGTAGCTTCCTGTCGCGAGGTGGCCGGCCGGAGCGCCCTTGGGAGATCGCTGCGGCCCGGAAATCAAGCTACTCGCCAACTAGGCGAACCATAGGCCGGCAGGCGGCGGATGGCAAGGCTTGTATTTTTGCTTTTTCCGCTACCGGCAGGCGCCACTGCCGCTCAAAGCAGGAAGAAGACCAGGGAGACCAGCGTCGGCGGCAGGGCGCCCAGCAGCAGGCCGCCGGCACCGATGGACGCGTCACGGAAGCCACCCTTGAGCAGCGCCACGCCGGCCGGGTTCGGCGCATTGGCGATCACCGTGAGGCCGCCGCCGGTCACCGCGCCCGCCACCAGCATGTACTTGGCCTCGTCGGAAATCCCGGTGATCAGCGAGCCCAGGTAGGTCAGCGCGGCGTTGTCGGTGATCGCCGTCAGCGCGGTGGCGCCGAAGAACAGCGCCAGCGGCGACAGCCCCGAGATGATCGGCTGCAGCCACCATTGCTGCATGCCGCCCAGCACCACCAGGCCGGCCAGGAAGAAGCCCACCAGCAGGGCCTCCTTGAGGATCAGCGGGTTCTGGTGCTTGTTGTAGGCCTGGGTGTAGCCGAGGAAGAACAGGAACAGCCCCAGGAAGATCACCGGGTGATGCGCGAACACCACTACGCCGGCCAGGAAGGCGAAATGGATCAGCGTCACCAGCAGCGGCACCGGCTCGCGTTCCTGCGGCTGCTGGACATCACCACGCAGGTGCCGGCGCATGAACCAGCACAGCGCGGTGGCATTGATCAGCACCGCGCAGGCGGCGCGCCAGCCGAAGTGGGTCAGCATGAACATCGAGTCCCAGCCCCAGGTGGCCGCCACCATCAGCACCGGCGGCGCGGCGAAGGAGCTGAGCGTGCCGCCGATGGAGATGTTGACGAACAGCACGCCCAGCGCGGCGTACTTGAGCCGTTCCGGCAGCGGCGTATCGAACAGCGTGCGCATCAGCATCAGCGCCGCCAGCGTCATCGCCGCCGGCTCGGTAATCAGCGAGCCCAGCAGCGGCACCAGTGAAAGACTGAGCCAGACCTGGGCCAGGCGCGTGGGCAGCGGCAGCACTCGCGCCACGACATCCACCAGCCGCCTCACGGATTCCAGCACCGGGCGCGAGGCCGCCACCACCATGACGGCGAACACGAACAGGGGCTCGGTGTAGTGCCGCGACTCGGCATAGCTCACCGCCTCGCCCCCGCCGACCATCATCGCCATCGTCACGATCAGCACGGCGGCCCAGAAGCCGAACACGATCTCCACCTCTCCCAGCAGGTGCAGCAGGCCGGAGTGGCGCGGATGGCGGTGCGCCAGGCCCTCGAACAGCTTGGCGGTGAAGGTGTGCAGCAGGGCGACGGCGAAGATGATCGCCGCGGCGACCTCGATGGCGCTGGGGTTCATGCGTCAGGCGCTTTTCAGGGGTGCGGAGTGGTAAGCCTAACCGCCTGCGCCACACAAGGCCAGCGTCAGGATCCTCAAACGGCGTCGCGCTGCGGCTGTACACCATGGCGCTCTGCCGCGATCTCCGCCGCGGAGATCTTGGGGCGATGCTGCGGCAGGGCTTTGACCCAGCGCGGAAAACGGCGCAGCAGGCGGAACACCAGGTAGGCCGAGACCTGGCTCCACCAGCGCGGCTTGGGCGTGGCCGGCGGCGGCACCTCGCGGCAGCAATGGTCCATCAGGTGCTGCAGGCGTTCACGCAGATAGCCGGTGAAATCGCGGTCGCGGATCAGCAGGTTGGCTTCCAGGTTCAGCGCCAGGCTCAAGGGGTCGAGGTTGCTGGAGCCCACCGTGGCCCAGTCATCGTCGATCACCGCGACCTTGCCGTGCAGCGGGCGCTCGCAGTACTCGTAGATCACCGCGCCAGAGCGCAGCAGGTAGTCGTAGAGCGTCACCGCGGCCCAGCGCATGATCGCCTTGTCCGGGGAGCCCTGCAGGATCAGCACCAGGCGCACGCCACGCCGCGCGGCCGCGCGCATCTCGCGCAGCAGGCGCACGCCGGGGAAGAAGTACGCGTTGGCGATGATCACCTCGCGCTGCGCGCTGCGGATGGCGGAGCGGTAGTAGCGCTCGATGTCGTCGCGATGCTCCTGGTTGTCGCGCACCACCAGCAGAGCCCGTGCCTTGCCGGTGCCCGGCGGAAAGGTCTTCAGCGCGGGGCTGCGCCACCAGAAGCGGCGGCGGCGCGACTGGCGCTCCGGCGACTGCAGCGCCTCCTCCATCAGCTCGCGCATGTCCTCCACCACCGGACCCATCACCTCCACCGAGTAGTCCTGCTTGCCCTCGGGGCCGTACTCGCGCAGGTGGTCGTAGGAGTAGTTGATGCCACCGATGAAGCCGATCGTGCGATCGACCACCACCAGCTTGCGATGCAGGCGACGCAGCGGATTGACGCGGAAGTAGCCCAGAAGCTTGGGCTGCACGTCAAAGAAGTGCACCTTGACCCCGGCGCCCACCAGGCCGCCGAGGAATTCGTCCGACAGGTCCGGCGAGCCGTAGTGGTCCATCAGGATCTCGACCCGCGCTCCATTCTGGGCCGCGGTGATCAGGGCCTCGCGCAGCTGGCGACCCACCGGGTCGTCGAACAGGATGAAGGTCTCGACCAGCACCTCGCTGCGCGCCGCACGGATCGCCTCGAAAACGCGGGGAAAGAACTCCTCGCCGTTCTCCAGCAGCCGCAGGCTGTTACCCTCGCGCCAGCGTTCGGTCGTCATACCCGGATCTCCGCCATCAGTGCTGCATGATCGGACAGGTGCGACCAGGGCCTGCGGTGCAGCACCTCGGGCCCGCGCACGCGCACGTTACGCACGTAGATCCGGTCCAGCGACAGCAGCGGCCAGCGCACCGGGAAGCTGCGCGCCGCGCGGCCCATGGCCTCGATGAAGACTTCCCGCAGGTTGGAGCACTGGTGCAGCAGCTCATGCGCGCGCTGGCGCCAGTCGTTGAAATCGCCGGCCACCAGCAGTGGAGCGTCGGGCGGCAGCTCATCGATCAGGCGACACATCAGGCGCAGCTGTTCCAGGCGATGCGACTCGCGCAGCCCCAGGTGCACGCAGATGGCGTGGATCTCCTTGCCGGAGCCCGGGTGCTTCAGCACGCAATGCAGCAAGCCACGCCGCTCCGGCCCGCGCTGGGAAACGTCGAGGTTGCGATAGCTCAGGATCGGAAACTTGGACAGCAGGGCATTGCCGTGATCGCCAGCGGGATACACCGCGTTGCGGCCGTAGGCGAAGTCCTTCCAGATGGTGTCCGCCAGGAACTCGTACTGCGACATCGCCGGCCAGTTCTCGTAGCGGGTCGAGTGCTCCTGGTGCGAGCCGATCACTTCCTGCAGGAAGACGATGTCGGCGCCCACGCCACGCACCGCCTCGCGCAGTTCGTGCAGCACGAAGCGCCGGTTGAAGACCGTAAAGCCCTTGTGCGTGTTCAGGGACAGAATCCTGAACGAAAAGTCCTGGCCGGCAGGCGCGACCTGCGCCAGCCCACTGTGGGCATCCGGGCCGTGTACGGGAGCATCCATGTTCCCCTCACATCTCAAAATCCGTTGGCCACCATGGTCGGTCCGGACGGATGAACCGTGGCTGAAGGGGAACCCTGGCGCGGCGGCAGCGCTCCAATAGGCCAAAGGAGCTTCAATTCCATGGACAGGAAGCGGCGCCGGCGCCGGCTGGCAGGGCGGCTGATCGCAATCGCGTTTTTCGCAGGCGTGGTGATCCTGCTGGCGGACCGCGCCCGCAGCATCGACTGGGCGGCCGTGGGCATGGCCCTGCGCAGTTACCAGGCGCCGATGCTGCTGCAGGCCGTCCTGCTGATGATGCTGGGCCACCTGGTCTTCAGTGCTTACGACCTGATCGGCCGGCGCTATGCCGGCCATCACCTGCCCACACGCCGGGTCCTGGCCATCGCCGGGGTCAGCTACGCCTTCAACCTCAACCTGGGCGCGATACTCGGCGGCATGGGCTTCCGCTACCGGCTGTACTCCCGGCAGGGCCTGGGCTCACGGCAGATCCTGCGCGTGCTGACGCTGGCCCTGGCCACCAACTGGACCGGCTACCTGCTGGTGGCCGGCCTGGTGTTCGTGCTGGTCCCGCCGGAGCTGCCGGCCAACTGGCCGATAGACGTGATGGCCGTGCGCGCGGCCGGGTTCCTGCTGCTCGCCGTGCTCACTGCATGGCTGGCGATGTGCGCCCTTGCCAAGCGCCGCGACTGGCACTTCCGCCAGCTGCACCTGCGCCTGCCCTCGCTGCCGATGGCCCTGGTGCAGCTGATGCTCTCGGGACTGAGCTGGACCATGATCACGGTCACCATCTACAGCCTGATGCCGGACCCGCTGCCACTGGCCACGGTGATGGGAGCCTATTACCTGGCCACGCTGGCGACGCTGGTGATCCGCATCCCCGGCGGACTGGGCGTGGTGGAGGCCGTGTTCCTGGCGCTGCTCAGCCCGGTCTACACCGAAGCCTCGGTGCTGGCGGCCTTGCTGGCCTGGCGCGCGATCTGGTTCCTGCTGCCCCTGGCGCACGCGATCCCGGTGTGCCTGCTGCTGGAGACGCGCTGGCGCGCCGACGGCGCCGCCTCAGAGCGTGGGATCGTCAGCGATGCGGGAGCGCCGCGCCCGACGCAGTGAGGCCGTGGCGGCGGTGTCCTTGGCCGGGGCCTCGTCGAGGCTGGAGCGCTCGTCGAGCCACTGGGCACTGGCCTCCCAGACCTCCTTGGGCGCGCCGCTGCCCAGGATCACACCCATGTGCCCGCCCGGCGCGATGCGGAATTCCTTGTCCTTTGACGCCACCACCTCGACGATGCGGCGCGCGATCTGCGCCGGCACCAGGATGTCGTTGGTGCCGGCAAAGACCAGCAGGTTGGCCTTGATCCTGGTCAGGTCCGCGACGCGGTCGCGCACCTCGATGCGGCCGGCGGCGAGCTGGTTGTCGATGGCCATCTTCACCACCATGTCCTGGATCACGCCGCCGGGATACAGCAGCATGTTGTTCAGGTAGTCCGCGGTGGTGGAATGGCTCTCGACGAAGTCGCGATCCCACAGCCGCGCCAGCAGGTCCCAGTAGCTGGTGACGGCGCCGACCGGGTCGGTCATCTTGAAGGCCAGCGTGGTCAGCCAGCCCGGTGCGTGCAGGCGGATGGGGTCCAGCATGTGCAGGCGCAGCGAGCTGAAGCGGCGCACCAGCTTGGCCGGCGTGTTCAGCACCGTGGCGCTGCGCGCGACGATGCCGCCGCCGCGCAGGTCGATGGGACTGGCCACGGTGATCAGGTTGCGGATGTGCTTGTCCTGCGAGAAGCCCATGTGCATCAGGCACAGCAGGCCGCCCATGCACCAGCCCATCAGCGACACCTCCTTCACGCCGGAGTGCGCGCGCACCTCGGCCAGGGCGGTGCCGAACATGTCGATGGCATAGTCCTTCAGGCCCAGGCCGGCATGGCGCTTCTCGGGCTTGCCCCAGTCGATCAGGTAGACATGGAAGCCGCGCGCCGAGAGATAGCGCACCAGGCTGCGCTGCGGCAGCAGGTCGAAGGTCTCGGTGGTGACGCCCAGCGGCGGCACCAGCACCAGCGGCACGGGATGGCGCTGCTGGCGCACCGCCATGCGGCTGCCGTCGGCCAGCTCGATGCCGGACTCCGCCGGGGGCGGGTAATAGCGCAGCGACATCGGATCGCCGGTGTAGACCGTCTCGAAGGGTGTCAGCCCCGACTTGATCAGGGTCTCGCGCAGGAACAACCAGTCGAAGGCGTTGTCCGCCATCGCCGCGACGCGTTCGTGGAGCTTCAGGCCCTGGTCCAGGGCCTCCTTCTGCAATCGGTTCATCTGTTCCCTCCCGGCCGCAGGAGTCTATTGCTCTGCGCACCGGGAAAGAATAGAGGTTCAGGCCCTGAGGCGCTGTGGCTCTGCCGCCACACGCTGCGGACGGCGGTGCACGTCGTCCAGGAAGCGGCCCAGCTCGCGGGTGAACAGCGCCGGCGAGTCGAACTGCACACAGTGGCCGGCGCCCTCGAAGCGCACGATCTCCACGTCCGGCACGTAGCGCGCGAAGGCCATCTGCCCTTCGATGGGATACAGCCGGGAATGCGTGCCGGCGAAGACGCGGAAGATCTTGCCCTGGGTGCGGCCCACCGAGTCGCGCCAGTCGTGGTCCATCTCGGCGTAGGTGCGCATGATGTCGATGTAGACGCGCCACTGGCCGGTGCCGGCCAGGCGCCTGATCAGCGGCTCGAAGCGGCCGAGGCTGAACAGGCGCTGCAGCACAGGGTTCTCCACCGCGTCCATGCCGAACTGCGCCAGATGCTGCCACATGCGGCCGCGCAGCTTCTTCGGCAGTTCCTCGAACGGCGTGTAGGGCGCGTGCTCGCCAAGGTCGGCGATCAGCTCGCGCAGCTCGCCGCGGAAGGCCAGGTGGCGCTCGCCGAACAGGCCCCAAGGCCAGCCGGGCTTGCCGGTGACGCAGGGCGGGTTGTCGATGTTGAGATAGCCGGAGACGCGGTCGAAGCCGTAGCGGCGCTGGTACTCCAGCGAGGTGCAGGCGCCCATCGACATGCCGGCCAGCGCCGGCTGCTTCAGGTCCAGCGCGGTCAGCAGGTCCTCGAGATCGTCGGCATGCTGCTCCAGCGCATTGGGCTTGCGGATCGGCAGCAGGTGCGAGCGGCCGAAGCCGCGCAGGTCAGGAAGGATAAAGCGGTTGCGCAGCGCCAGCGGCGCCACCAGAGGCAGCCACATCCAGCCGTGCATGCCGAAACCGTGGAGAAGGACACAGGCCGGGCCCCGGCCGATGTCCCAGTAATGCATCCGCGCACCGTCGCGCAGCGTTACATGCGGCATGTCGTCGCAATCCTTCGGGCTACTTTCTTGGGAGGGCCCGCGACGTCCGCGCAGGCGTGTCCGCAGTGTGGGCATGCCGCCCATCCCCCGCGCGCAGGTCCAGGCCTGCGGTCGCCGGACGGCGACGGACGGTTTGTTCTCCCTTCTTCTTATCGCCCGCCACTCCCTGTGGGCGGGTCCTTGCCCGCATTCTTACGCCATTGCGGCGCGGGGCGCTAGCTTTGGGAAGGCGAAGGAGGATTCGGCATGCAAGTGCAGAAGTCCTGTTCCCTCTCCCGCTGGCGGGAGAGGGTTAGGGTGAGGGTGGTGCATGGGCGGTTACGCACCTCGCCGCCGTTTGAAGGCTCCACCCTCACCCCTGCCCTCTCCCGCCAGCGGGAGAGGGAGAAAAGCGGGAACGCCATCCATGGCGGGACTTCATCTCCAGATCCGGCCCCGGGGCGGCCCTCCATGGCCGCCCGTGATTCATCGCAGGCGATGCCATTTAGGCATCGCCAAAGCGCGATGCATCACCCGCAAGCGGGCGAGGGGTTCAGTAGTCGCTAGCGGATCGCCGCCAGCTCCAGCTGCCCGCACACCGCCAGCAGGCGATACGCCGCCGCCGTGCGATCACGCCGGCTGTTGGCCAGGTTCACCTGCGCGGCGAGCAGCTCGCGCTCGGCGTCGAGCAGGTCCAGCGTGGTGCGGCTGCCCACCTGCAATTCCTTGCGCACGCCGTCGAGCGCGTAGTCCGCCGCCTGCACCTGCGCCTCGTAGGCCGGTACGCGATCGCGCGCGGCCTGCAGCGCTTCCCAGGCCTGGATCACGGATTCGTCCACGGCGCGTTGCGCGTCGGCCGCCAACGCGCCGGCCTGCGTCTCGCGCGCTTCCGCCTCGTGCATGCGGGCACGCAGCCCGCCGCCCTGGTAGATCGGCACCTGCAGCTTCACCAGCGCCGACCAACGGTCGATGCGCTCGTAGCCGAAGTCGGTGTTGTCGGCGGTGCTGGCCTGCGCATCCAGCGACAGCTGCGGCATGGCCGCGGCGCGCGCACCGGCGACGCCGGCCTTGGCCGCGCGCTGCTGCGCCTTGGCTTCGAGCAGCAGCGGCGAGCCGCGCGACTGCTGCAGCGCTTCCGCCAGGGTGGCGGGCAGCGCGGGCTCTGCGGCGGTCTCGGCCAGCGCATCCGGTGCGCTGCCGACGACGCGCTCGAAGCTCGCCGCCGAAGCGCGCAGCGCGGCGCGGGCGCCGGCAAGCTCGGCCTGGGCGCCGGCCACGCGCGCCTGCGCCTGCGAGACGTCGGTGCGCGTCGCCTCACCCGCGTCGAAGCGCTTCTGCGTGTCGCCACCGGCGGTGGTCAGCGCACGCAGGTTGGCTTCGTTGAGATCGATCACCACGCGGTCGCGCGCCACGCCGAGATAGGCATTCACCGCGGCCAGCAGGACCTGCTGCCGCGTGGCCGACTGGCGACTGCCGGCGCCTTCGGCATCGCTGCTCGCGACGTCGTAGGCGGCGTCGATGCGGCCACCGGCGTAGAGCGGCTGCGTCAGCTGCACGCCGGCGGAGTTGGGTGTGCGCGTGCCGGAGGGCGGGAACGCCGAGTCCACCTGGAAGTCGGAGCGACCGATGTCGGCCGAGATGCCGAGGCTGGGCCGGTAGCCGGCGCGCGCCAGGTCCAGCCCGCCTGCCGCCGCGGCGACGTCGGCGTCGGCCGCCTGGATGCGCGGGTCGCTGCGCAGGGCCGCCTGCGCCGCCTCGTTGAGGGTCAGGGCCTGTGCCGCCGGGGCGGCAAGCAGCAGTACGATCAGGAGGGAAGGCTTCATTGTGGGTCTCCGGGCCTCATTCAGCGTTTGATGCGGCAGCCATCGAGGAACAGGCGCACGGCGTGCTGCAGGAATTCGTCCAGGTTCTCGCCCTCGGGCATCGGCTGCATGCCGTGCAGGGCGCGGAACATGGGATAGGTGCGCACCAGGTTCATGAACTGGATGGCGGACCATTCGGGCTTGGGGCAGTCGAGCGTGCCCGCCTCGTGCTGGCTGCGCAGGTAGGCCGACAGCAGCGCCAGGCCGCGCTTGGGGCCGGCCTCGTAGAAGCGTTCGGCCAGTTCGGGGAAACGCTCGGCCTCGGCGATCATCGCCCGGTGCATGGCGATGCGCGCCGGCGCCAGGAACAGCTGCACCACGCGACGCGCGAACTGCAGCAGCACCTGCTCCACGTCGGCGCCCGGTGCGCCACCGCGGCCCGGGAATTCGGCACTGTCGATCAGCTGCTGGCACTGGTGGGCGATCATCTCGCCGAACAGGCCTTCCTTGCTGCCGAAGTACTGGTAGACGCTGGCCTTGGAACCACCCACCCGCTGCACCACCTCATCAATGCTGGTCCGGGCGAAGCCCTGCTCCAGGAAGATGTCGCGCGCGGCGTCGATCAGGGCCGCACGGCGCAGCTCGCCACGGCGGGTCGCCGGGACGGGCGGCTGCGGAGCCTTGGCGGGGCGCGTTTCGGCGATTCGCTGGGGTTTGACTTTCGGCACGGTCGGGCAGAGAATGAACTGTAACGTTCAGTACATTAACACCCTGCCCCGCCCCGGACAAGCCCGGAACCCGGCAGGCCGGACACCAAGGAAAGCAACATGACTGCCGAAAAACGCCAGGGCCTGCGCCTGATCATCCTGGGCACGCTGCTGGTGGGTGTCATCGCCCTGGGCGCGCGCTGGTGGTTCCACGGCCGCTTCTTCGAATCCACCGACAACGCTTATGTGCGCGCGGACATCACTGCGATCACGCCGCGCATCAGCGGCGAGATCGTGGAGGTGGCGGTGCGCAACAACCAGACGGTGAAGAAGGGCGATCTGCTGGCACGTATCGACCCGCGCGACTACGAGGCCAAGGTCGAGAACGCCCGCGCCGCCGTGGCGGTGCGCGAGGCGGCACTCAAGGCCAACGTCGAGCAGAAGAGCTATCAGGCCGCGATGATCCGCGAGGCCGAGGCCAATGCCGTCGCCGCCGGCGCCGACCGCCAGCGCCTGGAGAAGGACTGGCAGCGCGCCGACCGCCTGGTGAAGGAGGGCGTGGCCAACCAGGCGCGCCTGGACACCGCCAGCGCCGCCTACAAGTCCGGCAGCGCCCAGGTGGAGCGCGCCCAGGCCGGCGTGGCCGCCGCGCGCCAGCAGTCGGCGACGCTGGATGCCGACCGCGGCCGCCAGGAGGCCGAGCTGGACGCCGCGCGCGCCATGCTCAAGCTGGCCGAGATCGACTTTGCTGCCACCGAGCTGCGCGCCCCGGTGGACGGCGTGGTGGGTGACCTGTCCGCCCGCGTGGGCGAGCGCGTCAACGCCGGCCTGCGCCTGCTGTCGCTGGTGCCGCTGCAGGCGGTGTTCGTGGAAGCCAACTTCAAGGAAACCCAGCTCACCGGCGTGCGCGTGGGCCAGACCGCCGAGATCAAGGTCGACGCCTTCCCCGACAAGCCCCTGACGGCACGCATCGACAGCGTCTCGCCCGCCAGCGGCGCCGAGTTCGCGCTGCTGCCGCCGGACAATGCCACCGGCAACTTCAACAAGATCGTGCAGCGTGTGCCGGTGAAGCTGGTGTTCGACAACGCCGGCGAACTGGCCGGCCTGCTGCGCCCGGGCATGTCGGTGGAAGTGTCGGTGGACACCCGCACCGCCGCCGCACCGTAAAGCCAACGTCTCCGGCCTGATACCGTGAACACTGTCGCCGACACCCCCGCCCCGCTGCCCGGCAGCCCGGAGCATCGCGCGCTGGCGCTGCGCGCCTGGATCGGCTTCGTGGCGATGGTGTTCGGCAACTTCATGGCGATCCTGGACATCCAGATCGTCGCCAGTTCGCTGAACCAGATCCAGGCCGGCCTGTCGGCCAGCGCCGAGGAACTGACCTGGGTCCAGACCAGCTACCTGATCGCGGAGGTCATCGCGATCCCGCTGTCGGGTTATCTCTCGCGCCTGCTGTCCACGCGCGTCTATTTCGTGATCAGCGCCGTGGGCTTCACGCTGGCCTCGCTGGCCTGCGCCTTCGCCTGGAACATCGAATCCATGGTGATCTTCCGCGCGCTGCAGGGCTTCCTCGGCGGCGGCATGATTCCCACCACCTTCGCCGCTATGTTCATGGTGTTCCCGCCGGAGAAGCGCACGGTGCCGCTGGTGTCGCTGGGCCTGGTGTCGACGCTGGCGCCGGCCCTGGGCCCGACCATCGGCGGCTACCTGACCGACGCTTTCTCCTGGCACTGGCTGTTCCTGGTGAACCTGATCCCCGGCCTGCTGGTGGCGCTGGTGGTGTGGAACCTGGTGGACATCGACAAGCCCGACTGGAGCCTGGCGCGCCGCATCGACTTCATCGGCCTGGGGCTGATGGCGCTGTTCCTCGGCAGCCTGGAATACGTGCTGGACGAGGGCCCGCGCCACGACTGGCTGGAGGACGACACCGTGCGTCCGCTGTTCTTCGTGGCGATCGTTGCCGGCGTGATGTTCTTCTGGCGCTCGCTGACGCACAAGGAACCGATCGTGGACCTGCGCGTGTTCCGCAACCGCAACTTCGCCGCGGGTGCGGTGGTCGCGTTCGTGGTCGGCGTGATGCTCTACGGTATCGTCTACCTGGTACCGCTGTTCTTCGGTACCGTGCGCGGCTACAGCTCGCTGCAGATCGGACACGTGATGATGGTGACCGGTGTCGCCATGTTCCTGACCGCACCGCTGGCGGGCCAGGCGCAGAAGCGCCTGGACCTGCGCATCATGCTGGCCTGGGGCCTGTTCACGGTAGCGCTGGGCACCTGGCTCAACGCCAACCTCACCGCACAATCCAGCCTCGACCAGTTCCTGTGGCCGCAGGTGCTGCGCGGCCACGGCTTCATGTTCTGCATGATCTCGATGACCGGCCTGGCGCTGGGCACCCTGCCGCCGGAGGACATCAAGAACGGCAGCGGCCTGTTCAACCTGATGCGCAACCTCGGCGGCGCCATCGGCCTGGCGCTGATCAACACGATGCTGTCGCGCCTGCAGTCGATGCACTGGTCGCACCTGGCCGAGACAGTGAACCTGTCGCGCACGCCGGTGCGCGAAGCCGCCATCGCCGCCTCCGGTTCGCTGTCGCCGATGCTGGGCAGCGACGCGCAATCCGCCGCCGTGGGCATCTTTGCCCAGCGTGTGGCGCAGCAGGCACTGGTGATGACCTTCAACGACCTGCTGCTGATGCTGTCGATCCTGGTGGCCAGCCTGGCGCTGCTGCTGCCGCTGATCGAAAAGCCGAACGCTCCGCCCGGCGCCGACGCGGGCGCTCACTGAAAAAGCTGCAGCACCGGGCCCTTGCGGGCCCGGCGTGCAGTACATCTATCTTGTTAAAGAGACAGGTGGTCCCAGGACCCTTTCGCGGATGCAGCGGCAGAGCCCTACTCGGTTGTCTGCCGAACCCCCTGTGCCGGCGCGGAGCCTTGCGCCTGTAGCCCGAGGTGCACCTGGGCTCATGGGGATATTTTGAGTTGTTGGCCTGGGAATCCCTAACGGAGTTCCGTATTTCTGCAGGGCTTGGTCAACAGGTCGCGTTCCCCCTTCGACAAGCTCAGGACGAACGGTTGGGTGATCACATTTCACTTCTACAGAAACCCCCTCCCCTGCCCCTCTCCCGCAAACGGGCGAGGGGTTCTGATGTGTCTTGGATGGCTTGTACGCTTGAATGAGCGCAGCGAATGCTTTTGACGTTCGGGCCCCTTCCAGAAGCGCCCGCCTGGTGGTCGGGCGCAGGGTCGAGCCGGACAGGATGTCCGGCCGAGGGGCCTCAGGCCATGGATGGCCTGTGGGCCCGACCCGTCGC
>JBPOHT010000050.1:0-72590 GCA_052035235.1 Pseudomonadota bacterium | reverse complement strand
CGAGCCGGACAGGATGTCCGGCCGAGGGGCCTCAGGCCATGGATGGCCTGTGGGCCCGACCCGTCGCACTCGATCACCAGGCAGGTTGCCCCGCCAAAGCGGGGCCGCGGATGGAGGGTGTGTTTCTCTTGGTTACTTCTCTTTTCACAAGAAAAGAGAAGTAACTCGCCCTTAGGCGAAATAAACCAACAGAGATCAACGGCTCCTGACCGGCGTAGTCGCCGGCACCACTGCTGCGGCTTCTAGCGGAAAGTGCGCGCCCCTCACCCCAACCCTCTCCCCGTAAACGGGGAGAGGGAGAAACATCTAGCGGAGAGGTAGGATATCGACATGAACCAGACCATCGCCCTCCCTGCCCGCCCCGTGTCCTTCTCCGCCGTTCGCGAGCAGGTCTACATGGTGTTCCCCAACGACCTCAACGCCAACGACACCGTCTTCGGCGGACTGATCATGGCGCAGATGGATCGCTTTGCCGCCGTGGTGGCCGACCGGCATGCCGGTGGCGTCTGCGTCACCGCCAGTGTCGACGCGGTGCATTTCGTGGCGCCGGCACGGCGCGGCGATGTGCTGATCTTCAATGCTGCGGTCAATCGCGCCTGGACCACCTCGATGGAAGTGGGCGTGAAGGTCGACGCGCAGAGCTACGACGGCAACAACCGCCGTCACATCCTCTCCGCGTATCTCACTTTCGTGGCACTGGACAGCGCCGGCAAGCCGCGGCCAGTGGCGTCGCTACAGCCGGAAACGCCGGACGAGAAGCGGCGCTACGAAGAGGCGCAGTTGCGCCGCGAGAATCGCCTGGCGCATGCGGAGAACATCCGCACGCTGCGCGCGTCGGGCGCGAAAAGCTAGATCAGGTACCGCAGGCGCTCGCCGGCGGGTTGCGACAGGGTCGCACGCAGGCTGTCGGCCAGCCGGGTTACGTGCTGGCGCAGTTCCGGCACAGCGGTGGCTTCCCAGTCGCGGGCGCGCAGGAAGGGGCCGACATAGCGCAGCCATGGCGACGCGATGCCCTGTTCGTCGATCAGCGCATAGCTGTCCGGGTCGATGCGCAAGCCCAGGCCCAGTTCGTCAGGCACGGCCAGGCCATCGCCGCGCAGGGCCGCCAGCAGCGGCTCGCGTGAGCGGCGCGTATCGGCCTCGGGGCCGCTGCAGTTGATCACCGCGCCCACGTCCAGCCGCTCGGCGGTGGTGGCGCCGCGGCGGCGCAGTTCCACGATCACGCGATCCGGGCGCTCGTCGAAGCCGCAGAGGCGGCCGGCGACCAAGTGCAGGCCGCCCGAGGCACGCTCCGCCTCGAAGCGCTGGCCCAACTGCGGCGCGCAGCGGTGGCGGTGCACTTCCCAGTAGGGACGCAGGTGACGCATGAAGCGCCGACGCTCGCCCTCGGACAGGGCATGCCAGAGCGTCGCGGTGGGGCCACGCAACGCGCCAATGACGTCACGCCAGTCACCGCCCTGCCGGGCGGCGTCTGCGACCGCCGCGCGCAGCGCACGCAGGTAGTGACGCGCGCCGGGACGCTCCAGCATGCGCCGCGGCAGTTCCGCGTCGTAGACCGGTGGCAGTTCCAGGTCGCGGTGCGCCAATGGCAGCAGGCCCCGACGGGACAGCGCATGGATCGGCGCCACGTGTCCGCGGGCACGCAGGTCCAGCACGATGTCGAGCATGGTCAGCCCGCTGCCGATCAGCAGCACCGGCTGCTCGGACTTGACGCCCCAGAGCGCGTCCGGCCGCCAGGGATCGCGCACGTAGCGCGGGCTGCAGTAGAAGCCGCGCTGCGGTTCCGGCACCGCGGGATCGGCCGGCGCGTAATGCCCCAGCGCCAGGATCACCTGGTCGGCCCGCAGGCGGTCGCCGTTGGCCAGCCAGAGCTCGCCGCCGTGGCCGTCGGGCACCAGGCGCTCGACGTCGCCGACCACGGCGCGGAACTGGCAGCCGGCGGGCGCGTTGACCGCGGCCTCGGTGAGCAGGGTTTCCAGGTAGTCGCCGTAGAGCCGGCGCGAGACGAAGCTGCCGCCGCCGATGCGCGGATCGTGGCGCCGGGCGAATTCGAGGAAACCCTCGTCCTCGCCGGGCAGCACGCCCATGCGCGCCGCCGGCACGTTGAGCACGTGGTTTTCCATGCGCGTGCCGTAGGCCACGCCGCGCGCCATCAGGCCCGATCGGTTGACCAGCACGACCTTGATCGGCAGCACCGGCGGGCGGCGCAGCAGCTGCACGGCCAGCGCCGTGCCGCAGAAGCCGGCACCGATGATCGCGATCGTGGTGCCGGCGGTGCTCATGGGCCGGCGAAGCGGTCGGTGGCCTCGACCAGCCGCGACAGGATGCCGGGCTCGCTGGCTGCGTGGCCGGCGTCGGCCACCACGTGGAGTTCCGCCTCCGGCCAGGCGCGGTGCAGGTCCCAGGCCGACTTCATGGGGCAGACCACGTCGTAGCGGCCCTGCACGATCACGCCGGGGACGCCCTTCAGGCGATGCACGTTCTCCAGCAGCCAGTTGTCGCTTTCGAAGAAGCCGCCGTTGACGAAGTAGTGGCACTCGATGCGGGCGAAGGCCTCGGCGAAGCGGTCCTCGCCGAAACGCGACACCAGGTCGGTGGACGGGAACAGCTTGCTGGTGGCGCCTTCCCAGATGCTCCAGGCCCGCGCGGCGGCGCGACGCACGGCCGCATCCTCGCTGGTCAGGCGCTGGTGGTAGGCGCGCACGAAATCACCGCGCTCGGCCTCGGGGATGACGCTGGTGTAGTGCTCCCAGGCGTCCGGGTAGATCCAGCTGGCGCCTTGCTGGTAGAACCAGTCGACCTCGGCGCGGCGCAGCAGGAAGATGCCGCGCAGCACCAGCGCCAGGCAGCGCTGCGGGTGCGTCACGCCATAGGATAGCGCCAGCGTCGAGCCCCAGGACCCACCGAATACGACCCAGCGCTCGATGCCGAGCAGCTCGCGGATTTTCTCCATGTCGGCCACCAGGTCCCAGGTGGTGTTCTCGCGCAGTTCCGCATGCGGCGTGGAACGCCCGCAGCCACGCTGGTCGAACAGCACGATGCGGTATTTCTGCGGATTGAAGAACTGCCGCTGCCAGGGCTCGCAGCCGCCGCCGGGGCCGCCGTGCACGAAGACCACCGCCTTGCCCTGGGGATTGCCGCTCTCCTCGATGTAGAGATCGTGCAATTCGGAAACGCGCAGGCGATGGGTGCGATAGGGCTCGAGGGCGGCGTAGGGCTGGGTCATGCGTTGGCGATCCAATGTTATTAATTGTTGAATAATATTGTCTTTGTAATATATATTCACACCAATCAGGCAGCGCCCGCATGCGACGATGCGGCAAGCTGCACGGTCCGCGCGTCGGCTTCAACATGGCGCATGAGGGACCAGCACACTAATATCGTCGCAGAGATGGCTGCGCACCGCGGCCCGGATTCTTCGCAGCAAATGTCGGCCAGAAATTCCAGAACGCGTCGCAGCATCTTAATCGTTTCCGCCCTCTGTTGCGGGTCCGCACTCGCGGAACCGCCGCCGACACTGGAGATGTCGCCCACGCTGTCGATGCCGCCGACCGCGGCCGCGGCGGCACCGGCCACTGCGCCTTCCGCGCCGCCCACCGCCGCCAATCCGGCTGCGGTTCCGCTGCCTCCACCGCCCGTCGCGGCGGCACCGGCGCCCAAGGCCCTGGTCACCGTGGCGGAAGACCCGGCCTCGCCCTTTACGCGCTATGCCTCGATGCAGCCACGCGTGGAGTTCTGGACCCGGATCTTCGGCGAGTATTCCGAGCTGCAGAGCGTGGTGCACTCCGCCGAATACACCGACAAGGTCTATGCCGTGCTGGACTTCCGCGGCGACGCGGTGCGCATGAACCGCTTCGCGCTGGCCACCTGGCGCAGCAGCGAGGAAGAGCGGGTCAAGTCGCAGGTGGAGCGCCTGCTCAAGTCGGTGCATGAGAAGCGCCGCAACCCGGAGACGATGAACGCCGACGAGCGCCGCATCTTCGACCTCTACGCCGACGTCAAGGACGACAACCGCTTCGAGAAGGCCATGGGCACCACGCGCGCCCAGCGCGGCCTGCACGAGCGCACCGAGGCGGCCCTGGCCACCTCCGGCAAGTACCTGCCGGAAATGGAGCGCATCTTCCGCGGCTACGGCCTGCCGGTGAAGCTGACGCGCCTGCCGCTGGTGGAATCCAGCTTCAACGTCGAGGCCTACTCCAAGGTGGGCGCCGCCGGCCTGTGGCAGTTCATGCCCTCGTCCGCGAAGATCTACATGCGCCTGGACAACCTGGTGGACGACCGGCGCGATCCCTGGACCTCCACCGACGCCGCGGCGCGCCACCTGCGCGACGACTACCGCGTGCTCGGCGCCTGGCCGCTGGCGGTGACGGCCTACAACCACGGCCGCGGCGGCGTGTCGCGCGGCCTGCGCGAAACCGGCGGCACGGTGCTGCCGGACCTGATCCGCGACTACAAGGCCAAGACCTTCGGCTTCGCCTCCAAGAACTTCTACGCCGAGTTCCTGGCCGCGGCGGACGTGGAGCGCAACCACCAGAAGCATTTCGGCGAGGTCACGCGCAACGTGCCGGTGGCCTTCGACGTGGTCGAGACCAAGCACTACGTACCCTACGAGACGCTGCGCCGCCTCTGCGGCGCCGACGACGAACTGTTCCGCAAGCTCAACCCCGCCTACCGGCCCGAGGTCATCGAGGGCAAGCTCTACGTGCCGCCGGGACACCTGATCCGCGTGCCTGCCGGCAGCGCCAAGAGCTTCGACGTGGCCTACGCCAAGCTCGACGCCGGCCAGCGCTTCGACAGCCAGCGCGTGATGTTCCTGCTGCACCGCGTGAAGCGCGGCGAGACCCTGGGCAAACTGGCCAAGCAGTACGGCGTCAGCCAGGGCGCCATCATGCGCGCCAACGACCTGGGCAAGAACAGCAAGCTGCGCCTGGGCCAGGTGCTGAAGATGCCGCCGCATGCCGAGTCCCGCCCCGGCCCCGTGACGGTGGCGCTGGGCGAGTCCAAGCCGCAGCAGACGCGCGAGCAGAAGCAGGCCGAAGCCACCGCCGAGAAGCGCGCGGCCAGCGCCAAGCCTTCGAAGAAGGCCAAGAAGCCGCAGTACCGCACGCACAAGGTCACCAGTGGCCAGACCCTGTCGGGCATCGCCGCACGCTACGACGTCTCGGTGGACGAACTGCGCGCCGCCAACGGCCTGAAGAAGACCAGCGTGATCAAGCCGGGGCAGAAGCTGAAGGTGCCCCATTGATCAGCGGCTTGATCAGCGGCTCCCGGCCCGCGGACCCTGACGGCGCGACATGAACCTCGCGGTCCGGCCGGCGACGCTGCCCCTGTGGTTGCCGATCTGGCTGGTCGCCCTGCTGCTGTCGGCCAACCTCGGCCTGCTGCGCAAGACGCCGGTGGACGTCACCGTCGCCCACGCCATCGAGCGCTACGAGGGCCGCAACTGCGCTTGCGCGCTCACGCTGGCGTGGCGGGATCGATCCTACGCCACCCGCAAGGCGGACTCGGCTGCGTCTACTTCATCAACCGGCTGATCGCCGCCCGTTGCACCGGGTCGCTGCGGAGGATTCACGCATGAAACCCCGAACCATCGACGACTACATCGCCGGCTTTCCACCCGAGGTACAGCCGATCCTGCAGCAGGTCCGCGCCACGATCCGGGCCGCAGCGCCACAGGCCCAGGAGCGGATCAGCTACCAGATGCCGGCCTTCTTCCAGGATGGCGTGCTGGCCTACTTCGGCGGATTCAGGAAGCACATCGGCTTCTATCCGCCGGTCGAAGGGGATGCCGCGCTGGTGCGTGCTGCGGCGCCCTATGCGGGAGAGAAGGGCAACCTGCGCTTTCCGCTGGACCAGCCGATTCCCTATGAGCTGATATGCAGGATCGTGGAGGCGCGGGTCACGGCAAAGCGCTCGCTGCGGCGCCAATGAACTCCGTCCTCGTACCCCTGCTGCGCGGGATCGACCGCGCGACCTCCACCGAGGCCTATCTGCAGGCCCAGGATGAGACCCTGGCCATCGCCGCCGTGCAATACGAGCAACTGCAGATCGACGCCCGGGAGCAGGAGCATCCCGGCCTGCGCATGGAGGCCCTGGGCCTGATCGCCCTGCTGTCGCGGGAAGACGCCGGGGAGTTGCTGCTCGGCAGCGCACAGGACGATCCGGACCTGGCCGTCGCGGAAAACGCCAGGACCCTGCTCTACCATCTCGATGTCGCCCGGAACGTGCGTGAGTCCGGCCGGATGTCCGATGAACAGATGGCGGGCTACCAGAACAAGCTCCGCCGGCAGCGTGCCGACGCGCGCCTTGCTCAAAGGACGAAGTAGGACAGCACGAAGATGCCGATCATGGCGAAGGACAACGCGATCTTCGCCAGCGCACCGAACAGCAGGCCCAGCCAGGTGGCGATGCCGACCTTCGCCGCCTGGCTGCTGTCGCCCCGCACCGACAGCTCGCCGATCACCGCGCCGGCGAAAGGCCCCAGCAGCAGGCCGGGAATGCCGAAGAAGATGCCGACGATGCTGCCGATCAGCGCGCCCCAGATCGCGCGCGGGCTGGCGCCGACACGCTTGGCGCCCATGGCGCTGGCGGCGAAATCCACGATCACCGACAGCAGCGTCAGCACGCCGAGCAGGCCCATGGTGAAGCCGCCGACGCGCTCGTAACCGTCGATCCAGGCGGCCAGCCACAGGCCGATGAAGATCATCGGCACGCCGGGCAGCACCGGCAGGATCGTGCCGGCCAGGCCGACGCCGACCAGCAGGAAGACCACGATCCACAGCCAGGGAGAGAGGGTGGCGTCCATGGGGAACGGTCAGCGCTTTGCCGATTGCAGGATGACCTGCGCGAGCTTTTCGTAGTCGCCGTTGAAGTGATGCCCGCCCGGCAGCCAGACGATGCGGTGGCGCTTGGGATCGAGCTGGCGGCAGACGCTCTCGTCCTCTTCCTTGGCGCAGATCGCGGTCAGGCTCGCGTCGCCGGCGAGGCGATCCATCTCCGGCAGGATCGGGTGCGTGCCGCTGGCGCCGATCCAGTTGCTGAGGTGGAACTCGAAATGCGCCTGCTCGGTCTGCGCCATCGGCGCGGCCAGCTTGACCTGCGCGCGCAGGGCCGGCGGCAGGCGGTTGAGCGCGAAGGGCAGCACGTCGCCGCCCTGCGAGAAACCGATCAGCCAGACATCCTGGCGCTGCCATGCCACTTGGTAATGACGGATCACGCGGGCCAGGTCCGCCGCCAAGCCCTCGGGCGTGCGCACCTTCCAGAAATAGCGCAGCGAATCGAAGCCGACCACGGAAACACCCTTGGCCACCAGGGCCTCCGACACTTCCTGGTCCAGCCCGGCCCAGCCACCGTCGCCGGACAGGAAGATCGCGAAGGCCTTGCCGGCCTGCTTCGCCGGCATCTCCAGCAGCGGCAGGTCGGCGACGTCGGCGGAGCGCGCTGCGGGCGGCGGCGGCAGGCGCGATGCCAGGCTGCGGTAGGCGGCGCGCACGGCGGCCGCACCCGCGGGGTCCTTGAGCGTGCGCTGGGCCGCCTGCGGCACCTGCTTCAGGAAGCGCTCCACGCGCACCGCGTCGCAGGCCGGCGCCGGCGGCTGCAGCACGGCGAAGGGATCGCGCAGGGCGGCGGGGCGGTACTCCCAGCGGTCCTGCTTGCGGCGCGCCTGCAGGCCGCCGTCGCCCTTGCACAGCGGCTGCTTCATCGCCAGCTCCGGGCAGAAATCCAGCGCCAGCGCGGCAGTGAAGGTGCTGCCGTCGGACTGGCCCAGCAGGCCGTAGGTGAAACCCGCGCCGATGCCCTGCCCGACCAGGATCGGCGGATAGTAGCCGTTGACCTGGGCATAGCCCTGCATGTGGCGGCTGAGGTTCTCGAGGTCGCCGTTGGCGAACTGGCAGTCGCCGCCGTCCGCCTCCATCCTGCGGAAGAAGGCGCCAGTGTCGATCACCGCCACCAGCGCGCCTTCCTGCGTCAGCGCACGCGCCAGGCCGCGCGGATCGCTGCCGTCGTCGGTGAACAGGAAGGCGAAGCTGCGCGGCGCGCCCTGCGGGCGCTCCAGCGTGAAGTCGTCGAAGCGGCCGTGCGACAGCTTCTCGCCGGCCTGGGCGGCAGGCAGCACGGCGGCGGCCAGCAGCAGCGCTGCGAGCATCTTTTTCACTTGGTGATCACTCCACGCAGTCCGCCGCTGGCCAGTGCCGCGGTGTCCATCAGCGCCAGCAGCGGCTGCAGGCCGCCCGGCGCGCAGAGATAGCGCGGCTCCCACTCGGGGGCGAATTTTTCCTTGAAGGCGCGCAGGCCCTGGAAGTTGTAGAAGGGCTCGCCATGGCCGAACAGCAGGCTGCCGAAGCGGTGCCAGCGCGGCGCCAGCGGGTGCTTGGCAAAGCCCGACAGCGGCGCCATACCCAGGCCGAAGCGGCCGTAGCCCTCGGCCTGGTAGTGCAGCAGCATGCGCACGAACAGGTAGTCCATGGCGCCACGCGGCGCATCCGCGCCGTAGCGCATCAGGTCCACCGCGATCTCCTCGCGCTGGCTTGTCATCAGCAGGTTGGCGAAGGCCACCGGCTTGCCGTCCTTGAGCGCCAGCGCCACTGGCGAGCGCTGCAGGTAGTCGGGCAGGAAGGCGCCGAGCGAGAAGGACTTCTCGCGGGTGTCGTGATGGTCCAGCCAGGCGTCGGAGATGGCGCGCAGCTGCGGCAGCAGCGCCGGTACCTCGGCGGCGGGCACCACCTGGAAGGACAGGCCATCACGCTCGCCCTTGCTGACCGCGTGGCGCAGGTGCGCCAGCTTGGGGCCCTTGGTGGAGAAGGTCTTGAGATCGACGCTGGCGTATTCGCCGAGCTTGTAGGCACGCAGGCCGGCGTCGAGGTACAGCGACAGCTGGTCCGGCGGCACCTGGTAGAACACCGCGCGACCGCCGTGCTCGTCGGCCAGCTCGATGAAGCGCCAGACCAGCTCGGCCCACTCCTCGCGCGCACCGACCGGGTCGTACAGCGAGACCCAGCTGCGGTTGCGCTTGCCGTACATGATGAAGCTCTTGCCGGACTCGGAGAATAGGAAGCTCTTGTCGCCGGTCAGCGCCAGTCCGGCGGATACCACCGGCTGCGCCTGCAGCACGGCGGCGGCGCGCTCCAGCTCCGCGCTGCTGGGCACGGCGACGCGACCCGAGGCGGGGCGGAACAACTGCCACAGTGCGAAGCCCAGGGCCGCCAGCACCACCGCCAGCAGGGCGCGCAGGCCGCGCGGCGCGTGGCCGTCGATCTGGAACTGCCACCACAGCTGGCTGGTGTAGGGCACGTCCTGGTAGACGAAGAACAGCAGCCACCAAACGGCGGCCACGACGATGCCCACCGTCATCAGCCAGGGCCAGCTCAGCACACCCGCGAACAGCGAGGCGCGGCGGTCGAATTCGCGCCGGCTGGCCAGCAGTACCAGCAGCAGGAAGCCCAGCACCACCATCTCGCTCAGGGCCACGCCCTTGGGCAGGGCCAGCCAGAAGTTGAGCGCGGTGATCAGCACGGCGGTCCACCAGGCGGCGTCGAGCCGATGCAGCAGGCCGCGCGCCACGAACAGCAGCACCAAGCCGGCGATACTGCCGAGGAAGTGTGCCGCTTCCACCACCTCCAGCGGCACCTTCAGCGCCAGCAGCTCGGTGGCTTCGTCGGTAGCCGGTGTCACGCCGGACACCAGCAGCATGACGCCGACGACGAAGGTCAGCGTCGACAGGAACAGCGGGGTCAGCTGCGTGGCGGCGCGGCCCACGCGCTGCGCCACGCCGACGCGCAGTTCGTTCCAGGCCAGCAGGCCCACGGCGACGAACAGCGGCAGCAGGAAGTAGATGGCGCGGTACAGCACCAGCGCGCCGGCCACCTGCTCCAGCGGCGCATGGCCGCGGTAGGCCAGCAGGATCACCGCCTCGAACACGCCCAGGCCACCGGGCACATGGCTGATCACGCCCAGGGTGATGGCGATGGCGTAGAACGCGGTCAGCGCCGGGAAGCCGACGTCGCTCTGCGGCATCAGGAACCACAGCGCCGCCGCGGCCGTGAGGATATCCAGGGCCGAGAACAGCAGCTGGGCCGAGGCCAGGCCTGGGCCCGGCAGGCGCAGGGTCCAGCGGTCGAACAGGCTCAGTTCACGACGCCAGGCGCAAAGTGCGATGAAGGCCACGGTGCAGGCCAGGATGCCCGCCGCGATCAGCTCCAGGCCAGCGGCGGGAATACGGGCGATGGGCTCGATCTCTCCGGCACCCCAGAGCAGGGCCGCGGCGCCCACGGCGACGATGCCGCCACCGAAGGCCAGCGCGATGAAGGCGATCAGCTGGCCGATGCGCCCGGTATCGATGCCGGCGGCGGCGTACAGGCGCATGCGCACGGCACCGCCGGTCAGCACGCCCAGGCCTACCGTGTTACCCAGGGCGTAGCCGCTGAAGGAGGCCAGGGCCAGCACCCGCGGCGGCACCTGGGCGCCGACGTAGCGCAGGCCGGACCAGTCGTAGCCCATCAGGGCGACGTAGCTGGCCGCGGTGGCCAGCAGGGCCAGGCCGATATGGCTGGCCGGCGTATTGCGCACCACCGCCGCCAGGTCGGCGTAGCTCACCTCCCGCAGCAGCAGGCGGATGGCAGCCAGCACCAGGACCGTCAGCAGCAGGGCGCCGATGGCGGGGAGCCAGCTGCGCAGGCGCGGCCAGAGGCCTTCGGCAGGGGGGGCGGAGGGGGTCGGCGTGGGCGCGGCGGGCCTTGCGGACATGGAGGGGGCGACGGTCAAGGGACCGGCCAGGCCGGCGGAGGCGGATATTCTGTCACTGCGGGCATGCGGTTTGTATGGCCCCGGGGGGCGATCAGGCGGTAATGGACCGCCATCCCCAGCTTTTGTTTACTGCCGCCACCCGGCTTAGCCCTTAGACTGTGTCCCCATGCGAAACCCGCCCCGACACTCCGAGCAGTTGATCCAGCGCCTGCGCCGGGACCTGGACCAGGCCGCCGACTATGCCGCCTGGAAGCAGGTCGCCGAGGAACTGGACCGCCTGGAAGGCGGCGAGGCTTGGCGCCTGGACGACACCTGCGCGGATTTCGATCACCTGCTGATCAAGGAACGCCTGGCCGGCATGCGCGAGCTGCGCCGCCAGGGCGATGCCCGGCAGCTGGCCTTCAACCTTTACGAGGGCCTGCACGGCAACCTCGGCAACATCTCCAACCCGGTGCTGTTCCAGGTGGCCAGGGCCGGCTCCAAGCGCCTGGTCGAGGAATACCTGGACGAGGTCGCCCGCTGCCTGGACTATCTCTGCGCCGGCGATTTCGCCAACTTCAGCCACGACGACAAGATCGTCTTCTTCAAGCGCACCGGCACGGTGTTCGGCCGCTCCGCGCTGATGCTGTCCGGCGGCGCCACCCTGGGCATGTTCCACCTGGGCGTGATCAAGGCGCTGCACGAGCAGGGCCTGCTGCCACGCGTGATCTCCGGCTCCTCGGCCGGCTCGATCATCGCCAGCGTGGTGGGCTCGCGCTCCGACGCCGAGCTCGGCCGCATCTTTGAACCCGGCGGCCTCGACATCGCCGCATTCCAGCGCTTCGGCCTGCGCAATGCCCTGAGCGGCAAGACGCTGATGGACCCGGCCCAGCTGGAGCGCTGCGTCGGCGTGAATATCGGCGACCTCAGCTTCCTGGAGGCTTTCGAGCGCTCGCGCCGCATCGTCGGCATCACCATCTCGCCGGCCGACCCGCACCACCAGGGCCGCCTGCTCAACTACCTGTCCGCGCCGCATGTGCTGATGCGCAAGGCGGTGATGGCCTCCTGCGCGGTGCCGGGCGTGTTCCCGCCGGTGATGCTGGAGGCGCGCAACTACGACGACCAGATCGTGCCTTACATGCCGGCCAAGCGCTGGATCGACGGCACCCTGTCCAACGACCTGCCGATGCTGCGCGTGGCGCGCCTGCACAACGTCAATCACTACATCGTCAGCCAGACCAATCCGCACATCGTGCCGTTCATGTCGGAGAAGATCCTGGAGCCCAAGCGTGGTATCGCGCCGCTGGCCAAGGAGCTGATCGCCCAGGGCAGCCGCGGCGCCCTGCAGCTGGCGCGCAAGCACCTGGACCCCTACGGCAGCGGCCGCGTCATCAACAAGGTCGACTCGATGATGCGCCAGCGCTACAGCGGCGACATCAACATCCTGCCGCAGCACACGCCGCGGCACCTGCTCAAGCTCTTCGCCAACCTCAGCCAGGACGACCTGCAGTCCTACATCCGCGAGGGCGAGCGCGCCACCTGGCGCCAGATCGAGCGCATCCGCTACCAGACGCGCATCTCGCGCGCCTTCGAGGACTGCCTCAAGCTGCTGAAGGACCGCCATCCCTCGGCGGCGCGCCTCCAGGCCTTCGGCTGAGCCCTGCGCCGGCCCTTGGCCGGTAAAGGTACAGGCGCTCTCTCCCGCCCTCTCTAAAGAGGCCAGAAAAATCGAGACTTTTGACCCAGAATGTTGGAGTACCCGCTGCTAGGATAAAAGCGGGGTCCCGCCTTGGGGGGCGGGCCTGCAAACCTTCAGGATGAATCGCGGCATGGCCGCAGCAGGCAAGGACAACAGCGGTACGGGGGCGGAAATGACGGATCTTTCGATAGCACCGGTGCGGGCTGCTTCCGCGCCGATCGTGCCGGCGACGGCGCGTGGCGAGGCAACCCGGCGCAAGCTGATGGAAGCAGCGGAAAAGGACTTCGGCGAGAAGGGCTTCCATGCCGCCTCGGTCAGCTCGATCACGCATCGTGCGGGCGTTGGCCAGGGCACTTTCTATCTGTACTTCCGCAGCAAGGAAGAGATCTTTGCCATGCTGGTCAGCGAGATCGGACAGGAATTGCGCCGCCGCATGTCCAGCGCCATCAACAGTTCCGCGAACCTGGAGGAAGCGACGCAAGGCGGCATCAGCGCCTTCCTGGCCTTTGCCCAGAAGCATCCGGGACTGTTCCGCATCGTGCAGGAGTCGCAGTTCGTCGACGAACCGAGCTACCGCGAGTACTACCACCTGCTGGAGCAGGGCTGCCGCGCCGGCCTGATGGAAGCGCAGCAGCGTGGCTATATCGGCGCCGGAGACGCGGAGGTGCGGGCCTGGGCGATCATCGGCATTACCCACTTCCTGGGACTGCGCTACTGCCTCTGGCAGGGCCGCCTGCCGGAGGACGCGGTGCTGCAGGACGTCACGCAGTTCATCGCGCGCGCACTGAATTCACCGCGCGGGGAAACGCTGCCCTCGTTCTAGGGGCGGCGCACTAAGCCCGGCTAGAAAAGATCGGTCTTGCGCCGGCCGTAGTCACCGTCCGGTGCCGGCGTCTCGCTGCGGCGCAGGCTGTTGGCCGCCGGTGCCGGTTTCTTCGGCGACAACAGCGCTGCCAGCATGCCGCGTGGCGCTTCTGCCCGGCGCCCTCTGCGCAGGCGCTCATGCCCTCGGGTGGTCAGGATCAGGACCGGGCCCTCGGACTCTTCGTCGAGCTCGAGTTCGCCGTCGAACACCAGCCCGCGTACCGCCTGCGTCAGGTCACCCCGGCGCAACTGCGTCTGCGGCCAGTCGGCCCGCAGGGTCTCCAGCGGCAACTGCCCGCCGACCGGCACCTGCCGATCCGCAAAGATCTGCAACACCGCCGCCTCGATCACGTCCTCGTCCACGCTCACCTGCCACTCCAGAAAACCGTGCCGCCGTCCTGGCTCCAGCCCGATGGACGTCACCTTAACGCAGCAGACAGCGCCTGCCTGTAGGGGTTTTGTCGTGTGAAGACGGAAGGAAGCGCCGAGCCGGTGGACGGCGCTCCTTCAGACCAGCCTTTCGCATGGAGTGAACGGATACCTCCGCCCGCCCTACTTCTTCAGCAGATCGCGGATTTCCGTCAGCAGCTTCTCTTCCGCCGACGGCGGCGCCGGCTCGGCCGGCTTGGCGGCTTCCTCGCGCTTCATGCGGTTGATCACCTTCACCAGCAGGAAGATCACGAAGGCGATGATCATGAAGTCGAAGCAGACCTGGATGAACTTGCCGTAGGCCAGCACCGTGGCGGGCACCTCACCCTGCGCCTCCTTCAGCACGATGCCGAGCTTGGTGAAGTCCAGGCCGGCCAGGGCCAGGCCCAGCGGCGGCATGATGACGTCAGCCACCAGGGAGGACACGATCTTGCCGAAGGCGGCGCCGATCACCACGCCCACGGCGAGGTCGATCACGTTGCCGCGCATCGCGAACTTGCGGAACTCCTGCATCATGCTCATGGAATGCCCTTTCCTTAGATTTGTCAGTGTTGAATGTTTCAGTATGAACAGAGGCTCATTGCGATGGCAATGGCATTGCAGCGGCGGATGCATATTTGTGAATTATAATTCATTATCTCGGAACACCTGAGGCCCTAGCCGAGAACAGGCCTGTTGTTACAATTCCTGAATCCCCTATTCCTATGAATCTGCGCACGGCATGCGAGTCTATACAACCGGGGTTTTCGATATTCTGCATCGTGGTCATCTCAACATCCTGACGCAAGCAGCCGCGTTGGGTGAATTGGCCGTGGGAATCATGACCGATCAGGGCGTCGAGGATACCAAGGGCGCCCGCCCGATCCTGAGCATCGAGGAGCGTGATGCGCAGATTCGCTCATTGCCTTTCGTGTCGTCGGTGATTCACTACACTGATACCGACCAGCGCGCCAACTACGCCTCGCTGCGCCCGGACATCGTCGTGCAAGGCGATGATTGGCTGTTCTCGGCGGATCGAACCCAGGCGTTGCAGTACCTACGCGAGCACAACATCCGCCTGGTGCTGTTGCCGCGCACCCAGGGCATTTCCACTACGGAAATACGCAAACGCGTGGAACGCTCCGGTCGTCGTGACGAGCGCTTCCTGCGCGAGCGCCTGCGCATGATGCCGATCGGCGACCTGCGCCGCTACGAAGCCTACGATGAGGCCAAGGTAGAACGGCTTGTCGCCAAAATTCGGAAAGACGGCGTATTCACCAATCCCCTGTCGATTGTGCGCGAGATGATCGTCATCGATGGCGCCAACCGTTTCGAAGCCCTGCGTCGCCTGGGAGCCAGGAATGTCCCCTGCGTCATTTACGATTACTCGGAGATCGATCTCCTGGGCAACGTCCATTTCACCAACCATGGCGTGAAGACGCGCATGTCGGAGTTCGCTCGCGAGCAAGGCGAACGGCTGGAGTTCCCGCGTCGCACCCCGGCCGATATCCAGGCCGCCGCTGCCAGCGGCCAATTGATCCCGAATGGCGAAACCTTCCATCGGGTGCCGCAAAGCGTGATTCGCCTCCCGATCCCGCTACACGACCTGACCGCCGAAGAGCCTTTTGATCTGGCCGGAGCCATCGAAAGCAGGATCAATCAGGGGCAAGTGCGATTCTTCCAGTCCGGCGTCTACCTCTGCGACGAATGGTAGGAGCCGAGCGATGACCACCGAAACCGCCACTGCCTTCTGGCAGGCACAAACCCGATACCCCTTCCCCTTCACCCGGCGAAGGCGTATCCACGAGCTCAACTACCTTCTCCCCCGCCTGGAGCGCACGAATGGCCGAAGCCTGCTGGATCTCGGCTGCGGCGACGGCTCGCTGCTGGAGTGCCTGCTGCGCCTGACCGATTTCGAGGAGTTCCACGGCTACGACGTCGCCACGGACCTGCTCCGGGACATCGACCCCCGTGTGCAAACCAGGACTTTCGATATCACCCGGCCCGTAGCACTGCCGAAGGTGGATGCGACGATCGTCGCGGGCGTCATCCAGTACATCTTCAGCGACGAGCAGGTGTCTGACTTGTTCCGTCATATCGACTCCCCCGTGGTATGGATACGCTCCACCTGCACGTTGAAAGCCGAGGACGAGCATGTCGTGCGCGACGACTATGCGTCGAACTACCGCACGGTCCCCAACACCCACGCCCTGATCGCCCGGCATTTTGAAGTCAGCTCCGTGGACCGCATCTATCCGGATGAGATCGAGTCTGCCTTCGGAACCAAGCAGTTCTACTTTGAAGCACGGCGTCGCAGCTGAGCGCATGCGACTCCGCTACCTGGATCGGCTCCTGCTGGCCCTGTGCCTGGCACTCCAGGCCGGCAACGCTTCCGCCTACATTGATCCTGGCACTGGCAGTGCCCTGCTGTATGTCGTCACCGGACTGGTCGTTTCGATCTACTTCAGCATACGCGGTCTCTACTATCGCGCCCTCGAAGCCCTTCTTCGCGTGCGCTACCGCCACCAGAGCTGCGACCTCGCCATTCACTGCGAAGATCCACGCTACGAAATCACCTTCCTCCCCATCGTCAAGGCGCTGACCGAGCGAGGGATACCGTCCACATTCTTCACAATGTATCCCCGGGGAGCGTCGTTCGAACCTCTGCCTCCTGGCACAACACATCGCGAGATCGATCCGGGCATGGTGGGCTACGCCTACCTGAACAACCTGGAGGCCAGGCTGCTGGTGACGACAACCCCGCAGCTCGACGTCATGACCTTCCGCAGGTCCCCCAGGGTCAGGCACTACGCCCATGTACAGCATGCACTAGGGGAATCCCGCTATGTGCGTCCCTACGCCTTCGATTTCTTCGATTCCGTGCTGTGCTGCGGCCCGACGCTCGCCAAGAACATCCGCAGGATGGAAGCGATCCGGGGGTTTCCTGCCAAGAAGCTTTATGAAACCGGCATACCGCATTATGAGGACCTGATCCAGCGCAGCCGCGAGGCCCCATTGCCGCCTGTCGATCGTCCCATCATCCTCATCGCCCCGAGCTGGGGGCCACTGAGCATGTTCGAGGCTTTCGGCATTGGATTCGTCGAGGATATCGCCCGGCATTACGAGGTCATCGTCCGCCCGCATCCGCAGATGCGCATTTCTCAGCCGGACCTGTACCAACAGATACTTTCCCTGCGCGGCGTCATCGTGGACACGCAACGAACTCCCTCTGACGCGATGTCTCGAGCGAATTTGCTGCTGAGCGACATCTCCGGCATCACTCATGAATTCGCCTTTATCTACGGACGACCTGTCCTGGTGGTAGACCGCAAGATGAAGGATGGAGGCCTGGAGGGTGAACTCCTGGGTGGCGATAGCGACCTGAAAGCGGCTTGCCGCGACTTCATCGTGCCGATCCAGCCGAATGACATGAGCAGGATCGTCCCTCGCATCTCCGAGGCGCTCGCCAACCATTCCCCGGTCCGCATCGCCCTGGTGCGCGAGCAATTGATCTATAACTTCGGCCGCGCCAGCCAGGTCGCCGCCGCACAACTGGCGGATATCCTCCAGCACTTGCCAGACCGCCGGGCCTGACCCTGGAACCCGACAGGACTTGAGGTTGAAATGCTCGCGTTCCTCGACAATCTGCTACTGCAGCCGCTAATGCTGGTTTATGCCGGCATCTTCGATCTGCTGCCTGAAGTGCTCGGCATCGGGCCGCGGCTGATTCTCTTCAGTCTGCTGCTCAACCTGGCGCTGCTGCCTGCTTACCAGCAGATGGAACAAGCATCCCGCAGGACCCGGCAAATGCGCGAGCGGGTGGCGCGCGACGTGGCGCGGATGCGGGCCCATTTCCGTGGGCGGGAGCGCTACTTCTACATCCGGGCGGTACACCGGCAACACCACTATCGCCCGATATCGGCCCTACTGGGATCGGCGGACTTGTGGATACAGATCCTGGTCTTTGCCACTGTGTACCGCTTCTTGTCCGGCTTTCAGGCGATGCAAGGCCAATCCTTCCTCGGCATCGAGAATCTCGGCGCTCCCGATGCACTGCTCTGGGGCTTCAATCTCCTGCCGCTGCTGATGACGGCCATCAACATCGCTTCGGCCTACGCCTACGTCGAGGATTCGAGCAAGCGGCTGCAGGCTGTGGCGTTGGCGGCGATCTTCCTGGTCCTGCTGTATGCCAGCCCGGCCGGCCTGGTCCTGTACTGGACGCTCAACAATCTCTTTTCGCTGTTGCGCAACCTGATCAGCCACCATGAAATCGTGCGCATTCCGGCTTCGATCAGCCGTTTCATGCGGCAACTCGGCGCACTGCGGTAGTCCACCGGCATGAATCTATTCCTGTTGTTCGCGCTCGATTGTCTCGTCTTCCTCGGCGCCTTTCGGTTGCTGAACTCGCCGCAGCGAAAGATGGCAACGGCACTGCGCCTGGCCGGCGCCATCCTGGTGACGCTGTCGGTCCTGCTATTCACGCTATGGTGGCACTGCGACGCATTCGGCCTGGCCGCCGTCATGGCAGCGGCGGCCACAGGCTCCCTTTCCATGGGAGGACACGGCCTTGCGCGCCTAGGAGAGGCCCTGGGCCGATGGCGCTTCCCGTTGTACCTGCTCTCGGTAGCGACCCTGTCGGCCATGCTGCTGCTGTTCATTCCCTTGACGACCTTCATGACATCCCCCGGGGAAATCGGCATCCATCTGGATTACCTGTTCTCGGAGAACCTGCGAAAGGCCATGGCCTGCGTGTACGTGGCAGCCGCCCTGTACGCGCTTGCCGTGCCCTCGCGCATGAAGACGGCACTGGCATTGCTTGCGCTGGGCCTGCTGGCCTTGGCCATGCTCTATTCGTATCTGCTCCCTCTCGGATACCCCCGGATGAGCGGGTTGATGTTCGAGCAACTGCCATTGCCTCCACTGCAGCAGGCCTTGCGCGCCTCGGTGGACCTACTCGCCCTGATCATGATGGGCCTGGCGATACGGGCGGCGTTGCTCCGTTTCGGCGGCAAGCCCTTCCTGGTCGGCTTGCTGCTGATCAACGCATCGCTGGCGGTATCGGCGACCATCAGCATATCGCGCGACGAGCTGGGTGGTGCCGGAGGGTCCGGCGATGACGTACGGGTACCCATGCAGCCCCTGCGCTTTTCACACGAGAAGCCCAATGTACTGGTGATCTTCCTGGATCGCTTCATGGGCAGTTATGTCGAAAGCATCCTGCGGGACGAGCCCCATCTGGCGACTGCGCTCAGCGGCTTCACCTGGTATCCGCGCACTCTTTCCGCGGGAGAAAATTCCATTGCGGGTGTTCATCCCATGCTGGGGGGATATGACTACACGCCAGAGGAGATGAATGCTCGTGGCAAGAGCCTGCGTGACCTGTCGATAGAAGCGTTCTCGATCCTGCCGTACAATTTTTCGAGGAAGGGCTATCACGTCAATGTCGTCAATCCCGGCGGCCTTGGCTTCACCATGGCCGGAGATTGCCGCTTCCTGCAAATGGACGGCGTCACCTGCACGCATATCCCTCGCACGACGGTCAAGCGTCGTGCTGCCGAGATGGGCTTCCCGTTGACGGAGCTCTCCCGCTCGACCTATGCCGACCTGCTGGTCCTGCTCGGCGCCATGCGCGCTTCTCCCTATACGATCAAGGATGTCCTGAATCGGCGCGGTCCCTGGCAACCATTCATGGATCACTCGGCAGGCACGACGTTCAAGGTGTGGGCGGAGCTCAAGGCCTTTGGCGAGTTGTCGATGACCCGAGCGACGGAGTCCAATCTCACCATCGTCTCCAATATCCTGCCGCACGAGCCCTACTACCTGGGGCCGGATTGCCTGCCGCGGCGTGAGCGCTACGATCCAGGGGCCGAGGAAATGCAGCGGCGCGGCCACGGCAACCTGTTCTCACTGCAGCATGAGATCGCAGCGCGATGTGCGCTGCTCATGGTGGCGGACTACCTGCAGTTCCTCAAGAAAGAGCAGGTCTACGACAACAGCAAGATCGTGATCGTGTCCGATCATGGCATCGTCGGCGGCGTGCAGGATCATTCCAGCCGCGCTGTGGCCGGCGGAACGCAGGGCAATATCTACGTTCGCAGCCGTTCGGTGCTACTGGTCAAGGATATCGATGCGACAGGCACACTGCAGACCTCCGAGGAGTTCATGCCCAATGCCGAAGTGCCGCGGATCGTTTGCCTGGAAATCGGCGGCTGCGTGAACCCCTATCGGGACAACCGGACCATCGCCGCCCACGGGCGGGATGATCCCTTCCGCGTCTCGCTGGTTCCCTGGCAGTTCAACCTGCAAGAACCCGACGCCTTTGTCATCAATCGTCAGCTGACGCTCACCGGCAAGGACCCCTTCGCTTCAGAGGGCTGGCAAATCCCGCCCTGAGGTCAGAGGCAGGTGGCCAGCCCTGTAGCAAGGTCGGGATAGCTCGGGATGAAGTGCAATTCCTCGCGCAAGCGCCCCGTCTCCAGGCGCTTAGACTCCTCCATGAAGGACCACATGGCCGGCGTGAATACCCGCCGCGCCTCCTCCATCGACACCTGCGGCGGCGGCGGCAGGCCCAGCAGCGCCGCACAGCGCGTGAAGTAGTCGCACATCGTGGTGGGATTGCCGTCGGCGACGTTATAGGCGGCGCCGGGGCGGCCCCAGGCCGCGGCATGCAGCGCCGCCTCGGCCAGGTCGTCGGCATGGATGCGGTTGGTATATGGCGACTCCGCGTCCCGCACCACCGGCAGTCCCTGCGCCAGCCGTTCGCGCGGCAGGCGGCCGGGTCCATAGATGCCGGGCACGCGCAGGATCACGATCTCGGCGCCCTCGCGAGCGGCGTGCTCGCGCAAGGCCATCTCGGCATCCACGCGACGCCCTGCACGCGCGCTGACCGGCCGCAGCGGCTCGTCCTCGTCGATCCAGCGCCCGCCGCAATCGCCATAGACCCCGGAGGTGGAGATGTAGACGATGCGGCCCGGCGTCGGACGCGATTGCAGCCAGCGCCGCAGCCGGGTGTCCTGTTCTCCGGCCGCGGGCGGCGGGGCGAACCAGAACAGCAGGGGTGTGTCCAAGACCGGAGCCTCGGCGTCGAGATCGACCTGCAGGGTTTCAAGCCCTTGCTCGCGTAGCGCCTGCGCGGCTGGAAGCGAGCGGACGATTGCCGTAACCTCGCGGCCCGTCGCCCGCAGGCGACGCGCCACACGCTGGCCGACGTCGCCACAACCGATGATGGCCGCCCGGCGCGGCAGGATTTCTTCGAGGGTCTTCATGCACCAAGTCTATCTGGCCGGACGCGACAACTCCTTCGCCGCCGGCGCGGACGAGCCTGTATTGGAAGCCGGCCTGCGCCAGCACCTGACCCTGCCCTTCGGCTGCAAGTCCGGCGGCTGCGGCTCCTGCCGCGTGCGCCTGCTGCAGGGCGAGGTGCAGCACCGGTTGCCGCCGCCGGCGCTGTCCCAGGCGGAACTGGATGCCGGCTATATCCTGATGTGCCTGGCCGAGGCCCGTAGCGACCTGGTCCTGGACCTGCACCAGCCGGCACGGCTGGAGCGGCTGCGCCCGCGCCAGTTGCCGGTGCGCGCCCAGGCCCGTACGCCCCTGTCGCACGACGTCATCGGCCTGACGCTCAAGCTGCCGCGTGGAGAGACGTTCGACTACGAGCCAGGGCAGTACCTGGACTTCCTGCTGGAGGACGGCAAGCGCCGCAGCTTCTCCATCGCCAGCGCGCCGAATGGCGAGACCCTGGAACTGCACCTGCGCATCGCCCCAGGCGGACGGTTCGCGCACTGGGTGCGCGACCAGATGCCGGATCGCGCGATCCTGCGCATCGAGGGACCGCTGGGGGCGTTCTACCTCCGGGAGGATTCGAACAGGCCCATCTTGATGATGGCCGGCGGCACCGGCCTGGCGCCGATCAAGGCGATGCTGGAGAAGCAGTTCGCCCAGGGCCTGCGGCGCCCGACCCACCTGTTCTGGGGCGTGCGCAGCCGCGAGGACCTGTACCTGGATGCGCCGTTGCGGCGCTGGGCGGAGGAGCAGCCACTGTTCCGCTACACGCCCGTGTTGTCCGATCCCGACGCGGACTGGCCACACGAGCGCGGCTTCGTGCATGAGGCCCTGTTGCGCGCCTATCCCCGGCTGGATGCACACGAGGTCTACATGTCGGGGCCGCCGGTGATGGTGCGCAACGGCAAGGACGCCTTCACGGCGGCCGGGCTCGATCCCGACCATCTGTTCTACGATTCCTTCGATTACGCCTTCGAAACCTGGCCGACGCAGAATCCCGCGCCTTGAAGCCGGCCTGGAGCACCGCTGGGGAGGTCCCTTCGTGCTGAAGTCCTGGGCTTGTTGAAGGATCGCAGCATGGGTGGACTTCCCGCCAGGTCCGCCTGTGAGTTGCCGCCCCCCTTCGACAAGCTCAGGACAGGCTTCGACAGGCTCAGGGCGAACGGCAACTAATCAGGACTCCCCTACTCCCTAGAGCGACGCCGCCAGCTCCAGGCCCATGCGGGTGTACTTCTCGGCCTCGGCACGCTGCTGCGTGGCTTCGCAGACGCGGGCCAGCTCCAGGTAGGCGGTCGGCGTCGGCTGCTGGCGCACCGTGGCTTCGAGATAGCTGCGCGCCTTGCCCCAGAGCTTGTTGCGCAGGCAGACCTGGCCGGCGGCCAGTTGCGCCTCGGGGTACTCGCCATAGCGCCCCAGCCACTGCTCGATCGTCGCCAGCTGGCCCAGCGGGTCAGCAGCCTGCAGGCCGCCATAGAGCCGCATCAGCTCGGCATCCCAGCTGCGGCCCAGGGCCGCGGCAATGACGGACAGGGCCTCGGCCGCGGCATTGAGCCGCACCAGGCCGCGCGCGTATTCGCGCAGCAGCGCTGGGTCTTCGCGCAGATCGCGGCCGGCCTGTGCCCACAGCGTCTTGAGCTGGTCGAGGTTGGCGGCCTGCACCGCAGCGCGCAGGCGATGGCGCAGGGTTTCGGATGCCAGCTCGCGCAGGCGCGCGGGCGACAGGGCCGCCACGACCTCCGCCTGCTGCAGCACGGCGCCCAGCGACTCCCAGTCACCGAGTGCGAAATGGCATTCGGCCAGCAGTTCCATCGGGTACGGGTGCCGCGGGTCCTGCTCGCGCAGTTCCAGCGCACTGCCGCGAGCCTCGGCGTAGTCGCCGCGGGCCCGCTGCAGTTCTGCACGCGTCAGCAGCGAGGCGAAGCGCGCTTCGGGGTCGCCCTGGGCCGCCAGGCGCAGGTAGTGCTCACGGCGGTCGGCTGCGCCGAGCTGTTGCGCCGCCTTGGCGGCAGCCAGGTAGTTGAGGTGTGCGGCCCGATGATCCGCTGCGCGGCGCACCATCTCGATCTCTGCCTGGCGCCAGTGGCCCTCCATCAGGCGCAGCATGCCGGCCTCGAAAGAATCACGCGCCAGGTCCGCGCGGCGGCGCTCCATGGCGCGGCGTACGCGCCAGGGCAGGCCGGCGCCAGCCACCAGCAACTGGTAGCCGTAATACAGGCCGCAGATGATCACGAACAGCGCGCCGACGAAGCCGAACAGCGAGGTCTCGAGCACCCAGCGGCCCTGGGTGATCATCACGTAGCCGGTATCGGCGCGCAGCAGGTAGGCCGCGACGCTGCCCAGGGCCAGCGCCAGCACGGCCAGCAGCAGCCAGCGGATCATCTTGCGGGGACGTCCATGTGGGCGCGCAGCAGCGCCAGGCTGCGCGTGATCTCGGGCAGCGGGGGCGACAGCTGCAGCTGCTGCAGGCGCTCCAGGTCGGCCAGCGCGCCGCGCACGGCCGGGTCTTCCTCGCGGAAATACTGGTGCAGCCAGGCGGCCGCGCCGGCACCTGCGTCGCGGAAGGACACGGTGTCGCCACGCAGCAGCGCAGCGCGCGCCGCTTCCAGGCGCAGCATCAGCACGTGGTGCACCAGCGCCTCGTCCTGCGGCGCCAGCAGGCGCGCTTCGGGGCCCTGGTTGCGGCGCAGCGTGAACATGCCGCGCAGGGCCTGCGTCACCGAGGCCTTAAAGCGCTCCCAGCGCGTGCTGTCGGCCACGGCGGCGGCCGGCTCGCGCATGGCGGACTCGTAATGGTCCGGCGCGCGGGCGCGCAGCGGCAGCTGCTCCGCGCGAGCGGCCAGGCTCGACAGCGACAGCGCGGCGCCGGCGTAATCCGGCTGTGGCACCGCCTGCAGTGCGGTGCGCTCCTCGGCGATGGCCTGGCGCACGTTGAACAGGCGCGGATCGCGCAGGCCGGCGATGCGCTGGTCCGCCTCCTGCAAGGCCACCAGGGCCGAAGCCGGGTCGCGTGCGATCTGCAGGCGGTCATTGGCCAGCAGCAGCAGGTTCTCGATGGAGGCCATCACGAAGCGGTTGCGCCCGCCCGCGACCTGCTCGTTGAGGTTGCCCACGACCTGGTCGTGCTCGTCGATACGGCGACCGAAGTCGGCGGTCTCCGCGCTGTTGCGCTGCATCACCGCCGCCAGGTCCGCCTGGCGGGTATCCATGGCCTTGGACTGCGTCTCCAGCATGGCCAGGTTGCGCGACAGGCGCCCGATCAGTTCTTCGTGGCGCGCGTTGTCCTTCACTAGCCGTTGCTGCTGTTGCCAGACCCAGAACGCTGCCGCTGCGACCGCGGCCACCACGATCAGCAGCAACAGCAGGGCCAGGCCACGGCGGCGGCGCGGGGCGGCGGGAGCAGGAGGGGCGGACGGCGTGAGCGTCGGTTCCGCAGGTTCAGTCGGCGTCGGTGTGGTCGTCATGGTCGTTGATCGGCCCACCAGCGTTCCAGACAGCGCAGGTAGGCAGCATCGGAAACCTGTTCGGGGACAAGCGGGGACTCGAACCCGGACTCAAGAGCCTGTTCTACCACACGCGCCGACGGCAGGACCAGCTTGTGCCGCAGCAACAGCTCCCGTACGGCCTCCGGCGTCAGCGCCAGCAAGTGGCGCAGGGCCTCACCGCTGGTGAGCAGGATCGCGGCCGATCCGCGCAGGGCCTCGACTACCTGCGCCGGCGCATGGGCCACCGGCTGACGCCGATAGACCTCCGCCACGCTCACCGTCGCCCCGCGCTCGCGCAGGCCCGCCGCGATGGTGCCCAGGCCATCGGCGCCGGTCACCAGCAGGAAGCGCTGGCCCGCGGGCTGCAGCAAGGAAGGATGGCCCAGCAGGCTCTCGCCGGAGTACAGCCCCGTCGGGATCGTCGCCGACAGGCCCAGTTCGTCCAGGGCCGCGGCCGTGGCCGCGCCCACCGCGTAGAGACGCTGCGGCCAGCGCCCGGCATCCAGCCGCCGCGCGCAGCGCACGGCATTGCGGCTGGTGAAGATCCAGGCCTGTGCATCGCGTGCTTCGTCGAACAATTGCAGCAGCGGCGGCGCGGCGCGCGCCGGCTCGATGGCCAGCAGCGGCAGGCGCCGCACCTCGGCGCCCTGCGCCTGCAGCAGGCGGCACAGCGGCTCGGCCTGCTCCGCGGGGCGCGTCACCATCACGCCCAACCCCGCCAGCGGCGCGAGGGTCACACCGGGATTCCCAGCTGCCGCAAGATGTCGCCGGCGCCCTGGTCGAGCAGGCGCTGGGCCAGCTCTTCTCCAAGAGCCTCGGCGCGCGCCTGGGTGCCGCGCAACTCGTCGCGGATCACGCGGCTGCCATCCGGAGCGCCGACCAGCCCGCGCAGGCGGACCTCCGAGCCCAGCACCTCAGCATGTCCGGCCACCGGCACCTGGCAGGCGCCGCCGAGGCGTGCGTTCATGGCACGCTCCGCCATCAGGCGGGTGTAGCTGCGCGCATCGTGCAGCGGCATCAGCAGGCGCCGCGTGCGCTCGTCGTCCTCGCGGCACTCGATGCCGACGATGCCCTGGCCGATGGCCGGCAGGAAGCGGTCGGCCGACATGCGCTCGCGGATGCGGTCGGCCAGCCCCAGGCGGATCAGCCCCGCACTGGCCAGCATGATCGCCTCGAACTGTCCTTCGTCCAGCTTGCGCAGGCGTGTGCCGACGTTGCCGCGCAAGTCCTTGATCACCAGGTCCGGCCGCAGCGAGCGCAGCTGCGCCTGCCGGCGCAGGCTGGAGGTGCCCACCACCGCGCCCTGCGGCAGCGCGTCGAGCGAGGCATGGATGTTGGAGACGAAGGCGTCCGAGGGGTCCTCGCCGGCCAGGAAGGCGCTGAGGCAGAGCCCGTCGGGCTGCTTCACCGGCACGTCCTTCATGGAGTGCACGGCGATGTCCGCGCGCCCCTCCAGCATGGCCTGTTCCAGTTCCTTCACGAACAGGCCCTTGCCGCCGATGTTCGCCAGCGGGCTGGACAGCATCTGGTCGCCCGCCGTGGTCATCGGCACCAGCGTGACTTCCAGCCCCGCGTGGACCTCCTCGAGCCGCGCCTTGACGTGCTCGGCCTGCCAGAGGGCGAGAGGGGATTCGCGGGTGGCGATGCGGAGCTGCATGGCGGGGGTGAGGTTCTGGGGGAGTTGGAGGTGATTATCCGCTTTTCTGTTCAGAAGAGGGCCGTTCTTGGCCAGGGCGTCCTCTCGGCAACTGCTCCTGCGTTGCCCTACCTCGGGCATCCATGCCCTCGTCCCCTGCCCCTCTCCCGCAAGGGGAGAGGGGTTCCAAGACTTTTTAAATGTCTTGGTGAGCGGAGCGAATGCTTTTGACGTTCGGGCCCCTTCCAGAAGCGCCCGCGTGGTGGTCGGGCGCAGGGTCGAGCCGGACAGGATGTCCGGCCGAGGGGCCTCAGGCCAGGGATGGCCTGTGGGCCCGACCCGTCGCGACCGACCGCCAGGCGGGTTGCCCCGCCTCAGCGGGGCCGCGGATGGAGGGTGTGCTTTCTTTGGCTTACCTTTCTTTGCACAAGCACCAACAGTAGGCGCCCTAGGCGAAGAAAGGTAAGTCGCCCTTAGGCGAAAGAAACCTCCAGAGATCAACAGCTCCTGACCGGCGTAGTCGCCGGCACCACCGCTTTGGCTCTTAGCAGAAAGTGCGCGCCCCTCACCCCAACCCTCTCCCCGCAAGCGGGGCGAGGGAGTAGCTGTGATGGCGCATCCATGCCCTCGCCAACTCTCTCCCCGCATGGCAGAGCGAACTCAATAGGCCGCTGAGCGGCACTCGGGATCACGAGGCTGTTCGGCACCAACGGGAGGGAGAAGTCTCAAACAGAAAACGCAGAGCACCGACTTACTTCGGCGCTTTCTTCAGCAAGCCCGCTGTCAGCATCCAGTCGTAGCAATCCTTCAGCATGGCGTCCATCGGCTGCGGCTGGTAGCCGAGCTCGTTCTGCGCCTTGCGGCTGCTGCAGTAGATGTTCTGCGACAGCAGCACCACCGTGTCGGCGGTGATCTCCGGCTCGCGGCGGAACAGCGGCGCGAAGACTTCCTCGAGCTTGGCGTAGCCGTGCATCAGGCGCGGATGCAGCGGGTAGAAACGGCGGCGCAGGCCCATCACGCGGCTGACGTCGCGGGCCAGGCCCAGGTAGCTGGATTGGGCACCGCCCAGCAGGTAGTTCTGCGCCACGGAGCCACGCTCGGCGGCGGCCACGTGGGCGCGGGCGACTTCGCGGGCGTGGCAGAAGCTGCCGCCGCCGGCGGGTACGCCAGGCAGGCGGCCCTGCTGGATCAGGCGGAACATGCGCGACCAGTTGGCGGTGTCGTAGCGGCCCAGGATGTTCGACGGGTTTACCACCACCGCCTGCAGGCCATTGGCGATGCCCTTGTGGACCTCGCGCTCAGCCAGGGCCTTGCTGCGGATGTAGTTGACCGGCGCGGCACTGCCACGGGTCGGGGTGTCCTCGGTGACGATGCCGCCGTGCAGGCCGTAGGCCACCACGCTGGAGGTATGGACGAAGCGCTTGGCACCGGACTCCAGCGCCGCCTTCACCATGTTGCGGGTACCGCGCACGTTGACCTTGATCTGCTCGGCATGCGAGCGCGACCACAGGCTGGTGTTGCCGGCGACGTGGAAGACACAGTCCACATGCCGCGGCACGACGCCCTTGAGGGTGCGGGAATCGGTGATGTCGCCACTGACGAGGCCGACCTGCGGATAGCGCTGCAGCGGCGAGACATCGGACTGCGGCCGATGCATGGCAATGACGTCCCAGCCCTGGTCGACCAGTTCATCGACCAGGTTCAGCCCGACGAAGCCCGTCGCGCCCGTGACGAATGCCGTCTTTGCCACTGCCTCCTCCTCCACGCTCTGCGGCGATGATGATCGCGCAACGGTGACAGAAGTACGAGGCCGAGTCAAAAACACCCGTTTTATTAGCAGGATACGAAAGTTACTTCGAGTGATCCCAACGAAGGCATCATTGCCGAAAAGGCATCATCGCAGCTCGCCGAAGTCCTGAGGAAGCCGTCGCGAGCAAGGCCGAGGTTGCGTCCGCGACGCACAGCCGTACTGAAGTACGGCGAGCATCGCGGGCGCAAGATCGGCCTGCACAGCAGGCTTACTCAGGACTTCAGGACGTCGTCGATGGGGGTGATGGTGGCCCACTGCTTGCAGCTGGGGCATTGCCAGAACAGCTGGCGCGGGCTGAAGCCGCAGTGGCCGCAGCGGTAGCGCGGCGTGGTTTCCATCAGCTTGCGGATGGCGCTGCGCAGGCTCGCGGCCGGCTTGTCCAGGCCTGCGGCGACCACGCCCGGCTGGTGCTCCAGCACCTCCAGGAATTCCGCCAGCACGGCGCGGCCCGGGCGCGTCTCCAGGCCCTGGGCCAGATAGTCCGCCACCTCCAGGCCTTCCTGGCGCATCAGGTGCGCCTCGGCCAGGATCGGCAGGCTGCTGGGCGACATCTCCTTGGCGTCCTTCAGGAACAGCAGGTACTCCTGTGCATCGCCGGTCTTCTCGGCGCAGCGGCGCAAGGGTTCGATCACCTCGGGCAGGAAGCGCTGATCGCGCTCAAAGGCGAGGCGGTAGTGCTTGGCGGCCTCGGCTTCCTCGCCGGCGGCCTCCTGCAGCGCGCCGAGCAGCAGCTGCGCGCGAATGCAGGCGGGGTCTTCGGCGGCGGCACGCCCAGCCAGCTCCAGGGCGGCGTCGGCCTCCTTGCGTGCCCTCGCCTCCTCGGCCAGCTCGCAGTAGTACTGCGAGATCACTTCGCGCTTGGACTCGCCCTTGGCGGATTCGATGCGGCGCGAAATCTTGATCGCCTGCTGCCAGTCGCGGCCCTGTTCGTAGATGGTGCGCACCAGCTCCAGGCACTGCACCACCTGGTGTCCCTCGGCGGCGAGTGCCAGCGAGATTTCCTCGGCACGGTCCATCAGGCCGGCCTTGTGGTAGTCCTGCGCCAGCTCGAGACGGGTCTGGGTGCGCAGCTCCGGCGACAGGTTGGGCCGGGCCAGCAGATCCTCGTGGATATGCAGCGCGCGGTCCACTTCGCCGCGCTTGCGGAACAGGTTGCCCAGCGTCAGGTGCATCTCGGCCGCGGAGCTGTCCATCTCGGCGGCTTCACTCAGCGCCGCGAGGGTTTCGTCCGGATTGTCGCTGACCAGGTGCGTGACCAGGCCGCCGAGCTTCTCGGGCGTGATGGCGCGGCCCTGGTGCGGGTAACCACGCGACAGGGCCCAGCCGAGGGCGAATCCCAGCGGCAGCAGCAGCCAGGAGAACAGGACATCGATCACGTCAGGGAACCTTGGGCAGCGCGGACGGCGATGCGGTCAGGGTGGGCGGCGGCGCGGACAGGGCGCGCAGGTTGCGCAGTTCGGTCTCGCTGTCGCGGAGCTGCTTGCGCAGGCGGCGGATCTCGGACTTGAGGCTGAGCACCCGCAGGAAGCCCGCGCCCAGGGTCAGCAGCGCCACCAGCACGAACTCGGCGACCAGCAGCGCGATCAGCGGCAGCTCGACCATGCCGAACAGGTAGTTGAACTCGACCTTCTGGCTGTTGAAGAAGCCGATGGTGGTGCCCAGCACGAAGACCGGCAGGATCACCAGGAAGAAGACCAGCGAGGCGGGCGGCTTGAAGGCCACGATCAGACCTGGCTGTCGGCAGCAGCGGCAGCCGCCGCCTTGGCCTTGGCTGCAGCGGCCTCGGCTTCGGCCTCGGCCTGGGCGTTGGCGTTGACGCGCTCGCGCATTTCCTTGCCCGGCTTGAAGTGCGGGACGCGCTTCGGCGGGATTTCCACCGGCTCGCCGGTCTTGGGATTGCGCCCGACGCGCGCCGGACGGTGATGCAGGGCGAAGCTGCCGAAACCGCGGATTTCCACGCGGTCGTCCTTGGCCAGCGCCATGCTGATCTGGTCCAGCACCAACTTGACCGCCAGCTCCACGTCCTTCTGCATCAGGTGGGTCTGCTTGGAGGCCAGCCGTTCGATCAGTTCGGATTTGGTCATAAGGCTCATGGATGCGTTCTAATTGATTGAACCTTATAGAAAAAAAACAGGGCATGCAAGAGTCCCCGCCGCCCTGGGGGCTGACAGGCCCAAAACAGGGGCCAGCCGGGCGTGGGCCAGGGGATACGGGGCGCCATGCAAAAAGAAAGGGGCCGCATGGCGGCCCCTTTCCGATACTTCCAAGTACTGCGTAAGGACAGCTTAGCGGTCGTTGTTGCCGCCGATCTGTTCCTTGAGCAGGTCGCCCAGGCTGGTGCGGCCGGTGCTGGCGTTACGGTTGCCGTACTCCGCCATGACCTCCTGCTCTTCCTGGATTTCCTTCTCGCGGACCGACAGCTGCACGATGCGGTTCTTGCGATCCAGACCGACGTAGCGGGACTCGAGCGTGTCGCCTTCGTTGAGCACCTTGGTCGCGTCTTCAACGCGCTCACGGGCCAGGTCGTTGGCACGGATGTAGCCCTCGACGCCATTGCCCAGGTCGATGAAGGCGCCGCGCGGGTCGACGGTCTTCACGATGCCCTTGACGATGGTGCCCTTGACGGTGTCGGCGATGAACTGCGACAGCGGGTCCTGCTGGACCTGCTTGACACCCAGGGAGATGCGCTCGCGGGCGCCGTCGATCGCCAGGACCACGGCATCCAGCTCCTGGCCCTTCTGGTAGCGGCGCACGGCGGTTTCGCCGGCTTCGTTCCAGTCGAGGTCGGACAGGTGCACCAGGCCGTCGATACCGCCGTCCAGGCCGATGAAGATGCCGAAGTCGGTGATCGACTTGATGGCGCCGCGGACGCGGTCGCCCTTCTGGTGGTTCTGGGCAAACTCTTCCCAGGGGTTCGCACGGCACTGCTTCATGCCCAGCGAGATACGGCGGCGCTCGCCGTCGATGTCGAGGATCATGACCTCGACTTCGTCGCCGACCTGCACAACCTTGCCCGGGTTGACGTTCTTGTTGGTCCAGTCCATTTCGGAGACGTGCACCAGACCCTCGACGCCAGCCTCGATCTCGACGAACGAGCCGTAGTCGGTGATGTTGGTGACCTTGCCGAACAGGCGGGTCTTCTCGGGGTAGCGACGCTCGATGTCCATCCACGGATCGGCGCCCAGCTGCTTGAGGCCGAGGCTGACGCGGCGACGCTCGCGGTCGTACTTGAGGACCTTGACTTCGATTTCCTGGCCGACGGTGACGACTTCGGCCGGATCCTTGACGCGCTTCCACGTCATGTCGGTGATGTGCAGCAGGCCGTCGATGCCGCCGAGGTCGACGAACGCGCCGTACTCGACCAGGTTCTTGACCACGCCGCGGAGGACAACGCCTTCCTGCAGGTTGGCCAGGAGGGTGTCACGCTCGGCGCTGTACTCGGCCTCGAGCACTTCGCGACGCGAGACGACGACGTTGTTGCGCAGCTTGTCGAGCTTGATGACCTTGAACTCGAGCGGCTTGCCCTCGAGGTAGGACGTGTCGCGCACGGGGCGGACGTCGACCAGCGAACCCGGGAGGAAGGCGCGCACGGTGCCGATGTCGACCGTGAAACCGCCCTTGACCTTGCCGGTGATGATACCGATGACGGTTTCCTTGCCCTCGAAGGCCTTCGCGAGGCGCTCCCAGGTCTTGATCCGCTCGGCCTTCTCCTTGGAGAACTTGGTTTCGCCGAAACCGTCTTCGACGGTCTCCAGCGCCACTTCCACTTCGTCGCCGGCAGCAACCTTGATCTCGCCGTCGACCATGAATTCCTGGATGGGGATCACGCCTTCGGACTTGAGGCCCGCGTCGACGATCACGACATCCGGCTTAACAGCCAGCACGCGGGCGTTGACGATGGTGCCCGACTGCATGGATTGGCCGCCCTTGAGGCTGGCCTCGAACATTTCAGCAAAACTTTCGATCATTACAAAAACACTCTGGTTGGTTGGTGGAACATCCGTCGCGTCCCTGCGAGCGGCCCTGGTTGACGAATGAACGACCCACATCCTGTGGGCCGGCTGTCTGCACTGGAGATCAGAACCCGTTGCGACGCAGCAGGGTTTCCACTTTTCCGATGACATCGGCAGGGGAAAGTCCCGTGGTATCAACCACTTCGGCACCATCGGCCGGCTTGAGCGGGGCGATGCTGCGGTTGCGGTCGCGCGCGTCGCGGGCGCGAATCTCCTCACAGAGGTCGGCGAGTGTAGCGGATATTCCCTTATCGCTCAACTGCTTGTAGCGTCGCCCGGCGCGCTCGTCCGGGCTCGCATCCATGAAGATCTTGAGGGGGGCATCCGGGAACACCACGGTGCCCATGTCGCGGCCGTCGGCGATCAAACCGGGAGCACGGCGGAAGTCCTTCTGCAGCTGCAGCAGGGCGGCGCGCACTTCCGGCAGCGTGGCGATACGCGAGGCCAGCGCCCCGGAGGTCTCGGCGCGCACCGTGTCGACCCAGTTCTCCCCGTTCACCAGGATCGCCTCGTCGTGCTCGGTCTCGCCGGTGAACTCGATGGCCAGGCCCGGTACCAGGGCCGCCACGGCAGGGCCGTCAGTGGCCGGCACCCCTGCCCGCTCGGCGGCCAGGGCCAGGATGCGGTACAGCGCACCGCTGTCCAGCCGGTGCCAGCCGCCCAGGCGCTGGCTCAGCCAGCGCGTCACCAGGCCCTTGCCGACGCCACTGGGGCCGTCGACGGTGATGACGGGCACGGGAGTGTTGTTCTGGGACGTCATGGGCGGATCAGGAGGTGGTCAACGCGGCGAGCCGCGAAAAATAGTCCGGGAAGGTCTTGGCGACGCAGCCCGGATCGTTGATGCGCACGGGAATGCCGCCGCAGGCCGCCAGCGAGAAGCTCATCGCCATGCGGTGATCGTCATAGGTATCGATGGCCGCCGTGCGCGGCGCGGCCGGAGGCACGACGCGCAGGTAGTCGGGGCCGGCTTCGACCGTGGCGCCGAGCTTGGTCAGCTCCGCCGCCATGGCGGCGATGCGGTCGGTCTCCTTCACCCGCCAGCTGCCGATGTTGCGCAGCACGCTGGGACCGTCGGCGAACAGTGCCACCACCGCCACGGTCATCGCCGCGTCGGGGATGTGGTTGAAGTCGGCGTCGATGGCCTTGGGCCGGAATCCCGCGGACAAGCCCGGGGAGCGTACCTCGGTCCACTGCTCGCCCTGGGTGACCTCGGCGCCCATGGCTGACATGACCTCGGCGAAGCGCACGTCGCCCTGCAGGCTGGCACTGCCCATGCCCTGCACCCGCACCGGCCCGCCGGCCAGGGCGCCGAGCGCCAGGAAGTAGGAGGCCGACGAGGCATCGCCCTCGACCGCGAACGCACCCGGCGCGCGGTAGCGCGAACCGGCCACGACAGTGAAGCGCGGCGTGCCGGCGGCGGTCGTGCCGCGCTGCACCGCGACGCCGAAGCGCTGCATCAGCGCGATGCTCAGCTCGATGTAGGGCTTGGAGATCAGCTCGCCCTCGACCTCGACCACCAGGTCCTGCTCGCGCGCCAGCAGCGGCGCCGACTGCAGGATGCCGGTGAGGAACTGGCTGGAGGCGTCGCCGCGCACGCGCACCGGCTGCGCCGCACGCGCCTGTGCCGGCTCGATCAGCAGTGGCGGGAAGCCGTCTTTCTGTTGGTAGCCGATCTGCGCGCCCAGCGGGCGCAGGGCATCGACGAGATCGCCGATCGGCCGCTCGTGCATGCGCGGGATGCCGGACAGGCGATAGCGGCCGTCCATGAAGGCCAGCACCGCCACCAGCGTGCGGATCGACAGTCCGGAGTTGCCGACGAAGAGGTCGGCCTCGCGCCGCGGCAGGCGCGAAGCGCCATGCACGCGCAGGCCATCCGCGCCCAGGTCCTGCAGGGGCACGCCGCAGGCCTTCAGGGCCTCGCGCATCACGCGGGTGTCGTCGGAGTCGAGCAGGCCCGTGAGGGTGGTCTCGCCTTCCGACAGGGCGGCCAGCAGCAGGGCGCGGATCGACACGCTCTTGGAGCCGGGCAACCGCAGTTCACCGCGCGCCGCGCGGATCGGCGCCAGGTCCAGGAAATCGGTGGAGGAACTCATGACTTCTTCGCGGCGGCCGGCTTTTCGACCAGCTCCAGGTAACGCTCGCGGGCATCGCGGGCGCGGGTGTAGATGTCGAGGATGACCGGACCGTCGTCCTCGGTGATGGCGTCGCGCAGCTTCTGCAGCTCGCCCAGGTAGCCGTCGAGCGCGCCGAGCACCGCCGAGCGATTGGCGCGGGTGATGTCGTGCCACATCTTCGGGCTGCTGGAGGCGATGCGCGTGAAGTCGCGGAAGCCGCCGGCGGCGTAGGCGAAGATCTCCTTGCGCGAATCCAGGGTGTTGAGGAAGTCCACCAGCGCGAAGGCCAGCACGTGCGGCAGGTGGCTGGTCGCCGCCAGCACCTCGTCGTGGTGCTCGGCGCTCATCTCGCAGACCACGCTGCCGGCGGATTCCCACAGTGCACGCACCGTGGCCAGCGCGGCCGGGTCCTGGTGCGCATGCGGCGTCAGGATGCAGCGGCGGCCCTGGAACAGCTCGGCGAAGGACGCTTCCACCCCGCTCTTCTCGTTGCCGGCCACCGGATGGCCACCGACGAAGCGCGCGGGCAGCGCGCCGAACACGGCCGCCACGTCCTGCTCCACCGAGACCTTGGTGCTGCCGACGTCGGTGAGGATGGCGTCCTCGCGCAGGTAGGAGGCGAGCTGCGACAGCACTTCGCGGGTCTGCAGCACCGGCACCGACAGCAGGACCACGTCGGCGTCGCGTACCGCGGCTTCCAGCGAATCGGCCGCGTGGGTGGCGACACCCAACTCGACAGCCGCGGCGACGCGCGCCGGGTCGGCGTCATAGCCGATCACCTCGCTCACGGCGCCGGCCTTCCGCACGGCGCGCGCGAAGGAGCCGCCGATGAGGCCCAGTCCGATGACGGCGAGTCGCTGCACGCTCACGACGCGAGGATCTCCTTGAGGGCCGCGACCAGGCGGTCATTCTCGGTCTCGGTGCCGATGCTGAAGCGCAGGAACTGCGGCATCTGGTACGAGGCCACCGGGCGCACGATCACGCCGCGCTGCATCAGCGCCTGGTTGATCGGCGCCGCGTCGCGGCCGAAGCCGACGGCGATGAAGTTGGCCTGCGAGGGCAGCACGGTCAGGCCCATGTCGCTGAGCGTCTGCGTCAGGCGCGCACGCTCGCGGTTGTTGAGCTCCACCGAGCGGGCGACGTGGGCCTGGTCGGCCAGCGCGTTCTCCGCCGCCAGCAGGGCCAGGCTGTTGTTGTTGAAGGGCTGGCGCACACGGTTCAGCAGGTCGGCCAGCTCGGGGCTGGACAGCGAGTAGCCCACGCGCAGGCCGGCCAGGCCGTAGGCCTTGGAGAAGGTGTGGAACAGCACCAGGTTCGGGTACTTCTCCAGCCACTCGCGCGAGGGACTGCGCAAGGCCGGCTCCATGTACTCGTCGTAGGCCAGGTCCAGGGCCACCACCACGTGCGCGGGCACCTGGCGGATGAAGCCCTCGATGTCCCCCGGCGACAGCCAGGTGCCGGTGGGGTTGTTGGGGTTGGCGATGAACACCAGCGACACGTCGGGGTTGGCCTTCAGCGCTGCGGCGAAGGCCTGCATGTCGTGCCCCAGCGGCTGGGCGTCATCGGCCGGGCGCGCCGGCACCACCACCGCGCGGGCGCCTTGCGCCTGCGTGATGATGGGGTACACCGCGAAGGCATGCTGCGAGAACAGCGCGGCGCGGCCGGGGCCGAGGAACACGCGGCCCAGCAGCTCGATGATGTCGTTGGAGCCGTTGCCCAGCGTGACGCGCTCCGGGGCGATGCCACGGAAGTCGCCGATGGCCTTCTTCAGGCGGAAACCGCCGCCGTCCGGGTACAGGGCCAGGTTGCCGCCCGACACAGCGTCGGCGATGGCAGCCTTCACCGCCGGGCTGGGACCCAGCGGGTTCTCGTTGGAGGCCAGCTTGATGGCGTCGGCGATGCCCAGGCGGCGCTGCAGCTCGTCCAGGGGCATGCCCGGGGCGTAGGCCTCCAGGCTCAGCACGCCGGTGGCGGCGTTCTTCAGCAGGGGTGAGGTCACGGTCGTCCTCAGAAGGGGGCGGTCGGGTAGGACCCGAGGATCTTGAAGGAGGCGGCGGCCGCGCGGACCTCGCCCAGCACCGACTCGATGCGCGGGTCCAGCGCGTGGCCGCGGAAGTCGATGAAGAAGTAGTAGTCGCGCACCGCCGCGCCCTTGACCGGCCGCGACTCGATGCGCGTCAGGTCGATGTTCTCGCGGGCGAAGGGCTGCAGCAGCTTGAACAGCGCACCCGGGTTGTTACGCTGCGCCGTCATCACCACGGCGGTGACGTCGTCGCCCGTGGGCGACGGGTCGTGCTTGCCGATGATCAGGAAGCGCGTGGTGTTGTTGGGATCGTCCTCGATGTTCGAGGCCAGGATGTTCATGCCGTAGAGGCGGGCCGCCTGCTGGCCGGCGATGGCCGCCCCGCCCTTCTCGCGGGCGATCAGCACCGCCTGGGCGTTGCTGGCCACGGTTTCCTTCTCGGCCTTGGGCAGGCGCGCGTCGAGCCACTTGCGGCACTGCGCGAAGGACTGCTGGTGCGAGTAGATGTGCGTGATCGCCTCGACCGAGGTCTCGGTGGACAGCAGGCAGTGGTGGATCGGCAGCGTCACCTCGCCGCAGATGCGCAGCGTGGTCTGGGCCAGTTCGTCCAGCGTGTGGCTGACGATGCCGCCCAGCGAATTCTCCACCGGCACCACGCCGTAATCGGCATTGCCGGTCTCGACGTCGCGGAAAATCTCGTCGATGGCCGCCGCCGGGCGCGCGGTGATGCTGTCGCCGAAGTGCTTCTGCACCGCGGCCTGGGTGTAGGTGCCCTCGGGCCCCAGGTAGGCGATCTTCAGCGGCGATTCCAGTGACAGGCAGGCCGACATGATCTCGCGCATCAGCCGGGCCACCGTCTCGTCGGTCAGCGGGCCGGTGTTGCGATCCATGGCGCGGCGCAGCACCTCCGCCTCGCGGGACGGGCGGTAGTGGTTGCCGGTGCTGTCGCCCGTCCTCTCCTTGATCAGGGCGACTTCCTGGGCGATGCGCGCGCGCTGGGAGATCAGCGTCTGGATCTGTTCATCCAGGGAGTCGATCCGGGTGCGGGCCTGGGCCAGTTCGTTGTTCATGGGTGCCAATAACGCAAAACAGGGAGCGCGATTGTACGCGCTCCCTGTTCGCGCCCCTAGAGGGCCTGCTACAGGGCCGTTAGCGGGCCGGGATGCAGCGCACCGACAGCACGCCCTGGATGGCCTGCAGCTCGGCCACTACATCCTGGGCGCAGCCGGAGTCCACGTCCACGATGGTGTAGGCCAGGTCGCCGCGCGACTTGTTGAGCAGGTCGGCGATGTTGAGGTTGTGCTTGGCCAGGGTCGTGGAGATCTGGCCGACCATGTTCGGCACGTTCTCGTTGACGATGCACAGGCGGGTCTTGCCCGGCAGCAGGGCCATCACGGCCTCGGGGAAGTTCACCGAGTTGCGCACGTTGCCCAGTTCCAGGAACTCGCGCAGCTGGTCGGCGACCATCACGGCGCAGTTGTCCTCGGCCTCGCCAGTGCTGGCGCCCAGGTGCGGGGTGGCGATGACGCGCGGGTGGCCCTTCAGCGCATTGCTGGGGAAGTCGCAGACGTAGGCGTGCAGGCCGCCGGCATCCAGGGACTCGATCACGGCCTTCTCGTCGACGATGGCCTCGCGGGCGAAGTTCAGGATCACGCCCTTCTTCGGCATCAGCTTCAGGCGGTCGGCGTTGATCAGGCCACGGGTGGCGTCCAGCAGCGGCACGTGCACGGAGATGAACTGGCTCTTGGAGACCAGGTCATCCACCGACAGGGCCTGGCGCACGCCAGAGTTCAGCTGCCAGGCGTTCTGCACCGTCATGGCCGGGTCGTAGCCGTACACGGTCATGCCCAGTTCCAGGGCGGCGTTGGCCACCTTGACGCCGATGGCGCCCAGGCCGATCACGCCCAGGGTGCGGCCCGGCAGCTCGAAGCCGACGAACTTCTTCTTGCCGTCTTCCACGGCCACGTGCATGGCCTTGTCGTCACCCTCGAGCTTCTTCACGAAGTCCAGGGACTGCGGGATGTTGCGGGCGGCCAGGAACATGCCGGCCAGCACCAGCTCCTTCACGGCGTTGGAGTTGGCGCCCGGGGCGTTGAACACCACCACGCCGCGCTTGGACAGGGCGGCGACCGGGATGTTGTTGGTGCCGGCGCCGGCACGGCCGATGGCCTTGATGCTGGCCGGGATGTCGAGCTTGTGCATGTCGGCCGAGCGCACCATCACGGCGTCCGGATTGGTCAGCTCGGAGGCAACCTCGTAACGCTCGCGCGGCAGGCGCTCGAGGCCGAGGACGGAAATGTTGTTGAGGGTCTGAACCTTGAACATGATTGTATTCCTGGAATTCTTGGGTTTTAGAGTCGCCGGAAAGCCTTAGGCCTTGGTACGGGCGAATTCCTTCATGTATTCGATCAGCGCATTGACGCCGTCCTGGGTCATGGCATTGTACAGGCTGGCGCGCATGCCACCGACCGAGCGGTGACCCTTGAGGCCCGACAGGCCGGCGGCCTTGGCACCCTTGAGGAAGTCGGCATCCAGCTCGGCATTGGCCAGCACGAAGGGCACGTTCATGCGCGAGCGGGCGGCCTTGGCCACCGGGTTGCTGTAGAAGTCCTGGCTGTCGATGTAGTCGTACAGGGCGCCGGCCTTGCGGGCGTTGCGCTCACCGACGGCGGCCAAGCCACCGTTGTCCTTGATCCACTTGAACACCAGGCCCGACACGTACCAGGCGAAGCACGGCGGCGTGTTGAGCATCGACTCGTTGTCGGCCATCTGCTTGTAATCGAAGATGCCCGGCGTCAGCGGCGCGGCGCCACCGATCAGGTCCTCGCGCACGATCACGATAGTGATGCCCGAAGGGCCGATGTTCTTCTGCGCGCCGGCGTAGATCAGGCCGTACTTGTTGATGTCGATGGGGCGCGACAGGATGTTCGACGACATGTCGGCCACCAGCGGCACGCCGTTGGTCTCCGGCTCCTGGTGGAACTCGACGCCGTGGATGGTCTCGTTCGGCGTGATGTGCACGTAGGCGGCGTTCGGGTCCAGCTTCCAGTTCTTGACGTCCGGGATGTTGGTGAACTTGTCGCCTTCGCTGCTGGCGGCGATGTTGACCTTGCCGTACTTGCCCGCTTCCTTGGCGGCCTTCTTGCCCCAGTCGCCGGTCAGCACGTAGTCGAAGCCGGCCTTGCCGCGCAGCAGGTTCATCGGCAGGAAGGTGAACTGGCCGGTGGCGCCGCCCTGCAGGAACAGCACCTTGTAGTTGGCCGGGATGCCGGCGATCTCGCGCAGGTCCTTCTCGGCATCCTGGGCGATGCTCATGAATTCCTTGTCGCGGTGCGACATTTCCATGACCGACATGCCCGAGCCGTGCCAATCCAGCATCTCGGCCTGCACCTGCTCGAGGACGGCCAGCGGGAGGGTGGCGGGGCCGGCGCTGAAATTCACGATTCTTTTCATGGTCACATTCCTGAAGGCAATGAAGGAAAACTGATATTTACCGCTTTATATCTTGCCGGAGCCGGTCAGGCTCCGGATACCTCAACTCTTTACGCCCACTTCTCGACGTCCAGATTCGGCACGCCGGCAAAGGCCTGCGGCCGATCCGTCACCAGCACCAACTGGTGGGACAGCGCGGTGGCCGCGACCAGCAGGTCATAGGCACCGATCTTCTCGTCCATCTGCTGCGCGTAGGCCGCCAGCGTCACCGCCTGCTGGGTCTCCGCCACGTCGAAGGCGATGACCTTCACGTTGGCAAAGAACTCCTTCAGCAGCTTGGCGTAGCGCGCCTGGGCCCGCGGCTGCACCCGCAGCGCCGCCTCGGCCTCCATGCGGCTCACCGCCGCCACCGCGATGTCGCTGGGCTTGAGCTGCGAGAGCTTCAGCACCACCGGCAGACGTCCCTTGAGGGCACCCGCGATCACGTTGGCGTCCAGCAGGTACTTCACCAGCGCGTTTCCGCCGGGCCACCCAGATGCTCGCGCCAGGCCTGGAAGTCCAGGGTGTCCTGCGCCAGCTCGGGGGCCGGATTGCGGAAGTGCGCCAGCAGGGTCTCCGGCCAGTCCTTTTCCTCGTTCCGCGCCAGCCATTCCTGCACCGCCATGGAAATCAGGCGGTTGCGAGTGACACCTGCCCGCTCGACCGCCTTGTTGAGGCGCTCTACCGTGGCTTCGTCGAAATGGACACTGAAATTCATGGGCTTATCTTATCACCTAACAGGACATGTTAGTCAATAGACGCATGCCGCTCCCGTTCGGGAACAACCAGGGGAAATCAGACCAGCACGACGTAGCCCGGACGCAGTCCGGGAGCTCCCAGCGAGGGTGTGGTCCCGGATTTCATCCGGGCTACGGCTGGGGCGGGAGGCCGGCGGGCGTTCAATTGCGCAGGGCGGGCATGAACAAGAGACAGCCGAGGCAGGCAGCTTATTGCCTGCCCACGCGCGGGCCCGGTCGCGTGGGCAAATGATGAAGACATTTGCCCACCCTACAGGCCAGGAGCGCCCTTTCAGGCCGGCAGCTGCAACTGCTCCACCATGCTGCGGGCGATCTCGCGCTCACCCATGACGATGAAGCTGGCCCCGCGCTTGCGCAGGTAGTCCACCTCGGCATCCGAGTGGGCGCGGGCGTAGATCGGCAGCTCGGGCTGCACGCTGCGCGCCTGCTGGATCACCTGGCCCGCCTCGAAGGCATTGGGCACCGCCAGGATCAGGGTGCGCGCCTTGGTCAGCTGGGCCGACTTGAGGGTGTTGGGCTGGGCGGCATTGCCGACCAGCACCGGGATGCCGAGTTCGCGCAGGCGCTGCACGCGCTCGTCGTTCTCCTCGATCACCAGGAAGGACTGGCCCTGGGCCTGCAGCGTCTCGGCCACGGCGCTGCCGACGCGGCCATAGCCCACCAGCACGACATGGTCGGAGATGACCGGCGTGAAGGCGCCGACGGCGCGCACCTGGCCCCAGCGGCGTTCGAGCCGGTCGGAGATGATGAAGAAGAACGGATTGGCGATGATCGAGAAGATCGCCGCGGCCAGGATCACGTCACGCGCCGGCTCGGTCAGCAAGCCCAGGTCCACGCCCAGCGTCGCCAGGATGAAGGAGAACTCGCCGATCTGCGCCAGGCTGGCGGCAATGGTCAGCGCCGTACCCTTGGGATACTTGAAGGCCAGCACGATCACCATGGCGGCGATGGACTTGCCCAGCACGATGATCAGGAAGGCGGCCAGCACCAGCCAGGGCTGCTGGACCAGGATCTCCGGGTTGAACAGCATGCCCACAGAGACGAAGAACAGCACGGCGAAGGCGTCGCGCAGCGGCAGTGTCTCTTCCGCCGCCTCGGAGCTCAGCTCGGACTCGCTGAGCACCATGCCGGCGAAGAAGGCACCGAGCGCGAAAGACACGCCGAACAGCTGCGCCGAGCCGAAGGCCACGCCCAGCGCCACCGCCAGCACCGCCAGGCGGAACAGCTCCTTGGAGCCGGTGCGGGCGATGACGTGCAGCACCGCCGGGATCAGGCGGCGGCCGACGATCAGCATGAAGGCGACGAAGCCGGCCACCTTGGCCAGGGTCAGCAGGATGGCGCCCAGCACGCTGGTCTCGCCACCGCTCGGCGAAGGCTCGACCTTGCCGCCCAGCACGCCGGCGAGCACCGGCAGCAGCACCAGGGCCATGACCATGGCCAGGTCCTCGACGATCAGCCAGCCGACGGCTATTCGCCCGCGCGTGGTTTCGATCTGCCTTCGTTCTTCCAGGGCGCGCAGCAGCACCACGGTACTGGCGACCGACAGCGCCAGGCCGAAGACGAAGCCCTGCCCCAGCGGCCAGTCCACCGCCCAGGCCAGCGCGATGCCGAGCACCGTGGCCACCGCCATCTGGACGATGGCGCCGGGAATGGCGATGCGCTTCACCGACATCAGGTCGTCAAGCGAGAAATGCAGGCCGACGCCGAACATCAGCAGGATCACGCCGATTTCGGCCAGCTCGGTGGCCAGGCCGGGGTCGGCGACGAAGCCCGGGGTGAAGGGGCCGACGACGATGCCGGCGAGCAGGTAACCGGCCAGCGGTGGCAGGCGCAGACGGTTGGCCAGGGCACCGAACACAAAGGCCAGTACCAGACCCATGACGATGGTGGCGATCAGGGGTGTATGGTGCGGCACAGCATGGGTCCCTTGTTTTCGTGGGGCCCAGAGCGTGTCTCCGGGCCCGCTGGATTCGTCGCGGCCCGATGGACCCCGCCCCTGCTCCCTCTGATCGCAAAATCGGCGCCAAGTTCGGCGCCGGTTTCACATTGGCCGCTTACTCGGCATCGGACGCCGCGTCGCCGTTCGCATCAGGCGTGGCATCGGGCGCATCCGGCTGCACATCAGACGCGGTCGCACCATCCGGCAGCGCAGCCACCACGGCCTCGTCGTCTTCCGCCACGTAGCGGTCGACGCCGACCAGGCGGTCGCCGTCCACCGGACGCATGATGCGTACACCCTGGGTGTTGCGGCCGGCGATGCGGACCTCGGAGGCCCGCGTGCGGATCAGGTTGCCGGATTCGGAGATCAGCATCAGCTCGTGACGGTCGTCCACCGTGACGGCGCCGATCAGGCGGCCGGTCTTGTCGGTCAGCGCCTGGCCGATCACACCCTGGCCACCGCGTCCGCGCTTGGGGAACTGGTCGATCGGCGTGCGCTTGCCGAAGCCGAACTCGGACACCGTGAGGATGTCGCCGGACTCGGGCACGATCAGCGCGATGACGCGGGCGCCCTCGCCGCTGTCGGCGGCTTCGTCCACGGCTTCATCGGCCTCGGACACCGGGGATTCCTCACCCTCGTCCTCGGAGCCGGCGAAGGCCTTGAGCAGGCGAATGCCGCGCACGCCGGTGGCGCCGCGCCCCATGGAGCGCACGTCGCCTTCGTTGAAGCGGATGGCGCGGCCAGAGTCTGAGATCAGGATGATGTCGTCATGGCCGGAGGTCAGTGCCACGCCGACCAGTTCGTCGTCCACGCGCAGGTCCACGGCGATCAGGCCGTTGCTGCGCACGTTGGCGAAGGCTGACAGCGGCGTCTTCTTGACCGTGCCGCGGCGCGTGACCATGAAGATGTAGCGGCCCTCGCCCTCGGGCTGCTCCGCATCCGCCGCCACGTTGCCGAAGGACTCGACCGGCAGCACGGCGTTGATCTTCTCGCCGGCTTCCAGCGGCAGCAGGTTGTTGAAGGGCTTGCCGCGCGAACCGCGCGAGCCGGAGGGCAGCTCGAACACGCGCAGCTTGTAGCACTTGCCGGAGCTGGAGAAGCACAGCAGGGTGTCGTGCGAGTGCGCCACCCACAGGCGATCGACGAAGTCCTCCGCCTTGGTCGCGGTGGCCATCTTGCCGCGGCCACCGCGGCGCTGCGCCTGGTACTCGTCCATGGCCATGGCCTTGACGTAGCCCTCGTGCGAGAGCGTCACGACCATGTCCTGCGGGGCGATGAGGTCTTCGTGCGCGATGTTCAGCGCGGCGCTGGTGATCTCGGTGCGGCGCTCGTCGCCGTAAGCTTCCTTGATCTCCAGCAGCTCGCTGCGGATCACCGACAGCAGGCGCGTCTCGGAACCGAGGATGTCGAGGTAGTCGAGGATCGATTCCAGCAGTTCGCGGAATTCCTCGTGGATCTTGTCCTGCTCCAGGCCGGTGAGGCGGTGCAGGCGCAGTTCCAGGATCGCCTGGGCCTGGGCCTCGGACAGGCGGTAGCCGCCGTCGACGATGCCGAACTCGGCGGCCAGGCCGTCGGGACGCGAGGCATCGGCGCTGGCGCGCTCCAGCATCGCGGTGACCGGGCCGGGGTTCCAGCTGCGGCTCATCAGCCCCGCCTTGGCTTCCGCCGGCGAGGGGCTGCGCTTGATCAGGTCGATGATGTCGTCGATGTTGGCCAGCGCCACCGACAGGCCTTCCAACACGTGGGCGCGCTCGCGCGCCTTGCGCAGCAGGTAGCGGGTGCGGCGGGTGACCACTTCGCGGCGGTGGCGCACGAAGATTTCCAGCAGCGACTTGAGCGACAGCAGCTTGGGCTGGCCACCGTCCAGCGCCACCATGTTCAGGCTGAACACGATCTGCAGCTGGGTCTGCTGGAACAGGTTGTTGAGCACCACCTCGGCGTTCTCGCCGCGGCGCAGCTCGATCACCATGCGCGTGCCGTCCTTGTCGGACTCGTCACGCAGTTCGGTGATGCCTTCGATCTTCTTTTCCTTGACCAGCTCGGCGATGCGCTCCAGCAGGCGCGCCTTGTTGACCTGGTAGGGCAGCTCGGTGGTGACGATGGCCTGCTTGTCGTTACCGATGTCCTCGAAATGCGTGCGGGCGCGGATCACGATGCGGCCGCGGCCGGTGGCATAGGCGTCGGCCAGGCCGTGTGCATCCAGGATCAGGCCGTGCGTCGGGAAGTCCGGCGCCGGGATGTGCTGCATCAGCTCGCGCAGCTCGATCTCGGGGTTGTCGATCAGCGCAACGCAGCCGTCAATCACCTCGGAGAGGTTGTGCGGCGGGATGTTGGTGGCCATGCCCACGGCAATGCCGGAGCTGCCGTTGACCAGCAGGTTCGGGATCTTGGTCGGCAGTACCGTCGGCTCGCTCTCGGAGCCGTCGTAGTTGGGCTGGAAGTCGACGGTTTCCTTGTCGATGTCGGCCAGCAGCTCATGCGCGATGCGCGTCATGCGGATTTCGGTGTAGCGCATCGCCGCGGGCGCGTCGCCGTCCACCGAACCGAAGTTGCCCTGTCCGTCCACCAGCAGGTAGCGCAGCGAGAACGGCTGGGCCATGCGCACGATGGTGTCGTAGATCGCGCTGTCGCCGTGCGGGTGGTACTTACCCATCACGTCACCGACGATACGAGCCGACTTCTTGAAGGGCTTGTTGTAGTCGTTGTGCTGCTCGTGCATCGCGTACAGCGAGCGGCGGTGCACCGGCTTGAGGCCGTCACGGGCATCCGGGAGCGCTCGGCCCACGATCACGCTCATGGCGTAATCGAGGTAACTCCGGCGCATCTCGTCTTCCAGGTTTACCGACAGAACTTCTTTAGCAAAATCAGTCATATGCGAGCCTGCGTCCGCCTTGCGCGGAGCCGCGATTTATGTCTAGGAATTTGTCGATAGATTCTAACATAAACCGGGGGCTCGATGGGCCTCCGGGCAGGGGTAGCCCGCCCCCTGCCCGGCACCCGGAAAACTGCACAAATCCGCGTCTGTCCCCGCCTAGCGTCGGCGGCGCAGGGCCAGCCCGAACAACGCCGCCAGCATGCCCAGCAGGGCCCCGGCGCTCAGCACGGCGTCGCGCCAGGCCTTGCCCAGGAAATCCAGCAACTGCCATTTGTGCAGGCTGGAAAACGTCCACTGCTCGGCGACGTCCAGCGGCCCGACCCGCGCCGCCACCAGGCCGAAGGCGGTGTCGATGAAGGCCAGCCCGTCCGGCTGCTCCACGCGCCAGACCGGCAGGCGCTTGTTGGCGAAGCCGTACTCCGGCGAGAAGCCGGCCTGCCGCGTGGCAGGCCCCGATGCCGGCGTGCCGGCCAGCCACCGTGCCAGCTCCGCGTCACCACCTGCCAGGCGCTCGCCGCTGCGGGCGTCGTACAGCGCCAGGCTCTGCGGCCCGAAGCGTGCCCGCCAGACCGCTCTGCCCTCGCCGGCTCCCGGCCCCAGCGGCAGCAAGGTCAGCGACCGCGCGCCCTGCAGCTCCGCCGGCCAGACCACGGCGCCCTGTACCGATGCGTGCACGGCCGGCGGGGCTTGCTGCAGCAGCGGCGACAGCCGCAGCAGGTGGAACAGGCCGCTGACCGAGAACATCAGCACCGGCACCCAGGCCACCCAGGCCAGCAGGCGATGGCGCCGGCGCATGGCGGGAGCACCGGGACGGCCGCGCCGGCCCAGCAGCATCGCCAGGCCCAGCATGGCCATGGCCAGCACGCTGCCGACCGCGGCCAGGATCAGGCCCAGGCGCAGGCCCTCGACGCCTTCCAGGAAGTCCAGGGTGTGGACGGTCTGGAACAGTGTCAGCAGCACCCGCTTGCGCCGGTCGGTCAGCGAGGCCAGGCGGTCCTCGCCAGTGTGCACGTAGGCGGTCAGCCCACGCTCATCCGCGAACTCCACGCGCCACACTGGCAGCAGCCGGTTCACCGCCGGGTATTCGCGGTCGTACTGCGTGATGTACCGGACCTCGCTGAGCGCCGCCGACTGCAGGCCGGTGTAGTGCCGCGCCAGTTGCACGGCACGCACGCGGTCGGCCTCCGGCACGGGCTCACCGGTGTCGGCGTTTACATAGCGCAGCTGCTGCCGATCCGCCGAAGCGACTTGCCACAGGCTCTGCCCGCCCTGCGACAGCAGGCGCACGATGCCGGCCGGCTCGGCCTCCAGCAGCGCCGAGGGCGCTTGCGCGGGCAGCGCCAGCGGCTCCCCGGCCGGCGGCGCGAAGGCCGCCGGCCGGGGATTGGTCCAGGACATCAGCGGATGCAGCAGGCCCGACGAGGCCCACAGCAGCAGCGCGACACCGGCCAGCAGCGACAGCCGCCGGTGCCAGCGCGAAATCGAGGCCAGCATCAGTAAGCCCAGCGCAGGCCGCCGTACACCGCCCGGCCCTCGCCCGGGTAGAAGATGTTGCGGTTGGTGGCGGTGCTGTAGTCCGTGGTGGCGGAGACGCTGCTGATGTAGCGCTCGTCCGACAGGTTGCGGCCTTCGATGAACAGGCTCAGGCCGTGCGGCAGGTCCACACCGCCGCCGAGATTCCAGGTGGTGTAGCCCGGGGTCTCCTGGGTATTGGCGTAGTCCACCGTCAGGCCCGAGGGCGAGCGCTCGATGCCGGCTTCGACATGGAAGCCCGCCGGGTGGTCGTAGCGCAGCTCGGCCAGGTAGTAGTGACGCGGCTGGCCGGCCAGGCGGTTGCCGCCGTAGGTGGCGTCGCCGTCGAAGCGGAAGTCGGCGTAGTTGTAGACCTGCTGCAGGGTCAGCGAATCGCCGGGGCGCGCGACGTCCTTCAGCAGCTTGTAGGCCAGGCCCGCCTCGACACCCTGATGGATGGTCTTGTCGGCGTTGAACTGGATCGACGTGGTCGCCGAGCAGGCCTGCTGCAGCACCTCGTCACGGATCTCGGCGCGGTAGACCGAGACGTCCCAGGCCCAGCGGCCCTGCGTGCCGCGCGTGCCCAGCTCCGCGGTCCAGGCCTTCTGTGCGTCCAGGTCGGCGAAGCCATTCATTCCAGTGCCGGCACAAGTACCAACGGCGGAGTTCTGGTTCAGGTCCGAGAAGATCGGCGGCTCGTAGCTGCGGCTGACGTTGGCGAACAGCTGCGCGTGCTCGGCCAGCGTATACAGCAGGCCCAGCTTCGGGTTGATGCCCTTGTACTCGCGATCAGCCGACTCCGCGGGGGTGACCTTGTCCGTGTAGTCCCGCTCCGCCAGAACGCCCTGCAGGCCGCCGACCAGCGCGAGCTCCGGCGTCAGCCACAGGCGATTCTCGGCATACAGGTTGTACTCCGTGGCGTCCTCGTCGCCGTTGGCCCCTGCCGCACCGCGCTGGCCGCCGACATTGGTGAAGGTCTTCGCATCGTTGCGCCCGGCTCCGATACGACTGCCCAGGGTCACCTCGTTGCGGCGCCCCAGCAGCGTGCCCTCACCCGCCCATTGCGCGAAGGCGCCGAAGAAATCGCCGTCGTGGTCCACCACGATGCCGGAGATCGGGTGGAACAGCTTCTTGTGCAGGTAGTAACCGCCAACCTCGAGTTGGCCGCCGGCCAACGGCAGACTGGTGCGGTTGGCCAGGCGCACGGAGTCGATGTTGCGGCCGGTGTCGAAGGTGTTGGCGGTGGGCAGCACGCTGCGCGGATCATTCAGCGCGGCGTCGTAGCCGATGGTGCCGGGGATCTCCTGGTTGATGTCGTTGACGTTGAGATAGAAGCGCGTCTCGGCGTTCTCGCCGAGGCGGTAGCCGACGTTGCCATTGAAGCGGCGGTTGTCGGTGTTGCTCTGGTCGCGGAAGCCGTCGGACTGGTTGGCGGTGGCGCCGGCGTAGAAGTCCCAGCGGTCGTAGGTACGCGCCACGCCCAGGTGCTCGCGGAAGCTGCCGAAGCTGCCGCCTTCCAGGCGCAGCAGGTTGGCCTGCGCGGCGGTGCGGCCGGTGGGCGTGGCCACGTTGATGGCGCCGCCCAGGGCGGAGCTGCCGTAACGCAGGCCGTTGCCGCCCTTGTAGACCTCGACATACCGCAGGTTCAGCGGATCCACTTCCTGGAAGTCGCCGAAGCCGTCGGGCAGGTTCACCGGCACGCCGTCCTGCAGCAGCAGGATGCCGCGCAGGTGGTTGCTGCGGCTCAGGCCGGAACCGCGGATGGAGATGCGGACTTCCTCGGCGAAACGGGTCTGGGCGAACACGCCGGGGGTGTCGCGCAGCATGTCGCGCAGGTTGACGGCGTAGCGGTCCTGGAATTCCTCGCTGGAGACCAGGTCGACGCCGCCTGGCGTCTTCTCGATGCGGTCATGGGCCTGGCGGACGGACTCCGCGGTGGGAGAGCCGGCCGCCTGGCCGGTGACGGGCACCGGCTCGAGCACGACGGCGCCAGGCTCGGAGACTTCGTGGGCGGAAACAGCCAGCGGCAACAGCAGTGCCAGCGCGGCCAGCGGCCGGGCTTGCGGATGAAGCAGGGACATCGTGATCACTCCTGGAACGCGGCCGCGGGCGGCCGCACAAGTCGGGGTCCGCGGCGCCGGGCGCTCGCGGGAACGAGGGCGACTTCAGGAGTGGGAGGGCGGACCGCGCGCGGAGGTTCCGCGCTCGCGCCAGGGGACGACCGCCGGCTGCGGCCGGGCGGAGACAGGGATGGGTGCAGCCGACAGGTCCAGCAGGGCCGAGGCCGGGCCGATGGCCACCGCCATGCCCAGCGCCAGGCCGAAGGCGCAGTGCTCGCCGCCGGCATGCTGGCCACCGCCGGCGATGGCATCGCCGGCCTGCCACAGGGTCTTGGGGCCTTGCGGCGTACACAGCACGATGCCGACGCCGCCGGCACCGAACTGCGGCATGAACCCTGGCGCCACCAGGCCGCGGGCGAACAGCGCCGCGAGCAGCAGCCACAGCAGCATGACGCTGCGCGAGGCGCGCAGGTGATGCAGGCTGGGGGTGGTGTCGGCGCTCATGATCTGGGGATTGTAGGGCAGAAAATTGGCGCTGCGCGGGGCTGGGACAATTATTCCTAGCTTATGCAGCACCGCGGTCCCCTCGCCCGCTGGCGGGAGAGGGTGCCCGAAGGGCGGGAGAGGGTTTCTGTAAGTCTATCGCCTGGTACGTGCAGCAAGATTTACAGAAACCCTCTCCCCCACCCCTCTCCCGCAAGCGGGAGAGGGGAACTACGGTTTTTTAGCCCAACAGCTTCCGGATCGCCTCTTCGCTTACCGGGCTGATCACGCCGCGCTCGCAGACGATGGCGTCGATGAGCTCGGCCGGGGTGACGTCGAACACTGGATTGAAGGCGTCGTAACCCAGCGGGGCCACCGGCTCGCCGCGGAACTCGGTGAGCTCGCGCGGGGTGCGCTCTTCGATGGGGATGGCCTGGCCGCTGGGGCAGGACAGGTCGAAGGTGCCGCTGGGGGCGGCGACCATGAACTTCACGCCGTGGCGCCTGGCGGCCACGGCCAGGGCGTAGGTGCCGATCTTGTTGGCGGTGTCGCCGTTGGCGGCGATGCGGTCGGCGCCGACGATGACCCAGTCGATCTTCTCGCGCGTCATCAGGTGGGCCACGGCGCCGTCGGCGACCAGCTTGGCGGGGATGCCTTCCTCGTGCAGTTCCCAGGCGGTGAGGCGGGCGCCCTGCAGCCAGGGACGCGTCTCGGTGTTGTAGACCTGGCCCAGGTGTCCGGCGCTCCAGGCGCTGCGGATCACGCCCAGGGCGGTGCCGTGGCCGCCGGTGGCCAGGGCGCCGGTGTTGCAGTGGGTCACCACCTTGGCGCCCTGCCCCAGCAGCTCGGCACCATAGGCACCGATCTTGAGGTTCTGGGCCAGGTCTTCTTCGTGGATGGCGATGGCTTCCGCCAGCAGGGAGTCGGCGTCGGGCCGGCGGCGCCAGATCTCGCGCATGCGCTCCAGCGCCCAGCGCAGGTTCACCGCGGTGGGGCGCGAGTCGGCCAGTACGCGGAAGGCGGTGTCGAAGGACTGCGGATCGCGGCGCACGGCCAGCACCAGGCCGTAGGCGGCGGCGATGCCGATGGCCGGCGCACCGCGCACGGCCATGCCGTGGATGGCGCTGGCGACGTCCTCGGCGCTCTGGCAGTCGAGATAGGACAGTTCGTGCGGCAGCACGCGCTGGTCCAGCAGGCGCAGGGCGGTATCGGCCCAGACGATGGGAAGTACGGCACCGGACATCGGAAGGCTCCGCTGGCAAGGTAGAATGGGCGGCGATTCTACCCCCTTCCCATTGCGAGTCCGCTATGCAGACAGCCGACCTGCTGGTCTTTCCCCGCTGGCTGGTGACCGTCGAACCCGCCGGCACGGTGCTGGAGCATCATGCCCTGGTGGTCCGCGACGGCCGTATCGCCCAGATCCTGCCGGCCGCCGAGGCGCGCGCGATCCAGGCGTCCGAGGTCCTGGAGCTGCCGGCTCACGCCGTCATGCCGGGCCTGGTCAACATCCACACGCACTCGGCCATGACGCTGCTGCGCGGCATCGCCGACGACCTGCCGCTGATGGACTGGCTGCAGAACCACATCTGGCCGGCCGAAGGCGCGCACGCCAACCGCCAGTTCTGCGTGGACGGCCTCCGGCTGGCCTGCTGCGAGATGATCCGCGGCGGCACCACCAGCTTCAACGACATGTATTTCTTCCCGGACGCCAGCGCGCAGGTGGCGGCGGAGTCCGGCATGCGGGCCAGCATCGGCCTGATCATGATCGACTTCCCCAGCGCCTGGGCCAGCGGCCCTGACGAATACCTGCACAAGGGCCTGGAAGTGCATGACTCGGTGCGCGGCAACCCGCTGCTGCGCACGGTGTTCGCGCCGCACGCGCCCTACACCGTGTCCGACAAACCGCTGCTGGAGGTGCGCAAGTACGCCACCGAGCTGGGCAACGGCATCCACATGCACGTACACGAAACCGCGGGCGAGGTCGAGATGGCATTGCAGGCCAGCGGCAAGCGCCCCTGGCAGCGTCTCAAGGAACTGGAGCTGCTGGGGCCGGACTTCATTGCCGTGCACATGACCCAGCTCACCGACCAGGAGATCGCCGAGGCCGCCGAGTTCGGCGTGCACGTGGCGCACTGCCCGGAGTCCAACCTCAAGCTGGCCAGCGGCTTCGCGCCGGTGGGCAAGCTGCTGGCGGCGGGCGTCAACGTCGCGCTGGGCACCGACGGCGCCGCCAGCAACAACGACCTGGACCTGCTGGGCGAACTGCGCACCGCGGCGCTGCTGGCCAAGGCCGTGTCCGGCGATGCGCGCACCCTGCCCGCGGCGCAGGCACTGCACATGGCAACGCTGGGCGGTGCCCGGGCGATGGGCATCGATGGCGTCACCGGCTCGCTGGTACCGGGCAAGTCCGCCGACTTCATCGCGGTGGACCTGTCGGCCGCGGCGACGCAGCCGGTCTACAACGTGCAGTCGCAGCTGGCCTATGCCGCCGGCCGCGACCAGGTCACCCATAGTTACGTCGCCGGCCGCGCCCTGATGCGCGAGCGGCAGCTGCTGGCGCTGGACGAGGCAGCCATCATCGCCCGCGCGCAGGAATGGAGACAGAAGATCAAGCCATGAACACGAACGTCGACAAGCGCGAAATCGCCAACTTCGACCGCCTGGCCTCGCGCTGGTGGGACCCGCGCGGCGAGATGGGCGCGCTGCATCACATCAACCCGCCGCGGCTGCGCTACATCGAAGCCTGCGCCGGCGGCCTCAAGGGCAAGCGCGCGCTGGACGTGGGCTGCGGCGGCGGACTGCTGACCGAGGGCCTGGCCAAGGCCGGCGCCGAAACCCTGGGCATCGACATGGCCGAGGAGGCGCTGGAAGTGGCGCGCCTGCACGGCCTCGAGACGGGTGTAAAGGCGGAGTATCGCCAGATCCCCGCCGAAGAACTGGCGCGCGAGATGCCGGGCCAGTTCGACCTGGTCTGCTGCATGGAGATGCTGGAACACGTGCCCTCGCCGGAGTCGGTGATCGCGGCCTGCGCACGCCTGGCCAAGCCTGGCGGCACGCTGGTGTTCTCCACCATCAACCGCAATCCCAAGTCCTTCGCGCTGGCGATTGTCGGCGCGGAGTACCTGCTGAACCTGGTGCCGCGCGGCACGCACGACTACGCCAAGTTCATCCGTCCCTCGGAGCTCGACGCCTGGGCACGCGCGGCAGGCCTGGAGACGCGTGAGATCAAGGGCATGCGCTACAACCCGTTGCTCAAGACCGCGACCATGGGCAATGACATTGACGTCAACTACTTCATGTATTGCGTGAAGCCCGCATGAAACTGCGCTGCATGCTGTTCGACCTCGACGGCACGCTCGTCGATACGGCGCCCGACCTGGGCCACGCCGCCAACTTCATCCGCGGCTCGCTGGGCCTGGCGCCGCTGCCGCTGGCGGACTACCGGCCAGTGGCATCGGCCGGTGCCCGCGGCCTGCTGGGCAAGGCCCTGGGCATCGCGGCCGACCATGCGGACTTCCCGAAGCACCGGGATGCGTTCCTCGAGTACTACCGTGCCAACCTGAGCCACGAGTCGCGCCTGTTCCCGGAAATGGACGAGGCGCTGCGCGAGATGGAGCGCCAGGGCGTGCTGTGGGGCGTGGTGACCAACAAGCCGTCCTGGCTGACCCGGCCGCTGATGGCCGAGCTGGGCCTGGACAGCCGCTCCGCCGTGACGATCAGTGCCGACGAGGTGGCCAAGCCCAAGCCGGCCGCGGATTCGATCCACAAGGCCTGCGAGATACTGGGCCTGGCAGCGGCCGACTGCGTGTACGTAGGCGACGACCGGCGCGACATCGACGCTGGCCGGGCGGCCGGCATGCGGACGATCGCCGCCGATTGGGGGTATCTTGGCGAAGGCGGCCCGATCCAGGGCTGGGGGGCGGACGCGATCCTGCGCACGCCGGGAGAACTGACTCGCTGGCTATGAATACGGCGCAGAACCGACCGCTGGGACAGGACAGGCGCCTCGAAGGCCTGAACGCCGCCGCCGGCCTGCTGCGCAGCCGGACCAACCGCTACGCCTGGTACGGCCTGGGCATTGCCCTGCTGGCGATCATCGCCGCGACGCTGCTGGCGGCCCGCGCCGCTTACGGCGATGTCGGCTGGGACAAGCTGCTGCAGGTTCACGGCAGCAACCCGGCGCTGTGGCTGCTGGACGCGATGCCGTTGGTCTTCCTGGTCTGGGGCCAGTACATCGGCATGGTGCTGTCCTTCCAGGCTGGCGCCATGCTGATCGACGAGACCGCGGCGCTGCGCGAGCAGACCACGATCCTGCAGCACGAGCTGGAACGCTCGCCGGTGGAGGGCCACACCCTGGGCCTGCCCAACCGCCATTCCTTCATCAGCCTGATCGGCCGCGCGCTGGCGCGGCGCCGCGTGCACGGCTTGCCGGTGGCGGTGATGACGCTGGCCAGCGAGCAGTATCACGAGACGGAGCAGTCGCAGGGACGCGATGCCTCGTATGCGCTGATCAACCAGCTCACCGAGCGCCTCAAGAGCGTGCTCGGCGAGAACGACGTGCTGGCGCATTTCGGCCACGATGACTTCGGCATCCTGCTGCCGCAGGTCAGCGACGAGGCCGAGGCACGGCGCTTCGCCAGCCGCCTGCAGTTCGCCCTGGATACGCCGGTGACGGTAGGGCGCCAGAGCCTGGGCCTGCGCGTGAGCGTGGGTATCGCCCTGGCACCGGAGCATGGCGAAGACGCCGAGACGCTGATCCGCCACGCCGAGATCGCCAAGTATGCCGCCGCTGGCGACCAGCGCGACTACCGGGTCTACGAACCCGACCTGGACGATGCCCGCAGCGCACGCCCGCGGCGCATCGCCGAGCTGCATGCCGCGCTCTACAACGACGGCCTCGCCGACGACTACATGCTGCAGCAGCCGCTGCGGGCAGAGCTGCCGCCGCGCCTGCGACTGGTGCCCTACTGGACCCATCCGCGTCAGGGCCGGCTGGAGGAGTCCGAATTCCTCAACCTGCCGGACCGGCTGAGCCTGGTGCATTCGCTGACGCTGTGGCAGTTCCGCGAGGGCCTGGCGCGCCTGGCGCAGTGGCGCGGCATGGGCCGGCCCGGACTCGGCCTGGTGGTGCGGATTCCCGACGCCGCGCTGCGCCAGCTGGCACTGGCCGACATGGTGACGCGCCTGCTCGGCTCGCATGACCTGCCCCCCAACGCACTGACGCTGGAAGTAACCGAGGTCGCCCTGATCGACGGCGGCGACCATGCACGCAGCCAGCTGGCGAGCTTGCGCGGTGCCGGCGTGGGCTTCTGCGTCACTGGCGCCGGCCAGCCGGGCAGCTCGGCCATGACCTCGCTTTATTTCCCGGTGAACGAGGTGCGCCTGTCGCCGCTGCCGCTGCAGCGCGCGCTGACCGAAGCACCGATGCGCGAGGCCTTCGACGCACTGCTGAGCGTGCTGCGGCACCTGCGCCAGGGCATCACGCTGGGCAACCTCGACAACGCCGAGATGCTGGCGCTCGCCAGGACCCGCGAGGTCGCCTACCTGGAAGGCCCGGCGGTGCGCGCGCGCATGCGTCCCGAGGATGTCGAGCGCTGGCTCGGCGAGGCCTGATCCTCTTCTTCTCTTCTTACCTCCTACAACGATTCTTCGATGCTGCCTGAAAACTACCAGCCCGCCGCGGGCCTGCTGAAAGACCGCGTCATCCTCGTCACCGGTGCCGGCGAAGGCCTGGGCAAGTCCGCCGCCCTGGCGTTTGCGCGCCACGGCGCCACCGTGGTCCTGCTGGGCCGCACGGTGAAGAAACTGGAAGCGACCTACGACGCGATCGAGAAAGCCGGCGGCCCCGCCCCGGCGATCTATCCGATGAACCTCGGTGGCGCCAACTGGAACGATCACGGCGAACTGGCCAACACGCTGGGCCGCGAGTTCGGCCGGCTCGACGGCGTACTGCATTGCGCTGTCCACTTCAAGGCCTTTGCGCGCCTGCAGGACGTGGAGCCGCGCGAGTGGATCGAGAACCTGCAGGTGAACCTCACCGCCGCCTTCGCCATCACCAGCCAGTGCCTGCCGCTGCTGGAGAAAAGCCCGGACGCGTCGGTGGTGTTCTGCAGCGACCGCTCGGGGCGCGAAGCCCGGCCCTTCCACGCGGCCTATGGCGTGGCCAAGGCCGGCCTGGAGAATCTCTCGCAGGTGTGGGCGCTGGAAACGGCGGACCGTCCGCAACTGCGCTTCAATACTTTCTGCCCGCCGCCGCTGCGCACCGGCCTGCGCCAGAAGGGCTACCCGGGCGAGGTGCTGGACAGCCTGCCCCTGCCCGACAGCGTGACCCCGCAACTGCTGTGGCTGATGGGTCCGGACAGCCGCGGGCAGAGCGGCAAGGCTTTCTAGAATTCCTTTATGTGGGAGCGACGCAAGTCGCGATCTCGTTCTTGCATATGATCGCGACTTGCGTCGCTCCCACAACAGCAGACAGCTGGATTCAACGCTTGCGCTTCTTCGGCGCTGGCTTCCGGGCGCCGCCAGTTGCCGGCCCGCGCGATGACGGCTGAGCCGCCCAGGACTGCTTCTTCTTGCTCTCCAGCCGCGACAGCTTCTTGGCCCGAAAAGGCACCTCGGTGTCGTCGTCCTCGTCGATAAGGCGTTTGCGCTCGGACTTGCCCGGCTTGGCCACCAAGGCCTCTGCCTCCAGGCCGACAGCCGACATCAGTGCCAGCAGTTCTTCCTGAGTAGCCTCGCGATAGCCGCCGCTGCGAATGCCGCGGCCCAATTCCAACGGGCCGTAGCTGACGCGGATCAGGCGGCTGACCTGCAGTTTCTGTGACTCGAACAGGCGCCGCACTTCACGATTGCGGCCCTCGCGCAGCATCACCTCGTACCACTGGTTGGCACTGTGGCCGTCTTCGTTGACGCCGGGAGCGATGGATTCGAAACGCGCTTCGCCGTCATCCAGCGTCACGCCGGTGCGCAGGCGCTGCAAGACCTCGGGGGTGATCTCGCCCAGCACGCGCACCGCGTAACGCCGCGGCACCTCGAAGCTGGGATGGGTCAGGCGCCGCGCCAGTTCACCATGGTTGGTCAGCAGCAGCAGGCCGGAGGTGTTGATGTCGAGGCGGCCCACGGCGATCCAGCGGCCGCTATCCAGCTTGGGCAGCTTGCGGAACACCGTGCGGCGCCCTTCCGGGTCGTCACGCGTCACCATCTCGCCGGCTTGCTTCTTGAACAGCAGCACGCGCGGAGGCTCCACGTTGGCCGACAGGCGCAGCGGCTTGCCGTCGAGCGTGATGCGGTCGGCCGGCGACACGGCCTGGCCGGCGCGGGCCGGCTGACCGTTCACCTGAATGCGGCCCTCGGCGATCATCGACTCGATCTCGCGACGCGAGGCGACGCCGGCAGTGGCCAGGGCCTTCTGGATACGCTCGCCCGCGCCCGGGGCCGAGGGCGCTGCAGCGGTCGTCGTGGCCGCCGGGCGAATGGGCGCGCCGTCTGCAGCGCGTGGAGCCGGCTTCGGGGCCGGACGCGGAGACCGCGCAGGAGGCCTGGACGACGAAGGCTTCGAGAACGACGACTTCGACGCAGGGCGTGCCGAGGACGGCCGCGACGAGGATCGCGACGCGGGCTTCTCCGAAGACCGGGAATCCGAACTCCGCGATGAAGGCTTGGAGAACGACGAGGAGGTCCTCGACGACGACTTGCGGGGTTCTCTGGGAGGTTTCTTCAAGGGAGTTTCATCTCGTCAGAGGCTTCGTTGGGCGGCTCATCGCCTGGCGCGCCCGGCTCGTCGGCTTCCGACGCTGCGTTCTCTTCGGCATCAGGCTCGATCAGCGTGTCCTCTTCGCCAGGCGCTTCTTCCACCGCGATCTCTCCGGCGGTAGCTTCCCCGGTCGTGGATTCGTCAGCGACGGCCTCCGGCTCCACGGCCGCCTCGGCTTCCTCATCCTCCGGCGCCGGCAGCGCCGCGGCGGCGCTGCCGGGCAGGCCCTCGCCCAGGCGCGACAGCGCCGCCTCGAGCTGCGCCGGATCCTTGATCTCGGGCAGCGACGGCAGCTCGTCCAGCGACTTGATGTTGAGATCGTCCAGCATCTGGTGCGTGGTGCCGAACAGCGAGGGACGGCCCGGCACTTCCTTGACGCCCAGCTCGCGGATCCAGCCGCGATCCAGCAGCGTGCGGATGATATTGGGCGACAGCGCCACGCCGCGGATCTCCTCGACCTCGCCGCGCGTCACCGGCTGGCGATAGCAGATGATGGCCAGCGTCTCGAGCAGCGCACGCGACATGCGCGGCGGCTTCTCCTGCCAGAGCTTGCTGACCCACTCGGCGTGGGTCTTGCGCACCTGGATGCGAAAGCCGCTGGCGACTTCCGACAGCTCGCAGGCACGGCCTTCCAGCGACTGGGCCAGCGCGTCGAGGCCTTCGCGCACGTCTTTCTTGGACACGCCCAGGTCCGGACCCAGCAGGCGGTGCAGTTGCTCCAGCGACAGCGGCAGCTCCGAGGCCAGCAGCAGCGCCTCGAGGATGTTGACCATCTGCAGCGCGGAATCGCTGGCCAGCAGGGCGGACTGCTCGGGCTCGGCGACCTGGGTCTTGGCAGCCGCTTCCTGTGAGGCTTCCTGGGCCGCCGACTCTGCGGCCTGCCCGGTGACTTCCTCGGTGACGTCTTCGTTGTTTTCTTCGTTGTTCATGCGTCTTCCCCGGCGTCGTCGGCTGCGCCGAGCGCCTCTTGTTCGTCATCGTCTTCCAGCGAGGGGCGCGGCTTGGCGGGCTCCACCATCAGCGGCGAGAACGGCCCGTCCTGCACGATGTCGAGCATCGCCGACTTGGTCAGTTCCAGGATCGCCAGGAAGCACACCACGACACCCAGGCGCCCTTCTTCGGGATCGACCAGGTCTTCCAGGCGCATCGCTCCATCACGCACCAGTGACAGGATGTGCGACATGCGCTCGCGCACCGACAGCGGCTCGCGCGAGATGTGGTGGTGGGTGAACAGCTTGGCCCGGTCCATCACGTCGCGGAAGGCCATCAGCAGGTCGCGCAGCGTCGGCTGCGGCAGGCGCGAAACCTGCGGGATGACCTCCGGGCGGGCCTGGGCCATGAACAGGTCGCGGCCGACGCGCGGCAGCTTCTCCAGGCTCTCGCCGGCGCTCTTGAAGCGCTCGTATTCCTGCAGGCGGCGCACCAGCTCCATGCGCGGATCGCCCTCTTCCTCTGCCTCGTCCGGCGGCGGGCGCGGCAGCAGCAGGCGCGACTTGATCTCGGCCAGCAGCGCGGCCATGACCAGGTACTCGGCCGCCAGCTCCAGCTTCATCTCGTGCATCAAGTTGATGTACTGCACGTACTGCTTGGTGATCTGCAGTACCGGGATGTCGAGGATATTGAGGTTCTGCCGCCGGATCAGGTACAGCAGCAAGTCCAAGGGGCCTTCGAAGGCATCGAGGAACACCTCCAGCGCATCCGGCGGGATGTAGAGGTCCTCCGGCAGCTTCTCCATGGCCTGGCCATGGATCTTGGGCATCTTCAGCGCCTCGGCCACGGCAAGCTCCGCGGCGGGGACTTCCTCGGTGGCGACGGTCTCGTTCATTCCGGGATGAACCCCAGCACGTCATGCACGCGCTGCAGCGTGGCGTCGGCGCGCTGGCTGGCGGCGGCGGCACCGGCGCGCAGCACGCGGCGCAGGCCGTCGATGTCCTCGCGCACGGCGGCGTAGCGCTCCTGCACGGGCTTGAGGCATTCCACCACGGCCTCGGCCACCTCGGTCTTGAAGTGGCCGTAGCCCTTGCCGACGTAGCGCGCCTGGATGTCGGCGAAGGACTCGCCACGGATGGCGGAGAGGATCGACATCAGGTTGGACACGCCGGGCTTCTCGGCGATGTCGTGGCGGATCTCGCTGCCCAGGTCGGTGACGGCGCGCTTGATCTTGCGGGTGATGACATCGGGGCCGTCCAGCAGGTAGATGGCATCGGTTTCGGCGTCGCCGGACTTGCTCATCTTGGAGGTCGGCTCTTGCAGGCCCATGATGCGCGCCCCCACCGGCGGGATCATCGGCTCCGGCACGGTGAAGACGTTGCCGTAGAGGTTGTTGAAGCGCATGGCGACATCGCGCGTCAGTTCCAGGTGCTGCTTCTGGTCGTCGCCCACCGGCACCTGCTGCGCCTGGTAGAGCAGGATGTCGGCCGCCATCAGCACCGGGTAGTCGAACAGGCCGGCGTTGATGTTGTCGGCGTGCTTGGCGGACTTGTCCTTGAACTGCGTCATACGGTTGAGCTCGCCCATCTGCGTGTAGCAGTTGAGGATCCAGCCCAGGCGCGCGTGCGCCGGCACGTGGCTCTGCACGAACAGCGTGTTCTTCTCCGGCTCCAGGCCGCAGGCGATGTACAGCGCCAGGAATTCGTAGCAACGCTCGCGCAACACCTTGGGGTCCTGGCGCACGGTGATGGCGTGCAGGTCCACCAGCATGTAGTAGCAGTCGTAGCGCTCCGACAGCGGCACCCAGTTCTTCAGCGCGCCGAGGTAGTTGCCGAGCGTCAGGCGGCCGGAGGGCTGGATGCCGGAGAGGACGATGGGTTTGGAGGCGGTCACGGTCAGTAGAGCAAGGCAGAGTTGAGGCCCAGCAGCTTGTAGAGCAATCCTTCCGAGATTGTCAGCGGCCAGTACATGATTTTCGAGAGCAGGCCGGTGGCAAGCAAGCCGATCACGATCAGCAGCCCGTAGGGTTCCAGCTTCGCGTATCGATACGCCAGGGGCAGCGGCAGCAGGCCCGCCAGCACGCGACCACCGTCCAGCGGCGGCAGCGGCAACAGGTTCAGCACCATCAGCACCAGGTTGACGACGATGCCGGCCACCGCCATGTAGCGCAGGCCCAGCCACAGGCCTTCCGTGGCATTCGTGGCCAGCGCCAGCTTCAGCAACAAACCCCAGCCGATGGCCATGGCCAGGTTGGCCAGCGGACCGGCCGCGGCCACCAGCGCCATGTCGCGGCGCGGGTTGCGCAGGCGGCGGTAGTCCACCGGCACCGGCTTGGCCCAGCCGAACAGGAAGCCGCCGCCCATGAGCTTGCTCAGCAGCAGCAGGACGATGGGCACCAGCACGGTCCCTACCGGGTCCACGTGCTTGATGGGATTGAGGCTGAGACGGCCCTGCGAGGCGGCCGTGGGATCGCCCAGGCGCCGTGCGGCGTAGCCGTGGGCTACTTCGTGCAGCGTGATCGCGAAAAGGACCGGGAGGGCCCAGATGGCGATGGTCTGGACCAGGCTGAATTCGACAGGCATCACCGGATTATACGGGAAGCCGCCCTATGAACCTGAATTCACAGTCCTAGGCGGGAGACGTCGCCCTTGCCCTGGCGCATCAGTTGGACTCCGCCGCCGGTCAGGTCCAGCACGGTGGTCGGGTCAAGGCCGCAGTTGCCGGCATCCAGCACCAGGTCCACCTCGCGGGAAAGGCGCTGGCGGACCTCCTGGGGGTCGCTGACCGGGCCGTCCGCGTCCGGAAACTGCAAGGTGCAGGAGATCAGCGGCTCGCCCAGGGTCTCCAGCAGGGCCTGGGCCACGGCATGCTCCGGCACGCGGATACCCACGGTCTTGCGCTTCTCGTGCGCGATGCGCTTGGGAAGCTCCTTGGTGGCGTCCAGGATGAAGGTATAGGGCCCGGGGGTCAGCGACTTGAGCAGGCGGAACTGCTGGTTGTCGACGCGGGCATAGGTAGCGATCTCGGACAGGTCGCGGCAGACCAGGGTGAACTGGTGGTGTCGGTCGAAGTCACGGATGCGGCGCAGGCGCTCGGCGGCGTCGCGGTCGTCCAGGTGGCAACCCAGGGCATAGCAGGAGTCCGTGGGCCAGGCGATCACCGCGCCCTCGCGCAGGCGCTGCGCGGCCAGCGCGAGCAGGCGCTTCTGCGGATTCTGGGGGTGGACCTCGAGCCATTGCGCGGACATCGCGTCATTCTACCGGGCTACAATGCCCAGATGAAATTCCTGCTCGACTCCCTGCCCGCGCTGGTGTTCCTCGGCGCTTACTTCCTCTACGACGTCTATGCCGCGACGATCGCCCTGATCGTCTCGCTGTTCGGACTGGTAGCCATCTACTGGTTCACCGAGAAAAAACTGCACAAGGCGCACTTCATCACCGCCCTGGTGGCGCTGGCGCTGGGCGGCCTGACGATCTACCTGCACAACGACACCTTCATCCAGTACAAGCCGACGCTGGTGTACGGCATCTTCGCCCTCGCCCTGGCCGGCAGCCACGTGATCGGTGACAAGGTGCTGCTGCAGCGCATGGGCGAGAAGTCCGTGCCGCTGCCGGAGCCGGTGTGGCGCAAGGTCAACATCGCCTGGGTGGTCTACTTCGCCTTCAGCGCCGTGCTGAACATCTGGGTGGCGAAGAACTTCAGCTACGACACCTGGATGCTGTTCAAATTTCCGGGCACCCTGATCCTGATGTTCGTGTTCATGCTGGCGCATGCGCCCTTCCTGGGCCGCTACCTGCAGGAACCCAAGGAGCAGAACTGATGCTCTTTGCAATCTGGGGCGTGGATGCGCCCGATAGCCTCGCCGGCCGCCAGGCCACCCGCCCCGCCCACGTCGAGCGCCTCAAGCTGCTGGTGGCCGAAGGCCGCCTGGTGCTGGCCGGCCCGCGTCCCAAGGCCGATGCCGCGGACGCACCGCAGGCCGGCTTCCACGGCAGCCTGATCGTCGCCGAGTTTCCGAGCCTGGAGGCCGCACAGGCCTGGGCCGAGGCGGATCCCTACCTCGCCGCCGGTGTCTACGTGCGAGTGGAAGTCACACCCTTCATCCAGGCGCTGCCGTGAGCCGCATCGAGCGTATCCGCGAGCGGCTGGCCGAGGTGCTGGCACCGACCGAACTGGTGGTGGAAGACGAGAGCCACCTGCATGCCGGGCATGCCGGTGCGGCGACCGGGCGTGGCCACTTCAGGGTGAAGATCGTCTCGGACGCCTTTGCCGGGCAGAGTCCCGTGGCGAGGCACCGGCAGGTCTATGCCGCGCTGGACGAGATGATGCAGACCGACATCCATGCGCTGGCGATCAGCGCGCGGACGCCCGCGGAATCAGCTGCTGCTGCCTGAAGTTCCCTCAGTCCCCTCGGCTGCCGGCCGCGGCGGCAACGCACCCTCGGGCAGCGAGCGGATATAGACGTCCTGCTGCGGGAACGGCATCTCGATGCCGGCCTGGGCGAACGCGGCGATAATGGAGAAGCGCAGGTCGCTGGCCACCCCGCCCTTGCCGTCGCCGTCGATGATGGGCGCCGACAGCTCGAAGTCCAGCGAGCTGGCGCCAAAGTTGGTGAACAGCACCGCACCCTCGCCGCGGATCGCGGGATGCTTGGCGGCCACTTCCTTCAGGACCTTGCGGACCAGCTCCGGGTCACTGCCGTAGGCGACGCCGACGTTCAGCACCACGCGGCCCATGCGCGTGCGCAGGCTGCGGTTGCGGACCGGGTTCGACAACAGGTTGGAGTTGGGCATGATGATCGTCTCGCGATCACCGGTCTCGATCTCGGTGGCGCGGATGCGCATCTTGCGTACGATGCCTTCGCTGCCGCTGACGTTGATGAAGTCGCCAGTGCGGATCGGGCGCTCGAACAGCAGGATCAGGCCGGACACGAAGTTGCTGACGATGTTCTGCAGGCCGAAGCCAATGCCCACCGACAGCGCGCCGGCGACGATGGCCAGCTTGCTCAGGTCCAGACCGGCGTAGGACAGGCCGACCAGCATGGCGATGATGAAGGTGATATATCCGAACAGCGTGGCCACGGTGTCGCGCGTGCTCGGCTCCACGCCGGCACGCACCAGCCAGTCACGCTCGAGCTTGCGGCGCAGCCAACGGGTGAAGGTGAACAGCGCCAGGAACATCAGCATGCCGGCCAGCAGCTTGCCGATGACGATGCGCACACCGCCGAGCATGAAGCCCTTGGAGAACAGCGTCTTCAGCAGCTCTTCGCTCTCGTCGTGCCAGCCCCAGGCGTGCATCAGCAGATAGGCGACGAACTGCCACAGGAAGAAGTGCATCGTCAGGAGCAGCCAGCGGATCTCCTGGAATTTCTTGTCGGCAGGCACGCCGAGCCGCGCGCGCAGGCGCTGCTGCCAGGGGTGGCGGCCGTCGTTGAGGCCGCGCGCCAGCACGTGCATCACGACGACCAGCAGCGCCGCCGCGCCGAGGATGACGATTGTGGAGGTCCAGGGCTGTGCCGCCAGTGCGCGCAGCAGGCGGGCAGTATCCAGTTCCATCAAGGGCCTTCTCCATTGAGCATGCCCTGCAGGGCGGCGTAGTCCAGCACGGTGACACCCAGCTTCTCGGCCTTGGCCAGCTTGGAGCCGGCCGACTCGCCGGCCAGCAGGAAATCGGTCTTGGCGGAGACCGAACCGCTGACCTTGCCACCGGCCGCCTCGATCTTCGCCGCGGCCTCGTCACGGCCCACCGGCAAGGTGCCGGTGATGACGAAGGTCTTGCCGGACAGCGGGCCGCCGGCCGCGGCAGCGCGCGGGGCATCGGCACCCATCAGGCCGAAGCCAAGGAACTGGGCCTCCAGGCCCAGCAGGTGCTGGCGCCGGTCCGCGTCGGCGAAATGCGCTTGCACCGCGGCGGCGGTCTTCTCATCCAGCAGCGAGCCCAGCGCGCCGGTATCGTCGATGCGCGCCAGCAGGCCGGCGACGCTGTCCAGGTTCGAGGTGAGTTTGTCGGCCTTCACCGGGCCCAGGCCCTTGACCTGCTGCTGCGCCAGCAGCAGGCCCAGCGAGCAGCGGTCGGCGATTTCGGCGGACACCGGATGCTCTCCGGTGATGGCGACCTGCGTGAGCAGGGCATCCACCGCCTCGGCGTTGTGCGGATCGGCGAAGAAGGAGCGTATCTCTTCAGCGGCGGCAACGCCGACGCCTTCCACCAGCGTCAGCACCTCGGGGAGCGCCTCGCGGATGCGCGCGAAGCTGCCCAAGTGCTTGGCCAGGTCCTTGGCCGTGGTCTCGCCGACGGATGGGATGCCCAGGGCGTAGACCAGGCGCGGCAGTGCCAGCTCGCGGCGCGCGCCAATGGCCTCGATCATCTTGGCCGGCGCCACCTCGGCGGACTTGTAGAGCACCGCGATGTCGGCCACGGCGAGCGTGAACAGGTCGGCCGGCGTGCGCAGGCGCTCGCGGTCCACCAGATCCGAGATCAGCGCTTCGCCGATGCCGTCGATATCTGCCGCCTTGCGCGAGACGAAGTGCTGCAGGGCCTGCTTGAGCTGGGCCTTGCAGACCAGGCGGCCGATGCAGCGGTAGGCCACGCCCTCGGGATCACGCCGCACCTCGGAGCCGCAGACCGGGCACGTGGCCGGCATCAGCACAGGGCGCACGTCGGCCGGGCGCAGGGCCAGCACCACTTCCTTGACCTCGGGGATCACGTCGCCGGCACGGCGCACGATCACGGTATCGCCGATGTGCACGTCCTTGCGCGCCACCTCATCCATGTTGTGCAGCGTGGCGTTGGATACGTTGGCACCGCCGACGAAGACCGTGCGCAGGCGCGCGGTGGGGGTCAGCACGCCGGTGCGGCCTACCTGGAAGTCGACGTTCTCCAGCAGCGTCTGCGCCTCTTCGGCGGGATACTTGTGGGCCACCGCCCAGCGCGGCGCGCGCGAGACGAAGCCCAGTTCCTCGCGGCCGGCGAGATCGTCCAGCTTGTAGACCACGCCGTCGATGTCGAAGGGCAGCGCGGCGCGCTGTTCGCCGATCTCGCGGTAGTAAGCCAGGCAGCCTGCGGCCCCTTCGACGCGACGCACGAGATCCGACACCGGGAAGCCCCACTCGCGCAGCTGCTGCAGCATGTCCATGTGCGTGCGCACGGACGAGGGCTGGCCCTGGGCCACGCCGTAGGCGTAGAACGCCAGCGGACGCCGCGCGGTGATGGTGGAGTCGAGCTGGCGCAGGCTGCCGGCGGCGGCATTACGCGGATTGACGTATAGCTTCTCGCCCGCGGCCGCGGCCTCCTCGTTCATGCGGCGGAAGCCTTCATGCGGCAGGTAGACCTCGCCGCGGACTTCCACCGTGCCGCGGCTGTCGCCGCGTAGGCGCAACGGGATGCGCTTGAGAGTGCGCAGGTTGTCGCTGATGTCCTCGCCAGTCTCGCCGTCGCCGCGGGTAGCACCGCGTACGAACAGGCCATCCTCGTAGACCAGGCTCACGGCCAGGCCATCGAGCTTGGGCTCGGCGGCATAGACAACCGGGGAACGCCCCAGGCCCTCGCGCACGCGGCGGTCGAAGTCGCCCAGCTCTTCTTCGCTGAAGCAGTTGTTGAGCGAGAGCATCGGCACGCGGTGGCGTACCTGGGAGAAGGCGCTGCTGGCAGCGCCGCCGACGCGCTGCGTCGGCGAGTCCGGCGTGCGCAACTCCGGATGCGCCGCTTCCAGTTCCTGCAGTTCGCGGAACAGGCCGTCGTACTCGGCGTCCGTGACGCTGGGATCGTCGAGGACGTAGTAGCGGTGGTTGTGTTCCTGCAGCAGGCGCCGCAGTTCGGCGGCGCGCTGGAGCGGTCCTTCGCTCACGGGAAGCTCTCTTTCTACAGGGCGACGCCGTTGCGCTGCGCCCAGGCACCGACATCAGCCTTCAGGGTGCGCGCATTGTCCGGCGTCAGCGGCTGGCGGCTGGCGTCGAAGACCTCGGCGTTGAGCGCGTTGGCCAGTGACTGTGCGGTGGAGATCATGTCCTGCAGCGCGGCGCCCGGCTTGGCCGGCCCCGGCAGCAGCATGAACACCGTCAGACCCGGCGTGGAGAAGCCCTGCTGTTCGGCGGGGTCCAGCAGGCCCGGCTTGACCAGGCTGGCCACCGAGAACACGGCCTTGCCGCCCTGCAGGCGGTGGTAGATGCGGTGCTCGCCGTACTGCAGCCCCTGGGCCTGCAAGGCAAGATGGATCTTGGGGCCGAAGATGGCCGTGCCTTCGCGTTCGGCGATCAGCAGGGTGACGATCTTCTCCTCCACCGGCGCGGCGGCGGCAGGCGCGGCGGCTTCGGGCTCGCCGAACAGGTCGTTCTCGGCGCGCTTGCGCGGCTTGCCCACGCCGAACTCGTCGAACTCGCCGCCCCGGGAACCCTGGGCGAACATGTCCATCTGGTCGGCAGCCGGCTTGCCCGGCAGCCCGGGCACGCCGCCTCGCGGCGCGCTACCCCGGCCGGACGGCGGCTCCCAGTTCTTGGGCAGGCGGCTGCTGCGCCGGCTGACGACATAGACCGCGATGACGGCGGCCGCTCCCACGATCAGCAGTGCCCACTGCAACACGCTCATTCGGCTTTCTCGGTCTCGGCTGGGATGCTGGACGTCATTTCCACTGCCTGGTCGATATCCACGCTCACCAGGCGCGAGACGCCCGGCTCCTGCATGGTCACGCCGTGCAGCTGTTTGGCCAGCTCCATGGTGATCTTGTTGTGGGTAATGATAATGAACTGAACGCCTTGCGACATCTCGCGGACGATCTCGCAGAAGCGGCCGACGTTGGCGTCGTCCAGCGGGGCGTCGACTTCGTCCATCAGGCAGAACGGCGCCGGGTTCAGCTGGAACAGGGCCAGCAGCAGGGCCACGGCGGTCATTGCCTTCTCGCCGCCCGACAGCAGCTGGATGGAGCTGTTGCGCTTGCCCGGCGGGCGGGCCATGACGCGCACGCCGGCGTCGAGCAGGTCGTCGCCGGTCAGTTCCAGGTAGGCCTCGCCACCGCCGAACAGCTTGGGGAAGCGGTCGCGGAAGACGGTGTCGACCTTGTCGAAGGTCTGCTTGAACAGTTCCTTGGTCTCGGCGTCCATCTTGCGGATCGCCTCTTCCAGGGTTTCCAGGGCACCGTGAAGGTCGGCGTGCTGGTCAGCCAGGTACTGTGAACGCTGCTGCGCTTCTTCCAGCTCCTGGATGGCGGCCAGGTTGATGGCGCCCAGGCGGTCGATGCGGCGCAGGATGGAAGCCAGCTTCTCTTCCCAGCCTTGCAGCTCGGCCTCTTCGGCCAGGCCGGCGAACAGCTCCTCGCGGTTGAAGCCGGTCTCCACGAACTGCTCGTCCAGGCTCTCGCGGTGGGCGCGCAGGTTCTCGAATTCCAGCTTGGCCTGCTGCAGCTTCTCCAGCGCCTCGTCCTTGGCGCCTTCAGCGTTGCGGGAGACCTGGATGGTTTCGGTGAGCGACTTGTCCATTTGCTCGACCTGCAGGCGCACCTCGCGCAGCTTCTCGCGGGCGGCTTCCACCGCGGCGCGCGCGGCCTCCACACCCTGCACCTGCTCGGCCAGCGGTGCATCCAGTTCGCCGGCGCGGGCTTCTTCCTCGGCCTTGCGTTCGATCAGGCGCTCGCGGTTGACCGCCAGGTCCTGGATGCTCTGCTCCAGGGCGGCGACCGACGAGGCCTGGCTGGCGATGCGCACCTGGATCTGGTTGCGTGCCGCCTGGGTCTGCTGCAGCACCACGCGGGCCCGCTGCACCAGGTCGCGCTTGCGGGCCAGGGTCTGCTGCATCTCGGCGCGCTGGTTGCGCAGCTGCTGGGCCACGTCCTCCAGCGACACCAGGCGGGTACGGGATTCTTCCAGCTCGGTGTTCTGCAGCTCGCGCTGCTCGCGCAGCGCCTCCAGCTCCTGCCCCAGCGCCGACTGGCGGCCCTGGGCCTGCTCCAGGCGCACGGCCTGGGCCTGGCGGAAGGCCATCTTCTGCGCCTGGCGGTTGCGCGACTGGTCGAACTTGCCGGACAGCTCGCGGCGCTCGGTCTCGAGCGTGCGGATACGCTGGTGCAGCTCGCCCAGGCGGGCCTCGTGCTCCTGCACGGCAGCGGTCTGCTCCTCGACCTGGGCCTTGAGCTGCTTGAGCAGCTGGCCGCGGGCGATGACACCGCTGTTGCCCTCGCCACGCTTGGGGTAGCGGATCCAGTTGCGGCCGCGCCAGACGCCGTCCGGCGTGATGACCGACTCGGCCGGGCCCAGGGTCTGGGCCATGGCCTCGGCCTCGCCCGGGTTGTGGGCCACCTGCACGGTGGAGAGCAGGTCCAGCACGGCCTGCGGGCCGCTGACCTTGGCGCCCAGGCCCACACTGGCGCTGCCGCCGGCCTGGTTGATCAGGGCGATGCCGGCCTTGGGCGACTCGCCGATGCCGCGCAGGCGCGCAGCGAAGTCCGGCAGCAGCGGTGCCTGCAGCAGGCCTTCCAGCACTTGTTCCACGGCGGCTTCCCAGCCGCCTTCCACCTGCAGGGCACTGGCCAGGCGCGGGGCCTCGGCCAACTGCTGCTGGCGCAACCACTGGTTCAGCTCGGCATCGTCCTGGCGCAGGGCGGCCTGCTGCAGCGTCTCCAGCGAGGAGACGCGACCACGCGCGCTCTGCAGGATCTGCCGCGATTCGTGCAGGGCGTTCTCGGTCTGGGTGCGGTCTTCGCGCAGGGTCTGCAGATCGGTGTCGAGCGAACCCAGGCGCTCCTGCGCCACCTCGATCTCCTCGCCCAGCAGGCGCAGCTCGTTGTCGGCGTCCGCCAGGCTGGCCTGGATCGGGCCGAGGTTGATGGCGCCGTGCTCGGCCTCCAGGCGCTTGTAGCGCTCGTCGGCCTGGAAGCGCGCGCGCTCCAGCTGCTGCACGCGCACACGCTCCGCCTCGGTCTGCATCAGCGGCGTTTCGGCGTCCTGGGCAAAGCTGTCCCAGCGCTTCTGCTCGGCGTTGGCGTCGTCGTCGGACTCGATCAGGCTGGACTGCGCCTGCTCTTCCTGGGCCTCAGCCTGCTGGGCCTGGTCTTCCAGCTCGGCGGTCTGGCGCGCGGAGTCCTGCAGGCGCTGATGCTCGCGCTGCTGGCGCTGTTCCAGCTCCGCCACCTGGCGCGCGAGCTGCTCCAGCTCGCGCATCTTCATCTGCTGCAGCTGGCGCGCGTGGTTGAGGCTCTGCTCCTGGCGCGCGAGGCCGGCCTCGGCCTCGTAGACCTGGCTCTGCTCGTCACCCAGCTTCTGCGCCAGCACGCGCTGCTCGATCTCGGCGGCGATGCGGGCGTCGGACAGCTCGCCGACGCGCAGGCGCGCGGCCTCCAGGGCCTGCTCCAGCTCGCCGATGGCAGTCTCGTGGCCGGCCGACTGCAGCTGCAGCGTGCGGATGCGCAGGGCCAGGATCTCGGCGCGCAACTGGCGCTCGCTGCCCTTGAATTCCTTGTACTTCTCGGCGTTGGCGGCCTGCTTGCCCAGCACTTCCAGGCGCTGCGTGATCTCCGAGCGCAGGTCGTTGAGGCGGGACAGGTTCTCGCGCGTACCACGGATACGCGACTCGGTTTCCTTGCGGCGGTCCTTGTACTTGGAGATGCCGGCGGCTTCTTCCAGCCACTGGCGCAGTTCCTCGGGCTTGGCCGTGATCATGGTCGAGACCATGCCCTGCTCGATGATGGCGTACTGGTTCTTGCCGCCGAGGCCGGTACCCAGGAACAGGTCGGTGACGTCGCGCTTGAGGCACTTGCGGCCGTTGAGGAAGTACTGCGAGCTGCCGTCGCGGGTCAGCTCGCGGCGGACCGAAATCTCGGCGTAGGCGGCGAAGGGGCCGGCGACCTGGCCGTCGGAGTTGTCGAAGATCAGCTCCACCATGGCGCGGCCAACGGGCTTGCGCGACTTGGAGCCGTTGAAGATCACGTCCTCGGAGTCGGCGCCGCGCAGGTTCTTCATGCTGGTTTCACCCAGCACCCAGCGCACCGCGTCGATGATGTTGGACTTGCCGCAGCCGTTGGGACCGACGACGCCGGTCAGGTTGGTCGGCAGGGGCAGGCTCGACGGGTCGACAAAGGATTTGAACCCGGCGAGTTTGATGCCAGAAAGTCGCATGGAATGATCGGGCCGGCCCTCTGGGGGCCTTTTCTAGTGGGTTATGAAACGAAGGCTCTAGTGTAAATTATTGATCCGGCGCCATGCAGGAAAATACCCGCCCTGGATTGCCCGCCCCCATCCCTGGATTGAGTCCTGGGGGCGCCAGATCAATAATTTCCCTCGTTTGTTGGGGCCGGACCGCTAGCGGTCCAGCCGCAAGACCCCCTAACCTATTGAAAAACATGGCAAGCCTGCCCAGCAAGACCCTCGAGACCTTCCCCAACCCGGCCCCGCAGCGCGATTTCACCATCCGCATGCGCATCCCGGAGTTCACCTGCCTCTGCCCCAAGACCGGCCAGCCCGACTTCGGCACGCTGTACCTGGAATACGTGGCGGACAAGGCCTGCGTGGAGCTCAAGGCCCTGAAGATGTACATCTGGAGCTTTCGTGACGAGGGCTGCTTCCACGAGGCCGTGACCAACCAGATCCTGGACGACCTGGTCAAAGCCACCAAGCCCCGCTACATGCGCCTGACCGCGGTGTTCAATGTCCGCGGCGGCATCTACACCCATGTCACCGCCGAGCACCGCAAGAAGGGCTGGAACGGCAGCCTGCCACCCTCGGCCTGGCACGTGGACCCCACCGGCGCCGGCCAGACGCCCTGAAACATGCAGCGGACCGCCCTTACCCTCTGCCTGCTGCTGGCCCCGGCCCTGGCCGGGGCCCAGGCCTACCGCTGGGTCGACGCGGATGGCCGGGTCCACTACAGCCAGACCCCGCCGGCCCAGGGCCAGTACGGCCAGGTGGCTCCGCCGCCACCCTCGCCCGGTGCCAGCCCGCACCTCAAGGCGCTGGAGGCGGCTGGGCAGAATCCCGGCGAACAGGTCCGGGAGCGGCAGCAGGCAGTCACGGCCGAACGTCAGCAACAGCAGCGCTGCGAGCAGGCCCGGCGGCAGAGCGCCCGGATGCAGGGCACAGGCCGGTTTTACTCGGCGGATCAGAACGGCGACCGTAGCTACATGAGCCCCCAGCAGATCGAGCAGCGTCGCGCCGAGGCCAAGGCGGCGATGCAGGAACACTGCGACTAGTCGCCAGACAGCGACCGTTCATTTTGCATGCCCACAATCGAAGCACTGACTCACCTGAAGGGGAATGAATGATGGGCATCCTGTCGTGGATCGTGCTGGGCCTGATCGCCGGCGTACTGGCCAAATGGCTGCTGCCGGGCAAGGACCCGGGCGGCTTCATCATCACCATCCTGCTGGGCGTCGGCGGCGCCTTCGTCGGCGGCTGGGTCGGGACGCAACTCGGCATCGCCAGCTTCAACGGCTTCACCATGCAAGGCGTCCTGGTGGCGACCCTGGGCGCGGTGCTGTTGCTGGTGATCTATCGCTTGCTCAGGAAAGCCTGAGGCCCACTTCCAGGCGTTGCGGTTTCCCCTGGAAGCAAAACGCCCGGCGGCCCTAGCTAAAGCCGCGCGCCGAAGGCGCGTTGGCTTTAAGCGCGGGTTGGGCCGACGTTACCCCGCCACGCGCATCGGCTACATCAGCTTGTTAGCCCCGGCTCACTGAACGCAGCGTGGTAGGTAACTGTGCCCACGGGGAACTGCGGCTTGAACGCAAGCACTTGGAAATACTCGGCTGGCACACCCTCGAAAATACACTCTGGTCGATTTCCGAAACCGAAACGCCCGTAGTAGTCAGGGTTACCGAGAACCACACAGCCGGCGGCACCCGAAGAGCGCAAGAATGCGAGCCCACTGTTGATCAGCGTCTTGCCGATGCCCTGATGATGAAGCTCTGGGAGTACCGCCACCGGTCCCAAGCCGTACCAACCAGTTGACCCGTCTGAGAACTGCACGGGCGAAATCGCGATGTGTCCTACGACGTGGTTTCGCTGCTCTGCGACCAGCGACACTGTGAGTGCGCCTGCCGCGCGAAGCCTCAGAACGATGAAGTGCTCCGTTTGGTCACTGTGGGGCTCCGACTTGAATGCCGATTCGTTGACGCGGGTGATATCCGCGAAATCGCTCGGCTGCTCGGTGCGGATGATGAATCCACTCAAAGCACGCTTCCTCTGGCTGTTGGGGCTAGCGCCCTAGCTGAAGCCGCGCGCGTTAGCGCGTTGGCTTGAAGCACTGGTTAGCTGGCTTCGGTGGTTCACAGACGCGCTCCGCACCACATGCAGCCCTCACGCCGTTTTGCGACTGTCCTCCCGCAACCCCCGCAGATAGTTGTGCCTTTCGGGTCGTATTTTCCATCCTGCTTTCCATCGCGAAGGTCGATATCAAGCATGCGGGCCTTGATCTGGTCCTCTGAAACACCCGACGAGCGCTCCAGTTCTTCCACCAGCGCGCGACAGAGGAGAGACAGTGTCTCAATTCTTTTTTCTAACTCATCAACTCGCTTGAGTGCGGACCTTGCATCCAGGCCTGCATCAGAAGAGCGCCTCGCGTTGTCGGCGATTTGCTTGTGTTGAAACCAGTCCCACATGTCGCTCATAGCTTCTCCAAACAGCTAACGCCGAGGTTAACCGAAGGACCCGCCGTGAATCGCCCCGGGATACGTGGAGGCTCCTTTACTTGAGAGAATGGAGCCATGAGGAAATCTACGAAGTTTTCACCGGAGTTGCGAGAGCGTGCGATCCGGCTGGTAGCCGAATCGCGATCCCAGCA